>JANNUH010000034.1:0-10613 GCA_031395015.1 Desulfobacterales bacterium | reverse complement strand
TTCCGCCAATTGATAGTGTTTGTTTATCACGCGGTTAAGCCGCCATGCTGTTTGAGCGAAGAATGAGCGAGTTCATGGCGGTCAGCAAAGGTAATCTTAGAATTTGTAGCAATATCCATCCAGCGGACGTAAGGTGATCACCCTGGAACGGCTTATGCAAAGTTTCTTATGGCAAATATCCAGTGCTGAATAATTGCCATTATGGGTTGCCCGTTTGAAAGTCTTGCAGACCGGGAAAAATTCCGGTATCTTCCAAAGCTGTTTATAAATTTACAGGAGTTTTTTTCATGTTAACGGTTCTTATTACCTATTGCGGCCTGGGCGCCACTGCCGGTTTTCTGGCCGGGCTTCTCGGGATCGGCGGCGGGCTCGTAATTGTTCCCATGCTGGTCTATGTCATGGGCAACCAGGAGGTATCGCCGGAGGTCCTCATGCATATGGCCCTGGGTACTTCCATGGCCAGCATCATGTTTACATCGGTGTCCAGTTTCATGGCCCACCACCGGCGGGGGGCGGTCCGCTGGGAAGTGGTGCGCCGCATTGTCATCGGTATATTTACCGGCACCTTTCTGGGGTCCTGTTTTGCCGCAGCCATGTCCACCCGGTTTTTAAAGGGCTTTTTCTGCGTCTTCCTATATGTGGTGGCCACCCAGATGCTAATGAACAAAAAACCAAAGGCATCCAGGGAATTACCCGGAACCCTTGGCATGTTTGCAGCGGGAAATATCATCGGCGGAGTCTCAAGCCTTGTGGGGATTGGCGGAGGATCCCTGTCGGTCCCCTTCATGGTCTGGTGCAATATTCCCATCCACCATGCCATCGGCACCTCGGCCGCCATTGGTCTGCCCATTGCCGTGGCCGGAACCATCGGCTATATATATAATGGTATGGGTCATGATTTACTTCCTGCCTATTCCATGGGCTATATAAATTTCCCCGCCCTTTTCGGAATCGCCTGTGTCAGCATGCTGACGGCTCCCCTGGGAGTCCGGCTGGCCCACAGACTGCCAGTGGATAAGCTAAAACGGGTTTTTGCACTGCTGCTCTTTGTGGTCGGCACAAAAATGCTGATGGGGCTGATCTGATTATTTCACAAGGCATCGGAAATGATCTGGCGGGTGGTGAAGATGACCTCATCCAGGCGGGCCAGGTTGTAATCCGACATATGGATTGGCCTGTGAACCACAACCTCCACGGTTCCGGGTGTAAGATCCAGGGAGCCCGAAGGAAGAACCTGGTATGAATTTCTGATGGTCAGGGGCAGGATAGGAATATTTGTCTCATGGGCAAACCGGAAGGCCCCTTTTTTAAACGGCATGACTTTACCGTCCCGGCTTCGGGTTCCTTCTGCAAAAAAAAGCACACAGGCCTTCCCGGACAGCGTTTTTTTTGCAGCCTCAATGGATTGAAGAGCAGCCGTATGATTGCCCCGATCCACGGTGATACATCCCAGATGGCGGCAGGCAGCCCCGAAAACAGGGATTTCCCCCAGTTCCTTTTTCATGATCCATTTGATATCCAGACCCAGATGACCGTGAAGAACCGGGATATCAGCCATGCTCTGATGGTTTGACACAATGACATAGGCGGTATTCCGGGTATAGTTTTTTGTTCCCCTGATATTGACTTTCAGGGGAACAACGGCGCAGCAGAGCTTTGCCCAGACAACGGCAATAATATCAACGGCATCCTGATTGAGGATAATCCCTGTCAGAATGGCGATCAAGCCGAAGACAAAGGTGAAAATAAAAACAAGAGGAAGAGCAAAAAGCCATTTATAGGGTTGATAAATTATTTTTAAAACCGGGTTCACTCTTTCTTTTTTTCGTCCCTTTGAATCCCCAGCAGTTTTTCTACATTGGATAGGATTTCCTTTCCATTGAACCGGTTGAGTTCAAACGCATAACCGTTCATGGAGGAAATCCCTTTGATCTGTTCTTCCTTATCGCCTTTAAAAAGGGTTAATTCAAGGCGGCTTTCATTTTCAAGAATTATTTTGCAGAGGGGTTTGTTTTTTTCCAGTTCGGTTTTCGTCGGGGAATCCAGATATGTCCGGCATTTCAGGAATGAAAGCATGGGTAAAAGATTTGAAAAAACCTGATGATCTATCGGGTTTCCATCCTCAAAAGCCCAGGTTATTGCTGTCTTATCTTTTTCCGTATCTTTGGTCTCTTCTTTTTTCACTTCACGGGGAAGGATGGCCCTGGACACCCCGTCTTTTTCAAGGGTCACCCGTTTCAGGGAGGCTTCTTTAAATTCCAGCACATTCTTGTCTCTGTAGTCTTCAACCGTCTTGTCAAAATGGGATTTTAAATTGCCGTTGGCATGATAGACGTTTTTATCATTTTTGATCATTATAAAGGTATGATTCTGGGTCGGCGCTGTTTTGCCCACGGCAAATTCAAAAACAGGTTCCGCTTCTTTCATGGCTTTGACCAGGACTCTGTTCTCATCGTTCAGTTCATATCGTTTCAGGTCCTGGTTTTCAGACACAAGGGCTGACAGCTTTAATTTTTTCAAGGCATCCAGCATACTTTCAACAGAAGGAGAATCTGCAGGATATTCCTTGTCCGTCAGGAACCATTTTTTGTCTTTCCGCGTAAATTTGATGGTTCCTTCTTTTTTTTCCAGAATCAGGCCTGTCACTTGTGAAATATCTATTTTTTTGATTTCAGGCAGGGTGGTGTTATCCTTATTTTCCTTATGAAGAAAAAGATAGGCGCTGAATAAAAGGATGAGTACGATCAGTATCAGATATTCTTTTTTCATGGGGACATTCCTCTTATATATTAAACCGGTTGGCAATTTTCTTTTTTCTGGTGCGTCTTTTGATAAAGACGCCGGCTCCGAACAGGATAACCAGGATGGGCAGTCCGATAATATTGGCGGCCTTGATAAATCCCCTGTCAAAGGGTGTGGTTTGAGCGATGGGGTTCAGCGTCTGCTGTTTGCTTCGCAGTATGGCAATGTCATTCTCGCCATTCAGGTGATCAATGATGTTGAGAATAAATGTGGCATTGGTGGACTGTCCCTCCGGGTCTAGCATATTGTCCCCCAGCATCTGGGAGCAGGGTAGAACAAAGAGTTTCACAGGCTTGGAGGTCTCAAGAAAACTGTAACTGGCCGTCGGGCCTTCGGGCATGGGCTTGCCTTCCGACTTCTTTATGTTTCCTGCAGTTTTTTCTTCAGCAGTTTCTTCCAGTATTCCCTTTTTTATTGTTTCTTTTTCAGGGATGGGCTTTCCCTTGAAATAGGATGTAAATGTTCCGGAGAGAAGATAGGCAAGGTCATAGGACTTCATCTCAGCCTTCATCTCCGGCGGGCGGATAAACATGGGGTTTAAATTGATCATGCCTTCCATGAGCCAGGACTCATCGGACGAAGATAAAAGCTTTGTGACGGTGATTTTTTCCTTGTCAATATTTTCTTCCACTATCTCAAGGGGAGATATCTGCATGGCAATCAGCCCCTTGATGTTTTTCATGAAATCCGGTTTTGTATTGATGGTGGCATCTTTCAGCATGGGGGCAAAATAGATATTCTGCTCACCGCCGCCCATTTCCTGGGGAGCCTGATGTTTATAGCACTGCTTGTCCAGAACATAGGCCTTTTTAATATTGATTCCGTAATGGGTCAGCAGTTTTTCAAGACCGGTATCAATGGGTGTCGGCGGCATTCCCATGCCGCCCGGAGGGGCCGGGGCCTCTTGAAAGGAGTCCGAGATAAAGGCAAGGCTGGTTCCCTTCATCAGGGCCTGGTCAATCTGGAATAATTCATAATCTGAAAATTTTTCAGTGGGTCTTGCAATGATGAGGCAGTTCAATCCATCGGGAACAACCCCGGTTTTAAGGTCAACTGGTTTGATGGAATACCGGGAAGACACAAGAGAATTAAAGGCCTGGAGGCCTTCCGACGGCCTTCCCTGCATCATGGCCATCTGGTCCGGCATAAGGGACAGGGTGCCGTGGTTGAAAAGGAATCCAAGATCTTTATTGATATTGATGAGTTTTTCCACAACGGCATTCATATCCGCTTCCAGCCCAAGGGGATCAGCCATCTGATAGGTGGTTCCGATGACGGGAAGTTTAACCGCCTTGATCAGGGGGAGGGTGGCTGTTTTCCCTTTATAGGCAATGACAATCCCGGCAGCACCGCTGCCTTCCGCAATATTTTTCTCCGGAAGGGCAGGCCATGAGAGCGCCATTAATTCATATTTTTTTCCAATGGCATCCAGTTCCGCCTTGTCGGAAATATCAAATTGTTTGAAATCCAGAACACCCAGGCTTTTTGTATTGAGCAGTTCAATGATTTGGGTTACGGCTTTTCCCAGTTCAGGCAATTGATCCAGACCGATGAGGGGGGCAATGGTATTGAGGGAAGAGGATAAATACATGCTGACCGATACTTTTTCATCCAGTTGAGACAGGGCACTGACTTTCTTGTTCATCTTCTGGATGGCCGTGGTGAGCTTGTATTCAAGGCCATGGGTTGCGGTGACCGCCTCAATTTTTTCAATGAGATCCCCATGGATGATGACAACCCCCATATAGGCATTCTTAAATTTGACCTCATCATTTTCCATGATCCTGATCTGGACCGGCTGAATCCCGTAGCTTTTGGCCATATCCCGGTTTTCATCGGCCTTTTGCGTCAGGGTGCCTTCTTCGGCAGAGACATTATAAAAGGTATAATTAAAATACTTATCCCCTCTTCTTGCATATTCCTCAAGAAGATCCCGAAGATACCGCTCGGTATTATTGTGGGGAGCCGGAAGGTTTTTTGAGAAAAAGACTTTGATGCTCAGGGGTTCCGACAGGGTTTCTACAACATCGATGCTGGCAGGTGAAAGGGAATAGAGCCCGTCACGGGTCAGGTCCATCCTGAGAAAAAGCGTAACCCCGGCAATATTGATTAATACGATGACCAGAATGTATAAAATAAATTTGAAATATTTTTCTTTCAAAGAAAAGGTGCCCATTGTTTCTCCTTAGTTCTTTTCATGCATGACAATATGGGTTGAAAATATGGAAATGAAGACAACGCTGACAAAATAAAGAATATCCCTGGAATCGATAATTCCCTTTGAAATGGTCGCAAAATGGGAATTGGCCCCGAGAAATTCGATGACGGGAAGGAGTTTCGACGGCATGAAAAATAAGAGTTTATCAAGGATGGTGAGGGTAAAGCATAAAGCCGCACCGATGATAAAGGCGACGATCTGATTCCTTGTCAAAGATGAAGCCAGTATTCCAAGGGAACAATAGGCTGCGGAAAGGAAGATGGCGCCGATGTATCCGCCGATGACAGGGCCCATATCCACCTTGCCGATGAGGGAAATAAACAAGGGGTAGGAAAGGGTGGGGATGAGCATGGATACCGTGAACAGGGTTGCTGCAAAAAATTTGCCCAGGGCAATATCTGTGAAAGTAACCGGCATGGTTAAGAGGATTTCATAGGACCCGACATTTTTTTCTTCTGAAAAAAGCCGCATGGTGATGGCCGGAATAATAAAGGAAAAGATGATGGGAAGAAGGGAGAAAAAATCCCTCAGATCTGCGCGGTCGAAAATAAAAAAAGTGGAAAAGAAAAACCATCCCGTCACAATCAGGAACAGTGATATCACTATATAAGCGATGGGTGAGATGAAATAATCTTTGAATTCCTTAATGGCGATTGTTTTGATCTGCTTCATGGCTAGGCAACCTCTCTTGTCAATTCCCGGAATATTTTTTCAAGGGCCTGGGATTCTTTGGCCAATTGTATAATGATCCAGTCCGTTCCTTTAATGGCCTGGTAAATATCGGGCCGGAAATCCTGATCACCTGAATTTTTAATTTCAAAGGACACCAGATTCTCTTCCACAGGGTCTACCAGGGCCACATCAAGCCCGGGGTCAATGCCCTTCAAAAGGGTGAAGGCGTCTTCTTTGCCGGCCCCTTTGAGGGACAGCCGGATCAGACTGTTCTCCTGGGCCCGCTTTTTTAAATTAAGGGGGGTATCATCGGCCACCACTCTTCCATTGTTGATAATGGCAATTCTGTCGCAGGTGGCTTCAGCCTCACTTAAAATATGAGTGGAGAAGATAATGGTTTTTTCCTTTCCAATGCTTTTGATAATGTCCCTGATTTCCACAATCTGGTTTGGGTCAAGACCGGAAGTCGGCTCATCCAGGATCAGAATTTCAGGGTTGGCCATCAGGGCATGGGCGATTCCCACCCTTTGTTTCAAGCCTTTGGAAAGATTGGCAATGGGTTTGTCCATGATGGCGGCAAGGCCACAGATTTCCGAGAGTTTCAGGAACCGGTCATACCGTGTTTCCTTATCCTCAATCCCTTTTATTCTGGCCACATAATCAAGGTAGTCATAAACCAGCATATTGTGATAAAGGGGAGCGGATTCAGGCAGGTATCCGATCATGGATTTGATCTTCAATACATCTTTCGGCATTTGTAAATCATTGACCTTAATCGCACCTGAACTTGGCCTCAGATATCCGGTGAGCATTCGCAAGGTGGTAGTCTTTCCGGCTCCGTTGGGACCCAGGAGACCTAGAATTTCACCTTTTCGAATCGTCATGCTGATATTGTTCACAGCACAGAAGTCTTTATAATACTTGGTCAGATTTTGAACTTCAATCAAGTTTTCCTCCTAATGATCTGTATGGGTTATTTTTTATTAAAATCCTTCCAGGACTTTGCTTTTTTCCAGAAAATCATTGATATCTTCCTGGGTTTTCTGGCAGGCAAGGAGTGCTTTTTCAATTCTCCGGCAAAAGGGATCATCTTCACCCAGAACAGTGACAGCCCTTTGATAGAATGATTTTCCCCGGGCAAAATGATCCGCCATTTCCTTTTCCAGGATTTTTCTTTCCTCATGTTTCAGTTTCTCGGAACTGATGATGGATTCAAGCTTTTGTACGGAATATTCAACCAGAGCATCCCGTGGCATGCCATAGGCCTCGGAAATGGTTTCAAGGGCCTCTATGGTTTTACGGCTTAAGACATAGGTTTTCTGTTTTCTGGTAATTTTTTTGAAATTTCGGATTTGAATGGTCTGGGCAAGGGTGTCAAGGGCTTCCAGGTCTTCGATAATATGGTCAAAAAGGGATTTCTGTTTAATGCCCATATGAACGGCAACCAGCCCGATGGAGTCAATGGCCTTCTGGGAAATTTTAAAGGTGGCCCGGACAGACTGCTTTCCCCTCAGGTTGAACATGGTTGATCCTGGAAACGGATCTTCATTTTTCGGCATAAAGCCCTCCCCTGACCGGTTCTTTATTATTCATTTTATCTCATTCAAAATAGTAATGAAACCTTATTGCGGACCGGATTTTACTCTAAAAGGCCCTGATGATCAATGGTAAATATGAAAGATGACCGGAATATAATCTCGGATCAGAAAAAGACAAAACAGATGGAGGCGGCAATGCTTCCCAAAAGAAAAGCGCTTTCTCTGCCCGATGGGTTAAACTCAGGGTCGGTTCTGTCATCACTGTAGCATCTGGATTCCATGGCAAGAACAAGATGGTCGGCAGACAGAAAGGTTTTTTTGAGCAAAGGCAGAACAAGGCCCATGGCTTTTCGGACCGGGTTTTTCTGAAGATGCCCGCATCGTGCATTTCTTGCATCGGATACCTCTTCTGCCTGTCTTAGAATGACGGGTAAAAAACAAAGTGCAAGGCTGATCATGACCCCTACCCGTTTTTCAGGGACAAAGGGGACGGGTTTTAAAAACCATTGGACTGCTGCTTTTACCGATGAGGGCCGGGTTGTGGAAGAAAAGAGCAGACCGGTCAGCATGACCAGAAAAAATTTAAAGGCCGTCATGGCGCCTTCCATGAATCCTTGTTCACTGAGCGTAAGGCCATAAAAAGGAAAACCCCCTTCCATAGTAACCGTCCTTGCAAGGAAAATAAAAAAGAGCAGCATCAGAAATAATTTAATATGGTTCAAAATTGAAAAGAAGTGAAGTCCTGTTTTTTTAATGAAAAAAAGAAGAATAAAAAAATAGAAACAACAGGAAATAATCCCGGCCGACATCAAGGACATGCTGATAAGACAGATGATGAAAAATTTAAGCCTTGTATCCAGGAGATGAAGAATGGACACTCCCGGCCTGTATGTAAAAAGCGTTATTTCTGCCACGACGCCGGCTCCAGTCCGAATTTTGAGAAGCAGGGTTCCCTGACACCGTAGGATTCCAGCCGATGGACAAGATTCAGAGGCCCACCGTCTTCCATGATGCTTCCGTTTTCCATGATCATCATCCGGGTGGCTTCAAAGATGACGGGTTCAATATCATGGGTGGCAATCATGATGGTCTGCCCTGACCGGTTCAGACCCAGGATGGTGGTAATAACCTGAAGAATTCCGGGGTAGTCGAGGTTGGAAAAAGGTTCGTCAAAGACAATGACCTCCGGGTCCATGGCCAGGATACCGGCAATGGCCACCTTTCTTTTTTCGCCCCCGGAAAGAGTGGAAGGATTCCGGTCCTTCAAATGATAAAGATTAAGGGTTTTCAGAATTCTTGTAACGGTTTCATTGATCCTGGCACGGGTTAATTTCAGATTTTCAGGACCAAAGGCCACCTCATCAAAAACCGTGTCCCCGACCATCTGGGTATCCGGGTCCTGGAACACCATGCCAACGGTTCTGCGGGTTTCAACAAGATGTTTTGAAATATCTTTTCCATTCACCCGGATCAGGCCCGATGTCGGCATCAAAAGGCCGTTCAGGTGTTTTAAAAAAGTGGTTTTCCCGGACCCGTTCTTTCCGGCCAGAATAATAAATTCGCCCTGGTCAATGGACAGGGAAATATGATTCAGCCCCCTGTAGCCATCTTCAAAGACAAAGGAGAGATCCTTTATGTTTATGATGTTCTTTGACACAATATTTTCCGGTTTTTTACCTTATAATCTGACCAGGGGTCTCAGGGTTTTTGCCATAAACGCAGCCGCCGCTATTTTCAGGGCATCCCCGATGAGAAAGGGGACCATACCGACCGTAAGGGCTTTTTCAAAGGACATGGAGGTCACGGCCTTGAGCCAGGGAACACCGCAGGCATAAACGATCACGGAGCCGATGACCATGGCAATGATATCGGAAGACATTTTTTTGCCAAGCGCCTTTGAAATGCTTGCCGTGATAAAGACACAGGGCAGGTATCCCAGAAGATATCCGCCGGTCGGGCCAAAGAGTTTGCCTATACCCGAAGTCCCGCCGGCAAAAATCGGAAGCCCGGCAAAACCGATGACAAGATAAACAGCCACGCAGGCAAGTCCCCAGACAGGCCCCAGAATGAGCCCTGCCAGAAGCACAAACATGTTCTGAAGCACAATGGGGACAGGCCCGATGGGGATGGAGATAAAAGCCCCGACGGCAATAAATGCCACAAATAAAGATGAATATACGGTCATTTTTAGCTGATTTGAAGAGTTCATGCGTTGGTGTTCCTTTTTTTAATTATCAGGTATGAAAACAGTCCCCATAAATAATTTTTTTTATTTCATCGGATTTGTCCTGAATCATCAAAGCGCCGGATTCGTCCACATCCACGGCAAGACCTTCAAAAACTTCCCCGAAAGTTTCAATCCTTACCCGGCTTCCGATGGTGGAGGTCTGCTCCTTCCAGAGCCCGATTATGGTTTCGCAGTCAACGGTCCGGATCTGATCCTCAAAATCTGAAAGAAAGGTTTGAAGAATCAATCGCCGCGATACCGTCCTGTCCAGAATATCCCTGATCGAAACCGCCCTGGGTTCATGCTGTCGGGGCGTATTATTTACGTTCAGGCCGATTCCGATATTGATGAATTCCGCCATATCCCCCTTTGTTTCCATTTCAGAAAGAAGACCGGCCAGTTTTTGCCCGTTCAATAAAAGGTCATTGGGCCATTTAACCTTGACATCCAGATCAAACAGGCGATTTAAGGTCCTGGAAAGGCAGAGCGATGCGGCAAAATTATAAATATAGGACAGGACCGGCGGGATTTGAGGCTTCAATATAAGGGTGAACCAGAGCCCCCCCTTTGATGAAACCCATTTGCGGCTCAGCCGTCCCCGCCCCAGGGTCTGGTTTTCGGCGATTACCACGCTTAAATGCGGGGCATTGCTTTTGGCCAGCAATTTGGCCTGATCCATGGTGGATTCAAGTTCCTGGAAATGGAAAACCCTGTTTTGAAATTCCGGCTCAAAACAAAAGGGCAACAGAAGATCATCCGGGTTGAGAAGGCCATAGCCCCTGGGCCGGGATTCTATATCAAATCCGTTTTCCTTTAAGGTTGAAATATGTTTCCAAACCGCCACCCTGGAAATGTCCAGGATTGCACTGAGCCTGACGCCGGATACGGTTTCCCCATTCGCCTGAAAGAGGGCTTTCAGGATTTCATCTTTTATATTCTTTATATTTGTTTCTTCGTTAACCATTTCAAGACGGTATGGTTAACAAAAAATAGCGGCAAGGTCAAGAATTTATTCTGGATATTTGTCATAAGAAATTTTGCATAACCCGTTCCAGGGTGATCACCTTACGTCCGCTGGATGGATATTGCTACAAATTCTAAGATTACCTTTGCTGACCGCCATGAACTCGCTCATTCTTCGCTCAAACAGCATGGC
>JANNUH010000033.1:0-85196 GCA_031395015.1 Desulfobacterales bacterium | reverse complement strand
CCTGCGCGCATTAGTTTTGACAGGAAAATTGAAAAATGCTTGTCGAAAGGTTTGTGATATTGTTAAAAATAGACTTCACAACACCTTTCCTGAGAGTATTGGGATGGCAGCTTGATTATGCCACTTTTTTGTGTTGCACCCATGTAAAGTCATTTCAAAAATTATACTTTTGTAAATATAGTTGATACAGAAAGCATCTGACAAAATGTTCTTTAATTGGAGAACAGCCTTAATTCAGGAAATCGTTTCCCAGGTTAATTTAAACATAGGAACATTATAGAGATTTTTGCCTTCAGGCGTGCGATATCTGTGGTCGCCAAAAATCCATTTCATGTTCGAAAGAACCCATAGCCCGCCCCGATTAATCCTCCGGCAAGATGGCTGAATTGCGAAATCCGGTCCGGTTTAAGGATTGAGACGGCTTCACTGCCGATAAAAAGCACTGCAATGAGGATAAAGGTCAGGGGGATTTCCCTGGATCTGATATTTGAAAATGAACTGAGTAAAATCAGCATGAAGGCAATGCCGCTGCCGCCGATCAGGGAGGTTGAAAATAACAATGCATTCAGCAATGCTGTGGATACGGCGGTCACCAAAATCATTTCCAGAAGTTTTTTTGAACCGTATTTTTCCTCAAGCAAGGGGCCGACCAGAAGGATGATGGTCAGATTCCCAATGAGATGAGGCCAGCCGGAATGGCCGGTAATATAGGAAATCAGCCTGAGATAAAAATATGGATTTGAAAAGGATAAATGGGCTGGAGAGGAAACATAATTTGATCGAAATCCGCTGCCGGTAAGCAGCAGAATACATAAAGAGATGATGGCATAGGTCAGAATTACAGGGGCATTGTATTTGATTTTCATGGGCAGTCCTTTTTTAAATGAATTTCAAATCAGAAAATCATTTCTCTATCATCTTCAGAATCGGATCATCACTTCTTAAAATATTACAGGTTTCAGATTCCGGGTCAAAAACAATAACTGCTTTACCGGATTTAAGCTGCCTCAATACCTGATTTATTTTTATGTCGAGGGAAATTTCAACTTCGCCATAGTCAGTGCCGTCGCGGGTTACAAATTCTTCCATAACGCCGTGGAGCGATTCAGGGGATAATTGATCGTATGGAATTATCAATGCCGGCATTTATGAAAATTCCCAGTTTTCCAATGCAGATATCTTCTTATCTGCCGGCAATTTTTTAATCTGATACTCGATCTTGAAAGCCTCACTTTTCAAAAGGTCCTTTTTAACAACTGCCAATTCAACAGGCAGTCTGGTTCTTGTATATCTTGAAGCCTTTCCCTGATTATGGTTTAAGAGACGAAAGTCAATATCCGTGGTGACCCCGCAATATAAAGAAGTATCAGCGCATTTTAATAGATAAACCGACCAGAGTTTCATAATTTCCATAAGTCTTTAAAATTTATCGGCATATTTATATTTATCAAACCAGGTTGTCAAGGAATTGATTGGATTGTTGAAATAGAGTCCTTTTATTTGACTTTGATAGAATAACTGCATATATTTTTTTGCAGGGTGTTCGATCATTTTTTTTTGTAGTTAACCTTTTTTTGATCAAGGAGGCGTCATGACTTCTTATACCTGTAAAACTTGTGGGAAAATATCATCTGAAAGCGGACATTTATGCGATCCCACAGAAGCCGGGAAAATATATACTTGTGAAAGCTGTGGACAGCAAGCCAAAAAGAAAAAACATCTTTGTAAACCTCAAATTGCAAAATTCGAATTTTTTTGCGGTGGATGTGGTCGAGGTGCTGCTAAAAAAGATGACATATGTGACCCGCAACCCATCAAATAGCATTTAATGGGTCTGCCCTTTGGCGCTGAAAATACGTCTCACGATGACGAAAAATAAGGGCACAAAGAGGATGGCCAGAAAGGTTGCAGACATCATTCCGCCCATGACCCCGGTTCCAATGGCATTCTGACTTCCCGAGCCCGCGCCTTTGGCGGTTGCAAGGGGCAACACTCCCAGGATAAAGGCCAGGGAAGTCATAAGAATGGGCCGAAGCCTCAACCGGGTGGCTTCAAGGGTTGCCTCGATGAGGCCCACGCCTTTTTCCATCTGTTCCTTGGCAAATTCCACGATCAGAATTGCATTTTTGGCGGAGAGCCCGATGGTGGTGAGAAGCCCCACCTGGAAATAAACATCATTGGACATCCCGCGAAGATTGGCTGCAACCAGAGCCCCTATAATGCCCAGGGGCACCACCAGCATGACGGAAAAGGGAATGGCCCAGCTTTCGTAGAGGGCGGCCAGGCACAGGAATACCACGAGCAGGGACAGGGCGTAGAGGGCCGGAGCCTGTGAGCCTGACATTTTTTCCTGATAGGAGACCCCGGTCCATTCAAAACCGATCCCTGCCGGCAGTTTTGCCGCCATTTCCTCCATGGCCTTCATGGCATCCCCGGAACTTTTTCCCGGAGCGGCCTGGCCCAGGATCTGCCGCGAAGGCATACCATTGAACCGTTCAAGTCGGGGGGAACCATAGATCCATCGGGCTGAGGAAAAGGTGGAGAACGGGACCATTTCCCCTTTGTTGTTCCGCACATGCCAGGCATCCAGATCCCTGGGGTTCATGCGGAACGGTGCATCGGCCATGACATAGACTTTCTTGACCCGGTCCTTGTCGATAAAATCGTTGATGTAGGAGCCGCTCCAGGCCGTGACCAGTGTGTCGTTGATATCTGAAACAGCTATCCCCAGCGCTCCGGCCTTGTGAAAATCAATATCCAGTTTGTATTGGGGGGTGTCGTCCTGGCCATTGGGCCGAACCCCTGCGACCAGAGGATTCTGGGCAGCCATCCCGAGAAGCATATTCCGGGCTTCCATCAGCTTTTCATGGCCTGAACCGGCCCGGTCCTGAAGCTGGAAGTCAAACCCGGTGGCATTCCCCAGTTCCAGAACAGCCGGGGGAGGGAAGGCAAAAATCATGGCGTCCTTGACACGGGACAGGGCGCCCATGGCTTTTCCTGCCACGGCCTTGGCTTTAAGATCCGGTCTTTGCCGGAGGTCCCAGTCCTTTAGTTGAACAAAACCGATTCCCATATTCTGGCCGCTTCCGGCAAAACTAAACCCTGCAACGGTAAACAGGGATTTGACCGCTTCCTTCTGCTCCTCAAGAAAATGGTGTTCCACCTGTTTTAATACCTCAATGGTTCGTTCCTGGGTTGCGCCCACGGGCAGTTGTATCAGTGAAAAAAGAATCCCCTGGTCCTCTTCCGGGAGAAAGGAAGTGGGCATGCGGAAAAACAGAATGCCCATGCCGATAAGGAGGGCAAGATAGATAACCAGATACCGTTTGGACTTCTGAAGGATATTCCCCACAACGGATTGGTAAAGGTTGCTGCCAGCGTTAAACCATCGGTTAAATCCCTTGAAGAAAAAAGACAAAAATCCTTTTTCCGATACGGTATGCCCTTTGGCAACGGGTTTCAGCATTGTGGCACACAGGGCCGGGGTGAGGATCAGGGCCACCAGGACCGAAAGAGTCATGGCCGACACAATGGTGATGGAAAATTGTCGGTAGATCACCCCGGTGGCGCCTCCGAAAAACGCCATGGGAACGAAAACCGCAGACAGAACCAGGGCAATCCCGACCAGGGCTCCGGTGATCTGGGTCATGGATTTCCGGGTGGCCTCCCTGGGGGACAACCCTTCTTCGGTCATGATCCGTTCTACGTTTTCCACCACCACAATGGCATCATCCACCAGAAGGCCGATGGCCAGAACCATGGCAAACATGGTCAGGGTATTGATGGAAAACCCAAAGGCCGATAAAACGGCAAAGGTTCCCAGAAGAACCACGGGAACGGCAATGGTGGGAATCAGTGTGGCTCTGAAATTCTGAAGAAAGAGGTACATGACGAGAAATACCAGAACAATGGCCTCGGCCAGGGTTTTAATCACTTCCTCGATGGAAATCCTGATAAAGGGAGTGGTGTCGTAGGCCAATTTGAATGCCATGCCCGGCGGAAAGAATTCCGAAAGGTCCTTGAGTTTGGCTTTGATAATATCCCCTGTTTTGAGGGCATTGGCATTGGCCGCCAGTTTGATGGCGACACCGGCAGCGGGTTTTCCGTTGAACCGGGCCACGGAGTCATAATTTTCACTTCCCAGCTCAATTTTTGAAACATCTCCCAGGTGCACTGAAGAGCCGTCCGGGCTGGTTTTAAGGAGAATGGCCCCAAAGTCTTCCGTGGTTCTCAAAAGAGTCTGGGCCGTGATCACGGCGTTCAATTCCTGGCCGGAAACTGCCGGGGTTCCGCCCAACTGACCGGCCGACACCTGGATATTCTGGGCTCTGACCGCGGCTTTCACATCATTGGGGGTGAGATTATAACTTTCAAGTTTTACAGGATCAATCCAGATTCTCATGGCGTATTGGGACCCGAAAAGCGACACATCCCCCACGCCGGGAAGGCGGCTGATGACATCCATGATATTGGCAGCCACATAATCACAAAGATCATAACGGCTCATGCTCTCATCTTCAGACACAAATCCCACCACCATGAGAAAATTCCGGGTGGATTTGGCCACCCTGAGGCCTTGCTGCTGAACCACCTGGGGCAGAAGGGGCGTGGCCAGTTGGAGTTTGTTCTGAACCTGGACCTGGGCGATATTGGGGTCTGTTCCTGAGTTAAAGGTCATGGTGAGGGTCACCATTCCCGCAGAATCGCTGGTGGATGTAATATAATTCAGATTGTCGATGCCGTTCATTTTCTGCTCAATGATCTGGGTCACAGTGTTTTCAAGGGTTTTTGCTGAAGCACCTGGATAGATGGCCGTGATACTGATCTCGGGCGGAGCAATGGCCGGGTACTGGGAAACGGGCAGTTGTTTGATGGCAAGTATGCCGGCCAGCATGATGATGATGGCAATAACCCAGGCAAAGATGGGCCTGTCGATGAAAAAATGGGCCACGGGATGTCTCCTCTATTTCTCTGCTTCAAAGGGAATGGTTTTGACTGTGGATCCGGGTCGGGCCTTCTGGAGGCCTTCCACAATCACCTTGTCTCCGGAGGTCAGTCCTTTACTGATCAACCATCGGTTTTCCAGGGCCCGGTCAATCTCAATTTCCCTGATTTCGACCATGCCTTCCTGACTCACAACCATTGCCGTTGGAATGCCTTTGGCATTTCTGGTCACGCACCGCTGGGGCACCAGGATGGCATTTTCATTGATGCCATCTTCAATCCGGGCCCGGACAAACATGCCAGGCAAAAGGGTGAGGTCAGGGTTGGGAAAAACAGATCGAAGAATCACAGAGCCGGTGCCGGAGTCTACTGTGACATCGGAGAATTTGAGGACGCCTTCCTTAGCGTAAGGGGTTCCGTCTTCGAGAATCAGTTTGACCCTGGCCTGATGGTCTGTCCCTTTTTTGATGGATCCGTTATCCATGCTTTGTTTCAACCGGAGCAGGCTGGTGCTGGACTGAGTCACATCCACATAAACCAGGTCCAGTTTCTGGATGACGGCAAGGGCCACGGGCTGAAAAGCAGTCAATAAAGCACCGGTGGTTACCGTGGATTTACCGATCCGCCCTGAGATGGGGGCTTTAACACGGCTGTAGGCAAGATTGATACGCGCCCGATCCACTTCAGCTCTGGCGGATATGACATCGGCCTCAGCCTTTTTTCCTGCGGCATCGGCATCATCAAAATCCTGCCGACTGATGGCATTTGATCCGGCAAGCTGCTTATACCGCTCAGCCTTGGCCCGGGCCGGCAAAAGAAGGGCTTCAGCCCTGGTTAAGGCTGCATTTGCAATGTCGAAAGCCACCTGGAACAATGCAGGGTCGATCTGGTAGAGCACATCCCCCTCCTTGACCTCGGAACCTTCTGTAAACAGCATTTTTTGGACGATTCCGCCGACCTGGGGCCGGACATCTGCCACAAGATAGGCAGAAACACGTCCCGATAGCTCGGTTGTGACTGCCACCCGTTCGGGGTAAAGGGTAATGACGGACACTTCAGCCATCTGAGCGGATCCTTTTTGGGGTGGCTCCTCTTTGGCTTTGTCGCAGCCCGAAAGGCCCCAACCCATGGACATGATTCCCAGAAAAATCAGGACCCCTAAATTTTTATTTTTTTTCATGCAGCACCTGTTATTGAATTATCTGTTATTAAGATTTTTTTATTTTCAGACCCTGTCATTTGTTTTTGGATAAATTGGATAAAAAGAAATGATCATTTCGAATATTAAAGTTTTATGCAGTCCCAGCATGCTGAAACAATGGTATCGGAAAGAGCCTTGTCAAGGGCCACGAACCCCAGATGGTGATCTCTGACAGCCCAGACCATCGGGGCAAAGGCCAGATCAAAAAAAATGGTCATGGGAACGGTTTTGATGATTTGATGTTCCAATCCTTTTTTGTAGAGTTCCTGGAACAGATTATATTGTCCGTTTTCCTTGTCCAGTTCATTCCGCCGCATTTCATTGCCGTAGGGGGAGTTGAAAAACTGTTCATTGTATCTTGATTTCAAAGAGTTTTTAATAAAATAATCAATGATGCAGTTGCCGATATGAAAAAAATACTCTTTGACGGACTGCTCTTTAGGGTAGTGAGCCAGAAGAGATGTTGTCAATTCATCATAAATCATCCGGTGAACAGCCAGAATGAGGACGTCCCTGTTTTCAAAATACCGGTAAATCGTTCCGGTCCCCACACCTGCATGCTCCGCAATCCGGGCCATGGGAGCACCGTGAAAGCCTTGTTCAGCAAGCAGCTTCAGGGCGGATTGTAAAATGTCATCTCGTTTGTCCGGCTTATTCATCAATACCTTATCTCAGAATGAACGTTCATTCCGTTTTATAGACAACTCCTATTCCTGTCAAGGTTTTTTTCACGGCTTTAAATGAATCTTGAAATCACCTCCATCGCCGATAAGTATAAAGTATTTTTTTTAAAAAAATTAAGTTGACATTAAATTTTGTTCAGGATAATTCTGACTTGAAATTTATGTTTATTTTTACAATGGCGTAAAAATAGATGATTAAAATGACAAAGGCGTCGGGTCCGGGTTTTATCCGGACAAGATGCCTTTTTTATTTTATGAAAAATCATTTCAACGGCGAAATGTAACAAGTAAAAATGAATTTGAAAAAAGGAGATCGGACAATGGAAATGAGATTTTCAAAAGGAAATGATGCCCTGGGAACCAAAAACCGGGGAGATATCTGTGAATCAAGTCTTTGTTCATTATGCCGCGCAGATTGTAAAGGGCAGTGTGAAACATGGCAGTCCAGCATGGTGGGAAGAAAATTGCTTTATCCCCGGAGTTTCGGCCTGGTAACGGCCGGTGCCAACAATACCAACCATGTCGGCGTGTCCTACAATTCTTTGAGAATCCAGGGCTATGCCTACGGATCAACCGGAATCACCGGGGATATGACCCATGACCCGGATGACTGCATTTTCCCCAACGTAAACCTTGAGACATCCTTTGGTAAAAAGAATAAGACAAAAATCAGGATGCCTTTGATGACAGGGGCGCTTGGGTCAACCTTTATCGCAGAAAAATACTGGAATTCCTTTGCCATCGGCGGCGCTCTGGTCGGCATCCCTGTAGTCATCGGTGAAAACGTCGTGGGAGTAGACAGAAATTCCGATATCAGTCCCCAGAAAGACAGAAAAGGCAAAATTATTAAGGCACCGGAACTGGACCGCCGCATCGAAACCTATTTACGGTATTATGACGGGTATGGCGCCATTATTGTCCAGCTTAATGTTGAAGACACCCGAAATGGCGTGGCAGAATATGTGGTGGATAAATACGGAGACAAATGCATTATTGAGCTGAAATGGGGCCAGGGTGCAAAAAATATCGGCGGAGAAATCCAGGTTAAAAGCATTGAATATGCAAGATTCCTGAAAGACCGCGGATATGTGGTGGACCCTGATCCGTCACTTCCTGAAGTTCAGCAGGGTTTTGAGCTGGGAGCTATCAAGTCCTTTGCCCGCCACAGCCGCCTGGGCGGAACCAATCTGGATACGGTCAGCAAAGTCCGAGATGATTTCATGAATACGGTGGAATACCTCCGGGGTATCGGATTTGACAGGGTGACTCTGAAAACCGGGTCCTACGGCATGGAAGAACTGGCCATGGCCATCAAATTCGCTACAGATGCGGAACTGGACCTTCTGACCATTGACGGGTCCGGCGGCGGCACCGGCATGAGCCCCTGGAATATGATGCAGAGCTGGGGTGTGCCGTCCATCCACCTTCATTCAAAGGCCCATGAATATGCCAGCATCCTGTCGGCAAAAGGGAAAAATGTTGTGGATATGTCTTTTGCCGGCGGGTTTGCCCTTGAAGACCATCTTTTTAAGGCACTGGCCCTGGGCGCTCCCTATACAAAACTGATCT
Organism: Desulfobacterales bacterium; assembly: GCA_031395015.1. Lineage (GTDB taxonomy): Bacteria > Desulfobacterota > Desulfobacteria > Desulfobacterales > Desulfobacteraceae > Desulfobacula. Next base: position 76,799 of record JANNUH010000033.1, on the reverse strand, counting down.
GCATGGGAAGAGCCATCATGATTCCGGGATTTTTGGGTGCCAATATTGAAGGTGCCATTTATCCTGAGAGAAGGGCGTCTGTGAACGGCAACTGGAATGAGCTGCCGAAAACGGTATTGGAAGTTGGAAAAGCAGCGGATGAGATTTTTGCAGGATACCATGATCTTGAGAAAAAACTGGGCAAGGATGAAATGAAGAAGATTCCTTATGGCGCCATTGGATTCTATACTCTGGCGGATAAGCTGGGCTGCGGCTTGCAGCAGCTCATGGCTGGCGCAAGAAAATTTTCCCTGAATCAGATTACCCGTCAGGAAATTTTTTCAGGCAACCGGGAAACCGCCCATGAAACAGGTATTCCCCATGTAACCGATGTCAATAATGAAAGTGCTAAAAAAATACTGAATTCATAATAGAAATAAAGGGTTTATCAAAAGCCGGGGCCCTGATCCATTTTCAAAGGCCCCGGCTCATTTTATTTTCATCCATAAAAGGATGGTCGGCTCATCTTTCCGGTTATGCCAGAGAGACGGGCTGAAGGTATTCAAATAAACCGTATCTCCTGATTTAAGAGAATAGGTCTGATCCTTATAAACCATATCTATTTCTCCGGACAGAACCTGGCCGGCTTCTTCTCCTTTGAACAGGAAAAAATGGGAAGATAGTTTTCTGCCGGGGAAAATGCTGACCCGGAAAAGATCAACCTTTCCTTTCATGTCAAAGGGAGTGAGTTGAATAATTTCCAGGTTTTTTCTGTCACTGTTCGCAACATTGATCTTAACCCCATCCGATGCCTGAAAAACAATTTTTTCAAGGGTGGTTTTTTCCTGGAAAAATGATCCCACATCTACTGAGAGATGTTCGGCAAGTTTATACAATGCCGGTATGGAAGGAAAAATAAGATTGCTTTCAATCTGGGAGATATTGCTGGAGGTGACCCCGACCAGTTCTGATAATTCTTTTTGCGACATGCCTTGTTGTTTTCTGTAATTTTTTATGGCAGAGCCGATATCCACCTGGATATTCTTTGGTTTTTCCCCTTCTATCAGGATCTCTCCGCCTTCAATGGAGTAATGATAAGATTTTCCAAGACTTGCCGGCGATCTGTTTTCAGCTTTCAGAAGTTTGATTCTTTTTTTCCCCTGCTCCATGGAAAGATCAATGACCATCTGGGCGATCTGGTTGATATGGGCCTTTAATTTATTGGAATGGGCATCTTTTTCAATCATCCAATAGGCAATGGTGTCCAGTTCATAAAGCTGGGGACAGGTGTGGGAATAAAATTTTGAAATATGATCTTCCCCTCCCCATAAATCCGCCATTCCGGTAAGACTTTCAAACACAAACCTTACATCGCCCGTTAAGGTTTTATGAAGTCCCAGAATGGCTTCAGATAATGCCTGGGTAGACTCAGGCTGGGTCACTTTGATGACTTTATAGGGCCATTGAGCACCGTCTTTTTCATAAAATTTATTAAAAATTTCCGATTTGTCGCCTTTGCCGTTTGTAAAACAATCCAGGATGATCAATTCCTGGCTTTCAGCCAAAAATCCGAGCTTTTCAATGAGATTTCTGGGGGAGCGGTCAAAGGAGACATAAACAATGGACTTTTTCTGTTTCCGGGATTCGTTGATAAATTTCATGGAGAATTCGGAAGCAAGACTTCCGGCATCATCATACCACACCACATTATCGCCGATGAAAAGGCCGTTCAGCATCCGGTTCAGCCCGCTTATTCCCGATGAAACCTTTTTTTTTCTATTTTTCATACCTTTTTCCCGATATGTATCCGGTCTTTTATCCTGGTGAAAAAACATCATGGATATTGAGCATTCAGAAGGAGGTTGTCAATTAAAAAGGAATTTTTTGCTTTGACATGAATTTTTTTTAAAAAATATCTGTTTGAAACCACCCTGTCAAGCATATATTAATTGCTGTTTATATAGACGGAGCGGCTGTTGGAATATGAAATAAAATGTTTTTCCGGTTGATTTTATGCAACCCTTGGTATATTCATTCTGTTCATGAGCCGGAATGTGAGGGAAAAAAAGAAAAGCACGGAGGATTATACCCATGAGGCCTATATGGGGATTCGCCGGATGTTTTTTTTAAATGAAATCATCCCCGGACAAAAGATCTCATACGGGGATCTTGCAGAGCGCCTGGGCATGAGTACGACACCGATTATCCAGGCCTTGAAACGGCTGGAATTCCAGGGTCTTGTCCGGCATGAGCCCAACCGCGGATATTATACTGAAAATATCAGCCTTAAGGAGATCGTTGAAATTTATGATTTCCGGGAATTGATTGAAACCTCGCTTTTACAAAAAACCCTATCCAGGATTGGACAAAAAGGTCTCAAAGCGCTGAAAAAAGCTTTGGACAACCACCTTGATGCTGTCAGGGATATCTATTTAAAAGAGCGCCTCTTAAAGGATATGGAATTTCACCTTGTACTTGCGGAACTTTCAGGATGCACCCTACAGATCAATACCTTGAAATCGCTTTTTGACCTTTTATATCTCAAATACCGGGGGAATATTCTTTTTGTAACCCCCATGGAAACCGTTGATTCAGAGCATATTCACTTATATGACTGCATTGCCGGTTCCGATCTTGACGGTGCAATAAAAGTTTTAAAACAACATATTTCCAATGTAAAAGAACATGCCGTCATCAGCATTGAGAGGATGAATAGGGAAAAGAATATAAAAACCATTTAATACTACCGGCTTGCAATGAAGCGGTATTATTAATCAACCCGATCAAGTGATAACAAAACAATGGACAATGACATAACCCAAAATGAATGTACCGACCCGACACAAAGCATGACCATTGAGTTTCCGTGTGCCATGATAGAAAGAGTTCAAAAGCTTGCCGACGAAAAGAACACAACCCTTTCCAATATTCTCATCGAAGCCCTGGACAGTTTCTTAAGAAAACAGGGGTGACGGGCATAAAAATTACAGACTTATTCTGACAGAACTATCCTGACTGAATCGTTAAGGGTTAGCTCTGGTCCGGATATATAACCGTCGTATTGGACCTTATGTCCGGATGAAGCTGATTTTTCACTGCACAGCCTTCCATGGCCTTGATAATCGGTTTGATGTATTTTTCAGGAAAGTTTGAAGCGACCTGAAGGCGGATGTTGATTTCCTCCATATAGGCTTGGCCTTTTTTAAACGAAACATCCAGGAAAAGCTGCATATTGTCTGTTGAAATATTTCTTGTGTCACAAAAGGATTTGGCATATATCCCGGCACAGGCGGCCAGGGAAGACAAAAAAATTGCAAAGGGTTCGGGTGCGGTCTCATCCCCGCCGTTTTTCACGGTCTGGTCGGTTTTAATTTCAAAATTTTTAAACTCAACATCAACTTTCTTGTTGCCGGGGAAACTCACTTTAAAGCTGCTCATATATGTTCTCCATTATTTATTTAAGCTCAAGCCATTCAAACCAGATGGGATAATTTGTTTTGTACCATAAAAGGATTTCTTTCAGCATCTTCTGCTCTTCTTCGGAAATGGTGGCCTTGGGGATTTTGTCAAATTCCAGGAAGACTTTGTTTCCAAAATATTCCAGAGCGTCTGTGCAGAGGGTCTGAAGTTCATTTCGGATCCGGCCTGAATCTGATATTTTTACGGCCCGGGTTTTGAAGTCCTCGCCCTTTAGAAACCGGTTCAGAAGCGGGCTGAAAACAAGCTTGCTCTCATCAAAAGTTTCAAGAAGCCTCAGGGCAAATGTTATTTTCTTGTCAGCCTCTTCTGAACTCATCCGGACCGTAACCGAAAAGGTGTTTTCTGAAATCCGATTGACACCGGGATGTCCTGAATAGGGATCAGGAAGAATATAACCGGATGTGGCAATGGCCCGCCATTTTTTTTCAGCAATCAGATCATCGGCAGACAAGGTTCTTTTTTTCAGTGGAATTCCTGCATTGCGGGCCAGGAGAATGCTTTCCCTGTAGGATTCGATGAATGCATCATCCATATTTTCCTCCAGGATATCGGTTCTCATGCAATGGGGGAAATCATCGGCATCCGGATCAAGTTTCATGCTGGCCGCATCCTTATCAAAGGTCAGGGCAAATTTTGATGATAATACCGCCATGGAGACTTCAATATCCAGAATCGAGGAAAGGCTGGCGGCCTGGATGGCTTCGGCCGAGGCTGCATAACCATCAACCAGGAAAAGATGGGTTTCAAGATTCTCATCTTTCCAGGTTTTTACGGCAAAGGTTGGGGCATAGGTTCCGGAATCGGTGAAAGGGTGAAATCCTGTGGGCAGGATGAAATTTTCATCCACAAGATGGGCACCGGTTTTCTGCCATTGTTTCCATAATTTTCCGATTCTTTTCTCCCGGCTTTTTCCCTGGAGGGTCCATACATGGATGTGTGATGGTTTTATCCCTGGGTAAGCCATTTTGATGGCGTCCACCACTTTTTCTCTAGGGGTGAAATAATTGACCAGCAGGGATTCGTTTTCCGCTTTTTCAATGACCGCCCTGGGCAGGATCAGGGTTCCGATATAGCCCTCATACTGATCGGTGATGGCAAGGGGTTGATCAAACAGGTGAAGTACGGTCAAGGGTCCTGTTTCTTCGCCTTTGGCAAACCGGGAGGTGTTTTCAAGGGTATCAATGGCAGCCCCCCAGACCGTGATATCCTTTAAGGCAACGTCATGCCTGAAATCTTCCCAGGCATAGGTTTTGTCATTGATCAGTTTCCGGACGCAGCCTTCCAGGAATTTGGCCACCCCGGGCCGGGCATAGATCCTTCCAAATCCCAGAAGCGGATTGGCACCCATTTCAGACGTTTCTCCAGATTTCGGCATGAGGCCTTCCCCGAGACAGACCATGATGGCATGGTTTTCCGGCAGTGTCCTGGAAAGATACCAGAGGCTTTCGCTCATGGCATAGGCAGAGATGGCATCGGCATCTTTTTTTACCTGGTTGAGTTCTTTTTTTTCAAGACCGGCACCTTCCCCGAAACGGCCGAACAGCTTTGTTCCAAGGGCGGTTACGGCCGATGTCATGGCGAGCATTCGCTCTGTTCTGGGATCAACAAAGGAAATTGAATCGTTCAGTTCATCATCGGTTCCCCCTTTGATCCACTCAATATTGACATCTTCAAGCCATAAATGCAGCCTTCCAAGAATGGGACGGGTATCAAAGGCCCATTGTGCGATAAGATTTTTTTTCTTCAAGCTTGTGGTGTGCATCATTCATATCCAATCCGTTTGAGTTTTGTAAAATCTTTATCATTAATGGCAGCTAAATGGAAAAGAAAATTATAAGAAAAATTTAACAGCATTAAATCCGGGGATTACGTTAAGGCAAAACCGTGCAACAGGAGAAAAGGCAAATAACCTTTTCCATACCATAAAATAGTAGTAAGCTAAGAGCAAGATATGAAACTCAATAAAAAAAGGTTTTCAACTGAAACGCTGAAAACCTTTGTCTTTATTATGGCTGGGTGACAAGGATTTGAACCTCGATTGACGGAGTCAGAGTCCGTAGTCCTACCGTTGGACGATCACCCAGTAAGGCAAGCCTGCCGAATAATGGTTGGCTTATATATCAAGGCATGCACTTAGTCAAGAATAATCTTGGAATTATGTGGGCCAATATGGGTTTTTGGGGGGAAGAATCAGTATGAAAACAGACCGGGTTACGGCAGAGAATACAAAAAAATTCCAGGCGCTTGAAAACAGTTTGCGGGAGTTGAGATCTTTTGCCATTGCCTTTTCAGGCGGGGTTGACAGTTCATTTCTCCTGGCCGTGGCCAAAAAAATAAAACCGGAGAAATTACTTGCTGTCACGGTATTTTCCGAGTTTGTGCCAATAAGGGAAATTGAATTCGCAAAGAAGATGGCCTTAGCTCTTAAGGTTGATCATATTTGTCTGATGGCCGACGTCCTGGGAAATAGAGAAGTGGTTCAGAATAACAGGGAGAGATGCTATCATTGCAAAAAGCAGATTTTTTCATTGATCCGGGACGCGGCTGAAAATTCAGGCATCACATCTTTGCTTCATGCCGTCAACCTGGATGATTTAAAAGATTTCAGGCCGGGATTAAGGGCTGCAGAAGAGCTTGGCTTTATCTCTCCTTTGGCAGCAGCCGGATTTACAAAAAAAGATATCAGGGAAAGCTCCCGATGTCTCGGACTTGAAACCTGGAATAAACCCTCCCAGTCGTGTCTTGCAACACGGATTCCTTATCATGTGCGGATAGAGGCGTCGGATCTGATGCGGGTGGACCGGGCAGAGGCCTTTCTTCAGAGTCTCGGATTTGCCCAGGTGAGGGTGAGGTGCCATGGAAAAACAGCCGGGATTGAGGTTGAGCCGGATCTGGTAAAGAGGATTTTAAATGAGGATATTTACCGGAAAGTCACAAAGGCTTTGAAAGGTGAGGGCTTTGAAGAGGTCATTGTTGACAGGGACGGATATAAAACAGGGAAAATGAATTAAGAGATCAACCGCAGCCGGAAAAAGGATCAGGCTGCGGTTTTCAGATATTTTCAATAGCAGGGATTATCTTTTCCGGATCTCAAGGTCATTGAAAAAATATTTTATTTCAAAGGCAGCGGTTTCGGGCGCATCTGAACCATGAACCACATTTTTTTCAATATCGGTGGCATATGCTTTTCTGATGGTGCCTTCTTTGGCTTCTTTAAAATTGGTTGCTCCCATGAGCTCCCTGTTTTTTGCGATGACATCTTTGCCTTCAAGAACCATGACCACAATGGGGCCTGAGGTCATGAAATCCGTCAGGCTGTTGAAAAAGGGACGTTCTTTATGAACCGCGTAAAACCCCTGGGCCTGGGTTTTGGTCAATTGAATCATTTTCATGGCGGCTATTTTGATGCCGTTGGTTTCAAACCGCCTGATGACGTCACCGATCACGTTTTTTGCAACCCCGTCGGGTTTGATGATTGATAATGTTCTTTCCACAATCCGTATCCTTTCAGTTAATATTAAAATGGTCTTGAAAACTACCACAGAACCATATTATAGTCAACGACTCGAAATTCATGACTCGAAATTCGGTTCGGACAAAACACAGAATGTGTCGATTGAAATGGATAAAAAAATTCTGAAAATTGCAGTGACAGGTTCGGCAGGCTCAGGTAAAAGCCTTGTCTGTAAAAGGTTCAAAGAAATAGGGCTCATTACCCTGGACTGTGATATCATTGCAAGGCAGGTGGTGGAGCCGGGAGAACAAGGATTTAAAGATATCCTTGAAGTATTCGGTCGAGATGTGCTTTTGAACACGGGTGGGCTGGACAGACCCAAATTGCGAAATCTTATATTAGATGACCCTGAACTGCGAAAAAAAATGGAAGCTATCCTGCATCCGAGGATACTCGAACAAATGATGCTTCAGATCAACGCTGCAGATTATAAGGATATAAATGCAGTTGCCGTTGAAGTGCCCTTGCTGTTTGAATCCGGCATGGATCAATTTTTTGATGTGACCATCGCAGTCATGGCAGAGGATCAGGATCTTGTCAAAAGGATTTCGGAACGGGATCAGGTGAAAGAAAGCGATGCAAAGAAGATGCTTTGTCTTCAGATGCCCCAGGAGGAGAAAATGGTCAGGGCAGCCCATGTCCTGTTTAACACCGGGACAAATGCTGAACTCTTTGAATCTGTTGATAATCTCTTTGGTAAAATCCAAAAAGAATTCTTGACAAGATAAGGTTTTTACCTTATTTATCAAAAATTATTAATTTTTTTTCAACTATCCGTCTGTTTTTTCATGTCATTTTTGGCTTCAGACTTCAAAAAGGTGTACTTCAAAAAAAATTTCAGCCTGTTAAAGATAATAAACAAAAATTCGGGAGAATGAATGAATCTTGTAGAATTGAATAAGATGAAAATCAGTGAGCTTACCAAGCTTGCTAAAGAGTACAAAATCCAGGGAATCGGCGGGCTCAAGAAGCAGGAATTGATTTTTGCCCTGCTCCAGACAAACACTGAAGAAACCGGTCAGATCGATGGTGAAGGCACTCTTGAAATTCTCCCGGATGGTTTCGGATTTTTAAGGGCACCGGGATACAATTATCTTCCGGGGCCTGATGACATCTATGTTTCCCCTTCCCAGATCAGACGGTTTAACCTTAGAACCGGTGATACCATTTCCGGCCAGGTCCGGCAGCCCAAAGATTCGGAACGGTATTTTGCACTGCTGAAGGTGGAAGCAGTGAATTTCAAGAATCCTGAACTGGCGGCTGAAACCATCCTGTTTGATAATCTTCTGCCCCTTTACCCTGACCGGAAAATGAATCTTGAGGCTGAGTCGGACAATTATTCCATGCGCGTCATTGATTTAATGTCCCCCATTGGTTTTGGCCAGCGCGGATTGATCGTGTCTCCGCCCAAGGCCGGGAAGACCATGCTGCTGAAGAACATAGCCAATAGCATGATTAAAGCCCATAAAGACATCATCCCCATGATTGTCCTGATTGACGAACGTCCGGAAGAGGTCACGGATATGAAGCGTTCCGTGAATGCCGAAGTGGTCAGCTCAACATTTGACGAACCGTCCGAGCGCCATGTCCAGGTCGCTGAAATGGTCATTGAAAAAGCCAAAAGGATTGTGGAACAGGGACACGATGTCGTGATACTTCTGGACAGTATCACAAGGCTTGCCCGTGCATACAACTCTGTCATGCCGCCATCCGGCAAGATTCTGTCCGGCGGTGTGGATTCCAATGCCCTTGACCGGCCCAAAAGATTTTTCGGGGCAGCCAGAAACATTGAAGAGGGCGGCAGCCTGACCATTATTGCCACTGCATTGGTGGATACCGGCAGCCGGATGGATGAGGTCATATTTGAAGAGTTCAAGGGCACGGGCAACATGGAACTGGTTCTGGACAGAAAGCTGGCCGATAAAAGAATTTTTCCGGCCATTGATATGAATAAATCCGGTACCAGAAAAGAGGAATTGCTTCTCGATCCAATGGTTTTGAACCGCGTGTGGATACTCCGAAAACTCTTGTCCAGTTTAAATCCTGTTGACAGTATGCAGTTTTTACTTGAAAAAATGCAAGGAACAAAGGATAATGCAGAGTTTCTTAATATGATGAATTCATAGTAAAAATATTGAAGAAATATAAAAGAAATACAAAAGGAATATAATTGATTGCCTGGAAAAGGGCGAGGTAAGGAGTTTTAAAAAAATGAAAAAAGAAATACATCCGAATTACAAAAAATCAACTGCATCCTGTGCATGCGGTGCAACATTTGAAATCGGTTCCACAAGAGAGAATATAAAAGTGGAAATCTGCTCACAATGCCATCCTTTCTTCACTGGAAAACAGAAGCTCGTGGACTCTGCCGGAATGATCGATCGCTTCAAAAGAAAATATGCAGGATTTGATGCATCAAAACTGGTTTAAAAGTTTTTACAATCCGTTCGTTAAAAAAGGGGTCTTTTTACAAGAGCCCCTTTTGAGTTTTGGATTATGATAGAAAAATTAAAAGGTATTGAAGAGAGATTTGTCAAGGTCGAGCATCTTTTAAGCGACCCTGCAGTGATCCGGGATCAGAAAAAATATCAGGAGTACCTGATAGAACACGGAGAGCTGAACAAGATCGTTCCCGTCTTCAGAGAATATGAAGGTTTCCTGGGAGAGCTTAAAGAGGCAAAAGAACTGTTAAGGGATAATGATCCTGAAATTCGAGCCATGGCCAAGGAAGAAGTCCCGGCCCTTGAACAGAAAATTGCAGAGTACAAATCAAGAATCAACATTCTTTTAATGCCCAAGGACCCAAGGGATGATAAAAACGTCATCCTTGAAATCCGGGCCGGAACCGGTGGTGAAGAGGCCGGCCTTTTTGCCGGGGACCTGTTCCGGATGTATTCACGGTATGTTGAATCCAGGCATTGGGAAATGGAGCTTGTTGAAAAAACCGTTTCCAGCTCCGGCGGATTCAAGGAAATCGTTTCCCTTGTGAAAGGGAGAGGGGTTTTCAGCAATTTTAAATATGAAAGCGGGACCCATCGGGTCCAGCGGGTGCCTGAAACCGAAGCCCAGGGCAGAATACACACCTCAGCAGTTACCGTAGCGGTTCTTCCCGAAGCAGAAGATATTGATATTGATATTAATCCTACGGATATCAAAGTGGATGTATTCAGGTCCTCAGGGCCTGGAGGGCAGTCTGTCAACACTACGGATTCGGCTGTCCGTGTGACCCATATCCCCACCGGTATGGTGGCCACCTGCCAGGATGAAAAATCCCAGCATAAGAACAAGGCCAAAGCGCTGAATGTCCTGAAAGCTCGTATTCTGGATGCCAAAATCAGGGAAGAAGACGAAAAAAGAGCGGCAGATAGAAAAGGTCAGGTCGGTTCCGGCGACCGGAGCGGTCGGATCAGGACCTACAATTATCCCCAGGGAAGAATGACGGATCATCGCATCGGCCTGACGCTCTATAAGCTGGACAGCATCATGGAAGGCAATATCCAGGATATCGTTGACGAGCTTAAAACACATTACCAGGCCCAGGCACTCAGGGAAATTGATTGACCGGACCATGATGGGGATTCTTTCCCGGACGGAATCCTATTTTAAAGAGCATTCCGTTGACAGTCCGCGCCTGACGGCTGAGATCCTTCTGGCCCACAGCCTTGACCTGAGACGGCTTGATCTGTATCTCCAATATGACCGCCCGCTTCATCAAAATGAACTATCCGATTATAACGACCTGATCCGGCGAAGGATTCAAAATGAACCCGTGGCTTATATTACAGGTGAGAAAGGGTTTTTTGAATCGGATTTTGAAGTGGCAGGGGATGTGTTGATCCCTCGGCCGGAGACCGAGATTCTGGTTGAAGAAGCATTAAAAATATTAAATCCTGATTCCGGTAATTATAGTGTTGGAAAAGTGCTTGAACTCGGAACAGGTTCCGGGGCCATTATTGTTTCTCTTGCCAAGGCAGCGCCCCGCCACTGGTATATGGCCAGTGACATTTCCTTTTTTGCTCTTGAAATTGCAAAAAAAAATGCCTGCAGAATCACTGGGAATACGATCTGCTTTTTTGCCGGAGACTGGTTTTCATCAATTAAAAGCAGGCCGGGGTTTGATCTGATTGTTTCAAACCCACCCTATATTCCTTTGGCCGATATCCAAAACCTTGCGCCGGAAATAAGGGAGTATGAACCCAAGATTGCGCTTGACGGAGGTGGTGACGGACTCTTATGTTTCAGGACCATCCTGAAGGACGCCCACCGGCACCTTGTCCCAGGCGGAATTCTCCTTCTTGAAATGGGCTTTGATCAGAGAGAAAGTCTGGAAAATTTATTAAAACAGAACCCTGAATATGAATCCATTGAATTCATAAGGGATCTTTCCGGACATAACAGAGTGGCAAAGATTAAAAAATCAATTGATAAAAATTAACGGGTTTGATATATAAATTAGGATTTTTTTAAGGCAGGAATAAAAACTCACATCCAGGGACTTGAAATCAGGTGCTTTGAAAAAAGTTGAATTTCAGGGTTGATCCGGATGGTGGAAAAAACCATTAACAAATTGGAGAACAAATGGCACACATTACAATCAGAGAACTTCTGGAGGCTGGTGTTCATTTCGGACATCAGACCAAACGCTGGAACCCGAAGATGAAAAAGTATATCTTTGGTGCAAGAAACGGAATTTACATTATTGATCTGCAACAGACGGTAAAACTGTTCAAAAAAGCCCATGATTTTATCAGGGACATAGCAGCCAACGGGCAGGACCTTCTTTTTGTCGGTACAAAAAAACAGGCTGCTGAAGCCATCTATGAAGAGGCAAACCGTGCCGAACAGTTTTATGTTCAAAACAGATGGCTGGGCGGTATGCTGACCAATTTCCAGACCATCAAGAATAATATTGCACGTTATCATTTTTACAATTCCATTGAAAATGACGGGACACTTGAAAATTATCCGAAAAAAGAACAGGCAAAAATGCTCAAGGAAAAAACAAAGCTTGAATTTGCCATTGGCGGTATCAGCAATATGAAAAAACTGCCTGGAGCGATTTTTATCATTGATCCCAAAAACGAAGCCATTGCCGTTAAAGAGGGTAAACGCCTGGGGATACCGATAATTGCCGTTGTGGATACAAATTGTGATCCCGATGATATTGATTACGTCATCCCTGGAAACGATGACGCCATCAGATCCATCCGCCTTTTCACATCCCGCATTGCCGATGCCTATCTTGAAGGAAGAGCTGCCTATGATGAGAAAGTCAGGGCAAGTTCCGATAAGGCCGGTGTAGAGGATGACAAGGATTTTGATGGTGAAAAAGTTGCAATAGAACTCATTTCCGACGGCACGGATGGTCCTGTTATCGAAAAGATTAAAAGAAGAACAGCTTCAGTTGAAGATACATTCGAAGACACGGGCGAAATATAAGGAGTAATACAAAATGGCGCAGATTTCCGCAGAGATGGTAAAAGAGCTTCGTGAGGCAACAGGTTCCGGCATTATGGATTGCAAAAGAGTGCTTGCCGAGGCTGAAGGTGATTTTGACAAGGCGGTTGACCTCTTAAGAAAGAAAGGCCTTGCAAAGGCAGCCAAAAGAGCCGGACGTTCCACTTCCGAAGGGATGATCTATTCTTATATTCATACCGGTGCCAAACTGGGTGTTCTGGTTGAAGTGAATTGTGAATCGGATTTTGTGGCAAAGACCGATGATTTTCAGAATTTTGTAAAAAATATTGCCATGCATATTGCTGCAGCTAATCCGGTGGGCTTGAACTCTGAAGATGTTGATTTGAAAATAGTTGAAAAGGAAAGGGAAATTTACCGGGCCCAGATGCTTGAAGAAGGCAAGCCGGAAAATATCATTGATAAAATTGTAGAAGGGAAAGTAGAAAAATTTTACAAGGATGTCTGCCTGATGAGCCAGCAATATGTAAAAGACTCCCAGAAGACCATCACCGAGGTTTTGAAAGAAACCATCGGAAAGGTGGGTGAAAATATCCAGATCAAAAGATTTGTACGTTTCAAGATAGGAGAATAAAATCTTGAACAAAGAGCCTATGTTTAAAAGGATTTTGATCAAGCTGAGCGGAGAAGCCCTGATGGGAAATCAGGGCTTTGGCATCAGCCCTGAAATGATTCAATATGTTGCAGAGGAAATTGCCAAGGTTTATCGTCTGGGTATAGAGGTTGCTGTTGTGGTGGGAGGCGGCAATATCTTCAGAGGCGTTGCCGGAAGTTCCGCCGGCATGGACCGGTCATCTGCCGACAATATGGGGATGCTTGCAACGGTGATCAACAGCCTGGCTCTTTGTGATGCCCTTGAAAAGCGTGATGTTCCGACCCGGGTCCAGTCTGCGATCCGGATGGAACAGATCGCAGAACCGTTTATACGCAGAAAGGCCATCCGGCATCTTGAAAAAGGCCGGGTGGTCGTATTTGCAGCAGGAACAGGGAATCCTTATTTTACAACCGACACGGCAGCAGTCCTGCGGGCCCATGAAATAAAGGCTGAAATATTATTTAAAGCCACGCAGGTGGATGGGGTCTATGACAAGGACCCGGTGGTTCACGAGGATGCAATCATGTTCGACGAAATCTCCTATATGCGGATCATTGAAAAACAACTCCATGTCATGGACATGACGGCCATCTCCCTGGCCATGGAACAGGATCTGCCTCTGCAGGTATTTGATCTTCATAAGAAAGATAATATCTATAAAGCTGTATTGGGGCTGGAGAAAATCGGTACTCGGATTTATAACAAATAGGCAACCGTTCATTTAAGGACATATTGTTATGATTAATGAAGTACTTGAGGAAAATCAGGAACGGATGATAAAGTCTGAAAAGGCTTTTGAAAAGGAATTATCAAAAGTTCGCACCGGCAGGGCGTCCCAGACCATGCTGGATGGGGTCAGGGTGGATTATTATGGTACGCCCACACCTTTGCCGCAGATGGCCACCGTATCTATCCCGGAAAGCCGGATGATTACGGTGAAACCCTGGGATGTCAGTGTGATCAATGAGGTTGAAAGGGCAATTTTAAAAGCCAATCTCGGGCTTACACCTTCCAATGACGGGAAAATGATCAGAATATCAATCCCACCCTTGACCGAAGAAAGAAGAAAAGAGATTGCAAAAACTGCGTCTAAAATCTGCGAAGAATATAAGGTTGCCATACGCAATATCCGCAGAGATTCCAATGAAATGATCAAAGAATTTCAGAAGGAAGCTGATATTTCTGAGGATGAGAGCTTTAAAGCCCAGAAACTGATCCAGGAAACCACGGATCAGCAGATTAAAAGGTTGGACGAAATCTTTGCCAGAAAAGAAAAGGAAATTCTTGAAGTCTGACCTGATACAGGGGGCGCCTTTTGACCTTAAGATGCTTCCAACCCATGTGGCCATTATCATGGACGGCAATGGCCGGTGGGCAAAAAAAAGGTTGATGAATCGGATCAGGGGCCATGAACAGGGCTCCAATACGGTTCGGTCCATTGTCACAGCCTCCAGGGAAATCGGAATAAAAATTCTGACCTTATATGCATTCTCTACGGAAAACTGGGCAAGACCGGAAGCTGAAGTCAAAGCATTGATGGTGCTTTTAAAAAAATTCATTGTCGCAGAACGGGAAGACCTTCAAAAAAACAATATCCGGCTCAATGTCATCGGTCAGAAGCACAGACTTCCGCCGGATGTCCGTCAGGAACTGGATGCGGCCCTTGAACTAACCGGAAACAATGAGCAGATGATTTTGAACCTGGCATTAAGTTACGGATCAAGAGAAGAAATCACAAGAGCTGTGCAGAAGATCGCCATCAAAATTGCATCAAAGGACATCCGCCCGGATGATATCACCGAAGACCTGGTTTCAGCGCATCTATATACTTCGGGGATGCCTGATCCGGATCTGATCATCCGCACCAGCGGCGAGTACAGACTTAGTAATTTTCTCCTGTGGCAGGCAGCCTATTCCGAGATCTATATTACCGACACATTGTGGCCGGATTTCACGAGAGATGAATTTATTGAAATCCTGAAAAATTATCAAAACAGGGACCGACGGTTCGGTAAGGTGTCATGCAACACATCAAACGGTGGATAACCGCTCTCATACTGGCTCCTCTCATTTTATGGCTATTGATCAAGGGTAGCCCCATCGCAATTGCCGTCCTGGTTTCCGTGGTTGCCGTCTTTGCTATCCGGGAATATTTAAGAATCATTTTTGGGAATGCCAAAGAGCCGGTTTCCAATACGATCAAACTCATATCCTATACCATTTCGGTATTACTGGTTATGGGGGCCTCTCTCGGATCATGGGAAATCATGGTTCTCATCCTGGCCCTGAACCTCATGGCCTTGTCAATTTTTGTTTTGTCCCGTTTTGCCGTGGATCAAACCGGTTTCAACAGCATTTCAAAGCAGGTGCTGGGTATTGTTTATATCCCGGTGCCCTTGTGTTTTCTTATTTTCATCCGACAACTGGAAGGTGGAACCTTCTGGATTATCTGGCTTCTGATCGTTGTTTTTGCCAATGATACCGGTGCTTTTTACACCGGCACCTTTTTCGGGAAAAGGCCCCTGGCCCCCAAAATCAGCCCCAAGAAAACCATAGAGGGGTCTCTGGGCGGAATAGGCATCTCCATCATTGCCGGGTTTATTTTCTGCCAGATTTTTTTTCATGATCTCTCCCTTTCATTTCTGACCATACCCGGATCTTTGATGCTGGCCGTTGCAGGACAGATCGGAGATTTATTTGAATCTGCCATGAAGCGGGCTGCAGGATTCAAGGATTCCGGAAGCATTCTCCCCGGCCACGGCGGGATGCTGGACAGGATTGACGGATTGCTTCCGGCCATCCCGGTTCTTTATGCCTACCTGGTATTTGTTCTATGAAACGCTTATCCATTTTGGGAGCAACCGGTTCCATCGGCCAGAGTGCCCTGGACATAGCCCGGATGTATCCTGACCGCTTTCAGGTCAAGGCCATGACCGCTGCCTTCAATACTGAATGCCTTGCACGGCAGATCCATGAATTCAAGCCTGAAATCGTTGCTGTCATTGACAAGGAACGGGCCTTTGATTTGTCTCGCCTCTTGAACGGACCCGTCCGGCCTGAAATTCTTTTTGGGGAAGAAGGATATATTGAGGCCGCGTCTTACAAAAACTGTGACATGGTTCTTCTGGCCATGGTGGGCGCGGCAGGGCTTAAACCTGCCCTTGCGGCCATAGAATCCAAAAAAAAAATTGCCCTGGCCAATAAGGAAACCCTTGTCATGGCAGGGGACATTGTCATGGCCAGAGCCCTGGAAAACGGGATTTCCATTTTCCCTGTGGACAGCGAACACAGTGCCATATTCCAATGTCTCCAGGGCAACAGAGGAAAAGATTTAAAAAAATTGTATCTCACAGCATCGGGCGGACCTTTCAGACAAAAGCCTTTCCATGAATTCAAAGATATTTCATTAGAAGATGCACTCCAACACCCCACCTGGAACATGGGCCGTAAAATTTCCATAGACTCGGCAACATTGATGAACAAAGGTCTTGAGATCATTGAAGCCCATCATTTATTCAATGTTTCCCACGAAGACATTGAAGTGGTCATTCATCCGGAGAGCATTGTGCACTCCATGGTGGGGTTTAAAGACGGTACCGTCATGGCCCAGATGGGAAGGCCGGATATGAAGGGCGCTATTTGTTATGCCCTGTCCTTTCCGGAGAGGCTGGATCTTAAAATGGATTTCCCGGATTTTACAGGACTTGGCGCCCTGACATTTGAAAAACCGGATACAAAGAAATTTCCATCCCTGTTATTTGCCTTTGAAGCCTGCAAAGAAAAGGGAACACTCCCGGCTGTTCTGAATGCAGCCAATGAAATTGCCGTAAATGCCTTTCTTGAAAAACGGATCGGTTTTATGGATATTTTCAGGCTGATTTCAAAGACAATGGAAAGTCATACACGGATTGACAATCCTGATCTTTTTAGTATTATTGAAGCGGATTGCTGGGCACGTGAAAAAGCACAATCCCTGATTTAAAAAGCGAGGTTTTATGGGACATTCTCTCATTGCATTTATTATTGTTATCGGTATTCTTGTCTTTATCCATGAATTCGGGCATTTCATCGCGGCGCGATTTTTTGGTGTGGGCGTGGATGTATTTTCCCTTGGGTTTGGGCCTAAAATTCTGAAAAAAACCATTGGCCGCACCCAGTATTGTCTATCAGCCATACCCCTGGGCGGGTATGTAAAAATGGTGGGTGAAGAACCGGGTGCAGTTCTTGACCCTGAAGATATCCCCCTGTCCTTTACTCATAAATCCGTGTTCCGTAAAAGCATGATTGTTGCGGCAGGGCCTTTTTTTAATTTTGTCCTGGCCATTTTCCTTTTTTATGCCCTGTACCAGTTTTCCGGACTTTACCTGTCAAAACCGGTTGTGGGTAAAATCATTGAAAATTCCCCTGCCGAGACTGCCGGAATAAAGCCTGGGGACATCATAAAAGAGCTGAACAGGATCAAAATAGAATCTTTCGAGGATATTTCAAGGATTATCGGATCATCCAAAGGGGAAAAATTGAATATGATTGTGGAACGGGAAGGGGAAAGGCTTGAGATAACCCTTTTCCCTGTTCTTTCCCCGGGGAAAAATGCCTTTGGCGAACCCATTGAAAAATTTGCCATTGGAATCGGCAACAATGGGGAAACCTATCATATCAGTCTGAATCCCTTTGAAGCCATGAGCCGTTCCCTGGGTGATACATGGGGACTTGTAAAGCTGACCCTGTTGTCGGTGGTGAAGATGATCAGCGGGAAAATTTCCGCAGATAATCTTGGCGGTCCCATCATGATTGCCCAGATGGCCGGAGAGCAGGCCAAGGCCGGGATCACCAATTTTGCCTGGTTCATTGCGCTTCTTTCCGTGAATCTTGGGATCATTAACCTTTTTCCCATTCCGGTCCTGGATGGAGGGCATCTCATGTTTTTTGCCATTGAGGGAATAACCGGAAGGGCGGTCAGTGAGAAATTGCGGGAAAAACTGATTCAATTCGGCGCCGCAGTGCTGGTGGCATTGATGGTATTTGTTTTTTATAATGACATCGTCAGAATGTTCAGTGGTGAATAATATGATTGCATGTATTGAAATTGCACTAAAAAAGGAACTCAGGGATGCCGAAGGCCTGTCCTTGGTCAGAAAGGCCGGATCTTATTTCGGGATTACCATTCAAAGCGCCCGATGCATCCATATCGTGACCATTGAATCGGATCTTGATCAAAATCAGCTTGAACGGGTAAAAGACGAAATCTTCACCAATCCCGTCACCCAGGTGTCGGGCCTGAAACCTCTGGATATCGATTTTGACTGGTGCATCTGGGTGGGGTATCGGCCCGGTGTCAAGGACAATCCCGGTGCAACCGCCATGGAAGTCATCATGGATCACATCGGGAAAAGCTTTGGACCGGATGAAGGCATTTATACGTCCAAACGGTATTGCCTGAAGGGAGAAGACCTTGTCCGGGAAGATGTGGAAAAACTAGCGTCCGAGCTTTTGTCCAACAGCATCATCCAGCAGTTCAGAATTTTTTCAAAAGATGCTTGGGACAAGAGCGTGGGTGCGGACGTGAAGCCTGCCAAGGTCATTCTGGATCGGACCCCCTGTTTTCAAATTATCGGCATTGAGTCCGATGCAGCCCTGGCAAAGATTTCCGATGAGAGAAACCTGGCCCTGAACCCCAGGGACATTCCCGTAATCCGGGAGTATTTTCTTTCCAAAGCTGTGCTTGAAGAGAGAAAACAAAAAAATCTTTCCAAACCCACGGATGTAGAACTGGAATATATTTCCCAGGCCCGGAGCGACCATTGCAACCACAATACCTTCCGGGGCGTTTTCCGGTACAGGGATGCGGCCATTGGTGAAGAAGTTGTTGAAAACAGCCTCTTTAAAACCTATATCCAGGAGCCGACCTTAAGGCTGAAAGATAAAAAAGACTGGGTGGTCTCCGTCCTCTGGGACAATGCCGGCATCGGCCGGTTTGATGATCACAACAATTATGTCATCACCGGAGAAACCCATAATTCCCCTTCTAATATGGAAGCCTATGGCGGTGCCATAACCGGTATTGTCGGCGTGTACCGGGACCCCATGGGAACCGGGCTTGGCTCAAAGCTCTTCATGGGCAGTTTCGGATTCTGCGTGGGTGACATCAATTATAATGGCCCCTTAAAACCACCGCTTCATCCCAGGCGCCTGCTTGACGGTGTCATCGAAGGCGTAAAAGACGGCGGCAACAAAAGCGGTGTTCCCACCACCTTCGGTCAGACCCTGTTCAACCCAGGATACATGGGAAAAAGCCTTGTCTTTGTGACGGCTCTCGGCATCATGCCGGACCAGGTCAAGGGAAAACCCAGCCATGAAAAGAGAACCAATGCGGGCGATCTCATCATCATGAGCGGCGGCAGAGTTGGAAAAGACGGTATTCACGGCGTCACTGCCTCGTCGGAAAGCTATTCGGAAAATACACCGGCCGGACACGTCCAGATCGGTGACCCCTATACCCAGAAAAAAATGCATGATTTCCTTCTCATCTGCCGGGATGAAGGATTGATTCACTATCTTACGGATAACGGCGGCGGGGGCCTGTCTTCCTCCATCGGCGAATCGGCTCTGTTCTCCAACGGATGTGTGGTGGATCTCGATAAAGTGCCCTTGAAATATGAAGGCCTTGATATGTGGGAAATCTGGGTTTCGGAATCCCAGGAACGCATGACCATTGCCGTGAAACCCCAGCATCTGGAAAGGTTCATGGCCCTTTCCGCCCGGCATGAAGTGGAAAGCACGGTCATCGGGGAATATACCGATTCAGGCAAGCTCCACATCCAATACAAAGGCAAAACCTGCGCCTATGTGGATATGGATCTTCTGGACAAAGGATTCCCGGCCTGGGAATTTGATGCGGTCTGGCTCTCCCCCGAAGCGCGGGGCATGACGGAACCGGTCATCAGTTCCCCTTCCGACTTTAACTCGCTTTTGCTTCATATTCTTTCCCGGCCCAATATCTGTTCAAAAGAATGGATCATCCGGCAATACGATCATGAAGTTCAGGGCGGATCGGTCATCAAGCCTTTGACCGGTGTGAAACACAATATCCCCTCCGATGCCTGCGTCACCCGCCCGGTGCTGTCCTCAAAAAAAGGGCTGGCCTTTTCCCAGAGCCTTCTGCCCTGGTATTCAAAAATCGATGCCTATCACATGATGACCGCTACCATTGACGAGGCGGTTCGGCGGCTGATGGCTGTGGGCGGTGATTTTCACCATATCGGCGGTGTGGATAATTTCTGCTGGCCCAATATCCAGTTTGATGAAAAGAAAAACCCGGATGGAAAATTCAAGGCAGCCCAGCTTGTCCGGGCTTGCCGGGCCCTGAAAGAGGCTTGCGGGAAATACGAAATTCCGCTCTTATCCGGAAAAGACAGCATGTATGTGGATGGTCACCTGGAGGGCGCCTATGGCGAGCGCATCAAGGTGTCGGCCCTTGAAACAGTCCAGTTCTCGGCCACATCTGTGATCAAGGATGTTTCCTTCTGCCTGTCCCTGGACCCAAAAGTCTCCGGGGATCTCATTTATGTGCTGGGAAAAACCGCCAATGAACTGGGTGCTTCGGAATATTATGAAATCTTTGGTAAAATTGGCCTGAATGTTCCCCATGTGGACTTTGATCAATTCAAGGTCGTGTACAAAGCATTGCAGATTGCCATTGAAAATAGACTATTGGCCTCCTGCCATGCCGTTGCCAGGGGCGGGCTTGGCGTCCACCTGTCCCATATGGCCATGGCCGGGGGTCTTGGCATGGAAGTGGATTTGTCGGCCCTGCCCATGGATGCGGGACGAGGCGGCCTGAACAATGAGGCCCTTTTATTTTCCGAGTCTGCCGGCAGGTTCATTGTAACCCTCGCTCCTGGAAACAAAATAGTTTTTGAAAAACTCTTCAAGGGTATGGCGGCATCCTGCATCGGCCTTGTCACTGACCTTCACGATCACCTAAAAATCATGGGCCTTGACAAAAAGCCCCTGGTGGATCTTTCCATGAACCAACTTGAAACTGCATTTCAGGAAACCTTTGGAGATATGATATGAGAAAGGTGAACGCACTGATATTAACCGGATTCGGGCTGAACTGCGATGAAGAAACCGCCCATGCCTTCGAGCTTTCTGGAGCGGTATCCCATAAAATCCATATTAACGAACTGGTTTCAGGAAAAGTGAAACTTAAAGATTTCCAGATCCTTGCCCTTGGCGGTGGATTTTCCTGGGGGGATGACCATGGTGCCGGCGTCATCCAGGCCCTGAAGATGAAAAACCATATTGGAAAAGACCTCTTGGCCTTTATAGATAATGGAAAGCTCATCATCGGTATCTGCAACGGATTCCAGGCCCTGATCAACATTGGGCTTCTGCCCGGGTTTAACAAAGATTATACAAAGAGAAACGTCTCCATCACCTTTAACGACTGCGGCAATTTCCGGAACCAGTGGGTTCACCTGGCCGCCAACCCCAAGAGTCCCTGCGTGTTTACAAAAGGGATTCATCTTGCCGATTATCCGGTCCGTCATGGCGAGGGCAAGGTGATTGCGGATCAGGCCGTCATTGACCGTCTTGTCTCTGAAAACCAGGTGGTGTTTCAATATGGTGATGCCAGGGGAAATCCGGCAAAAGGATCTTTTCCCGACAATCCCAATGGCTCCATGGCAGACATTGCCGGTATCTGTGACCCCACAGGCCGGATTTTCGGTCTCATGCCCCATCCCGAAGCCTATAATCATTTCACCAATCATCCGGACTGGTCTCGGAAATCAGAACTTCTCAAACGTGAGGGTAAATCCCTTGAAAATGAAATGACCATTGGTATCCGGTTATTTAAAAATGCAGTGGATTATATCAAAGAGGCCGATCTTTAAGACAACCCGTCATCCATAAACGATTCAGCTCATCCTGGGGTAAATATGCTCGGAACCATTGTCAACAGCCTGACCATCATCGGCGGCAGCCTTGTGGGACTTCTATTCAAAAAAGGAATCCCTGAAAAATATAACCGCACCGTGATGCAGGCCATGGGCCTTTGTGTTCTTCTCATCGGTGTAAAAGGGGCCCTGGGATGCAACGACCTTCTAATCATCATCATGAGTTGTGCCCTGGGATCCTTGATCGGAGAGCGGATCGGCATTGAGAATCTTCTGGAGCGGGTCGGCAATTTTCTTCAGAAAAAAATATCCAGTACCGGCACAGGATTTTCAGCCGGATTTGTAACGGCCTCCCTCATGTATTGCGTGGGCTCCATGGCCATTGTGGGGTCCCTTGAAAGCGGTCTGACTGGAAATCATGCCACCCTTTTTGCCAAGGCCACCATAGACGGAATCGTTTCCGTGATTCTAAGTTCTTCCCTTGGCATGGGCGTTCTTTTTTCTTCTGTCTCCGTACTCTTGTACCAGGGAAGCATCACCCTTCTGGCCGGGCTTTTAAAACCCCTGCTCATCCCGGCGGTGATCAGCCAGATGTCGGCCACGGGCGGAGTTCTCATCGTGGGTCTCGGCCTCAACATGATCCGGGAAAAGAAAATCAAGGTCGGGAATATGCTCCCGGCTGTATTTATTCCGCTAATTTATTATTTTATCCTTACCCTTTTTTCATGAAAATCGATATGCAGTATTGAGTCGCTGTCAAACTTGGCTGCCATCCGGCTCATTAGATTTTTCCGACCAGTTTTCCATTTTAAGCCCTTCTATTCTTTTAAAATGTTTTTCATTGTTTGTAACCAAAATTAGATTATGTGATAATGCAGTTGCGGCTAATATGAGATCAAAATCATCAAGCGGATTCCCTGCTTTTTCTAAATTTGATTTTAACAAACCAAATATCTCAGTTAATTCCTGGTTGATGGGAATAATCTCTAATACGCTTTCGATTGTCTTGACTTTTGCAAGATTACTTTCAACTTTTTGAGATTTATAGGCGCCATAATACAGTTCCATTAATGTCGCAGCACTTATTTTGATAGGGTCGTTAATGTGCAACCTTAAATTCTGCTTCACTATTTCATTGGCTTTCAGGCTATAGATAATAATATCGGTATCGAGTAAATACATTAAAAACCTTCGGACAATTTCTTTGAATGGATACGATTCTTTTTTATTTCATTGATAATTTCTTCAGCCTCTCTGTTATCCGCCCATGAGCCGGTTAACTGCAGCAGTACCTGTGCCGGCGTTTTGGCTTTTTTAACAATTTTTTCTTTGGTCAGACACTCTCTTATTAAATAAAGGACCTGCTGACTTATCGACCGGTTTTCTGAATCTGCTAAGGCCTTTATTTGATTGTAAAATTCATCTTGTATGCCTTTTATCTGCAAGTTTGCCATTTGGAGTGCCTCCTTTTTCTTTCATGAAATAATATTCCATGTTCATGAATATTACAAGAAGCATTTTTGCAACATCAGCATTTCAGTCATTAGGGGGGGGGGCAGGATCTGGTAATCGGATAAATGTTACAGGTATTTCACAATCCATCTATGGAGAGGGTTCATTTTTTCAAAATGGCTCCGGGTGAATTCAATAATTTCCGGAGAAAATAAAATATCAGGTATGGGGAATTCCATATAGGTACTTAGCCCGCTGTAAAGCAGGTATTCTTTTTCAAACTCGCTTGAAGGGGAAAATTCTTTGGGGATTTTTTTATAATATTTTGTTCCCATGCCATACCCATCGGAAATAAAGGGCTCGATTATTTTTTGCAGTTCCTTTCCCTTCTTTTTATCCATAAGGGCTTCCCTGAATTTTAGCATGATTGGTTTTGGGAAAACATACAGGCCGCAGCCAAGCATCATCATGTCTCCTTCAAGATGAAAATAAAACCCTGAACTTTCCATTCGTTTGCCCGGCCCTTCCCAGAATAAAATTCCCAGATTTGTTTTATAGGGGCTTTTGTCCCCTGAAAACCTGATATCCCGGTTAATTCTGAAAAGACTTTTATTGACCTTGGGGATGGCATTGATGCCGGGGCAGAAGATCCGCAATTTCTCTCCCATAACACTTACAAATTCTTCGGACGGATGTTTTACAAAGGATTCATAGTCTTCTTTATGGGCTGAAAACCATGCAATAGTATTGTTTTTTTCAAGCCGGGATAAAAACTTCGGCAATTCTTTTGGAAATCCTTTAAATCCGGTCATCGTTTCTCCTTTCATGAATATTCTTTTATAATTTAACCCATTGTCCGGATGGCGTTTTCAAGCCTGGGACTCCATTTGAGGCCGCAATTGAGTCTCAGGCAGTTTTTGTACCGGTCCGTGGAAGAACACAGGGCTCCCGGAAGGATGGATATCTTTTTTTGATAGGCTCGCTGATAAATTTCAAGGGAATCGTATTTCTTGTTCAATTCAACCCAGATAAACATGCCGCCCCTGGGAAACGTAATCCGTGTGTCTTTGGGGAAATACCTCGATACAGCCATGGCCATGGCCGATGCCTGGTTTTTCAGCTTGTTGCGAAGCTGCCTTAAATGCCGGTCATATGCCCCGGTTTTGATGAATTCTGCAATCACGGACTGGATGATGCCCGGGCTGGAAATGGTGGTATTGAGTTTCATCCGCAAGACCGCATCCTTATATTTTCCCGGAACGGTCCAGCCGGTCCGGAGGCCCGGTGCAAGGGCCTTTGAAAAGGATGAACAATAGAGTACAAGTCCGGTTTTGTCCATGCTTTTAAAGGTGGCAGGTCGTTTGTCGCCATAAAACAGATCACCGTAAATATCATCCTCAATAATGGGGACACCATATTCTTCTGCAATGGCAAGGATTCTGGCCTTATTTTTTGAAGACATGACCGATCCCAGAGGGTTCTGGAAATTGGAGTTCAGGAGGCAGACTTTTATCTTGTGGGAAGAAAGGGCTTCCTTGAAAGTTTCCGGGTTCATCCCGGTTTCCGGGCATCCCGGCACTTCCACCACATACATGTTCAGATCTTCAATGAGCTGCAAAAAGCAGTGAAAGGCGGGCGATTCCACAAGAACCGCATCTCCCGGCCCTGCCACGGATCTGAGGCAGAGGCTCACGGCATCCAGGCAGCCTCCTGTAGTGATTATGTCTTCGGCAGATAGGGAAAAAACCGGTCCAGGTATTCTTTTGGAAAGGGCGTCACGAAGATCGGCGTTCCCGGCGCAGAGATCATAATTGGACATATGGTGTTGCAGGGATTCGGCCGGCATGGATTTCATGATCCTGGACAATTGCTTTAAGGGCATGAGGTCTTTGGATGGAACCGCGGCCCCCAGCATCAGGATATCGTCGGACTGGAGATCCCGGATAATGGTTTTTGCAAGATCATTGACCATGACCCGGCAGGGCGCTGCCTTTATTTTCAGCAGGGGAGGCCGCTTCATGGGGTTGCCGTTCAGTGCCCGGACATAAAAGCCGGATTTTTCCCTTGCCTCCACCCGCCCCCGTTTTTCAAGTTCAATATAGGCCTGGTGAACCGTGGAAATACTCAGGCCTATCTGAAGACGCAGTTTTCTTAAAGAAGGCAGTTTTTCACCCGGTTCAAACCGGCCGTTTGAAATGCCGGTCTCTATTTCATCGGCCAGGGCCACATATTGGAAATTCGGAGATGCAGTCATTATCAGCTTCTATCTGTTATGATTGTTTTTTATTGTTTCTGTATCTGTTATTATGATTTTTTTATTATATACTTTCAAAAAAATCAACATGAATAAAGGACTGATCCCAAGGAATTTATAAGGATAACAACCATGGCAGGCAATACAGACTTAGGCAGCATCATCAGAGCACAACTTAAAACCAAGGCCTTATTTGATCAGGCCGGATCATACGCTTTTGATTATATGGACACCATCCATGACCGGCCAGTCTTTCCCTCTCCCGAAACCCTTGAAAAATTATCCGTGTTTGATGAACCCCTGCCTCAAGAGGTTGGAGACCCGGAAAAATTTCTGGCCCTTTTGCATGAATACGGCTCACCGGCCACCGTGGCCCAGACCGGGAATCGGTATTTCGGCTTTGTCAACGGCGGGGTCACCCCTGCGGCCATTGCGGCAAAATGGCTTTCCGATGTCTGGGATCAGAATGCCGGACTCTTTGTCATATCTCCCATTGCCGCCTGTCTGGAGGCAATCTGCGAAAAATGGCTGGTGGATCTGTTTGAGCTGCCTGAGAAAACCGTTGCCGGGTTTGTCTCCGGAACATCTACAGCAACCCTGTGCGGGCTTGCCGCTGCGAGAAATTTTCTTTTGAAACGGGCAGGGTGGGATGTCCATCAAAAAGGCGTGTTCAAGGCTCCTGAAATAAAGGTGGTTCTCGGTGAAGAGGCCATTTCAACGGTGTTCAAGGCCCTGTCCCTTCTCGGCTTCGGCCTTGACAACCTCATACGGGTCAGGGCGGACCGCCAGGGAAGGATGATGTCCTCAGAACTGCCGGACTTGGACGAAACCACCCTGGTCATTGCCCAGGCCGGAAATGTCAATTCCGGCGCTTTTGATCCTTTTCATGAGATCTGTGACAAAGCGCAAAAAGCCGGAGCCTGGGTTCATATTGATGGAGCCTTCGGGCTCTGGGCCAAAGGCTCTGAAAATAAAAAACATCTTACAGGTGGTATTGAAAAAGCAGATTCCAGGTCTGTGGATGCCCATAAAACCCTGAATGCGCCTTACGATTGCGGCATTGTGCTGTGCCGGGATGAAGCCGCCCTTGTGTCCGCACTTCAAAACAATGCCGCCTATATCCAGTACGGGAAAAACCGGGACAGCATGCTTTACACCACTGAAATGTCCCGCAGGGCCAGGTCTGTGGAACTCTGGGCCACCCTGAAATTTTTCGGAAGAAAAGGGATTGAATGCCTCGTGGACGGGCTCTGCGAAAACGCCCGGCTTTTTGCCAAAGAGCTTGAAAAAAACGGATTCCATGTATTAAATGAAATTGATTTTAACCAGGTCCTCATCTCCTGTGATGATGAGGCACTGACCAAGGCTGTTCTTGCAGAAATCCAGTCCAACGGAACCTGCTGGTGCGGCGGGTCTGTCTGGAAGGAAAAATCCGTGATCCGGGTCAGTGTCTGCTCCTGGGCCACAACAGCAGAAGATGTCCATATATCGGTAAAGGCATTTATCGACGCCCGAACCAGGGCATTATTCAAGCAAACAAAAAAGGAAAGCAAATGAAAAATATCATCCTCTATCTCATCACCATTCTGGTCTGGGGCTCCACCTGGCTTGCCATTAAATATCAACTGGGGGTTGTGGACCCCATGGTGTCGGTGATTTACCGGTTTGCCCTTGCTTCGGTCCTTTTAATGCTCTTTTGCCGCATCAAAGGGCTGACCCTGAAATTTTCCTTAAAAGAGCATTTTTTCATGGCGCTTCTGGGCATGCTTCTTTTTTCCGTGAACTACTGGTTGGTCTATGTGGCTGAAGTATACGTGACCAGCGGTCTTGTGGCTGTTCTTTTTTCTTCCATTGTTTTTTTAAACATTGCCAATGGTTCTTTTTT
Organism: Desulfobacterales bacterium; assembly: GCA_031395015.1. Taxonomy (GTDB): domain Bacteria; phylum Desulfobacterota; class Desulfobacteria; order Desulfobacterales; family Desulfobacteraceae; genus Desulfobacula. The sequence goes on along the minus strand of JANNUH010000033.1, from coordinate 49,265 downwards.
TCTCGGCACTGTGGTTGAAAAGAAAATGGTGGCCGGTGCAATCCTCGGCATCCTCGGCATCACCCTGATTTTCATGCCGGAGATCCAATCCTTTGACCTCTCCGACAAAGGGCTTTTCGGGCTTTTTATCGGTTTTGTCAGCGTCCTTCTGGCCTCCTTCGGCAATATCACCTCGGCCCGGAACACAAAAAACAAGATCCCGGTCATCCAGGCCAATGCATTCGGCATGGGATACGGCGCCCTTCTGCTGACCATCATCGCCCTGTTCATGGGAAAAGAATTCACTTTTACGGCCTCTCTTCCCTATATGGGTTCCCTTGTTTATCTCTCAGTTTTCGGATCCATCATTGCCTTCTACAGCTATCTCACCCTCATCGGCTCCATCGGTGCGGACAAGGCTTCCTATGCCATCATGATCGTCCCTGTGGTGGCCCTGGCCCTGTCCTCATTTTTTGAAGGCTATGCCTGGAATGTCTACGCCATTGCCGGACTTTTTCTGGTGGTGGCCGGCAATTTCCTGGCCCTGTTCAAACCCCGGCGTGTCCCGGCGTGATGAGGGGCCACCGCATTCTTTTGGACTTGACATCACCTTCTTTGCCGGGATAGAGGATTATTAGAAGAAATTTTACCTGATATTGTTTTTCGGTTTATCAGAGTCGACTTGATAGTAAATGATTCGGCATACAAGAAGGAAGCGACATGGCAATCGATAATTGTATTGAAAAAGTTAGACAAGGCCTCCGTGAAGGAAGATTTATATCAGAAGCGGCTGTGTCACAAGGGATTCTTTTGCCAGTTTTGCATGAATTGGGGTGGCCAGTTTTTGATACAACTATTGTGATCCCAGAGTTTTCTGTTGAAGGCCGTCGTGTGGATTATGCTTTATGCCATCCAGAAAACCGTCCATCTGTATTTATTGAAGTCAAGAAGGTGGGATTCTCAGAGGGTGCAGATCGGCAATTATTTGAATATGCTTTTCATCTTGGAGTGCCTATGGCAATACTTACTGACGGCCAAGAATGGAGTTTTTACCTTCCTGGTGAACAAGGTCGTTACGATGAGCGTAGAGTTTATAAACTCGACCTTCTGGAACGAGATATTCCTGAAGCAAAAAGTAGACTCGAAAGATACTTGGGTTATGGCAATGTCTGTTCAGGGGATGCTCTAAGGGCAGCGCGATCAGATTATCAGGATGTCGCACGAATTAGAATTATCGAGACCAATCTTCCTAAAGCATGGGAAGGGTTGCTTAGAGAACAGGATTCATTGTTATTGGATTTGCTTGCAGAAAAGGTTGAAGACCTTTGTGGGTATAAACCAGATTTGGATGTGTGTAGCCAATTTCTAGAAAGGCAAATTCAGAATAACCCACATCTTGATAAGTACAAATCTGAAAAAGCACCTTCAATAAAACAAACAAAACCATCCGCCTTTGTGAACAATACCATTCGCAATCGAACTACTGATGCTTTTGATTTCGTATTTAAAGGAAAACAAGTTTCAGCCCGTTCAGCGCGGGAAGTTATGACAAAGATACTACAATTACTTTCTCAAGAGGACGGTGGGTTTCTTGAACGGTTTGCATCGCGTAAACACGGCAAGAAAAGGAGGTATCTTGCAAGAGACAAGCGTGACCTCTATCCTGGCCGTCCTGATTTAGCAGACCAACATTCTGTTGAAGTTGTATCAGGCTGGTGGCTTGGAACCAATTATAGCCGCCGAAATATACAGGATATAATAGATCTTGCACTCGAAGTTGCTGGACCAAAACTTCATAATGAGATCAAAGCAAATGTCACGTAACTATCCATCTATTCTGTAATTCCAGTAAATCATAAAGGCAAGCCCCTAATCCTCTCCCTTTGCTCAGTGTGGTGGCCTTTAATCGAAACAGTTAATGCTTGCAGGAGAAAAAAATGCCCTTAGTCACAATCGTAATGAAAAAAGGCAAATCCAAAGAATATAAGAAATCTGTCCTCCACGCTGTGCATGAATCTCTGGTCATGGCTTTTGAAATTCCTGATCATGATAGGAACCAGAGAATCATTGAGATCGACCCGGATAATTTTGAGTATCCGACAGAAAAATCCGAAGACTTTTTAACCATTGAAATGACGGTATTTCCCGGCAGGTCATTTCAAGCTAAAAAAGCCCTTTACAGAGAAATTGCATCCCGGCTGGAGAAGCTCGGTATAAAAGGAAATGATGTCCTGATCATTCTTAACGAACCGCCTTTGGATAATTGGGGGATCCAGGGTGGATATCCGGCCAGTGAAGTGGATATCGGTTTTAAGCTGGATGTATAATAAGGCATATAGCGAGGCAAGATGAAAACAATCGGTCTTCTGGGTGGAATGAGTTGGGAAAGCACGGTGGGGTATTACCGCATCATTAATGAGGGGGTGAAAAAAGCTCTTGGCGGTTTTCATTCTGCAAAGATTGTTCTTTACAGTGTTGATTTTGATCCCATTGAGAAACTGCTGGGAGAAGGGGATTGGCAGGGGGTGGCCGGAGAACTTTCAGAGGCAGCTTTGAAGGTGCAGGCAGCGGGGGCTGATTTTCTTCTGATCTGCACCAACACCATGCATCAGGTGGCTCCTGAGATACAGCTTAAAATTGATATTCCCCTTCTGCATATTGCCGATGCAACGGCTGAGGCGCTTATCCGGTCCGGTATAAAAAAAGTGGGCTTGCTGGGCACATCCTTTACCATGGAGCAGGATTTTTATAAAGGCCGCCTGAAGAGGGACTATGGCCTTGACGTTCTGGTGCCGGAAAAAGAAGACAGGGGGTTTATCCATAAAACCATTTTTCAGGAGCTTTGTCTGGGAATCGCAAAACCTGAATCCAGGGAGGAATATCTTTGGATCATCGGCTCCCTGGCTGAGTTGGGTGCTGAAGCCGTCATCCTAGGGTGCACGGAAATCGGGATGCTGGTGAATCAGAAGGATACAAGGGTAAGACTTTTTGATACAACGGCCATCCATGCGGAAAAGGCCGTGCAATATGCCATGATGCCATAGCAACTTTTGCCGGATATTTTTTTCAACATAGGCCTGGTTTTATTTATATGTCACAAAAGGTATTGGCCGAAAGCTTATAATTCCCTGCAATAAAATTATCAGCCACCCATTTGATGCTATCTTCCGTGGTCATGAGCATGTCCATCTGGCGGGTGAAAAGAAGGAGCCGGCCCAGGATATCCAGCCGGTCCTGTATCAGTGAGCAAGGATATTTCTGAAACCTTGCATCGACCTTGTCCTCTTTCACATCCACGGTAAAATCAAAGGATCTGAGGATCAGGGCAATGGCCCGGACCCTCCGGTTTCTTTTGGTACCGTCGGCAGCCCCGCCTTTAAAGGAAAAGGAGATATAATTTTTATTGATTGTTTCTCCGCAATAGGCATCCACGACACTGTAATGGTATCCCACCCGTGAGCTGAAATTCACATATTTGTCGGCGATGATGGCATAACTCCTGTCTCCGAACCGATCTCCGACATGGCCGGGGGAAAGTATCTGCTCCTGCATGACGGACAAAAAGCCTGAAAAATTGACCGGTCTTGGGTCATGGCAATTGACATCCTTATTGAGCATGCCTTTCAGCAGGGCAAGAAAGGGGACGGATTGGATCTGATCCGTGGATAGCATCTCCTGGCAGGTGTTCCTGTCTGCCGGATCATCGGATTCGCCGGAGTCGTCCGGTTTGATTCCGCTGCCCAGATCAATGATATGCAGGTCAATGGGAAGAGAAGCCAGAAGCCGGTATGAACATTTATACCGTTTTGAAGCAATGTCGCTGACATTGAACATTTCAATATATGAAAATTCATGGCAGAACCGGGCGATATCATGGAGGGTCCGGCATCCGGCCGGCGTGAACTCCGGTGCTTTGGGGTTAATCAGATACAGCGGCAGCGTAAGTGCTGCTATTTTTTCAAGATGTTCATGGACAGGCGTGCCCTTCATGTGGGCATCCTGTTTTTCAACGGCCGCAACCAGTTCCGCCACCACCCCTTCATAAACCCTGCCGCTGTATCCGTCTACGGTTATTTCCAGGCCATTGGGAATGTCCTGCAAGGCATTTTCTGCACCCAGGCCTATCAAGGTCGGCACATTGAATTCCCTGGCAAGGGCGGCCATGTGACCGCTGATACTCCCGGATTCTGTAATAATAGCGCTGCATTGCCGCATGACCACGGTATATTCGGGAGAGGAGTGGTGGGCAATCAGAATGGCTCTGATGGGAAAAGAGGCAAGGTCCTGTTCGGATTTGACATGAAATGCCGTTCCCGTGCCGATGCCCTGGGAAGCCACTTCGCTTTCTTCTATGATCACCCTGTAACCGGCCATGGGCCCGGGTTTTTTCCGGATGCTGCCGGAACGGGTTTGCTCTGATATATCGGCACCGGATGAGGTTAAGGGAGCTGCATTGATTTTCAGGGGTCTTGATTGCAGGATCATGATCTTACCCGCTGGATCAACGGCCCATTCAATGTCCTGGGCGCATTTATAATGGGCTTCAATCTTTTGTCCATATTCGGCAAGCTGTCTTATCTGGTCATCATCTATAGCCTGTGCCGATTGTTTTTCCAAAGGCACGGGGATCTCCCGGATGCCTTCCGTTATTTTATTACCGAAGCCTTTACTGTTGCCGTAATTGTCAGGGTCATCTTCCGGCAGATAATGACAAACCAGTTGGACTTTTTTGTCGGATATATCCCGGCTTATTATTGAAAACGGATCATTTTTTTCAACCCCATAGGTGTCCGGGCGGATCATTCCGTCCACGGCATAGGGTCCGAGGCCCCATACCGCATTGATGATGATATGGTCATCCATGATATTGTAAGGGTGCCGGGTGTACATGACCCCGCTGGCCACGGAATCCACCATCCGGATGCAGGCCACGGCCATGGCGAGATCCTCGTCATTTATCCCCTTGGCAATCCGGTAGGATATGGAGCGGGCAGAATAAAGACTGGCAATGATGGATTTATAGGCATCGCCGATCTTGTCAGATCGGACATTGAGAAGGGTCAGATACTGCCCGGCAAAGGATAAATCCCCATCCTCCCCGATGGCGCTGCTTCTCATGGCCACACGCACATTGCCGGACGATGAGGCTGGCCATAATGTTTCAAAGGCTTTGGTGATATCCTCCATGATCTCATCCGGGATCGGTTTTGATTTGATAAGATCCGTCACATCTCTGCTCATTCGGTTGAGAAGGTCAATATTATGGATATCATCCGCATCAATGAGGCTCTTTCGTTTCAGGATTTCTTCTCTCAGGTTGTTCGTATCCAGAAAACAGTTGAAGGCCTTTGTTGTGATGGCAAAACCCTCCGGCACAGGAATACTTAGACAATTTTGAATCTCACCGAGGTTTGCACTCTTTCCACCGACCCAGTCAGCATCTTTTTTCAGAATGTCGCTGTAGGGAATGACGTAGAACGGCGGCTCAAATTCCTTTTTTTCAGCGGTTATTGATTTGATCTCCTGGTTGATTCTGTCGAGGACCTGATAGAGTTGGGGGTATTTGTTGCCTGAAAGCACATTCAGGTTTTTCACCATTTTAAAGGCCTGGATCATGGACCGGATCACCTGGTTTTTGATATAGGATGCGCCGAAGATATGGGTTCCTTTGAGTTTTTCTTCCATATCGGCCAGAATATTGAAAAGCTCGGAATTTGCCGCTAAAAGTTCCTTAAAAAGTGTGTATTTGAATCTGAACACGGCATTTGCTTCGGCATTGTCCTCTGGCCAGCTATCGGAGTTACCATTTCTTGATCTCATGGGCCTTGATTTCATGAGCCTTGAGCGAATCAGCCTTTTTAAATTGCCTATAATGGTCGGCATGAGAAAATTCCTTTTGTATGGTTGCCTTTCCTGTTCTGTTCAACAATCCTGTGATGCTGAATTGCCCGGCAATCAGAATAGTAATAAGAGATTATTGAGAAAGACACAATCAAAAAAGATGCCGTTCACTGCATCTTCCTTCTTTTGTTTAAGAGCAGGGGTTTTTGACTCCGGTCCAAGGTTTTTTTTTGATCTTTTTTTTACAGGTACAGTCTTATTTTTTTTGCAAGGTGTAAAGAAATTCGACAGGTTTATTGTTCCAGAGCTGTTCAACAGGATGGCGGGTCCCCCCCCCCCTTTGCCTTTCAATCCCCTGTAAAATAAGGGTCATGAAAATTATTATCCGATCAGAACCATCATGGCATGAAACTTGGTATATCCGGATACAGGAACCCAAAGCCTGGATGATGGGCTTTGAATATAGTGAAGAGGATTGAAGGTTAAAAATAACATTAAATGGAGATGGAGGAAATGATGAAAGGAATCGGGACGAAAATAAGCATTTTTGTTCTCATGATGGCCGCACTTCTGCCCCAGGCAGTTTTTGCTGCCGGTGAAAAAGCGGACTTGGTTATCATTGTGGCGGATACTAGGCTACTTTCGGGAATTTTGAAGGCATGGGGAACCCTTTATAATGAGAGCCATCTGTATTTTTCCCTGCTCACCATCGTATTGATACCGGTTATCGGTTTTCTTTTCGGAACCATAGCAGATATCGTCATGAAGGGCATCGGGATCGATCTGGAACACAGGGAACTGTCGGAACATTGATATTGAATTTTTGATACTATTTAATTGATGGAGGATATATTTATGGATTGGCTATATGTACTGATGCCTATTTCAGGAGTTACAATTTTCTGGCCGGGTCTTGTTATTCTCGGCGTGGGTGTGGGAATTATCGGTGGATTCTTCGGCATGGGCGGGGCATGGATGGTGACTCCGGGTCTTAATATTCTGGGTTTTCCCATGGCCTTTGCCATTGGAACCGACATTGCCCACATGGCAGGGAAATCTCTGATATCCACCATGCGTCACGGCAAATTCGGGAATGTGGATTACAAACTTGGGTTGATCATGCTGGTGGGTACCGTCGTCGGGTTTGAAGTCGGCGCCCAGATGGTCATGTGGCTGGAAAGGCTCGGAAATGTGGAGATGGTTGTCCGTCTGCTCTACCTTGCTCTTCTCGCGCTCATTGCCTGGATGGTGTTTCACGATGTGGCGAAAAAGAAGAAAAAAGACAGGGACGCCGTCGCCAGGGGCGAGGAAGTTGATAAGTTATCAACCGGAATATCATGGCATAAAACCCTGCACAAAATCAAACTCTTCCCCATGATTCATTTTACAGCATCAGGGATTACCTGTACAGCCTGGCTCCCCATCTTCATCAGTTTTTTTACAGGCTGGCTGGCCGGTATCCTGGGTATCGGCGGCGGTTTGATCCGCATGCCCGCGCTTCTTTATCTAATGGGTTGTCCTACCCATGTGGCTGTGGGGACAGACCTTTTTGAGGTTATGATTTCAGGTCTTTACGGTGCCTTTACCTATACCATGAAAGGCCGTACAGAGCTTGTGGCAGCCATTATCATGCTGATCGGCGCAGCAGTCGGCGCCCAGATCGGAACCGTAGCGACTAAATATATCAAGGGATATGGAATCCGTATTGCATTCGGCCTTGCCGTTATCGGATGTTTCTTTTCTATTGTTTTGAAACTTCTGGCCAAGGAAATTCCAGCGTATTCAACATTACTGAATAACTCTTCAACAACCCTGGTGCTGGGCCTTGTTTTCGCCATGTCGCTTTACATTACGTTGAAGATGGTTGCGGGGGCAAAAGCAGAGGTCGCTGCCAAGAAAAAAAGATAACCAGGGACACTAACCCAAGAATAAACTGATGTGAGAATCAGGCCATTTATAAGGAGAACAATATGAAGAAGTTTATCGGACTTATGCTCGCAATGCTTATCCTGATGATGTTCACAGGCTGCAATGAAGAGGGCAAGGTGAAACAGGGGCGTGCCATCGCCTTTGATAAGGAAAAAGGGCTGGTTACATTTATCGAGGATAAAAGCCTTGTAATGGGTAAACCAGACTATCTCACGGCCACATCTCTTCCGCCATCCGTCTTTTTAATCCCAACAGATAAAAACGAAATGGGCGGAGACCCGGTCGTAGGCCAGAGGATGAAGCTGGATGTCGCCAAAAACAGTATCACCATTTTTGATACGGCAACTCAGCAGTTTAAGGAGATTCCCTTTACCCTGATTGAGAAAAAGGACAATCTCGGCAAGGAAGATCCTCTGGTAAAAGGCAAGAAATTTCCGATTGTGGACAGAACTGCCAAAACCATACAGATATATTCTAGCCGCTTGAAAACCTATGTATCCTTTTCTCTGCCCATTGAATATTTCACCCTGCCCGATGAGACCTGGGCAGCCGGTGATGAGATCAGGATCTATTATAAGGAAGAAGGAAAATCACTGCGTCTGATGAATATCACAAAGACGGATATTTTCAAGAAATAACAGGCACAAAAAATACAAGAGACAGCGGCCCCGGCTATTTTGCGTAAGGCCGCTGTCCCCTGTACCACCCGGTATCAATCGGTTCCGGCTAAAAAAAGAAAGAGGGCACCATGGATAAAAACAAACTCATGAACAAAAGGATGATTCTGGGGCGGGTATGTCTGATTGCATCCATGATTGCACTGATCAGCGTTTTAGATGCGCTGACCGCATCCTACAGAAAACCGGTCAATGATCTGGATATCATTATGGGACGCTCCTTTAAGATCACCGGAAATGTTTACGGCGATGCCAAAACGGCCCGTGATATCGGTATTGTATCGGATTCTTCGGAACTCGCCCTGAATTTTGATGAAACTCTTTTCCTGGGCTACTGGCTTGGCGTCAAGATGTGGAGAGCTGAACTCAAAGCCGATTCCGCTTTAAAGCCGGGAAGATATACTATAAAAATTTCTTTCCCGGGACTTTCTTCAGAGATCAAACCCAAAGACCGGCTGAAACTGGAGGAGCTTTTAACTTATACCGTCAATGTATATAGCAACGTCAAGGCCCAGAGGCAGGGAAGTCTGTCTTTCATAAACCGGTTTACCGGTTTGCCGCCCTGGCTCCCGGCCATTGGATTTTTTTTGATTTCCTTATCGACAGGGGGGCTGATTTTTGTCATATCAGGAAAAATTGATACTGAAATGGCAAAACAGGGCTTTGCGGAAATATACCGTGTCAGTAAAAATGCAGGCGGGCTGGAAGTCTTTTTCGGGCTGGGTCAATGCCACGGGCTGGAAGCCGGTGAAAAGATGGGGCTTTTCAATGAGTCAGGTGATCTTCTGAAAGAAATTGTCGTGGACACGATTGGAAAGGAGACATCCAGTGCAGTGGTGGATCTCCTGAAAATCAGGCCGGGCTTTATGGTGGCAAGGATAAACCAGTATTCCATGAATATTTCCGGATAACGGACAAAAGGGTGGGGCATGAATAAACCAAAGATTCTGGTTGTTGATGATGAAGATGATTTCCGTGAGCTGGTGGTTAAAAGACTAATCAACAGTAAAATGGATGCCGAAGATGCAAAAAACGGATCCATGGCAATGGAAATCCTGAAGCAGAAGGATTTTGATGTGGTGGTTCTGGATGTCAAAATGCCTGATATCGGCGGGATAGAGGTCTTGAGATGGATCAAAGCCAACACGCCCGGGGTTGAAGTCATCATGCTGACGGGCGGTGTATCCGTAGAGGCCGGCATCACCGGCATGCAGCTCGGCGCCTTTGATTATGTCATAAAGCCTGCCCCCATGAACGAACTTGTCGACAAGATAAGACAGGCCTATGAAAAAAAACTGGAACAGGGCGCTTAGAACAATTCAGCGATTGCTTTCAGCATAGTAAACTATTCAGCCGTAATGGCTATCTTTTCCACTTTGGCCAGATCTTTTTCATAATAAAATGATCCGATGAAAAAAAGAACCCCTGCCACAAGCGAAGAAAGAGAGGCCAGGGTGAGTGCGGTTTTGATATCGTATCTATCCGACATCGCTCCAACAAAGAGAGGGCCCACCGAACTGCCGAGAAGATTCTGTACAATCACACATAAACTGTAAGAGGTTGCCCTTAATCCGGGGTGGACCACATCCTGAGTCACGGCTATGGCCGATGATGCAAAGGCTATGGCGCAGACGCCTCCGAAAAGGAGGATATAATATTGCAACGGACCTGTAAAAAAATAGAATGCCGAGAAAAAAACCGCAGATGTTGTGATGGAAGAGAGAGCGCTGAAAACAAGTCTTGCATTTACTCTTTTTTTCATCCACATATCGGCAAGAAAGCCTCCAAGGGGAGAGCCGATAATGGCAAGCAGCATGATGGAGCTTCCCTTGAAAGAAGCCTGCTGCATGGGCATGTTTTCAATCCTGTTGTAATAGGTCGGCAGCCAGCTCAGCATTGCCGTTGTGAGAAAGGTGTTTCCGGCAAAGGCAAAATAGGTCAGAATCAAAGAAGGGGTTCCGGTAAATTCCTTTATTATATCCCTTTTGCTCATTTTCATCGGGTTTCCGGAGTTGTCTTTTTTCCCCTTTACAGACCGGACAAGATCGATGGTCTTATAATCTTTGGTAAAAAAGAAAAGAAAAGAGATGATCAGGCCTGGGAGGGCAACAATTCCAAAGGCATGGCGCCATCCGTATTTTACGGCAATGAATCCTCCGAGAGCAACGCCGATGGCACTTCCTATGGGAATGGAGGCGTTCCATATGCCCACCATGAGAGACCTCTTTTTTTCAGGAAAGAGAGCGGAAATCATTGCAGTCCCGCCCGGGGCATAACCGGCTTCACCGATCCCGATGGCCGTTCTTGCAGCAAAAAGCTGGGGGAAATTTTTTGTAAAAGCGCAGGCAATTGTGGCGATACTCCATAATACCGACATAACGCCTATGCTTTTTTTACGGCTCCACCGGTCTACAAATATTGAAACGGGAAATGAAAAAATCAGAATTGACCAGTAAACAGCGGAAACGAGCATACCGCACTGGGTATCCGAAAGCCCCCAGTCTGCTTTCAAGAAAGGGAAAAGGGAGACAACGATAAGCCTGTCGATATAATCAAACATATAGAGAAGAAACAGCAGGATGAAAACATAATAGGAATGACCTTTTGAAAGCAAAAAACCGTTTGGCGGGGTATTGTTTTTCATTTTATTGTTCCCTTGCATTAGAATGTTTAATGAGACCATTTTCAACAAGTCTCATCAGTCAGCATTTAAGGTGATAGGACAGGAACTTTCTTCTTGTCAATGGAAATATTTAAAATTCGGTTCTGTTGACAAAAACTGTTTCCCTATCTTATTATCTGGGCCTTACCCATAAGGAGGTTTTTGATGATGAAAAAAAGACTGATAATGGCTGTGGCAGCAGGATTGATCTATATCGCAGGCGGGAGTGCCATGCTTTTTGCAGACGAGGGAGAGGAAGTGCTGACACCGCGCCCCATGCCGAAATACGGCAACGCTGTCAAGGCAGTTGAAACCGACGACACCCTGATGCTTACCAAAGACAATCTGAGCACGGTTAAAAAATTTTTTGAAAAAGGCAGTGAAAAGGGAGATCGCGTTGAGCCCCTGGCATCAGGGGGGAAACAAGCCTTTAAGATGAGTATTCACAAAAAGATCAGCGGCAAGGAAAAATCCGTTCAACTCCTTGAAGCTGAGGAGAAAACCCCGGACAACAATATGCATCCGGCCCTGGGGGAATTAAAAGGCCAGGTCATGATGGGCGGCAAGCATTCGGAAGCAGAATTGCAGGCCCTGGAGAAAAAATATAAGAACCTGCACATGGCCTATTTCCGTCAGGTATCCGATGATCAGGGCGGAACCGTATCAGAGGGCGAGAAAATCTATCGAAAGGCTTATAATCAGGCCCACGGCAAGGAGAGGAGATCCGCTGCCCAGGCCGGCGGGGCGGACCAGTCAGCCGGAAAGGCCGAGGCCCAGGATATGAAAAAGAAGATGCAGGAAATGAAAGCCAGGGGCGATATTGCGGGCATGGCCGCCATGGCTCAGCAGTTTAATAAATCGCCGGGCCAGACCAAGCAGGGTGCGGCAGCCATGGATGAAATGAACAAGGATACCTGGGATCTCTGGGTCAAATGTCTTGAGGACATCGAGAAGGTAGCCTATTGGACCCAGGTGAAGTATAATACTTCGCCCATACAATGAATTTTTGTCTGACCGATTCATATCCATGAAATTAAAATTAATTTGAAAAGGAGAACCCATGCAAGATCGTATCATTAGTGTTCTATCTGTTTTGTTTCTGGTTCTGTGTTTGACCTCACTGAATCCGGCTCTTGCCGCAAAAGACCCCAACGACATTCCAGGCAGCAAGGACCCGGACATTTTTTCCCGTATGCCCGGCTTTTGTATTTCCAGTTACGAGGCCCTGGAATTTGACCGGTATGAATTCAAGACAGGGTCTGCTAAAACGGAAAAAGTGGAAGGACGCCGTACCTTTGTGGCCTATCACGCCAATGAAGGCATTACCCATCCCAGCGGTTTGCAGGTTATCCGCAATTATGTCAATGCAGCCAAAGCCGTCGGTGGAACCCAGATCTATGAATATGAAGACGGCGGAACCCAGTATTCCGTTATCCGGATCATCAAAGAGGATAAAGAAGTCTGGGCCGAGGTCTCCGGGGCCAACAACGGGATGTATAATGTTCAGATGGTTGAAAAACAGCTTATGAAGCAGGATGTGGTCGCCAATGCCGACGCCCTGTCCGGCAGCATCAAGGAAACCGGGCGGGTAGCGGTTTACGGTATTTATTTTGATACTGGAAAGGCGGATTTGAAACCAGCGTCTGACCCGGCCCTGGCCGAGATTGTGAAAATGCTCAAGGCCGATGCCGGCCTCAAGGTCTATGTGGTGGGGCATACCGACAATGTGGGCCAGTTTGCATCCAACGTCAAACTGTCTCAGGACCGGGCGGCTTCAGTGGTGAATGCCCTGGTGAGTAAGCACGGCATTGCCGCGGCCCGGCTCACCCCCTTTGGGTCCGGTCCGACATCACCTGTGGCGTCCAACAAAACCGATGAAGGAAAAGCCAAAAACCGCCGGGTGGAACTGGTGGCCCAATAGCCCGAATCGAAAACCTCGCTGTTTGTAAAGGGAGCCTTCCAATCGGCAGGGGGACTCCCTTTATTTATCGCTTATGTTTGCAAGCCCGGTCCTGCTTATTTTTTCAGCCGGACTCTTCCCGGCCCCCATATATTTGTGAATAATCCGCTGAGTGACCCCCGCCCCCCAGGCATACCTGGTTAACCGGGGTTGATCATAGCCGGTTATGGGGTCCGAGTCATCTTTGCGGCGGCCGCTCATTTCCTTTTCAATGCTCTGCTCCAGTTGTGTCCGATACATTGGCCCCTGAATTTTGGTCAGTTGGCTTGGGGCTTCTTTTATGTTGAGAGAAAAATGATATTCGCTGGTGTAAATTGAATGACGGCCTGTAATCTTTTTCTGGGCAAAGAAGGTCACATCACCCATGGGGCCGTACTTGACCATTTGCGGTGATTCAACGGTATATCCTTTCGGCACCAAGGTCAAGAAAGCCGCCGGCAGTGTATTTGAATGGGTATATCCCTCCGGCGTTTGAATATCCGCCCCCGAAGCCGCCCCTGTATTGAAAATCAACAGCATGACAATAAGCCCTGCAAAGAGTACCTGGTTAAACAACAGGCGCAAGATGGTATTTTTCATTTTTTTATTTCCTTTTCAGTTTTTTTCCTAATGATACAAATCGTTGACGCAGATTTGATCCGCACAGTTACCCTTGGCTGCATGGTAATACCGGGATCCTGGTTTTCGGCCGGGATCATTCACCCCTGTCCCGTCCGAGCTTGTGCACAGCCCCTGGCCCACAGGTTCCTGGCCTTCCCAGAACAGGCAAAATCGACCACCACCTCCGCTGAAAGCTGCCTGGGAGATATCATACCGCATGACACAATCCTCATTGCCGCTGTGCTGACCACAGTATACACCCAGTACAATGGGAAAGGGAGTATCCCATAGTGGGTCTTCCGGGTTATATTTACTGTTTGAATCTTCACCGATGTATGCTTTGATCGGATAACCTTTTTCAGGTTGGCTGCAATCCTCTATGCGCTCATACTCGAACAGCACTTTTTTCCCGTCAACGGTTTTTGATTTCCAGTAAACCTTTATGTCTACCTCCCCATGATGCCTGACATTGCAGGCATGAAGCAATTCATGGGCAACGACCGGGGTAAAGTATTCATAAGTTTTTGTGACGCCCTTGCCGAGGTTTTTTGTGATTTTATCAGAGAGATTATGGGCCAGGATAATCCGGGTAGTTGATTTTGGAGTCCCAAGATCATCCAGAACACCTCTTGCGTCTGGTGCTTCGACTGCCCAACCGTCATAATCTTCTTTATCTTTGGTGAATTTTTCCATCAGAAGCCCATGCTGATCCACCACATGGGGTGAGTCCTCACTCCGGTTCCGGTTAATGATGCGGGTATAATTCAATTCATCCACGGTCAGGCTATGGTGGACATCCAGTTTGGTGAGGGCGGCAAACCGGTTAATCCCCTTTTTACTCCGGCCGCCGATCAGGTCGCAGATAAAGAGGTCTTTTTTCTTGGGATCGGTCCGGATATACTTTCCATCCTCCAGAAAACCCCGGTATTCTTCCCAGAGGGTCAGCCCGTCACCATTGTTTCGATCCCCCTGGGGCTCGGCGTCTTCATCGGTGTCAAGGGGCTTGCCCAGGACGTCGTTCGCCTCTTCCCAGGCATCGGCGATGGTGTTGCCGTCCAGGTCGTAGGGGATGCTCACTTCGGTAACATGGGAGTCCAGTTGAGCGGTGAGAACCGTGTCTTCCCCATCAATGCGCGCCAGAACGGAGAGCTTTCCCATGGCAGCCCCGTCAAAACTGCTGACGGTGATGGTGGCCGACTTGAGACCCTTGGCGGTCTTGGCTGTCTGGCCATCGGGGGAGATTTTCAACAGCGCCGGATTGTTGACTCTGAGGATCTTCAGATCAGGATCGACGCCTGTCCAGGGGCTGTTCATGGTGGTGCCGGGGTGCCGGGAAGTATCGAGCAGCTCAATCTCGAACTGTGCGGTCTTTTCCTTGGCCTTTTCACCTTTGGGAACCCTGAGTTCGATACCAAAGGTGATGGCATTCCCCGGAGTATTTGGCCCCTTGGCCCGGGGCAGCCATTTTTTGTAATCCCCTTTGGGAATCAATACGACCATAGGCCCCGCAGGGGGCAAACCGGATTGAACCTGATAGCTCACGTTGAGTTTTCCTGAGCCGATATAATATCCGTCTTCCGACTTCCGGGTCAGCTTATAATTTGCCTGGCCGCCGGCTGAAATATGCTTTGATTTCGGGTCAAAGGTAAAGTACAGCCCTTTGAGAAAACTCTCGTTGGATTCAAAAAGAGTTTGGGACGGGAAGCTCTCGCCGGTGGCAGTGCCAAACGTCATACCGGCCTCCCCATATGCACTCCCGGCCTGCACATCCTCCGGGCTTGCCTTGGCTCCGATGGCTGCCATAAAGTCTTCGATAAAGATTTTGCCGGTTCCGTGCAGGGTGTCGATACTGACGCCGCCTTGAACATTGTTTGTTGCAGGTTTGCCCGCAATATACGTCCATGATCTGGACTCGATGGGATCTTTATAGGTGCCGCCGCCTGAGATTTTGACGGTATTGCTGTGGTTGATAAGCTCCAGATCCAGTAACCCTCCTTCGACCGCGACAATGCGATAGACGGCCCGCTCACTGAGAATGGCGGTAATTTTGTCTTTCATGCTTAATCCATGCGGGTCGGTCAATGTCGAATCGGCCACGCAGGTGGCGTTGATGGTGAGTGTGACCTTATCATCGTTCGGCGCTGCACAAAATGCCCAAGATGCAGAAAAAATCAGGGCAATACACATCAGAAACAGTCTCATTTGAATCTCCTTGGCCTGGATATATAGATATGCACGCTCCCTTAATTGGAGGGGCTGCTGCCGTCAACTTTTACGGGTTTGGGTGCCAGGGCCTTTAATACTTCGGATCGCTGATGGAGAAGTCCCAGGGGTGGGTCGGCATTTGGGTATTTTCTGTAATGGATGGTTAACGCATCTCCCAATACATTTATAGCCTCCAGATTTTTTCCTTCACTGGCCAGAAGCTTTGATTTTAAACTCAATCCCCCAATGTTTTCCGGGTCAGCAGCAAGGAGTTTGTCCACCCGTTCGCCTGCGGCCTTGGCATCGCCTTTGAACAGGAAGAAATCGGCCATCTGATATTGCTTTGCCGATTCCAGGGCCGGGTCAAGGGGCTTTGGTTCTTTTTCGATGGTCAAATAAAACCGGTCCAGGGCAATATAAGCCGGAAGCCCGTCCATCATATCCGGTTTAAATGAAACATGAACAGCATATTTGCCCTCGGGCAGGGCCTGGGTCTCGGAGGGGTCCAGCCACCAATAGGCATTTGCCGAATCCTCTACCCCAAGGCTGAGACTTTCATCGGGCTGGTTTACGGGATGAAAAGGCCATGCCACAATATCACCGGCTGCGTTTCTCACCTCCAATACCAGGGCCTCCCGCCACGAGCCGCTTTTTGCCTTGAGGGTGACAGGAGAAACTCCAGGCGTTTGTCCCTGATCATCCGGGACCGGTATTTTCCTCCACAGATTGGCGCTGATGATGAGGGGCCATGAGGCATACAAATCTGCCCCGGTGTCAGCCGAGGAAGAGATGACAAGCTGTCCCGGTTCCTCCTTTGGCTGGATCTCCGCTGGCGTTTGTTCCATGGAACCGGGAGAAGGCGTTGTTGCTGCAGGTTCCGAGGTTGCCCCGGTTTTTTTGTTTTCATCTCCGCAGGAACAGGACGACAAGGCAGCCATCATCCATATGGCCATAAAAATAGATAATAAATGTTTAATGCATCTCATTTTCAGCATTTGATATACTCCTCTTTAATGATACAAATCGTTCACGCATATTTTATCCATACAGTTGCCCCTGTCTGAAGAGGCCTCGGAATACCTGTCCGTCGGCTTTCGGCCGGGCTCATTCACTCCTGTCCCGTCCCGGCTTGTGCACAGTCCCTGTCCCACGGGTTCCTGGCATTCCCAGACAAGGCAATAGCGACCGCCATAGCCACCAGGGCCGCCGAAAGCTGACTGGGAGATATCATACCGCATGACACAATCCTCATTACCGCTATGCTGGCCCCAGGTTACACCGCTTTCAATGGGAAAGGGGTTATCCCAGAGCGGGAGGTCCGGAGCATAGATCTGGGTTGAATCTTCCCCGAAATAAGCCGTGATCGGGTACCCTTTTCCAGGGTCGTTGCAATCCGCTATACTCTCATACTCAAAAAGCCCTTTTTTTCCGTCAACGGTTTTTGATTTCCAGTAAACAACGGTGTCCTTATTCCCATGATGCCAGACATTGCAGCAATGGAGAAGTTCGTGGGCAAAGGTCCTTGCATAATATTCATAGGTCTTGGTTGCGCCTTTGCCGAGGTTTTTGGTCACGGTTGCAGGAAGACTGCGGTCGATGAGGACCCGGCTGACGACTCTCGGCGTGCCGGGACCGCCCAGGGCCAGGCCATATAATTTGGGGTTGTTAAAACTGTCCAGAAGCAGCCCGTGCTGGTCCACCACATGGGGGGCATCCCCGCCCCGGTTCCGGTTAATGACCCGGGATGAACCCAATTCAGCCGTTGTGAGCTTGTCATGGACATCAAGTTTGGTCAGGGCGGCAAACCGGTTGATGCCTTTTTTGCTCATGCCGCCCAGGGTATCACAGATGAAAAGATCTTTTTTCCTGGGGTCGGTCCGGAAATGGTTCCCGTCTTCCACAAATCCCCGGTATTCTTCCCAGACCGTTAGCCCGTCCCCCTTGTCACGGTCCCCCATGGGCTGTTCGTCATCATCGGTCCCGGCTCCTTTGCCTTTGGCGCCATTGGCATCCTCCCAGGCATCAGCAATATAGTTGCCGTCCTCATCATAGGGAAGGGATACATCCCCTTCTTTGCCTTCCAGATGGGCCAGCACGGTTCGGCCGTCGTTGAGATGGGCTGTGATCTTCAGTTTGCCGCGGGCTCCGCCGTCATAGGAGCTGATGCTCAGATCGCATTTTTTTATCTTTTCTTTGCTCTTGGCGCTTTTTCCGTCCGGGGACACGGTTTCCATGTCCGGGTTGTCCGTCGCAAGGATTTTTAAATCCGGCTCTGTTCCATCCGAGGTGCTGTTCATGCAGGTGCCGGGTTCTTCTGAAACCTCCAGAAGATCGCACTGGAAATAGGCGGTCTTGTCCTTGGGTTCTTTACCGGTCTTCTTGTCAATGAGTTTCACTTCAAAGATAATGGTATTTCCGGGATCGCCGCCCGAGGTGGAGGCTTCCGGTATCCAGCCTTCATAATTGCCGACCGGTACAATGACGGCTTCGATATCCGCGGGCTCGCAGTTCCAGGCAAGAGTATAGGAGACATGGAGCTTGCCGTCCCCATTGACGGATGAGCCAGGGCCAAGAGATTGGGCCAGACTGTCGACCATCATCTTGTAGCCCGGGGTCTCCGAAGCATTGAATACTGCCGTTCCGGATACGGCAAAGGGTTTTTCCGGATCAAATTTTCCCGTGAGGCGTTTGTCGGATTCACCATCCGGTATGGCGGCATTCTGGGCTGCCACACTCAGGGTCATGCCAATGGGGGCGGCCATGGGAGTGGGCATGGAATTGCTTTTTCCGTCAATGGTGAGGATGGTTTTACCTTCCAGTTCCGGCATATCCGGACCCACGGCATTCATCTCGATGCGAAAGGTTTTGGCTTTTTTATGGAGAAGCACCCGAGCCGGTACCGGGTGATTGTCCTGGGGGAATCTATACATCCAGTTGGAATCAACAATGTCCGTGGCCTTTCGTTTCTTGTTGCCCGGATCATAGGTTGTGCGTTTGGTGATCTCCTTCAACATTCCCTGTCCTGTGCCGGACACCTGATATTTGTCGGAAATAAGCTCAAGTGCGGCCACATCGTTTGCCTGATCCAGATCCTTGACCTTCCATTTGGTGACGGTGGTATAGGATGTGGTATAGGAATCCACATAGGTCTTGTGTTTTGACAGGTCTTCAGAGGTTTCGCTGTATTGGCCTGTATATTGGCCGATCACCCGTGCGGATATCCTCAAGGAAACATAATCGTCGGTGTCTTTTTTTTCCGGCGCGGCGCCAAAGGCCGGAGACATGGAAAAAAGAAGGATTGCCAACGTGTACAGAAATTTCATGTGTGCCTCCTCTGGGTCCTCATATTTTAAATCCCGACAGGCTTCCGGTGATGCCGGGAAGCCAAGATTTTCAATTGCCGGATGCTGTTTCAGGATAGAAATAGGATGGAGTCTTCCTTTTTGTCAAACAAAATATATAAAATGATGCAAATGCCAATAGCCCTGATTTTAGGATCACGGGTTGCCTATCCTTATCAATTTGTGCTAAAACCATCCGGTATGAAAAAGTCTGTCATGAATAAAAAAAATCGGATTTGGCGTTTTTTACGTCTGCCGGCCATCTTTTGCCTTTTCTTTCTAGGGGGTGCTGCAGCAGTAACCGTCCTCTACCTTGCCAATCTGACGGAAGGCATGGATAAGCGGTTTGCCGGTCGCCTCTGGGATCTTCCCTCAAAGATCTATTCCGACATCACCTTGCTTTATCCCGGTCAGACCCTCAACCCGCCTCTTTTGCTCGAAAAACTGGACCGCCTGGGCTATCGGCCGGTCTCAACCACCCCTTCCCGGCCGGGTGAAATGCGGTTTTCAAAGACAGCTCTTGAGATTTATCTTCATGAGTTTCACTCGCCCTTTCATGAGCAGAAAAGCGCTTCGGTATGGGTTGGACTCAAAGACTCCCGTGTGACATCCATCACCCGGAGCGACAAGGATACAAAAGGGGCCATACTGGAACTGGAACCGGAAGTGTTAATGCTCTATTTCGGCCCGGATCGGGAACGCCGGCAACTGATTTCCATGGGGCAATTGCCAAAGCACCTTCTCCATGCTGTTCTGGCGGCCGAAGACCATGGGTTTTATGATCACCACGGCATTGAAATAACAGGGATTTTACGGGCCGTTCTCACCAATCTGCGGGAATTGGAATTCAGTCAGGGCGGCTCCACCATTACCCAGCAACTGGCCAAAAATTATTTTCTCACACCGGAGCGGACCCTGAGCCGGAAATTTAAAGAACTCCTCATCACCGGCATTCTGGAATACAAATTTGACAAGGACACGATCCTGGAAATGTATCTGAATGAAATCTATTTCGGCCAGGAGGGGTCTGTTTCCATCAATGGAATCGGAGAGGCGGCCCGGTTCTTTTTTGATAAAGCCGCTGCAGATTTGACGGTGTCTGAAGCGGCTGTCATTGCAGGACTGATTAAAGGACCCAACCAGTTTTCGCCGCACCGGAATCTTGAGCGCTGCACAGGCCGGCGAAATGATGTGCTGGACGCCATGCATAAAAACGAGTGGCTTACATCGGAGGCGCTGCAGTCTGCAAGGTCAGTGCCTGTGAAACCGGCGGTGTATAGCGACTATCGTCCCCAGGCCCCCTATTTCATGGACTATCTCACCGGGCAGTTGACCACGCTTTACAGCCGTAAGGTGCTCTCCAGCGAGGGATTATCCATCTTCACCACCATTGATACAGAGGTTCAGTCGGCAGCGGAAAAGGCTCTGAAAAAGGGCCTTGAGCGCCTGGAAGCCGCCAACCCGGCTTTGAAACGGAAAGATCCTGGGCAGCGCCTCCAGGGAGTGGTGATTGTCATGCAGCCGAAAACCGGGTATATCCTGGCCATGGTGGGTGGCAGGGACTACGGCATCAGTCAGTTCAACCGGGCCACCCAGGCCAGGCGACAGCCGGGAAGCGCCTTCAAACCCTTTGTATACCTGGCTGCACTGGATAAACACACCCCCTTGTCCATGCTTTCCAATTCTTCCCGGACCTTTACGGTCAACGGCCAGCCCTGGACACCCAAAAATTATTATGCCCAGGCAGACCCGATCATAAGTTTCCGCAAAGCCCTGGCCCAGTCCCAGAACCTGGCCACGGTGAATCTGGCCTATGATATCGGTCTTGAAAAGGTGACGCAGATGGCTCAGACCTTTCATTTCTCCGTTTCCGATGCCCCCTATCCGTCCATGGCCCTGGGAACCCTTGAAGTCGATCCATTGTCCCTTGCCCGTGCCTATTGCGTGTTCCCGGCCGACGGGGTGCTTCCCTTTCCGCTTTCCATCCGGGAGGTAACCGATACGACCGGTAAAACCATAGAAAGCCGTCATGCAACCATCGAACGCTTGATAACACCGGCAAAAGCCTATATGATGAGTGATATCCTGCGGGATGTGGTACGTGAGGGCACGGCAAGATCATTGAAACAACTGGGGGTTGACTGGCCCGTGGCCGGGAAAACCGGGACCACCAATGATTCCCAGGATGCCTGGTTTGTGGGCTATACACCCAACCTTGTAGCTCTGGTCTGGGTGGGGTTTGATAATAATGATTCTGTTCACGCAACCGGTGCAACGGCGGCTCTTCCCATATGGGCGGATTTGATGAAATCTTTACCCCAGTATGTATCCGGGGAATGGTTGCCTGTTCCTTTGGGGATAGAGAAATTAAGTGTCTGTGCTGACAGCGGAGAGCTGGCAAAGGAAGGCTGCTGTCCCAAAGTAGTGGAAGAGATTTTCCTTTTGGAAAACCAGCCGGAAACCATCTGCCGTCAACATGAGTGCTCATCACAAATAGAAAAGGTCTGGAATGGGATCAAAAAAATACTGCCTTCTTTTTAAATGGATCGTCATGGGCCTGTGCCTGATATTTCTGACCGGGTGCTCGGTCTTTGCGCCAAAGCCCGAGCCTTCGAAGCCCGAAGAAACCCGACATCTTCCCCCTAAAGAAAGCCAGGAACCGGCTCCTAAACCAATAGAAAGGCCACCGGTATCAAAACCGCTTCCACCCAGGAAGGAAAAACCGGCAGACCCGCCTCAAGATAAACAAAGCCCCATGGCCCTGGCTGCCCTGAATTTTTCCGAACAGGGGCAGGCCCATCTGAAAAACAAAAAACCCGATGAGGCCATCCGGGTTCTGGAACGGGCAGTCAATCTGAATCCCAGGAATGGGGAAAATTATTATTATCTTGCCGAGGCATGGCTCATGAAAGCCAATGCGGCCCAGGCAAAGGAATTCAATCACCTGGCAGAAATGTATATAAAAACCGATGTTGAATGGAAAAGCCGGATTCAATCCCAGAAAGAGCGGATCGATAAATTAAAATAACGGGTTGCATATCCGGCTGAACCTGTGTTAATTAAATTCCCTATGAAACAGTATGTAATAGACGGGTTGCGGCTTGAGGATCATCAGAAATTAAAGGCTTATCTTGACCAATATCTCAGATCCTCGACAATAGGCGGGGTCTACTGGCTTGAACTGGATCAGGACGTCCTGACACCGGTTCAGAAAAGCCATGGGGATTGTCGACCCCATGTTTTTGCCCTGATGCTGGAAGAATCTTATCTGTCCTGTGAATTTCTGGTAAGAATTGAAAAAAAAATCAAATGCGATTGCATGGATTATGCGACACAGGAACAGCGCAACCGGCTCATGGATCAGGTTGACGCCATTCTTGAAAAGCTTGACATTCGCATTTAAGTCCATTGATTAGGATATCCGGATGCTGAAAATAATTCCATTGGGCGGCCTTGGCGAAATCGGCCTGAATATGATGGTGATTGAATATGACGATGTCATGTTCATCATTGATGCCGGGCTCATGTTTCCTGAAGACTATATGCTGGGCGTGGATATTGTCATCCCGGCCATGGACTATATCCGGGAAAACCGGGATAAATTACAGGCCGTCATTCTTACCCATGCCCATGAGGATCATATTGGTGCCTTACCCTATCTTTTAAAGGAAATCCGGCTTCCGGTCTACGGAACCGCCTTTACCCTGGGGATTGTCAGGAACAAGCTCATTGAATTTGAATTGAACAAATACATTGATTTAAACCTTGTGAATCCCGGCGAAACCCTTACCATAGATCCCTTTGAAATTGAATTTATCCGGGTGAGCCACAGTACGGCAGACGGGGTCGGGCTTGCCATCAAAACCCCTGAGGGTGTTGTGGTCCATACCGGAGATTTCAGGATCAGCCATGATGCAGATCCGCTGAAAAACACGGATATCTCTACCTTTGCCAGATTCGGCGAAGCAGGGGTCCTGGCCTTGCTGTCGGATTCCACCAATGTTGAGGTGGAAGGGTATACCATGAGTGAGCAGGAAGTGGCAAAGAACCTTGAAAAATATATCATTGCCGCTCCGGGCAGGATAGTGATCGCCCTGTTTGCATCCAATGTATTCAGAATCCAGCAGATCATTGATATCGCCGTCCGGAATCATAGGAAAGTCATTTTCAATGGGCGGAGCATGGACCAGATCATTGCCGTGGCCACGGAACTGGGATACATTCATTGTCCTCCCTATACCATTGTGGATGTGAAACAGATCAATAAATACCGGGATGACGAAATCCTTATCATCACCACCGGCAGCCAGGGTGAACCCATGTCCGCCCTGGTCCGGATGGCCTCGGGCATTCATAAGCACATCAATATCAAAAAAGGGGATTGCGTTATTTTATCCTCCAAATATATCCCGGGCAATGAAAAAGCCATTTCCAACATCATCAACAAGCTCTACCGCCGGGGGGCTGACGTGGTCTATTCAAAGATTGCCCAGATCCACACCTCGGGTCATGCCCACCAGGAAGAATTAAAACTCATGCTGAATCTCATCAAACCCCGGTATTTTATCCCGGTTCACGGAGAATATAGACACCTTGTGGTTCATGCAAGACTTGCCGAAGGCATAGGCATGCCAAGGGAAAATGTCTTTGTGGTGGAAGACGGCAAGATCATTGCCTTTGATGAGACAGGCTGCAGAATAGAAGGCAGTGTCCACACCGGCAGAGTTCTTGTGGACGGAAAAGGCATCGGGGATGTGGGTCGAAGCGTGTTAAAGGAAAGGCGGGAATTATCCGAAGGCGGTCTTGTTGTGGTCACCATGATCATCGACGAGGAAACCGGGGTGGTTCTGTATGGCCCGGAACTGATTTCCAAAGGCTTTGTCTTTGATGCGGCAACGGGATACCTGGTGGATGATGCCCAATGTGTGATCCTTGAAATTGTTGAAGAAATCGAAGCCGGCCGTGAAGACCGGATTGAAATCCTCCGTAAAAAACTTCAAAAGGCCCTGAAACAATATTTTGCCTTTGCCATTAATCGAAAGCCCCTCATCGTTCCGGTGATTATCGAAGTATGAAAAAAGAACTCACCGCTATTCTTTTTTTATTCCTTGTCATATTAACCGGAGTAAGTCTTTTCAGCTATCATGCCTCAGACCCCTGTGTGGGAAACAGTTTTTTTACGGTTCCTAAAACCATCCATAATTCATTCGGGCTTTTAGGGGCCCATATGGCCGGGTTTTTTATCTTTCTTTTCGGGCTGGGTGCCTTCTGGATTCCCCTTATTTTAGGCCTGACCGGGGCCTGGTTCCTGAAGGGGAGATCGGGAAAAGTCATTGGATTGACCATTCTGGGCGGCTTTCTTCTGATCATCTGCACGGGAGGGCTGCTCTTTCTTGTCAGAACCGAATACATGGTGCTGGGCACCCGCATTTCATCGGGCGGAGTCATCGGTATTTCAATCGCCGCTTTTCTGCTGAAATATGCCAATATCGCCGGGTGTGTGATTATCCTGGTATTTTTCATCCTGGTCGGGTTTATCCTGACCACTGGTATTTCCCTCATTACCCTGGTTGCCTTTTTCAATCAGAAAACCGGTGAAATCATAAAAGAGATCCAGGAAGGGTTCCAGGAACTCATTGATTTCGTTAAAGAAAAATACAATGGCTGGATTACGGAAAGGCAAGAAAGAAATCGTCAGATCGATATCACGCCGATCAGAGACAATGAAGAACCTTTTATCAAACTGCCTGAAAGAATCCCGGAAAGAAAAGAGCTTCCCGAACCCGAATCTTATTTTGAACCGGCAATTGTGGTTCTTGAAGCTGAGGATTCTGATTTCATCCCTGAACCGGTTTTCAAAGACATCCGGGAAAAAATTCAATTCAAGCTGCCTTTGATTTCATTTCTGGATGAGAAGAAAAAGGTGAAGAAAAATATCGATACCGAGCTTCTCAAGGAAAAATCAAGGATACTGGAAAGTAAACTCAATGATTTTAATGTGTTCGGCGAAGTGGTGGAAATTCTTCCCGGCCCTGTGATTACCACCTTTGAATATAAACCTGCCGCCGGGATCAAGATCAGCAAGATTGCCGGGCTGTCCGATGATCTGGCCCTGGCTTTAAGCGCTATCAGCATCCGGATTGTGGCCCCCATTCCGGGCCGGGATGTGGTGGGGATTGAAATCCCCAATGATGAAAGAGAAATCGTCAATTTAAGGGAATTGATTGCATCCAGGGAATTTGCCCAGTCCCCCTCACTTCTGACCCTGGGACTTGGAAAAGACCTTCTCGGAAAACCCGTGGTCACCAAAATGGATTCCATGCCCCATCTTCTCATTGCCGGGGCAACGGGAACCGGAAAGAGCGTGGGCCTCAATTCCATGATCATCAGCCTTTTGTATAAGGCCACACCTGATGATGTCAAAATGATCATGATTGATCCGAAAAGGATAGAACTTTCCGTATATAATGATATCCCCCACCTGATTTCTCCCGTGGTAACGGATATGAAAAAGGCCACCAATGCCCTTTTCTGGGCCGTGCGGGAAATGGAGCGCCGGTATGAAGTCCTGGAACAGACGGGATTCCGGAATATCGTCCAGTATAATGCCATGGTGGCCTCAAAGCCTGTCAGAGCTGTTGATGATCCGGAAAAGGAAATAAGGCTTGAAAAGCTGCCCTATATTGTGGTCATCGTGGATGAGCTGGCCGATCTCATGATGGTGGCATCCAAAGATGTTGAATTTGCCTTGACACGGCTGGCCCAGATGGCCAGGGCCGCCGGGATTCATTTGATCGTCGCCACCCAGCGGCCCTCCGTGGATGTTTTGACGGGAAGCATCAAGGCCAATTTTCCCACCCGGATTTCTTTTCAGGTGTCATCCAAGGTGGATGCGAGAACCATTTTTGACGGCGGCGGCCCGGAAAGCCTTCTGGGCAACGGGGATATGCTGTTCTGCCCGCCGGGAACCGGAAAGCTTGTCCGAATCCAGGGGGCTTATATTTCCGAGCACGAGATCGGAAAGATCACAAGGTTTTTGAAAGATCAGAGGGCACCGGATTATCTGGATGATATCACCTTGACCGGCGGCGATGATGAGGAAGAAAAAGAATTCGAAGAATCGGATTATGATGATAAATATGATGAGGCCGTGGCCCTTGTGACCCAAACCCGTCAGGCTTCCATTTCCTATGTGCAGAGACGGTTGCGCATAGGATATAACCGCGCAGCCCGGCTCATTGAAATGATGGAACACGAGGGCATTGTGGGGCCCCAGATCGGGTCAAAACCCCGGGAAATTCTGGTAAGAACCTATGATGAAGATTGATTTTGATTTCTGGCGCAGCATCAAGGGCTTCATGGATGAAGAAGAAGCTAAAAGGCTTTACGACCTTTCGCTCCAGGCGGCATCAATGGGGCCGATCCTTGAAATCGGAAGCTATTGCGGAAAATCCGCCTATATCATCGGATCAGCCTGTAAAGAAAAAAAATCCATTCTCTATTCCATTGACCATCACAGAGGATCTGAAGAACAGCAGCCCGGAGAGACCTATTTTGACCCGGACCTGTTTGATCCGGCATCAGAAACCGTGAACACCTTCCCGTTTTTCAGGAAAACACTGGAAAAGGCGGGCCTTGATGGGGTTGTCATTCCCATTGTCGCATCTTCACAGGTGGCCGGGAAGATGTGGCAGACCCCGCTTTCCATGGTGTTCATCGATGGGGGTCACTCTTTTGAGGCCGCCTGTTCAGATTACCTGACCTGGGCCCGGCATATCAAACCCAAAGGATTCCTTGTTATCCACGATATCTTTTTTGACCCTGAAAAAGGAGGGCAGGCCCCTCGCAGGGTTTATGAAACAGCGCTTCAATCCGGAGATTATGATGCGCTTGAAATGACAAAAACCCTTGGCGTACTGAAAAGAAAATAAGGAAATTTATGATATGGAAAAAACGGATGTAGAAAAAACGGAAATGATCAACACAGTCCTTGACAGAATCAGGGTCTACTACCTTGACATGCTCCCCTTCAACAAGGTTCTTGGGATAGACATTGACCTTCTGGATTATGAAACCGGGGATGCGGTCACAAGCTTTAACATGAAAAAAGACCTGATTGGAAATCCCGTTGCAGGTATTCTGCACGGCGGGGTCACTGCCTCGGTCATTGATTTGACCGGCGGGCTTTCCGCCCTCCTTTCCTGTGCCAGATATCACCAGAATAAACCCATTGAGGTCATAGAGAAAAAACTCATTTCTTCCGCCACCATTGACATGCGGGTGGATTATCTGAGGCCGGGCAAGGGCCTGTCCTTTAAATGCCTGAGCCGGGTGATCCGGGCAGGCTCCAGGATTGTGGTGGCCAAAATTGATCTTTATAATGAAACCGAGCTCAGGATCGCCACCGGAACCGCCACCTATCTGATCGGCTGAGAATTAATCCTGCTGCTCTAATCCTTATATAGATTCCTGAGATTCTTATTGGGGGGAAGCACGACGATACTTATTCTCCTGTTTTCAGGACTGGTCGGGTTTTTCTTTACAAACGGGATTGTGGATGCGTACCCTGCAACCAGCGCAATGCGCTCGGGAAGAAGGCCGCTGGTTTCAAGAACCTTTCGTGCCGCGGATGCTCTCTCGGTTGATAATTCCCAGTTTGTATATCGGGTAGTAGAAAAATTAACCGAATCGGTATGGCCTTCAATAATGACCTTGTTGGGAAGGCCAATCAGCGCTTTGGTCATTTCTTTGATGATTTTTTTTGCAGTCTCGCTCAATTCGGAACTTCCGCTGGCAAACAGAGGATTCCGTTCCTTGTCAACAATCTCAATTCTCACATTTCCGTCGGCAAGCGTTATCACAATCTGATCTTTCAGATCGGAGAGCATCTGGTCGACAATCTCACGCATATTCTCCTCAAGCTCCATGGACTGGCTCAAACCATCAGCAGGTTCAGAAGGAGGGAGATCAATATCGGTGCTGGTCGTTGGCGGCGCACCTTCGGTAGGCAGTTCTTCACCCTTGAAATATTTGGAAAGGGCCTCTTTTGTTTCAGGCTTGACGGCATTGAGCAGCCACATGAGAAGGAAAAAAGCCATCATGGCGGTTACAAAGTCGGCATAGGCAACTTTCCATGCGCCGCCGTGATGACCGCCATGTCCACCCTTCTTGACCTTCTTTATAATGATATTGCCTTCTTTTTTTTTCCCGCCTTCACCGGCCATTGCTCATATCCTGTAATCTGATGTTATTTTTTTGCGGCGCCGCCTTTTTTAATATTGTCCTGAAGTTCTGCAAACGTAGGTCTGTCGTGGCTGGCAATGGCTCTGCGTCCAAACTCAACCGCCATCTGTGGGGATGTGGTCTGCATATAGGCGATGAGAGACACTTTTACCATATTGAAGGCCACGCCCTCTTCTCTTACGAGATGACCTATATTTGAGGCGACGGGGCCTAGAAATCCATAGCACATCAGAATACCCAGAAAGGTTCCGATAAGGGCTGCACCGATGGATTTGCCTAATATTTCGGGGGGTTCGTTGATCTTACCCATGGTGACGACAACACCAAGAACGGCGGCAACAATACCCAGACCCGGCAGAGAGTCGGAAACGGTATTAAGGCTTGATGCGGCCACCAGCTCACTCTCATGGTTAACCTCTATGTCGATGTCCATGAGGCTTTCGATTTCATGGGGCTGGACGGAAATGGAAACAATAACGTTAAGATTGTCACAGATAAAGGCAACCAGGTGATGGTTTTTGATGATATCGGGATATTTCTGGAAAATCGGGCTGTTGTCCGGGGATTCAAGATCCTTTTCCAAGGCCAGCAGGCCTTCTTTTCTCATCTTTGCAAATATGTCAAAGAGAAGACACAATACCTGAAGATAGAAGTCCTTGCCCTGGGCTTTTGTAGTGAAAACCTTTTTAAGGCTTCCAAAAACATTTTTCATGACTTTTTTCGGGGAAGCAATAACAAAAGATCCCAAGGCAGCACCACCGATAATGACAAGCTCGGCAGGTTGGAAAAGAATGCTTAGCTGCCCGTTCGCCATGAGATATCCGCCGATAACCGAACCAGCCACAATCACAGCGCCTATGATTACAAACATGCAAACCTCGCTTTTTTAGAAACGGCCTCCCGGTCTGGGAACAGGGCCTTTTTATCGTTCATCGCCATTTTACCGGGTATGCTATGTTAAATCTTTCCTTTTTGTCAAGGAAAAGAAAAAGGTTTCCGGACATACACCCTAATCTGAAATATACGGGTTAATGATATGGAGTTCATTTTTTGTCTCGAACTCCCATGCCAACAGAGGATCAATAACAGGTTGCATGCTTTTCCTTGACAAAAGCAAGGCTGCCCATTAATCTTCTGCGAGCTTTGATATAAAGAGGGATATTTTTTTCAGATAGGAGCGACAAATGGACGGAACGGGCAAAATACTGTCACTGATCACTGTAGCGGGCTGCAATGGCCTTGTCCTGAGCCGGAAAATCAAGATCGCTTATGCATCTTTGGGCGCTTCGGCCCTGCTGCATGATTTTGGAACATTCGTCGTCAGTAAAGAGATTAGCGTCCGGGCCTTTCTTTATTTCAGGATCGGGTGTTTCCAATGAGCGCCGATCCTTCTTTCAGATTCTTAAAACTACATGGTGACCGCACCAGCTCTCTGATATCCTTCTATCCTCATTTTTCATCATTTCTGCTGCCGGACGGTCTTGGAGAGATCCGCTATCTTGAAACAGCGTCGGTTGTGGCCGCAGCCAACGAACCCTTTGGCCCGGAAGATAAAAGAAGGCAAATGTTACTGAGTTTTTTTGCTGATTCCCGGTTTCAGAAAAAGACCAGACTCGCGCTGCCCATTTCCGGAAAGCTGGCAGGAGAATTGAAAGAAGCAGGTCTTTCGATCTGGCAGGTGGGTGCTGAACCGCTTTTCACTCTCAGGGACTATTTTTCTGATCCGATGGCCCTTTTGAAAAGCTTTCCAATCGCCATGAGCCTGAAGCGGCGGGGAGCCGGAATAAAAGAAATCCTTCCACATGAGCTGACCCATTACAAGGACAGGATCCAGGACCTTACCGAAGACTGGCTGAGCAGAAAAAAGCTGGCGCCCCTGGGTTTTCTGAATGCTGTGGTCCCAATGGAACTGAAAGAGGAGAAACGCTATTTCGCCCTTTTTGACCGCGATCGGGTCGCTGCTGTCCTCACAGCCTGCCCGATGTATCAGGATTTACGGGTTTCAGGGTATTTCCTGAACGATGTCCTGGTAAGCTCCGATGCCAGGAGTGCGACATCGGAGCTGCTGATCATTGAGACCATGAGGACCCTGCATGAAGAAGGCATTCGGGAGGTGCGCCTGGGAATGAGCCCGCTTGCGGCCCTGCTCCCTGGAGAACGGGACCATGAGAAATTGGCATGGCTTTTTGAGAAATGGCGTCTGGGCTATAATTTCAAAACCCTTTATCAGTTTAAATTGAAAATGAAACCGACTTCCTGGCAACCTCTTTATGCGGCCGGTAGCTGTGACAGCTTCTTTAAAATGATCAGAATGGTATCCGCACTTCATCTCTCCCCCGACTTCTTCATGGAATTTATCAAAAGAAATCGCCTGGTTTTCAAAGGAGGCCTTGTCCTGAGGAATGCCGTAAAACCTGTGCCTGTGCCAAAGGATGCGTCCCTGTCGGCGCATCTTTTCCGACTGAAATGGACCCTTTCTTTCTTTGCCCTGTTTATAAGCCTGCATGCCCTTAAGGTTTTTACCCGGTTTGGACAGAACGAGTTTGATTATTCCGGTTATGTCCCTGGGAATGTGACCTGCCAGGGTGTTTTTATCGGGCCGTTATTCCACAATCACGGATTACATCTGTTTGGAGATCAATTATCCTTTCTCATTTTCGGAGGGGCTCTGGAGTACGTCTTTGGGCCGAGGCTGTTTCTCATGGTTTCAGCATTGGGTCTCTGGATGTCCAATCCATTCAGTCATGGCCTTCTTTACCTCATTATAAAACCCTTTTCACCTTCGCTCTGGGGTCATGTCCTTGGCGAAGTGGATTATGGCTCAAGCAATGCTGTCTTTTCCCAGGTAGGGGCCTGGCTGTATTGTTTAAAGAAAAATGGAGCGCTTCTCTGGCCGTTTTTCTTTTATGCACTGTTTATCTGCCTGGAGAGGAAAAGTCTTCTGGCAATCCATCATTTTGTCGGCATTCTGCTGGGTCTGGTCGCAGCCGTGATTTATTTTGCCGGGGAAAAAGATCCATCTATTTAAAAATCAGTAAAAAAATCCAGAACAGAGAAAGACACAGCGGATAAAAGTTCAGAGACGTTTTCGTTTAATCGGGTTATTTTTTCAAAACAATTCGGACAGATAGTCATGCATTGCTTGCGGCCTTTATTTCTTCCCATGCCGGTTTTTTTTGCATCCCTTTCAGCGGTTCTTCGATCTCTTTTTCAATAAAAGGGAAAAGAACTTGTTGTACCTCAAACCAAATCTGTGATAATTTTGTCATAAAGCTGCTCCTCTGGTCCAGTTGCTTTTTGTCATGATTAAACAACTGAAATATACCACAGTAGCAGCTTTTCAACAATCATAAGCTTTGCTCTGATTCAGAAAATATTAAATATTATTTCTGCAAGAGGCTCGGCTGTAATCTATTTTACAGTCTGTCAGCATTTTTATCATCTTTGGGCATGCTTTCTGCCGGGTGCGATGCGGGCATCAAATATTGATTATAAAATCATATAGATAGGGTTTGAAATAGTTATGGTCGTCTGGCACGTTCCTTGCTCATTCCCTGTTCAATTGATGAATAAGGATATTGGATGCTTGGGTGCAGGTTGTCGGTTGCTTGCTTTTTTTACTCATTGGAAAGGAATTGCTATGGATTTATCTACAAAAATTCGACTGCTGTCTACCATTCTGCGCTGGCGGCTGACATGGAAGAAAAATGATCTGGAGTATAAGCCCCGGGGGATTGATAATCCAAAATTCATGACGGCCATGGAAGCGGTCCGCCTGATACCCGACGGGGCCACAACCTTTTCCTGCGGCATGGCCGGGAATGCGCGGCCATCGGTCTGGTTCTGGGCCATTGAACGAAATTTCCTTGAAATCGGTCATCCCAGAGGGCTCACCCATATCATTGTCGGGGCCCAGGGCGGCCGGGGCCGGATTCCGGGTACTCTGGAGGAAATGGGCAAGCATCCCGGTTTGATTACCCGGTTTATTGGCGGTCACCTTGAAACCCTCAAGTCCATATTGAAGCTGGCGGATCAGGGCGCTGTGGAACTGCACACCCTTCCCCAGGGCATTGAGACCCTGCTCATCGAAGCCCAGGGCCGGGGCCGGTTTTTTATCGAAAGCGACACCGGGGTCGGTACCTTCCTGGATCCCAGGGTGGGCAACGGCACTGTGGTCGTCCCTGGAAAAGGAAAAAGTATGGCCGAGGTTGTGGGAAACAAGCTGCGGTATAGCCTCCCCAAAATAGAGGCGACTTTTTTCATCGCCCCGGCCGCAGACCAGGAGGGCAATATATATGTGAAAAACTGTGCCCTGTTTACGGAAAATTATGAGTCAGCGCTGGCAGCCAGGGCAAATGGCGGACAGGTGCTGGTCAGTGTGGCGGAAATCATTGATAAACAACCGGATGATATTTTTCTGGCCGCGGACATGGTGGATGCGGTGGTGGTTCATCCCCGCAACGAGCAGACGGTAGCAGTGCCCCAGAAAAAATTCTGGCCCATGTTCACCGAGGGCGCCAAAGTTGACCCCCACGCAGCCATGGAAGAACTTCAGTTTGTCAACCGCGTTCTGGGCATTACCCCGATCCGGGGAAAAGTGGAAGATGCCCTGGCCCGGCTGGCAGCATCGACCTTTACCCGGTTTGTGAAAAAATGCTGTAATATCATCATCGGCGTGGGGCTTCCCGAAGAAGTGGCCCGGCTGATACATACCGGCGGTCTGTTTAATGACGTGACCTTCATGTCCGAAACCGGAGTAATCGGCGGCCTTCCCGCACCTGGCATTTATTTCGGAGCAGGGATCAACCCAAGAGAAATCATATCTTCGGCCCAGGTGTTTCATCTGTGCTATGAACATCTGGATTGTGCAATCCTAGGAATACTGGAAGTGGACAGCCAGGGAAACGTCAACGTTTCCAGGCGGGGCGAAGGCCCCTTAAACTATGTGGGCCCAGGCGGATTTCCGGATTTCTGTGCCGCGGCCGAGACCCTTATCTTTGTGGGGTCCTGGATGGCCAATGCACAAATGGAAATCCGGGACAAAAAGCTTTGCATTGTCAAACCCGGCACCCATAAATTCATCAAACATGTCAGCGAAATTACCATGAGCGGCGAACAGGCCTTGAAAAAGGGGAAAACAGTCTTGTATGTGACCAATGTGGGTGTATTCCAATTAACAAAAAAAGGCATGATGCTCATTGAAGTGATGCCTGGAGTGGATATTGAAAAAGATATTTTACAGGACTGCCCCATGCAGGTCATTCTGCCTGAGTCGGGCCATGTTCCGGTCACCCCGGATTCCATTGTCACAGGGGAGGGGTTTCACTTGGGCTGGCAGTCTGTTTCCTTCCCGGTAACTCCCAAAATAATCAGCAGATGAAAGATTCAACCGAAAACCTCACTCATTTTTATCAGAAGATTGATATCTCCTTCAACCTTATATTTTTGCTCCATAAACATCTGCGGACCATTTGCTTTTTTTGTGATGATATCCATCCAGACTTCAAAGGGCGTGATGATTGTGATGTCTTGTTTTACCGATGATCCCAGGCTGCAATGGATTTCATTTTGATCGATGGTAAAATAGCAGGAGTCCTCCTGTTTACCTGAGAAAATAAATTGAAAACTTCCTTTAAATCCCTGTGCCTTTTTGGGATTAAACCCCGCTTTCATCAGGGCCAGGAAGGACTCCAGGGAGTTGGGTCGCGGCATCAGTCCCAGCTTATCAAATTCTTTAGGCGTTACCCCTTCGTCAATGCAGGTCTGCCAGAAAATATTGCCAAGGACAGCCAGGGTTTTGAAATCCGTGACAGGCGTATGGATTGCCTTCATTGTTCCGGCAGAGATGGTTTTGTTCCTGACCAGCTCCCTTCCTCCCTGGGTTATTGCATCCAGGACTGATTTGACCAAAGGATCGGCAGTATTTCGCTCCATGCTTTCGGCACCGGGAATGTAAATCTCGGCTATTAGACGTTTCCCATACAGATGCTTCATATATGCGCTTAACTGATCAAAAACGGAATGCTCGGGGAAACCGGCTACAGAGAGAGCCACAACAGGAGGCGGCACCTGCCGCAGCGGGTGCCGGGTGACACCGTTTTTCATTTCAAAAAAGGGTTGGGCAAAGGGCAGGGTGCGCTCAATAAATGTTTTCAGATTTGCGTTAAGGGTATAGTGAAACAGAGGCGTTGCCATGATACATAGATCGCTTGCCATGTATCTGGGAAAAAGCTCCTTACTCATATCATCGCGATGCACACATTCACCCGGCGTTTTGGTCCAGCAGGTAAAACATCCGATGCAATAATTGATCTTTTTTTTGAAAATATTGACAACCTCAACCTCGGCCCCTTCTTCTTTCATCCCTTTAATCAACTGATTCAAAATCAGTTCGGTTTTGCTCTGCCCACCCACCCGGGCACTGGAATTAATGGCAAATACTTTCATGTTAGACTCCTTTGATTTATAGTCGCTGGATAAGATAAACAAATACCGGCAGCCGGCTTTCCTCTTTTATTGTATAAAATCGTGGCAAAAGTTCTCTTTTCTTAGGGCTATCCTTTAGCGGTGATAAATAAATCGCCCCTTTTGATTTTCTTTTTACATTTGCATGTTTTAACAGATGGGCCAGGGAACCGTAATGGTCCGGGGATAAATTGTCTCCGGCAATGAAATTACCCGTGACTTCTATCCCGTCAAACGCTTCATTGATGTCTATCATTTTTTCAAAGGCCTCTTTTACCTGTTCGGATATAATTGGTTTGCCGATCAGGGAGAGGGTCTCCGGATCAATGGATTCAAACCCGATATTGATATAGGTATAAAAGGGCAGTTGATTCAATCTTTCAAATACTGCCGGGTCTGATTTTAAGAATGATCCCACACTGCCGAAGAGATACAGAAAAGGCTTTTGATCCATGCGCGGCTTGAACCCAAAGGTGCGATACGCCTCTTCTGCGGAAAAGCGGATTAATTCTTCACCTGCGGCAAGCGCATCATGATTTCCAAGGAAAAGGGCATGATAATTGACCAGGTCTGCGCCAAAATGATGTTTCAAATCCTCAATCTGTTTTTGGATATTCTCTTTTGATCTTTTTTGAAAGTTCTGATCCGATTTAACACAGCAGAATTTACAATGATAAAGACATCCATCGCTGATGTTCAGCGGAATGATATCATAATCCACATGCCGCGTGTCTGGCGGAAGGACTGAAACCCTGCCGCCGATGATTCTGCAGAGCTCTTGAGAACGCTCATAAAGAACCCGGTCGTCATGGGCCAGTATCCGTTCAATCAAACTGTTTGCATGGGGATACATCCCCTTTGAATGGGCCATATACAGGTTGGCATACAATTGGGACCATTCTGCCAGGGCGCTCATGACCACGGGGTTGGAGAAATATTTGATTTCCCAAACCGGGTTGCTGGGATAAGGCAGGCAGGGCAGATAATACTCTCCCATCCAGGAAACCACCCCGTCATAACCGCTTTTATCCCCCACTGTATAATACACCCAGTCGTTTCCCACCGTCCGTTTAAACTGCTCTGCCGGATGGGGCCAGTCCGGGCTGAGCCCCCGGATGGATCTGATTTCTCCGTTCAGGTTAAAGCAGAACTCAAAATCCCGGGTTTTGATTTCCGAATATCGGCCAAACCGCAAAGGGAAAGTCTGTTTGACCCGTTTTGCAGGGCCCTCTTTTTCAATGCTGATCATCAAATGCTGCTGCTGTAAAAAAAAATTCATTGTTTCCATTATTTAAGATAGATTTAAAATCGATTTCAGTCTTTCGGTTGCTGTAATTTTTTTTTGGGTACCACTTTAAAAATTGTGTTGGATTTCGCTTTTTTTGTCCTCCGGTAGCTCAACGGGGAGCGTGGCAAAATCTGTCTTCAATACTTCTACTTAAGGTTGTTGATAATGTCTTTGGCTTTTTCGTGTTGTTGCTTACTATTAGAAGCTCCACCATCATTTTTATTCTTCTCGTCCGTGGACTAATCACTTGAACTAATCGGTATTTTTTTTGCATCTATTTTTGTATCCGTCTTTTTTGTAACAGGTGCCGTTACTTTTTTCTGATCAGTCAGTGCCTTTTTTTTGTATGTCAATAGCGGACACACTATCCACAAAGAAAGCCAGCATGATCAGGCCAACGATGAATATCATGATTCTTTTCATTTCTATCTCCTTTTTTGTATTTCAACAATAATCAAGGTGTGGCCTCACTTCACTCATCCTCTCATCGGCGTAAGGCCACGACGGTTAGCGAGAAGATAGACATCCTTTGGTTCGGTGCTTTGGCGGAGGCGCTGTAGGACACCCTCTTGCGTCTCGGGCGTCCAGAAGATCCGCAGACGCTTACGTGCCCGAGTTATGGCTGTGTAAAAGATGCTGTGTGTGATGTCGTCTTCATTGGCATCAGTGATTACAATCTTGACGGAGTCATACTCTAGACCTTGCGCCTTGTGGATCGACACTGCGTAGGCGACCTGGAATGGCACAGTGGTGTTCAGTGAGTCGTCGTCTTCGTCGCTGGTGTCATCGTACTCGTAGACGTTGAAACGCACCGTCGAGCCGCCCATCCATTCGAGTTCATCACCAACAACATCCAACTCGCTAAGCGGCCGCTCGAGCTCGACATCGAACTGGACTCGCCCAGGGGCGTGGTCGATACCGACGATCCGACCCTTTAAGTTGTTATAAATCACTGGTCGGAACCGCTCGCTCTCGTAGAAGAGGACAGGGTCCCCGATTTTGTAGGTGGACACGCGCCAGGTGGTTGCTGCGCCTTGGTTGCTGCTCTGCAGAAATCGGTTGATGTTGTTGATGCCATAAAGGCCGTCGTAGTTCAAGCAAAGGATAATCTCGTCTTGGCCTTGGGTTTCGAACAATGTTTTGTCAAGTAAGGTCGAGTACCCATTTTTGGCCATGATTTCGGCGATGTCGTCTTCAATGTTCCGAACCTTGTTCCAGAAACTCAAGAGAGCGTCATTCTTGGTTCTGAAGGGCGTCGTCAGCTCGAACACTGACGTACTCGGGATGAATGAACGGATGATTCCGAACCAGTTTCCGAACTGGATAGACTCAATCTGGTAGACGTCACCGACGAGTACGAGCAGCTTGAAGGAGGTCTTCTCTATCACTTTGATCAGGTCGGCGTTGCTCACGGTGCTGCATTCGTCAATGATGAGTAGGTCGTACTCCGGGTCGAAGGCACTCCTGTATAGCTGGCTGCTGATCGTCCGGAATACCGAGTTCTGCGCGGTTACTCTGCGCTTGAGGTTGTCTATTGCTGGGTTGGTGTGCGCGAGAAAGAGTTTCTCTTTGTCGTTGAAGTAATGTGCGATGTGGTTCGCCATCGTTGACTTGCCAGTGCCAGCCGCTCCGTATATCAGAGCGACGTGCGAATGGCTGAACAGCTGTTTGAGCGCATCCACCTTGGCCGGGTCATCAATGCGTAGGAGTGTTTCATCAAGCCAGCGATCGACGGCTTGTGTGTAGCCCGCGATCCCGGATGATGCGTACTCCTGAAGTTTCTCGACGATTGAGAAGGTGTCGTTCTCATACCCGCAGATGAAGATGTGCTTCTTGTCGAACAGGAGCCTGCGCTCCTTATGCTTGTAGTAAAGCCTGTTGTTGTAAGTGGCGATCAATCCATTGACGTCCCCGAAGTCCTCAAGGTCGACCACGGGCGTATAGAGGATTCCATGACGCTCCACGTTGTTCTTCACGCGTCGAACAAGCATCTCGTGGTTCCGGCTGGTCGTGTCAAGGCTCTCTACGAGGTCCCAGTACCGAGGGTTATGCCCTGGCAGGGATGTACAAAACGGCATAGTGTCAAAGGGGATACAGCCATATTGAAGGTTCAACCCGGAGAGAAGACTACACCCCTCCCGGTAATACTGTGGCTTGAGGATCTGGTTGTGCATCCGCAGCATGAGATATCGAAGGACGTTTTGGCCCGGAGCGGCTGATCGTACTATGTGGCGCGCCTTATCCAAGACAGAAAAGACCTGCGGCTCGGTGATACCAACCGTACCTGCCGCCTTTACCGCTGCGTACTTATCGTCGGGGATGTCAAGAAGGTCGAGCAGACTGCCTGAACCCGCCGTCAGCCCATTCATCAGGTATTTATACTCCTTCGACTTGATCCGAACGGTTATAGCAAATCCTAAGAGGCGTGCGAAGTTATTGAACTCGCACGGACGGATCGAGACCTTCCACTTGCGGATGATCATGATCGGCATTGTCTGGCCGAGCACTTCGATCGAGTCCGACTGAAGTATCAACATGGCTGCATACTTGTCATTTATGTCGATATCTGTAAAGGCAATGATGCGGTCGAACTTGCTCACCTTGTTGATGGCGCGGTAGAAGGTGACCTCGTAGTAGATGCGGCCGTTGAGGAAGAATGGACGCGTTTTGTGGATATAGTATCGATCAGGGTTACTGCGATTCCGGAGAGTTGACCGGGTATCCTCAATTCTCACGGCGATCTTCTCGTGATACTCCAGTAGCGATGGATCGAGGTCAACAGGGAAGTCTTCGAGGTTCACCAGCACTGAGACGTCACAGATGTCTTGAAGCAAGCCACGGATACGGTAAAGGTACTCGTAGTACTTGAGCATCAAACGCTCAGAAGCATCCCCGTCCAGCGTGTAATGGGAAGCACTTTTTTGAATCAATTTATGAAAATTGGCGAGGAAGTTGAGCCTTCCCTTGCTCTTGACGAAGGCAAGGCCCGGTTCTACATTGGTGTACTTGAACTCAGCATCAGGTAAGCCCGTGTGGAGACGAACCGCAACTGCCTCAACCAGATTCCGGAGCTGTGAGAGGATGTTCTGGGAGAGCAATGCTCGCTGATCACAGAGCGACTCGATATTCCGACAGATCACCTCGTCAGCACTCAGGATCTGATCATTGACAGTAGTCATTAACTGTCAAGTCCCGCTTGATTAAAGAAATTCATGGCTATTTTCTTACTAATGGTCATCTTGCTGTTGTCTCCTCTTCTTGGAGCGGTTAATGAACATTCAAGTAATTCAAGTTTATGTATAGATTAACAAGTAATTATGCGGTTCCGTTTATCCTGTAACTTTGAGTGATAACCGCCCCCATAAATAAAAAATCCGAATCAGGAATTCCGTATCAATATTTCCCACGTCTGTAAAGGCATTTCAACGTATTCATTTTAGTGATATTTCGTTTTGAGTCAAAAACCCCATCATTTCCCGGAGGATGAATTCCGGCTGCTCTGTCTGCAGGAAATGCCCTGCCTTTTCAACGGCGACAAGCCTGGATGTTTTAATGTCCTCATGAAGCATTCTTGCAATTTTAAAGGGAAAAAACACATCTTTTCTGCCCCAGAGGATCAAGGTGGGGATATTGATTCTCTGCAAGGCCTCCCGGTTTTCCACCATGAGTTCCGGCGGGACGGCAAGGGTTCTTGAAAACGCATTCCGGTCTTGTTTTGACCCTGTCCGGGGAGCCCTGAAAATATCAACGATATCCGGTGTGACCAATTGCTTGCTGTAGAATCCGTTTTTGAGGACTTCCCTGAATACAAACCGGTTCAGGAAAAACCGGCTCAGGCGGTTTTGTTTTAATAGAAAAATGGATGCCTGGAGAGCAAGTGACCAGTCCGGATAAGGACTTGTATTCATGACGATAAATTTGTCGATCCGTTCCGGGTGCCGGACGGCA
The DNA here is from genome assembly GCA_031395015.1 of Desulfobacterales bacterium. Lineage (GTDB taxonomy): Bacteria > Desulfobacterota > Desulfobacteria > Desulfobacterales > Desulfobacteraceae > Desulfobacula. The sequence goes on along the minus strand of JANNUH010000033.1, from coordinate 9,127 downwards.
AAGCTTAAACCGGCCATGCCGCCAAGATCGTGAACGCAGAGGTGGGCGGCTGAAAGGTTAAAGGCATCGAGAAAATCAAGGATAAACCCGCGGAATAGATCAAGATCGTATATGGCGGCTTCCGGTTTGTCTGATTTTTCGTGGCCTGGAAGGTCCGGGGCCAGTACATAAAACTGCTTTGATAATTCCGGGATCAGATGCCGCCACAAAAGACTGCTGGAAGGCCATCCGTGAAGCAGGACAAGGGCTGGGTGTGTTTTGTCTCCACGAATCAGGGTATGAATTTTCAAATTACTTTTTAAGGTGATGAATCGACTTTCCATTTTCTTCTCCTTTGCATTTTTCATTGGCTGGACGGCCAGCCAATGAAAAGTTAAAATTTTTTCTTATCTGTCTTTGCAGAACAGATCAACAATAGCAGCTTCAATTCCTTTCCATACGGTTTCATTTCGGCACAGGTCTGGTTCGGTTAAAAGCTGAAGCCCCATGCCGTCAATGATTCCTGTGATGATGGCAGCCAGGGTTTCGACCGGGAGGGCAGGGGAGATCGCTTTTCGGTTACAGGCGCTTTGAAGGCATGTTTCAAGCGCTTTTCTGAATTTTCCGTAAAGCACTGCCAGCTCATTGTTGACGATTTCACTATGCCTTGCCACGGCAAAGCCTTCGAAAAACAGGCTGAAAAAATCAGGGTCATGCTCCATGACATCCCTCAAAAGATCAACAATCCCTTTTGCATAGCCTTGGGGTGTTTGATGATGGTCAAATACGGAAATGATCATGACAATGCTGATTTCCATGTTTTCCTTGATTACCCTTGCCAGCATTTCATCCTTGTTTTTAAAATAATAGTGTAAAAGTCCCCTGGACACCTCGGCTTCTTGGGCCACGAGACTGATGGTGGTGCCTATATACCCTTTTTGTGCCAGAATTGTTTTGACTGCACTGAGGATGATCTGTTCTTTAGGGTCTTTATCGGTTCCGGGCATCAGGGTCCTTTTTGTTTAATCAAGTTATTGGTTGGACGACCATCCAATAATTACCTGGGGTGTGGTTTTCCGTCAAGAAAAATTTTAATTCAGCGATGGTTTTTTCATTTTCTGCATGGATTTTCTGAACTCTTCGCACGGATCATCATAGGAAACTCTCTGGGTAAAAAAGAGAAAATCTGCCGGAGGCACTTTTTTGAATCCTTCCAGATCAAGGGGGGCAAGGTATTCCGACAGATCGGCAGGGGCTGTGCTGATTTCCCTGAAGGCGAAATTGATCTGGCGAAGATTCGGATCAATGGCCGCCACCCTGTTGATGACGCCCAGGCCGTATTCGGTATGGCCGCCGCCGATGATGACAACAAGGGGGCCTTTGCTGTGCTGTTTAAGCCTTGTGATGGATAAGGCCATTTTGTCGTTCCTGGCAAGCCAGGTATCGTAGAGCCTGGTCTGCATTTGTTCATTTCCCATGCCGCAGTGGACATCCTTGAATATGGAGAACATATAGTCCTTATAGGCCTGACCCGGCGGAGAGGTTGAAAATATCTGTTCTTTTTCAATGGGTGTGATCCCGTTGATTCCCTTTCTTGTAATCCGTTTTTTTAAAGTTTCAGGAAGATCAATGCCTGCGACCTCAAGATTGTGTTCCCGGGCCAGGGCCAGAAGATCATAATAATAGGCCCACATGGCATCGGGCTGGGTGTCCCACCCCAGTTTTTTCCTTAAATCGGTTTCAATGATTTTTATAAGGCCCTTTGAATGGGAAACCTTTCCCGAATCCATGAGATTGAGAAGATCAGGCGTATCTTCCATGGAAAAGAATTCAAACCCGATGAGGGGGGTGAGGCCGCTTTCAATCAGGCTTTTTATGACGCGCTGCTGCATGGCGTGGTGATCTGGATTGTCATGCTTTTCAGACAGATAAATCACATCATAGGCACTGATCCTTTTGATCAGGGTGTCAAACTCCACGGGCAAAGAGGTCTGGGTATCGATAATGGTTCCGATGAGGGGGTCTTTTCTCATCACATCCCTCCTTAGTGTGGCACAGGATTGAACAAGGACAGGGATCAAAAAAATAAAAAAAAGCAAGGACAGTCTATTCATATAAGGGCTCCTGGTTTAAAAGGGTCAGGGTCTGGGCAAAAAAGCGTATCAGATTCTAAGATTTTTTAAAATAGAGAACCAGGCTTTTTCCAAGGATGGGGTTGAAGAGTCTGTCAATGAACCTTGTGACGGCGGGTTTTTTCATTAAATCCCAGACCAGGAGCCGGTGATACAGATTGACGGGGATTGAATCTGTTCTGCCGGGACCTGTAAGGCATTTCAGCCACCAGAACGGGGCATGGAGGCTGTGGCTGTAATGGGAAAAAAGAAAATTTACTTTAAAGGATTCAATCATTCTGATCAATGTAGCTTTTTTATAAATCCGGACATGGCCCATGGGGGTATTGGAATATTCATGGGACAAGATCCAGCAGATTTTTTCCGGCCAATATCTTGGGACGCTGACGGCCAGGATTTTCCCCGGTTTTAATATTCTCACAAGTTCAGAAACGGCTTTTTTATCATCCTTGATATGTTCCAGAACCTCCGAACAGATAACGATATCAAAGCTGTTGCTTTTAAAGGGCAGTCGGGTCACATCCATGCAGGAGAGATCAATGGTTTGGCAGTGGATATCATTTATCTCTTGATGAAATTCCAGCTTTTTCCGGGTTTCAATAAGGTTGTCAAATATAAAATCCGCTCCCACGCAGCAGGTTCCCTTCTTTCGGCAGGCTTCAATGGTATGCCGGCCTTCGCCACACCCGATATCCAGGACCCGGTCGCCTCGCTGAATGTTCAGCCGGTCAAAATCAATGGTAAGCACGGATAATCTCCCGGTAGGCGTCAACGGTGCGGATGGCGGTTTTTTCCCAGGTAAATTCCTTTAAGACCCGCTCATATCCTTTCTCGGCAAGGGCTTCTCGCTTTAATGGGTCATCCAGAAGTTCCAGGATGGCATCTCTCAAGGCCTGCGCATTGCCCGGCGGCACAAGTCTTGCCGCATCCCCGGCCACTTCGGGCAGGGCGCCGCCTGTGGTGCAGATGACCGGGACCCGGCAGGCCATGGCTTCTCCCACAGGGAGCCCGAACCCTTCATACAGGGAAGGCACCACGGCAAGTTCGGCCCTGGCATATTCTTTTACAAATCGGTCATGATCAATGCGGCCGGTAAAATGGATGTGCCTTCCAAGATCAAGTTTTTTGACGAGCTTTTCAATGCCCCCGTTTTCTTTGGGCGTCCCGATGACAACCAGTTTTACAGGCCGGATTTTTAATATATCGTGAACCGCAAAAAGCAGATGATACAGTCCTTTTAAGGGGGTATCCGCGCTGTTGGTGACAATGATGCGGCCGGGCTCTTTTTGTATGGTTTCCATGGGATAAAAAAGATCGGTATCAATGCCGATGGGAATGGTTAAAAATTTGGATTCAGGAATGCTGAATTCTTTTGCAATGTCTTTTTTAGAACTCTCAGACACTGTGATGATGTGGCTGAGCTGCCTTGCTACCTTTTTCTGCATACCGATAAAGGAATACCACCTAAGGACCTTGAGTTTTTTATAAAAGGATTTTGTGCTTTGAACCGCCAGCCTACGGTCCACGGTCATGGGGTGATGAATGGTGGCCGTCACCGGCATATGCCTTGCCAGAGATAAAATACCATAGGACAGGCATTGATTGTCATGGATGATATCAAATCGCTTTTTTGTTTCGGCAAGATGGCGTTTCACCCGCATCCCGAATGTCAGGGGCTCAGGATATCCCATGGCAGAAACATCCAGCCATTCGATGAGGTTGACAAAATCCTTGAGTTCTTCAAGGCGGGGAGTTCGAAACAGATCGTCAGGGTTGTAAAGATCCAGGGTCGGAAGCTTTGTGAGGGTCACGCCGGGGTCCAGGGGCAGGTCCGGCGGTCCCGAGATCACTTCAACCCTGTGCCCGAGGTCTGAAAGAGCCCGGCTCAGGTTCCGGATATAAACACCCTGGCCCCCGCAGTGGGGGTTGCTCCGGTAGCTGATGAGGCCTATGTTAAGTGAGGAATTCATTTAAGAAGGTGTGGTGCGCCCGGCTGGGATCGAACCAGCGATCTTCAGCTTCGGAGGCTGACATCCTATCCACTGGACTACGGGCGCATTGGGCCATATACTAATTGAACTTTGCCGATTGATCAAGGTTATTATCAAATTTTTCTCTGGCTTCACCTACCACATAGAGAGACCCGGCCACACAGACGACATCCGTGCCCTCAGAAGTTTTGATGGCATGGGTCACGGCTTCTTTTACATCTTTGATGATGGTCACTGGGCGTTGGGTCAACCTCTCAGCCGCCTTTTTCAGTATGGACGGGTCAAGGCTCCGGTCGATCTTTGCTTTTGTGATAATCACCCGGCCTGCAAGGGGCACAAGATGTTCAAGCATTTTTTCATGGGGCTTGTCATCGAGAATGCCCAAAACTAGGGTCAGTTGTCGCCCCTTTAGAAAGGAAGAAAGATATTTTCCGAGAACCTTTACGGCATTCAGATTGTGGGCTCCGTCAAGGATCACCAGGGGGTTATCCATGACATGCTCAAGCCGCCCCGGCCACCGGGCTTGCAAAAGCCCTTCCTTTACCAGGGTTTCGGTGAAATCATAGCGTGGGTCCTTGCCCTTGTATTTTTTGAAAATGAGTTCACAGGCTGCCAGGGCAAGGCTCAGATTCTCTTTCTGGTGTTCCCCCGGCAGGGGTTTCACCAGACGGTTAAAATGATTCTCAAGCCCATCATAGGTGTAAGTTTCCTTTCCTGCGGTCTTTCTCATGGAAAAATCTTTTTTATAAAACAAGAGATCAGCGGATTTTTCCTTTGCAATATTTTGAAGAACCGAACAGCCGGAAGGCTGGGAAACAGCCGTGACAGCAGGAACGCCCGGTTTGATGATCCCGCCTTTTTCCCAGGCCAGGGCCTTGATGGTGTTCCCGAGATATTCCCCATGCTCCATGGACAGATTGGTGATGACACTGACTTCAGGCAGGATGACATTAGTGGCATCAAACCGTCCGCCCATGCCGGTTTCAACGACCACCCAGTCCACGGCCTCTTTTGCAAAATGATAAAACCCCATGGCTGTGGCGATCTCAAAATAGGTGGCTTTTCTTTTGCCAATATCAGCAGCGTGAACCGCTTCATAGGCATCTACTACCTCATCATTGGAGATTTCTTTCCCGTTGATGGTGATCCTCTCATTAAACCGGACCAGGTGGGGTGAGGTATAGACCCCGGTTTTAAACCCTGTTTTTTGAAGGATTGATCCAATATAGGTGGCAGTGGAGCCCTTGCCGTTGGTTCCGGCAACATGAACCGTCCTGAATTTCTGGTGGGGATTGCCAAGACGATGTAAAATATCTTCAATGGTCTCAAGCTCAAGTTTGATACCGAAACGGCCCAGCTTGTAAATGGTCTTAAGACATTCCCGGTAAGATAGTTTCGTCATTTTCTTAAAATAAAAAACCCGGCAGAAATTTTAAAAAAATTAATGCCGGGAGTATTTGTAATTTTTGTTAACCGTTTCTTCTACGGGAACGTGAGGCCGCAATTCTTTGTCTTCTAACCGCTTCTCTCATCTTACGCCGTCTGTACTGACATGGTTTTTCAAAATGCTTTTTAACTTTAAGACGTTTGAAGAGGCCGTCATTCTGGATTTTTTTCTTTAATATCCGTAACGCACGCTCGACATCATTATCAATAACCTTGACTACAATTTCTTTCAAGAAACATCGCCCCTTTCATAGTGTATTTAAATATCCTTAAATATTTATAACCCGATCTTGTAACAGACAAAAAGAGGAAAATCAAGGGAAAAAACGCCTTTCCGCCCTGCAAAAAAGGCGGAAAGGCGCTATAAAGTGTGGCAATACGATGGGTTAGAGCTTGGAAACCAATTCGTTGGTCACCGATTTCATATCTTTTTCACCGGCCAGGGTGAGGTATTTCACTCCGTCTTTGGCTGCCAGATCTCTGAAATAATAGGTGGCGGCAAGGGTTCCGGTCTTTGTGTCATAATAGATGGAATGGCGTTTATCAATGGCAGTCGCATCCTGGTCATCATCGCGCTTGGTTAATGCACCGCCGCAGACCCGGCATTTATCTCCATTGGGTTTGATGGCATCAATAAAAATATTGTTGGGATGGTTGTTGTCTTTTTCACACAGACGGCGTCCCATGATCCGGTCTTTTGCAATCTGGCGGTCCAGAAGCATTTCAATGACATAGGTAAGCTTGATCCCGGCTTCTTTAAGGGATGCGTCGAGTTTTTCCGCCTGGACCTTGTTTCTCGGGAATCCGTCCAGGAGCCAGCCTTGTTTGCAGTCATCCTGTTTGATCCTGTCGAGAATCATGGGGATGGTGATTTCATCGGGAACAAGGTCTCCCTTGTCAATATAGGCTTTGGCTTTTTTGCCAAGCTCTGTGCCGCCCTTGATATTGTCACGGAAAATGGCACCGGATTCAATATGGGCAATTTTATATTTGTCTTTCAGGATGGCTCCCTGGGTTCCCTTGCCGCTTCCGTTGGGTCCGAAAAATAAAATGTTCATTCATCGCTCCTTATATTATTCATTGAACTGTCTTTAAAAAATCTCACGACTTTTTAAATATAAGAGTCGTTTTTATTTGTCAAGGTTAAGAAAACCTTTGCGAACGGCTCCGGGAAATTTTGGGTCTATATTATGGAAGTACCCGACAGCTATGAAATTGTTTTCATATTGTTGTGGTATTGTTTTTCACAAAAAAAGCCAATGTAAAAAAGATTTTTTAAGGGTTTATTCTGAGTTTTTGGGGTAGACGAAGGGTGATGCCAAATGATTTGTTTCCAAAAAGACTTTCAGTCAAGGCTATCGGCTATCTTGAGAAGAATTGTCAAGACTATGAAACAAAGATTGCATTAAACAGGAAGTTTGAAAAGTTGGAAACAATAAACTATTTTAAAAGGAGGATTGAATGAAAAAGATTTCAGTATTTTTATGCGGGCTGTTTTTATTATTGGCGACGGTGGGTTCGGCAAATGCAACCCTGATCACCATCGGAACGGCTCAGTTCAACGGGACCGGAACAGCCTACAATCTGATCTGGGATGATGACCACAACGGCCAGTCTCGGGTGTGGCTGGATTATACCGAACCAACTAATACCTGGACAAATCAGAAAAAATGGGCCGCAGAGCTGAATGTGAACTGAGCCCTGACCTATAATACCCCCGGCTATACGGTTGCCTTTGGTGTCTGGCGCCTGCCCTCGACGGTGGATGGCCTTTATGTATATAGTACTACCGGCGCCACCACAGGCGGATACAATATCACCAGTTCCGAGATGGGGCATCTGTTTTATACAGAGCTCGGCAATCTTGGATATTACAATACGAGCGGCGGATCCCAGTCTGGATATGGTTTAATGGAACGCGGAGATTTTGGCAATTTAGTTAACTCTTCATACTGGTCCGGCACGGAGTATGCTACCACCAATTCGCTCGACGCCTGGTACTTCGGCATGTTCGGCGGCAACCAGCTCACCGCCGGTGATGGTGGCCGCATCTTAGGGTTGGCCGTTAGCAGCGGACAAGTACAAGTTTCCGCGTCTGCGTCCGCGGTCCCCGAGCCCGGTACTTTCTGGCTCCTGGGCTCAGGTCTGATCGGGCTGGCAGGTCTGGTCAGGAAACGATAAGGGACCGGGGCGGGTCATTCGGTCATTTGTGTGATTCGATTATTTAAAGGATTTAAAATTGATGGTTCGGTACGAACATCTGCCGATTTATAAAAAGGCATGTAATCAGAAGCGAGAGCCTGAATTCCCGGGAACAAAACCGAAAGTCTACCCTGGGAAGCGTGCCGACTGAAACATTGTGCGTCCGCTCCGCCGGATAAATTTCCTTTGAAAATGTTTCTCCGGCAGTATCTTCTCTGCCGGAGAAACAAAAGGAATACCATCAATGCCCTTCGGTTCGAGGTGGATCAGGAAAAAGAGCTGTTAAAGCTCTGTAGAGAATTGACGGATCACACCTACCGGCCGGGTCGTTCTGTCTGCTTTCCTTGCGAGAAACCAAAACTCAGGGAAATTTACCCCTGATCCCGGAAAAAAGAAAATTTACACACATTTCAATGATCTTTCCCTATTTGATAGCTTTAAAAAGAGTAGGGTTTTTAGAACCCCATACATTGTTTCAGACGGAGAGCCATTAAAAGGCTCGGAGTCAAATTTTGAACAGGGGCGAAGCCCCTCGCTATCTTTATTTACCGACCCCCCAACGCTTTCAAGGCAGAGTCAGCGAGAAACGCAGATCTGCTTTTTGCCACACCAGCCGCTACGGCTGCATCTATCTTCCTGATAAGCAACTTTGGCAAGGTGACGGTTGCCTTTTCTGTTCCGCCAAGGAAAGAAGAGACATTAACATCAATAAAAGCCCAGGTCGACGCAGTATAATCGGGATTTGAGTAATGACTGTCAATTTCCGAAGGTGCCGGAGCAATTGTACCACCCTCGGCCAAAATCTCCAGATGGCCCGAGATTGCCTCTTGGGTATTTCTTAGAGCTTCTTCGAGGGTTTCACCGGCTGAAAAACAGCCCGGCAGGTCAGGGACCGAAATCCCAAAACAGGAATCAGGATCTTTTTGAATGGCGATAGGATATTTCATTTCAAGCCTGCTTGTTTAAATATGTTTTTGATCGTGCCTATTGGCAACGTCCTTTTCGGGTGTGGAATAGTAACCAGGCCCGGTTTAACAGGGTGTTTGAAGTGATGATGACTACCATTAACCCGGATCAGTTGCCATCCGTCCGACTCGATAACTTTGATGATCTCTTTACTATTCAACTTATCCCCCGTCTATTTAAAGAATAGTATGCTTCTGGCGGTATTTTGTCAATCATATATATACTTCTCTGGATATTTGCCATAAGAAATTTTGCATAACCCGTTCCAGAGTGATCACCTTACGTCCGCTGGATGGATATTGCTACAAATTCTAAGATTACCTTTGCTGACCGCCATGAACTCGCTCATTCTTCGCTCAAACAGCATGGCGGCTTAACCGCGTGATAAACAAACACTATCAATTGGCGGAA
>JANNUH010000019.1:0-1642 GCA_031395015.1 Desulfobacterales bacterium | reverse complement strand
TTTTATTTAATTGAGCCGTAACAAAAAGGAGGTTTTTATACAAACCAAACAATGCAAAATAAATTCGGATAAAAAACTTGAAAAAGACATTGCAGAAGTGGAGATATGAATTTCCGGGCTATGGTGTTTCATATAAATATGAAACTCTCTAAACGTTCCCCAATTGCCCACAAGATGATGATCTCTTGCTTCATACGGCAAGGCTTCTTCCTGAAGAAGTTTACCAACATAAAGAATGTATTTGCTATATTGGGTATCGGTAAATTTAATTCTGGATATGTCTTTGATAAAAGTCTTAGTTCGTTCTAAATTGATCACTGCTTGGCTTCTTCCTGAAGTTTTTCAAAAGATATGGATTCGGTTTTTCCTTCGCGAATTTCATTCATTGCATTGATAGTCTCGTCATTGGGTATTTTCATTTCAAAAGGAAGCCCTCTTTCTAAAACAGATTGTACTAAAAACATATTGATGGCTTCGCTTAAATTGACGCCATACCTTTTGTAAATCTCTTTGGCTTTTTCTTTGACATTTTCATCGAGATAGACATTTGTCCGGATTTTAGTTGCGGTCATGATTGCCCCCGTTATTAAATTGATGACTAAGCTTATAAAATAACACAACCCTTGTGTTGCTTCAAGAGTAAACGATAAAAATTTGAATCGGAAGGGCCGTTGATGTTCTATGAATACTTTCTACGCAGCTCCATTTGTGGAACGGTCGAATCGGGCAGCCTCCGTGAGACCCTGCTTTGGGTCGGATGTGCCGCAGGATGCCTTTGTTGTATGGGGGATAGCACCGGCCCGGGTGACTGAAATTCGCAAGACTCTGATATCCATTAAGGAGACTATGTCCAGAAGTTCAAAATACCTTTCCCTGGAAATACCTGCAGTTGTCATGTTTGTACGAATATGAGTGACCGGAACATTTTTCGGGCTTGATTTGATTACCGTAGTGGATCGGTATATTTTATGAGTGCTCATGCTAAATGGCTAAAGCCAGGCTTTCTTCGTTTATAGCCTGCCTTGGTTGCCAAATTTCATTTATTTTTATAAAACCTGATTCCTCAAGAACATCCTCAAGCGTATCCATATTCACACATTCTTCAATGAAAGCTTCAACAGCCTCAATCAGGGATTTTGTTGCTTCCTCAATGGATTCTCCATAACTGGATACATTAAGTGACGGACAGAGGGCAACATAAAGATCATCTTCTCTGAATACCTCGACTTTAATATTGAAATTTTGCATTGGCATATCCCCCTGCTGCTAAAATCCTCAAGACTCTGATATCAACTCCTGTATGGATTTCCTGAATCCATCAATGTCCTTGCTCTGAATGGCAGACCTATGTAATCTTTTCAGCAAGAGTCTATTGTTCAAGGCCTGTATTTGTGCGTGGACATCTGCCGGGACATTACTGAACTTTATGTCAAGGGCTTCTAAAACCATCTCCCTGGCATCAAAGAGCATCCCTTTCTCCATCCCTTTCTCCATCCCTTCTTCCACATATTCTTTTGCCCATCCTTTAACCATATCAACACCTCTACCTTGAAAAATTGTTTCAACTGCCTCAATAGCATCTGTTCTCGTGATGCTGTTGTCTGTATTTGCCAGATATTTAAAAAAAATGTCCACGTATTCG
>JANNUH010000018.1:0-41168 GCA_031395015.1 Desulfobacterales bacterium | reverse complement strand
TTTTATTTAATTGAGCCGTAACAAAAAGGAGGTTTTTATACAAACCAAACAATGCAAAATAAATTCGGATAAAAAACTTGAAAAAGACATTGCAGAAGTGGAGATATGAATTTCCGGGCTATGGTGTTTCATATAAATATGTCAGTGTGTTTGAGCACTGTTTAAAACGCAGTATCATAAGAAATTATGCCCGTTTTATGATCATAAAAATATGTATCAGAATAAGGATTTTCAGGTATGACGGACAAAATTTCAGCAGTTATTAATTCATCAAGATTTTTAGGAGAACGGTCAAACTTCAAGGTAAATTTTTCTATTGCTTCTTCAAGTATTAAAACTCCTTCAAGTGCATCCATCCTCTGTTTTATCTGTTTTTTTGTATCTTCATTCTTTTCATTTGCATACATTGTCCTTAAAAAGACAATTCCTGTTTTTGTTTGCCCCCCTTTTTGAGATAAACGCGCACCCAGCATTCCTAATAATGGGGAAGCACCTGGCTTTTTTGATGCTTCCATAAGATATTTCGAACCGTTCAGATTATCTTTAAGATGATAATAATAATCAAATCCAATATAAAAGTCTGGTTGCCAGTCCCAGGAACGATACCGGCTTGATGTTTTAAGGAGTTCAATTGCACGTTCAGGCATTTTGGCTTCCCACGGCAAGGTTGCCTGAATTAGATAATAAGTTTGTTTAAAATACGGATCAAGGGCCATGGATTGTTTAAACAGTCGAGATATTGCTTTCCAATCCTCAGCATTCAACTTATTTTGCGCACCGATAACGGTTGCTGCCTCAAGAAGGAAGTAGTCGGCCATAATCCCCTTAAATTCACCGGCAAGGCTTCTGATAACTTCTGGAGACAATTGTGAGGCAGTAGCATGTATTTCTTTCACATCGGTGCGCTGGTCATAAATCTTTGTGCGTGCGCACAAATAAGCAGACAAGGAAAACAAAAAAAATAGAACCAATGAAATTATTAAGCCTTTTTTCATGTTAATTCTCTACGCTGAAAAATTACTATGGCAATAATTAGAATCATTCCAATATAGCTTATTCCATATAACATATGCCAAAGTAATTCCGAAGTAATAAGCGGTAGACCATAAGCAGCCGTTGTTTTAAGATCAAAAATAGCTAAATTTGGAAAAATCCATGAAATAATCTCAACAAGCTGCTTAGACACCTCATTGCCTGAATCATCTTCGGCCTGGCAATACATTTTGCGGACTATTTCCACATTTTGCCCTATAAAATAACTGCCGGATGTAATTATCATGGCCAAAAATGAACTGGATGTTGCACTTATAAAAAGGAGGGCTATGGAGGTAACGATCAATAAAGAAAGAAATATATAGATTAACGCTATTAAAAAAGTTGCCCATGAAAAATCAGGCGGGATGTAATTCGGAGCGGTTAACATAATAAATTTTACAGAACCTGCAGCAAAAAGGCCAAGAATAATAACCGATATCAAGACCAAAAACCCCAGTCCGAAAAATTTCCCGACAATATATTGCCAACGGGAAATCGGTCGTGAAAGGATCATATAAATGGTTCGTTTGTCTAAATCTTTGGCCATCAAATTTATTCCCATAAAAAAAATAATAGCCAAACCTGAGATAGATACAACGGACAAGCCCACGTCAACTGCCACTTTACCTAAATCGTAAGCAAACATGTTGGTAAAAATCAGATTGACCACACAAAGAAGAACTGCAAAAAATAGAATCCCTAATAAAGCACGATTCCGGAGACCCTCTTTGCAGGTAATTTGCGCTAACAACCAGATATTCTTCATTCTTTTGCCTTTCTGTCTGTTTCTATAATTTTAATAAACGCAGCTTCAAGCCCTTTTGATTCCTCAACAAAGTCTTCAAGGAGACCGCAAAAAAGAAGTTTTCCCTCGTTCAATATACCAATCCGGTCACAGAGGCTTTCAATGTCACTCAAAATATGCGAGCTGAAAAATACAGTCTTGCCCATTTTGCGCATATCCAGAATCAAGTCTGCTACCAGTCTCCGACCCAGCGGATCAAGTCCGCTCATCGGTTCATCAAGAATGCAGATTTCAGGTTCATGGATAAGGGCCAGTGCAAGGCCTAACCGTTGTACCATCCCCTTTGAATATGTACGAATGGGTTGTTTTTTTACGTGGAAAAGATTCAGGCGTGTTAAAAGTTGATCAATTCGCTCTTCCAGTACTCCTTTTTCCATGTTGGCCGCCCTGCCTCCAAACTTGAGCGTTTCTTCAGCCGTCAAATGGTCATAAAAGAAAGGATTTTCAGGGAGATAACCAATAAATTTACGAACCATTGGTTCATTTACAGGCAGCTCTTTTATGGTGACTGCCCCTGAGTCAGGCCGGATAAAGTCAAGAAGGATCTTTATTACTGTACTCTTGCCCGCTCCGTTGGGCCCTAAAAAACCAAAAACCTCTCCCTGTTTGATTTCCAGGTTCAGGTCTTCTATAACGCGTTTTTTAGCCTTGAGGCCTTTTTTGTAATATTTTGATAAATTAGCAATGCGTATGGGCATGGGCATGGGAAGTCCTTGATGAAACGATCATCTCAATATGCAGGAACAAATACTTTTTGATTGGTTATGAGATTCACTTTAGGCAAATTTGAAATTATCAGAATAAACCCAGTCCGGACAGCCATGGCGGCTGTCCGGACTAGGAGTTAATGAGGAACATATTATAAAAATCAAGTTAAACTATTTTGCTACCCAGGCAACAACTCCAGTAAAGTCATCTGCACCATTAACAGCAACTGGGACGTTTGCAACTGCAAGTGCAGTACCTGCAATAACCAAAGTAGGATTAATGAAGGTGGAAGTCGTATCGGAATCTGTGCCATAACAAGTATCTCCTTGCAAATGTTTTGCCCCAACCGTAAAACTTCCTCTAGCTGCGTCTGTATTAGCAACAAGACTAACAAGGTTTCCTACAGGAATAGGAAGGGTGCGGTTTACGAGAGCTGCGGCAGGTCCGGTAGCTCCGGTAATCAGATATGTTGCTACGACACTTGGCCCTGTAAGCAGAGCACCTAAACCACCGCCAGCACCAATTGCTGCAGCTGATGAACCATATACCTGCCAATCAGCAAAGAAAGCAGCCTCTGCAGTTGCACAGTTTCTTGCATCGCTTTGGGCTGAAGCATTGAAGCCCCTGATCCTGTATGCCGAAAACTGAGGAATAGCAATTGCTGCCAGAATACCAATAATGGCAACAACAATCATCAGTTCGATCAAGGTAAAACCTTTTTGATTTTTTCTAAGCATTTTTTGTGTCATGGTCTTTCTCCTAATTTTGGGTTAAGTTAAAAACAATTTCAACTTGGAAATGCTTTTTTGCAATGAGCATGCCACATTAGAATTTTTGAAAATTTATTAATTAACATGCTGATATTAAATCAAAAAAAATATTTATTCTATTTGAAGGAGAAGTTTGATATTTTGTTCTATCAATAGCGATTTAACAATTTTTATTTTTTTTAACAAAAATTGTCCTGCTATATCTTTTCTGGAGATCGACTATAAAAAACAAGCCCGACTCTATTAATATGCTCTATCAGGTCAGGGTTAGATATTTGATTGAATATGGCAATATCAAAAGTGTAGGGTAAAAGCAAATCGTCTATTTCCAACTCGACCATGTATATAAGAGACAAGGTTAAATCCTTGCCTGTCAGTGAAAGATCAATGTCAGATCCTGCTGAATAGTTACCTTTGGCTCTTGAGCCATAAACAATTGCTTTTTCAATTTGTGGATACCTTGCAAAAATACTATGCACCTGTTTGATAATATAATCTTTCAATCCATATTTCATTTTTCGTTCTGTGCTTTTTCTTTTAATACAACAAATGATTCCTTCAGTTTAAGAAATTCATTGTAATAAATATTGCAGATATCAGTTGCAATTTCATCTGCAGTATTTTCATTATAAGTGTGTGATGTCAAGGTTCTGCTTTTTATCATTTTCATCCATATCTCGCCATTAACGATTAATCCCCGTTGAAAAGCAAGCCGGATAGCATCTCTGCTTCCCTGAATTCCTGTTTCACCCTGGTTTTCATAAAAATCTTTAATTGTATTCCAGGCTAATTCGTAATTATATTCAAAGGATTGAATCAAGCCTTGTTGTTCAAGTTCCGACAACTCCCCTTTTTCAATAAATTTTGTGAGCTGTTTCAGAGCTTTACTGAAATTATTAAATCTCTGAATCCATCTAATGTCTACTACTGACATACTTAATCCTCAATATTAAATTTCTTCTCAAGCCCCAAAGCCAAATTTTTCTAATCATACCATGACATCTTTTTTTTTCCAACCGCTACCTTAGCATGGGTCTTAACAAATTATTGACTAAAACTATAATTAATTCTATTTTCGCTGTGGGGAACAAAGAGCCGTAATTGAATAACGGCTCAACTCGAATCAATGATGTGGGTAATGGATAATGAAAAAACTGCCGCTTGGCATACAGAGTTTTGAAAAATTAAGGGAAGATAACTACCTTTATATTGATAAAACCAGAGATGCGTTCAAAATGGTGAATCAAGGGACATATTTTTTTCTTTCCCGGCCCCGCAGATTCGGCAAATCCCTGTTTCTTGACACGTTGAAATGTCTTTTTGAAGGCAGAAAAATCCTTTTCAACGACCTGTATATTGCGGATAAATGGGATTGGAGTAAAAAATATCCGGTTATCAAAATAAGTTTTGGCGGAGATGTTTTCAAATCATCTGATCATCTTGAAAAAACCATTATCGGTATCCTTCAAAAGAACGAAAAAGACAACAAGGTCTCTGTTGCAAACAAGGAGACCATTGGCAATTATTTTAAATTTCTGATGGAAGCCTGCCATGAAAAACATCAGATGCCGGTTGTGGTACTGGTGGATGAATATGATAAGCCTGTTTTAGACAATATCACCAATGAAGAAACTGCCATATCCATCAGAAACACGTTAAGAGGGTTTTACACGGCCATCAAGGATTCTGACCAATACATAAAATTTGTTTTTCTGACAGGGGTCAGCAAATTCAGCAAAATGAATCTTTTCAGCGGCTTGAACAATTTGCGGGATATCACCCTGTCACCTGAATATGGAACAATCTGCGGTTATACACACTCGGATGTGGAAAAGAGCTTCAGTGAATATCTGAATCCGGCCGAGCCTGAAGATAAGGTTGATCTTGAAGAGCTGAAAAGGTGGTATAACGGGTATTCATTCGCAGGCGAGCCTGTTTATAATCCATACGATATTCTGCTTTTCTTCCAGGAAGGCAATAAATTCAAGAGCTATTGGTTTGAGACCGGCACCCCTACCTTTCTGATGGATATGATAAGAGAAAAACAATATTTTCTGCCTGATCTTGAAGCCCTTGAGGTCTCGGAACAGACCCTCAACACCTTTGATGTGGGCAATATACCCATAGAATCCCTGATGTTCCAGACCGGATATCTTACCATAAAAAACATAGCCACCGTCTTTACCAATACGGTTTACACCCTTTCATATCCCAATTTTGAAGTCAAAAACGCTTTTAACAGCTATCTTATAAACTATCTGACAGAGCACCGGTTTCATCATACCGGTCAATTGTACAAAAGCCTTCTGGAAGATGATTTCATGACATTCAAATCACAGATTGAAAGGCTTTTTTCTTCCATACCCTACAGGTCCCATGGAAATCTTTACCATTATGAAGGCTTTTATGTCAGTGTGATCTATTCTTTTCTTGCCAGTCTTGGGCTTGATCTGACAGCAGAAGATATCACCAATAAAGGGCGGGCCGATTTGACTTTAAAATTCCCAGACCACAACAAAATATATATTTTTGAATTCAAGGTGGTTGAGGAAGACCGGGCCAACACCAAAAAGCCTTTAGAGCAGATAAAGGAAAAGCGGTATTTTGAAAAATATGTCGGGGCTGTTCAGAAAATATTTCTCATTGGCATTGAGTTTTCAAAGGAAAAAAGAAATCTTGTGGGGTTTGACTGGGAAAGAATATAATATGTGCATCAATTTTTATCCAGACGATACCGGATGGACCGAAGGCTCAGGTTCAGATATTCTGCGGCCTTGCTTTTGTTGCCACCGGCAAGTTCCATGGCTTTTTTCAGATAGGCCTGTTCAATGGTGTTCATGATCTCATCGAGATCCACGCCCTGCTCGACTTCGTTGAGATCGAATCGTCTTCCTTCAATACCTTCCACCCATCGGCGTTTTTTGTGAATGGAAATGGTCAGGCTTTCAGGCAGGATGATATTGGTGGAAGACAAGGCAACGCTTCGTTCAATGAGGTTTTCAAGCTCCCTCACATTTCCGGGAAAGCTGTATTTATTTAGAAAATCAATGGCATAGGAAGAAAGCTTGACAATATCCTTGCCCATTTTTTTTGAAAACTTTTCTGCAAAATGCTGGGCCAGAAGCGCCACATCCCCTTTTCGATCCCGCAAGGGAGGCACTTTGATGGGGATGACATTGAGCCGGAAAAAAAGATCTTCCCTGAACCTTCCTTCTATGACTTCCTCTTCAAGCTTTTTGTTGGTGGCGGAAATTATCCTGACATCCACTTCAATCTCTTTTGTGCCGCCCACTGGCTTGAAAGAGGTTTCCTGGACTGCCCGCAAAAGTTTGACCTGCAAAATAGTGGACAATTCCCCGATCTCATCTAAAAAAATGGTCCCCAGGTTTGCAGCCTCGAACAATCCTTTTTTATCACTGATGGCCCCTGTAAAAGACCCTCTGACATGACCGAAAAATTCGCTTTCGATGAGGGTATCCGGAATACCGCCGCAATTGACCACCACAAAAGGCTTATCCTTCCGATCGGAATTCTCATGGATGGCCCTGGCAATCAATTCCTTTCCGGTACCGCTTTCTCCGGTGATTAAAATATTAGTCGTTGTCAGGCAGATCTGTTCGACTCTTTTGTAAATTGCCTGCATACCGGGACTTTTTCCGATAATCCGGTTGAAATGGATATTGTCCCTGAGCTCTGAGGAAGTCCTTTCTTTTTCCTGATCAAGGGATTTTAATTCAAGGGCTTTTTGGATGGTCAGTTTTAATTCGATATTGTCAAAGGGTTTGGGAACAAAATCATAGGCCCCGTGATTCATGGCTTCAACGGCTATTTCAGTGGTTGAATAGGCCGATATCATGATGATGGCCGTATCCGGATTTTTTTTCTTTGCTTCCTTCAGGACTTCAAGGCCGGTGATATCGCCGAGGCGGATATCAGTCAGCACAAGATCATACTCATTTTTCTCAATCATGTTCACGGCCTGTTTGCCGTTTTTGGCAACAGATACTTTATATCCTTCCTTGGATAATAAAACGTCGAGAAACTCCCTCATGCTGAGTTCATCATCAACAACAAGAATAGACGGTGCTTTGCTCATCATGTAATACCCTGCGACTATTTCGCATTCCTTTGATAGATGACCCGGCCGTTAACCATGGTTAAAAAAGCATTCCCCTTGACTTTCATCCCTGAAAAAGGCGTATTGCGGCTTTTGGACCTGAATGTGGAAGGATCAATCACATATTCATCATCGGGATCAATAATGGTTAAATCGGCCATATTCCCTTCTTTGATATCATTATTAATACCGATGAGGTAGGCTGGTTGTTTTGCCATTTTATCGATCAGGCTCTCCATTTTTAAAATTCCGTCATGAACTAGTTTTAAAGACAGAGAAAGAGAAGTCTCAAGCCCGACAATCCCAAAGGCTGCCCTGTCAAATTCCACATCTTTTTCAATGACGCTGTGGGGGGCATGGTCCGATGCGATCATATCAATGGTTCCGTCACAAAGACCTTCAATGACGGCCTGTCGGTCCTCTTCTGAGCGCAAAGGAGGATTCATCTTGAAATTGGTATCATAATCCTTAACATCCTCGTCCGTTAACGTAAAATAGTGGGGAGCGGTTTCACAGGTTATTTTCACTCCTCTTTTCTTTGCCTGCCGGATGGCTTCCACGGATTCCTTTGTGCTGATATGGCAAAAATGTACAGGGGCCTCGGTCAGTTCAGAGAGGGCTATATCCCTGACAACCATGATACTCTCGGCTGCATTGGGAATTCCTTTTATTCCCCAGAAGGTGGAAAAAGGGCCTTCGTTCATGGAACCGCCATCGGCAAGGCAGGTGTCTTCCGCATGCACAAAAACGGGAATGTTTAACCCTTTGCAATATTCAAGGGCATGCCGCATCAGATTTGAATTTTCAACGGGTTTGCCATCATCTGTAACGGCGACGATCCCGGCCTGCTGCATATCATAAATTTCAGCAAGTGCTTGGCCCTTCAACCCCTGGGTGACGGCACCGGTGGGATAAACCCTTGAAAGCCCGATTTCCTTGCCGCGCTGGATAATAAATCGGGTCACCTGACTGTTATCATTGACCGGATTTGTATTAGGCATGGCGCAGACGGATGTAAACCCGCCCCTGGCCGCTGCCCTGAGGCCGGTTTCAATGGTTTCCTTATATTCCTGGCCCGGCTCCCTTAAATGGACATGAATGTCTATCAATCCCGGAACAAGGATTTTTCCTGTGGCATCAATGATATGAATATCCGGTTCCGTGTCCTTATGTTCCGGGTCAACATATTCCGGATCAACAATGGCATGGATAAGATGATCTTTAATAATGATATCTTTTTTTGCATCAATGTTCCGGGGGTCAAGAATTCTTGCCCCTTTAATGCGAATCAACATGTCTGCTACCTCCTGCAACCAGATAAAATAAGGCCATGCGCAAGGCAACCCCGTTTGTTACCTGCTCCAGGATGATGGAACAGTCGGAATCTGCAACATCGCTGGATATTTCAACCCCCCTGTTCATGGGGCCGGGGTGCATGACAAGGACATCTTTTTGAGCAAGCTTCAGGCGATTTCTGTTCAGCCCGAACAAGGTCGCATATTCTCTTTCGGTGGGAAAAAGAATACTTCCCTGTCTTTCCTTTTGAATCCTGAGCATCATGATGACATCCGCCCCTTCGATGCAGGCTTCCATATTGGGTGACAGGGTACACCCCATTTTTTCTATTCCTTTGGGAATCATGGTCTGCGGTGCACAGATGGAAACCGTAGCTCCCATTTTTGAAAATCCGGTGATGCCGGATCTTGCCACCCGTGAATGGGAAATATCCCCGATAATGGAAATCTTTAATCCCGCTATCTTTCCTTTTTTTTCCCTGACACTCATCATGTCCAGCAATGCCTGGGAAGGATGGGCATGGATTCCGTCCCCTGCATTGATCACGGAAGACCTGACCCGTTTTGCAATAAGATGAGGGGCTCCGGATGACGGGTGACGCAGGACAATCACGTCGGGCTTCATGGCTTCAAGATTTTTGGCTGTATCAATCAGGGTCTCTCCTTTGACAATACTGGAAGTATTTGCAGAAATGGAAAGAACGTCTGCCGAAAGCCGTTTGGCTGCCGTATCAAAAGAAAGCTTGGTTCTTGTTGAAGGTTCCTGGAAAAAAAGAACAATGGTTTTGCCCCGGAGAGTGGGTACTTTTTTTACGGGCCGCTCTGAAATTTCCTTCATCCCCTCAGCCGTATCCAGAATCATGGAAATTTCACCGGGTTCAAGGGATTCAATGTCAAGAATATCTTTTTTTTCAAACCGCATGGCCTTTACCTTATTTTAATAAATCACCGATTCTTTTCCATCTGACGCCGAAATCGTCTTTATCCCAGGACCAGTATATGATCAATGCCTTTCCCCTGACATCCTTCAGATCAACAAATCCCCAGAATCTGCTGTCATGACTGTTGTCCCTGTTGTCACCCATGACAAACAATTTATGTTCAGGAACAGTGAATTTGGGAACATTGTCTCTTCTGGCCCGGGCACGGTCCGGAAAATCCGGCGGATATATGATATTTTCCTTGTACTGCGCATAGGGCTCCCCTTCAACAAGATTACCGTTAACATAGAGCTTTTTGCGATCAATTTCCACTGTATCCCCTGCCGTTGCAATCACCCGTTTAATAAAATCTTTGGAAGGATCTTCCGGATATTTAAAAACCACAATATGCCCTTTTTCAGGTATTTTGACTGGAAAGAGGGTTTTACCGTCGGTAAACGGAATCTTAACCCCGTAGATAAATTTATTCACCAGAATCTGGTCTCCGATCTGAAGCGTTTCCAGCATGGAGCCCGATGGAATCTTGAATGCCTGAATAATAAAGGTGCGAATAAACATGGCAATAATTACCGCAATAACAATTGCCTCAATATTTTCACGCAAAGAACTCTTCTTTTTTTCTGCCATTTTTTATCCTTAATTCTTTATCTAATAGAACATGTGTTGAGGTTGAGTGAGAAAAAACTTCGCCTTTAGTATGGATTTTTTAAGAATATCTGCTATTTTCCGTGCCTTTACCATGCTGGACAAGGGAACCGTTGGGATTTTTCTGCCTTTAAGGGTAATTGATCCGCTTTTCAATTCCGCATAACTGACCTGGCCATAGGATTTTGAAATGCCTTCCGGATAATCAAACCCATAATCCACAATCTGTGTAAAAATCTCTTCATCGGAAACCGACGTATATTTCAGAATTTCTTCATTCAGGATCGGGATGGGAATGCCGAACCCAATGGATAATGAACAGCCGTATCCCCTGATACTTTGCCCCACAAGCCATTCCGGAGACATTTCCTTTAAATCTCCGATAACGGAAAGGGTTCCGGCAGGCTTAAGGGGAACACCATTCAGCCCTCGTTCAACGTCCTTCTTATGCTGGGTCCCGGTCCAGGTGACATACCCCTGGGCCCCGCCTAAAAAAATACGGGTCCCGACACCTATGGTTTTCAAATACGGATCATTCAGCAAGGGGCTGAGTTCCCCTGATGTTGAATAATTGGCATTGCCCATATCGGGTTTTAAGGTTCCCATATAGGTATATTTTATTTTTTCCGATCGGTTGATGGCACAATTATAATTCTGATAGGCATTTCTAGGATTGCACAGCATGGCATTGGGAAGATCTTTTAAGGTAACAAGCTTTTCTATTTTCCGGTTGGGATAGCAATCCGTACCATAGCTTTCCGCCCGGATATGGACTTGTTTTCCTGCAACAAGATCCTGAATGACATGCCCTCCCCCATAATTGAACTCCCCTGGATGGCGTTTGTTTAAGGGATCATCCTCACAGGTCTGGGTGACTCCGAGGTAGCAGTCTACAGCCGCGACCCCTGAATAGGCAAACACATTGTTGAACCATGTCTGGGTTGTCCGGATCAGGGGTTTGGACTGACCGATGTTGATAAATGCGCCTGAAGAACACATGGGTGCAAAGGTGCCGGTTGTCACTACATCAACCTTTTTTGCCGCCTCCACAACCCCTTCTCTTTTTGCAATATCAATGATCTCTTCTGCTGTAACCACGACTGCTTCTCCGGCCGCAATTTTCTTATTGATCTGTTCAATAGTTCTATTTACTTTATAATCATTCATAATAAGCCCTTAGCGTTATAAATCAGATCTTTGTTTTACCTCTTTCATTTTAGATAATGGAACCTGCTGATAGAAAAATCAGAACCGAAACAAGACTTTTTTCATTAAGAATACCTATTCTTTCAGTAGGTTAGTTAATTTTAAGTAAAATTACAGTAAAATAGCAGCTCTGCCTCAACTTATCAAGCAATTTTCCATTCTTGACTTTTTAGGTCCCAAAAGATACCTTGGCCCCACAAACCTTAATTGGGGACTCGTTGATGAAGAACTATTTTTTTAGTTTGATAGATAAACCCGAACCTGTTTTTTTTCTTATTGCCGGCCCCTGTGTCATTGAGAACTATGATACCACTTACCTCATCGCTCATACTCTGAAAACTGTCTGTGCCCGTCTGAATATCCCTCTGATTTTCAAAGCGTCCTTTGACAAGGCAAACCGGACATCAATCCAATCCTACAGAGGACCCGGCTTTGATAAAGGATTAAGCATCCTTGATGAAATCAAAAAAAAACTGAATCTTCCGGTAATTTCAGATATTCACTGGCCTGACCAGGCCGAGAAAGCGGCTAAAATTCTTGATATCATCCAGATACCGGCATTTTTATGCAGACAGACGGATTTAATCGTGGCCGCATGCCGGACAGGGTTGCCGGTCAACATAAAAAAAGGGCAGTTTCTGTCCCCCCATGACTGCCGCAATATTCTCAACAAAGCAAAGCAAACCGGCAATTCAGATATATCCATCACAGAGCGGGGATCATCCTTTGGTTATAACAATCTTGTAGTGGATTTCAGATCTATTCCCATCATCAAACAAATGGGGATACCGGTCATTTTCGATGCAACCCACAGTGTCCAGCTCCCGGGCGGCGGTGCAGATGCTTCATCAGGAGAAAGGCAATATGTCCCTGTGCTTGCCAAAGCCGCCATTGCCGCAGGGGCCGATGGATTATTTATCGAAACCCATCCTGAACCGGAAAAAGCGCTTTGCGACGGCCCCAATTCCTTTCCGCTCAATGATATGGAAGCTCTTTTAGCAACTCTTCTTTCCATAAAAAAAGTTGTCGGATAGGCCTATGGACTTCCGGCTCGCCGATATTCAATTATTATTACTGGATGTAGATGGTGTTTTAACGGACGGCAGCATTACCTATACCGATTCAGGAGAACAGATTAAAACCTTTAATTCAAGGGATGGACTGGGCTTAAGACTTTTAATGGATTCCGGAATCAGGGTCGGCATTATTACCGGACGAAATTCAAAGGCCCTTCGATACCGGTGTGAAAATCTCGGTATCACCTTATTGTTTGAAGGTGCCAAGGATAAATCAGCCGCACTTGAAACAATTATCCTCAAAACCGGTATCCCTGCCGGAAATATTGCCTTTGTGGGGGATGATCTCATTGATCTTCCCGTCATGAAAAGAATAGGGGTTTCTTTCTGTGTTTCAGACGCACCGGAAGAGGTCAAACAGCATTCCCAGGTTGTTACGATCTGCCAGGGAGGCCGGGGTGCTGTCAGGGAAATCTGCGAAAGTATCCTCAAGGCCAAAGGGCTCTGGGAAAATATCATGAATCGATATTTATCATGAAACAGTCGGTAAAACAAAAACTCACCTATCTTCTGACGGGCTTACTGATATTCATGGTTCTTGCCGTATCCGGATTTCTGCTGTTTGATAAATTATTATCCGGAAAAATCAAAATCAATGATATCAAGATAGATTCAAATGCAGCCTTGAAATTGAACCTTTTAAAACAGGTGTCCAAAAAAAACGGGGTTACGGAATGGGAATTAACGGCCAAGTCTGCCAGTCTCTTAAAAGATGAGGACAAAGCGATTCTCGATGAAGTATCGGTTTTTTTCTTTGCAAAAGAAAAAAAAAAGATTGAGCTTACATCGGATACCGGAACCTTGAATACAAAAACCCATGACATGACTTTTTCCGACCATGTGGTGGTCACATATGTGACGGCCTTGCTGCGAACTGATAAGTTGCATTATGACAAAAAAGAACATATAATACGCTCCGATGCTCGTGTACGGCTCGAAAAGAATGGCTCTTTCATTGAAGCGGATTCAATGATAGTCCATTTAAATGACAATCGAATTATTTTTGAAGGGCATGTTCATGGATCTTTCAACAAAAATTTCAATATTCAATTTCAATAAACTTAGATTTTTTTATATATGTCTTTTTGTTTCCATCTGTTTTTCGCTTCTTCCGGGTATTGATCCTGCCTATTCCGAGGAAAAAAAAGTGCTTGATGATGCTCCCATTCGCATTACCTCGGATAAAATGATCGCAGAAAAAGGGTCTTCCATGGTGGAGTTCATCGGAAATGTTGAAGCCACAAGGGAAGATTCAATCCTTCTTGCAGATTCCATGAAAGTTTATTTTGTTACAGACAAGAAAAAGAAAAATGAAGCTCAAAGCAATATTACAAAAATTGTTTCCACCGGAAACGTCAGGTACACGGCCGGTGAACGCAAAGCCTTTGCTGATGAAGCGGTTTATACAACAGTTGATGATGTCCTTGTTTTAAAAGGAAAAGCGCCGAGACTGGAAACCGGTACAAGTTTTGTAACAGGAAAAAAAATCACCCTCTATAGAAAACAGGACAAGGTTATCGTTGAAAGCGACGGCCAAAAACGAGTTGAAGCATTACTTAATCCTGAAGACAAACCCGATAAAAAACAATAATGGCCCGACTTATATTAAATAATCTGATAAAAATCTATAACGGCAAGAAAGTTGTAGATGAGGTAAGCCTTTCGGTAAAGCAGGGGCAGGTCACCGGGCTTCTGGGTCCCAATGGAGCAGGAAAAACCACAACCTTTTATATGACTGTTGGGTTGATCAAACCCGACAGCGGATCAGTAACCCTTGACCGGGAGGATATCACCCGGTATCCCATGTATATCCGTGCCCGAAAGGGAATCGGCTATCTTCCCCAGGAGTCCAGCATTTTCAGAAAACTGACCGTTCAGGAGAATATCACTGCAATCCTTGAAGTTCTGCCGAAAAACGGATTTAACATTGAAGAAAAAGCCATGGGCCTCATGAAAGAACTCGGAATCAGCAAACTTGCTCATCAAAAAGCCAATTCCCTTTCAGGAGGAGAACGGCGGCGACTTGAAATTTCAAGGGTTCTTGCTACAGATCCCTTGTTTATTCTTTTGGATGAGCCCTTTGCAGGAATAGATCCTCTGGCTGTGATTGATATCCAGCAAATTATTTATCAGTTGACTAAAAAAGGAATCGGCGTTCTAATATCGGATCATAATGTCAGAGAAACTCTGGGCGTCTGTGACAATGCCTATATCATGGGTCAGGGAAAGGTCATAGAATCAGGGAATCCTGATAAAATCATTTCTAGTGAAATAGCAAAAAAAATCTATCTGGGAGAAAACTTTAAACTCTAATATGGAACTTGGATTACAACAGAATCTGATATTAAGCCAGCAGCTTGTCATGACACCGCAGCTTCAACAGGCGATCAAGCTGCTCCAATTGTCCCGTCTTGAACTTGCTGAAATGATTCAACAGGAAATCGAACAGAATCCTGCACTGGAAGAAGCTGGCCTTGACGAGGTTTCCGACAGGAAAATGTCAGACCTGGAAACTGAGCCTGGTGCTCTTGAAAAAGAAATACGCGTAAAAGAAATCACCATTGGAGAAAAGGTAAGATCAGACACAGACTGGGAAAACTATATCAATGAATATAATTCCACAGGAAAGCAGTATATTGAATCAGAAAATAAAGAGGCTCCTAATTATGAAGCCTTTACCGCAGAAAAAAAGACACTTGAAGACCACCTTCAATGGCAGCTCAGACTTTATGGCTTTTCAAAGCTGGAAGAAAAGATCGGCCATATGATTATCGGCAATCTTAACAGGGATGGTTATCTATGCAGCGACTTAGAAGAGATTGCCAAGGCATGCAGTTCTGATATCACCCTTGCGGAAAAAGTGCTTTCCATACTCCAGACCTTTGATCCTCCCGGTGTCTGTGCCAGGGACCTTTGTGAAAGCCTGTTGATTCAGGTAAAGCAGCTTGGCATCGATAATCCGATCATTACCGAGATCATACGGCAGCATTTGAAAAATCTTGAAAACAGAAACAGTAAAAAAATTGCAAAAGCATTAAAAATATCCGTCGAGGAAGTCAGGGCAGCGGTAAAAATCATTCAATACCTTGAACCCAAACCCGGCCGTGCTTTTTCAACCGACGAACCTTCCTATATCACTCCGGATATCTATGTTTACAAATTTGGGGATGATTTTAAAATCGTCATGAATGACGACGGCCTGCCAAAATTGAGAATCAACCGGTTTTATAAAAACGCCATAGCAGACGGTCGCAAAATCTCAAAGGATGCAAAAAACTATCTTAACGAGAAAATGCAATCGGCATCCTGGCTCATAAAAAGTATTCATCAACGCCAGAAGACCATATATCTGGTCATGGAAAGCATTTTAAAATTCCAGCGAGAATTTTTTGAAAAAGGCATCGCCTATTTGAAACCTTTGATTTTAAAGGATATAGCCGAAGACATTGAAATGCATGAATCCACCATAAGCCGTGTCACAACCAATAAATATGCCTATACGCCCCAGGGTCTTTTTGAACTCAAATACTTTTTTAATTCTTCAATTGAACGGACTGGTGGAGACTCCATGGCATCTGCCAGTGTAAAAGACAAAATAAGGATTTTAATTGAGAATGAAGATTCGGAAAATCCTTTGAGTGATGATAAACTCGCATTGATTCTTCAGAATTCCGATCTCCAGATTGCAAGGAGAACTGTGGCTAAATACAGGAAGGTATTGAATATACTTCCCTCTAATAAACGAAAACAACTTTAGGGAGACTTTTATGCAAACAACCGTTACTTTTAAACAGATAGACCCCTCAAGTTCCTTAAAATCCTATGTACAAAAAAAACTTGAAAAATTTGATAAAATGCTGGAAAGTCCGGCTGAAGCGCATGTTGTCCTTTCCGTGGAAAAAATCAGGCATATTGCAGAAATTACACTGACCTGTGATAAAGTAAAAATCCATGCCAAGGAAGAATCCGAGAGCATGTATTCGTCCATTGATGCATTGATGGATAAGATTCGGATTCAGATCAAAAAAAACAAGGAAAAACTAAAACGCCATATGTCAGGCAACAAGCAGAGCATTAAAAACGAATCAACCGATGAAATCCCCCTTGACCAGGAACCTGTAACGGACATTTCCGACCATCAGATTGTTCTGGAAACAATTGACTATAAACCGATGGACATTGAAGATGCCGTTGTTGAATTACATTCAGGCAAACAACCTTTTTTTGTTTTCAATAATGCAAGAACCGAACAGGTGAATGTCCTTTACAAACACAATAATGGAAAGCTCGGATTAATCCAGCCCAAAGGATAATTCACTAAATGAAAATCAGCCAGCTTCTCGATAAAAAAGCCATCATTGCAGATATTACTGCCTCCGACAAAAAAGGAGTGCTGGATGAACTGTCTGTGGCCATTTCATCCACAACATCTGCATCGGCAAAAGATATTGCAATGGTTCTCATGGAACGGGAACAACTCGGCAGTACAGGAATCGGTGGAGGAATCGCAATCCCCCACGGCAAACTTGATACAGTCAAATCCATCCGCATAGGATTCGGACTCAGCCAAAAAGGGGTTGAATATGACTCTCTGGATAACAAACCGGTTCATCTCTTTTTCCTTTTACTGACACCTGAGAATTCAGCTGGCGGACATCTGAAAGTTCTGGCCCAGATTTCCAAACTTTTAAAAATGGATCAATTTAAAAAAAAACTACTGGCTGCGGAATCAGTTGATACCATTTACGACATCATCATTGAGCAGGATGAAGACTTTTAAATCCAATGCAAAACGTATATATCATCACCGGTCTTTCCGGGTCCGGGAAAACAACAGCCATGCAGGCATTTGAAGATGCTTCTTTTTACTGTGTCGACAATATGCCCATTGAGCTGTTGCAAAAATTCCTTGATCTTCCTTTAAAGGAAAACCCTGAAATTAAAGGTCTTGTTTTTGTGATGGACATGCGAAGCAAAGACTTTATTTCAAATTATGGGCCGGGTATAAGCTCACTTGAAGACAGGGGAATCTCACCGATCATCATCTTTCTTGAAGCAGATGAAGACACATTATTTAAAAGATTCAGCGAAACCCGCCGGCAGCACCCGGTTTCCAATGAAAAAAGCCTTCTTGACAGTATAAAAACAGAAAAAACCATGATGCTGCCCATAAAACAGACGGCACATCATATCATCAATACGACCGGCTTCAATACCCATCATCTTAAATCCAGGATTCTTGATTTGATCAATGACGGATGTACAATGTCCTGCCTGACAAAAATCAATGTGGTCTCCTTTGGGTTTAAATACGGTATCCCTAATGATGCAGATCTTATTGTCGATATGAGATTTCTTGCAAATCCTTATTTTGTTCCGGAGCTTAAGCCGCTGGATGGGGAATCTGAAGCGGTCCGGCAATTTCTTTTCTCCAATAATGAAACCATGATTTTTCTGGAAAAATATCTAAACCTTCTGGATTATTTAATTCCTCTTTATAAAAGAGAAAACAAGGCATATCTCACACTTGCCATTGGCTGCACAGGGGGAAGACACCGGAGTGTGGCCATTGCAAGAAATATTTTTGAACATTTAAATAAAAAAGGATTGAATCCGGGTCTGATCCACAGGGATATTGACCGGGATTTAAAGGAAAAATGATCGGGATATTGTTGGTCACCCATGCAAATTTGGGAAATGCGTTGATTGAAACTTTAGAATTTATTTCTGGAAAAAAAGAAACTCATATTGCCGCTGTTTCAATTAATATCCAGGAGGATCCGGAAAGCCTCAGAAAAAAAATAAAAAAGGCGATTCAGGAGGTCAAAACAGATAACGGTATCGTTATTCTCACGGATATGTTTGGCGGAACCCCATCCAACCTTAGTTATTCATTCCTGGAAGAAGGTCAGGTTGATGTCATATCCGGCGTTAACCTGCCTATTCTATTTAAAGCGGTTAATTCCAGATCAAAAATGAATATGGAAGCATTGACATCTGTTCTTGTCGAACACGGCAAAAAAAGCATCTCTCTTGCCAGTGGAATTCTAAAAGGTACAAAAAGAGCATAGTTTTATTTATTATCCCCATATTAACAAGGAGGCATTAAATGACAATTAAAATAGGTATCAACGGATTCGGCAGAATCGGCAGAATGGTCTTTCGTGCAGCATTTAACAACCCCGACGTTGAAATAACCGCCATTAATGACCTGACCGACACCAAAACCATTGCCCATCTTCTTGAATATGATTCGGTTCATGGCTTGTTTAATAAGAAGGTGACTTCAACAGAGGATTCCATTATTGTTGAAAACAAGGTCACAAAAGTGACGGCTCTTAAAGACCCCGGCCAGATTCCATGGAAGGATGCCGGTGTTGATATTGTCTGCGAATGTACAGGCATTTTTCGGGACAGGGATGGGGCTTCAAAACATTTCACTGGCGGGGCCAAAAAAGTATTGATTTCAGCACCGGCCGACAAACCGGATATCACCATTGTCATGGGCGTAAATCAGGGCATGTATGACCCTGCAGCCCACCATATTATTTCAAATGCATCCTGCACGACCAATTGCCTTGCACCGGTTGCAAAAGTTATCCTGGAAAATTTCGGGATTGTTTCGGGAATGATGACAACCATTCATTCTTATACCGGTGATCAGCGGATCCTTGATTTCCCCCATAAGGATCTGAGACGGGCAAGAGCTGCCGGTCTTTCAATGATTCCGACCACGACAGGCGCAGCCAAGGCTGTAGCATTGGTGTTGCCGGAATTGAAAGGCAAACTGAATGGATTGTCTGTCCGGGTGCCGACCCCCAATGTGTCATTGGTTGATTTTGTAGCCGTGACGGAAAAAACCGGGTTATCAAAAGAAGATATCAACCGTGCTTTGGAAAAGGCCTCCAAAGAAAATTTAAAAGGGATATTGGGATATTGCGATATTCCTCTTGTTTCCATTGATTTTAATTCAAATCCGCTTTCCTCGATTGTGGATGCGGACTGTACCGATGTCATCAACGGCAATATGGTAAAAATATTTTCCTGGTATGACAATGAAACCGGTTATTCCACCAGAATGGTTGATCTTGCCGTCATGGTCGGAAAATCCCTGTAATCTGACGGGAGGCAAAAAATGAATCGAATCCCTTTCATTGCCGGTAACTGGAAAATGTATAAAACCGGCCCTGAAGCAATAGAAACCGCAAAAAAACTGGCAAATCTGTGCTCTGATGTTAAGGATGTTGAAGTCATGATTGCGCCGACCTTTCTTTCCTTACCCCTGGTTGCAGCCTGTGTTCAGGGAACCCATGTGAAAATCGGGGCTCAAAACCTTTATTTCGAAAAGGAAGGCGCTTTCACAGGTGAAGTTTCTGCTGACATGATCCGGGCAGCAGGATCTGAATATGTGATTATCGGTCATTCCGAAAGACGGCAATATTTCGGGGAAACCGATGAAAATGTCTGTAAGAAGATCAGGGCCTCCATTCATGCAGGGTTGAAACCTGTTTTATGTATCGGGGAAACAGAGATTGAGAGAGACCAGGAAAAAACCTTTTTGATACTTGACAAACAAGTGTCGGATGGGTTAAAAGGCTTTGGTCCGGATGAACTTAAGGACTTGGTTCTGGCCTATGAACCTGTATGGGCCATTGGAACCGGAAAGACGGCAGACACCCGACAGGTGGATGAGGTTCATCAGTATCTGAGGTCTTTATTGAGTAGATTGGTTACAAAGGATTTTTCCAGCCGGACAAGAATTTTGTATGGCGGTTCGGTTAAGCCTGAGAATGTAAAAGAACTGATGAACATCAAGGATGTGGATGGAGCGCTGGTGGGTGGCGCAAGTCTTGATCCGGACAAGTTCATTAAAATTATCAAATATTATTTGTAGGAAATATGACAACCTTAATAGTTACTATCCATGTTACCGTCTGTATCCTTTTGGTATTGATTGTATTGTTACAAAGCGGTAAAGGTGCGGCCATGGGAGCTTCTTTCGGTGGCGGAGCAGGCCAGACTCTTTTTGGTGCCACAGGTCCGGCAACTATTTTGACCAAAATTACAACTGCGGTTGCCATTATCTTTATGATCACATCTCTGTTACTGGCTTATTTATCCGGTAATCAATCAGAGACCTCGGTTATGGAAAAAACAACTGCACCGATTGAACAGAAGACTGAATAGATTAGATCGAATAGATCCAATGCCGAAGTGGTGGAATTGGTAGACACGCACGCTTGAGGGGCGTGTGGGGCAACCTGTGGGAGTTCAAATCTCCCCTTCGGCACCATAAATTGATAAAAAAGCCACGGGCAGTCATTGTTCGTGGCTTTTTTATTGGATCGGGATTAAAATATTAAGATGATCAAAGACGACAGGAGAAATTGTTTTAAGTGTGAATTCTTCTATGTAACGTGGGATTCACAGCATCCCAACGGCTGCAAGGCCATGGGATTTAAAACCAAGGCATTGCCCGGTGTTGTCGTTTTTAGGTCATCAGGGAAACCCTGTGAGTTTTATAAAGAAAAAACGCCCAGGCTGCCGGATTCACCTTGAATTATTTGTTACGTTGTTTATATTAGATTATTATGAAAGAATACATTGATATCCGATCGCAAGATCCTCAAAAAATTGAAAAAGAACTGGGCGAGTTTCTGAACAAAAAATTCGGCGGAACCGTAAAAATAATCTCTCCTTCTGCTTTTCCCCAACAGGATGCAGTTTCAGGGAGTTCTGCCTTTAGAGGGAAAAAAGCCCTCCTTAATTTTAACCTGAAACCCCAGGAACTGATTGCCTACCTGGATCAGTACGTTGTCAGGCAGGAGACGGCCAAATCAGTTCTGGCCACCAAAATATGCACTCATTTTAACCGGATCAGACATTCACAGATCACAGGAGAAGGCCTATCCAAAATTACCGGCAATATAAAATCCAATATCCTGATGTTAGGACCCACAGGAATTGGAAAGACATACCTGATTAAGCTGATTGCCAAAAAAATCGGAGTGCCCTTTGTAAAAGCCGATGCAACAAAATTTTCCGAAACAGGGTATGTGGGCGGTGATGTTGAAGATTTAATCCGGGACCTTGTCAAAGAAGCCAATGACGATATTGAACTTGCAGAATGCGGTATTGTTTATATTGATGAAATTGATAAAATTGCCGCAAGCCCCAATGTGATCGGTGCCCAGGTATCCAGAACAGGGGTTCAGAGGGCCCTTTTAAAACCCATGGAAGAAACCGATGTGGACCTGAAAGTCCCCCATGACCCGGTCTCCATGATGCAGGAACTGGAAGCCTATCAACGAACCGGAAAAAGAAACCGGAGACGGGTCAACACGGCCAACATTCTTTTTATTGTCAGTGGCGCATTTTCAGGGCTTTCCGAAGTCATCAAACGAAGGCTTTCCAAACAAACCATCGGGTTTGGCTCAAACCTTATCAAATCCCGGAAGGATGAAGATCTTCTCAGACAGACCAAAGCAGAGGATCTGGTGGAATTTGGATTTGAATCGGAATTCATCGGGCGTCTTCCTGTTCGGTGTGTCCTTGAGCCTTTGAGTGAAGAAGATCTTTACGCTATTCTGAAAATGCCCAACAATCCGGTTATCTTAAGCAAGCGGCTTGATTTCAGCGCTTATGGGATCAAAATTGTATTCAGCGATGATGCGTTGCGGGTGTTTGCCAAAACAGCCAATAAGGAAAACACCGGCGCGCGTGGACTTGTCAGCGTTGTTGAAGGAGCATTGCTGGATTTTGAAGAAAAACTTCCTTCCCAGGATATCACAAAGTTTGCAGTTACCCGTGAGCTTCTGGAAAATCCGAAAGCCTGCATTCTTGATCTATTATCAAAAGAGACCACACCACACTGGAACATTGAATATGAAAAGGTCTTTCTTGATCATAAAAATTATATTCTGACTTATCTGACAAACAACTGGAAAACATTTTCCCTCAAACATGGGTTAACGCTTTCAGAAATCCGGTGCAATATGGTATCCCAATATTTTTGTGACAATGTCATGGAAATTGAAGATGCCGTAAAAAAAATCAAAGGCTTCCATGACTCGGTGAAAGAGATTGAACTTGAAGTATCCAAGAGCTACAACCTGAATATTGTTTTTGAAGAAGACGCCATTGATTTTCTCATTGAGCAGTTTATCAACCATAACGCCACCAGTGAAGAAATATTATCAAAAATCTATTCGGATTTTTATGACGGATTTAACCTGATCCGGGAAAAAACAGGAAAAAACAGGTTTTTCCTATCTAAAAATGCCTTAGCAGATCATGAAACCTTTCTCAACGATCTTATCAGAAAAGAGATAAAATGATTGGAATTTCAAAGCTTTATTGTGCTACTGTCGAGCCCTCCGATGCATTAAGATATTCAAGGCATTCAGGGCAACTGCCCTCTCATCTGTTACAATTCTCAAAGGATAAAAAGCCGGTTGTTGTCTGGAATATGACCCAGCGTTGCAATCTTAAATGTGTCCATTGCTATGCAAGGTCCGAAGATATTTCCTATGATAATGAGCTGACCCACGAACAAAGCCTTGCCATGATCGATGACCTTGCCGGTTTCGGGGTACCGGTGCTTCTGTTTTCCGGGGGAGAGCCCCTGACCCACCCAAGGCTTGTGGAATATGCCCAATATGCCGTCAAAAAAGGGATGAGAGCCGTCATTTCCACCAACGGCACCCTGATTACCAGAGAAAAAGCAAAAATATTGAAAGAGATCGGTTTATCCTATGTCGGCATCAGCCTGGATGGTCTTGAAGAAACCCATGATCAATTCCGAGGGGTCAAAGGCTCCTATAAAAAGGCCATGACTGCCATTGAAAACTGCAAGGAAGCCGGTATCAAAGTAGGCTTAAGATTCACCATCAATAAAAGAAATGTAAAAGACATCCCGGGAATTTTTGATCTTCTGGAAAAAAAAAATATCCCCAGGGCCTGTTTCTATCACCTGGTCTATTCCGGCAGAGGCTCGGAAATAGCCAAAGAAGACCTCTCCCATGAAGAAACAAGAAAAGTCCTGGATCTGATCATGGACCGGACCCGGGATCTCCATGACCGGTTACTGCCCAAAGAAATCCTGACCGTGGATAATCATGCAGACGGGCCCTATGTCTATCAGCGACTCTTAGATGAAGACCCTGAAAGAGCCGCCGAAGTGATGGAACTTCTGGAAATGAATGAAGGCAATAATTCAGGCCGGGGAATCGGTTGTATTTCCTGGGACGGGGAAGTTCATCCGGATCAGTTCTGGAGGGAGAAAAGCCTTGGAAATATCAAAAATAAACCTTTCTCGCAGATCTGGACGGATCAGGACAATGAATTTCTGATGAAACTCAAAGAAAAGAAAAAACATGTGAAGGGCCGGTGTGCAGAGTGCCGATGGCTGGATATCTGCGCCGGGAATTTCAGGGCCAGGGCCGAATCCGTTGCCAATGATCCCTGGGACAGCGATCCTGCCTGCTATTTGACCGATGAAGAAATCAAAAAGGAGAAATCTTAATGCTTTTTCCAGACTACCGAGGACGACGATTAAGAGCCACAAATAATTTTCGAAGAATGATCCGGGAAACAAAACTTTCACGGGATGACCTGATTCTTCCCTTGTTTGCCATTGAAGGAAAGTCTGTAAAAAAACCCATCGAATCCATGCCCGGACATTTCCAGCTTTCCTGCGACCACATTGTGGCCATGGCAAAAGATGCCTGTGATGCCGGCATCCCCGCCATTATTCTGTTCGGGGTCCCGGATAAAAAAAATCCTCTGGCCACCCGGGCCTACGCTTCAGACTCCATTGTTCAGAAGGCCGTTCGGGAAGTCAAAGCAAAAGTCCCTGATATTTCCGTCATCACCGATGTCTGCCTTTGCGGATATACGGACCACGGTCATTGCGGAATTGTTGAAAAAGGAATTATCGACAACGATGCCTCCCTTGACCTTCTTGCCAAAACAGCGCTGTCCCATGTAAAGGCAGGTGCCGACATGGTGGCACCCTCGGATATGATGGACGGAAGGGTGGCTGAAATCAGGCAAACCCTTGATGAGGAAGGATTCTCCCATATCCCCATCATGTCCTATGCTGTAAAATACAGTTCGGCTTTTTATGGGCCTTTCCGGCAGGCCGCCGAATCCGCCCCCCAATTTGGTGACAGGAAAACCTACCAGATGGACCCGGCAAATTCCAACGAAGCCATCAGAGAAGCCACCATGGATATTGAAGAAGGGGCCGATATTATTATGGTCAAACCTGCTCTCTCCTATCTTGATATTATTTACCGGTTAAAAACAGAGATTGATCTTCCCATTGCCGCCTACAATGTAAGCGGTGAATACTCGATCATGAAAGCCGGGGAAATGATGGGCTGGGTCAATGCCAGGGATATGATCATGGAGACCCTTTTATCCATTAAAAGGGCCGGGGCTGACCTGATTCTCACCTATTCCGCCCTTGATGTTGCCAGGGAGCTTAAAGACTGATGAACCATCCCCATGGACAGACGGCACACTCCCCTTCCCCCAATACCCTTCGCCTGGTTGCCTGGGAAACCACAAGAAGATGCAATCTTGCCTGCAAACACTGCCGGGCAGTGGCTGAAGATCATCCCTATGAGAATGAGCTGGATACTCGCGCATCTTTCAAACTACTGGAACAGATCCGGGAAGTCGGAGAACCCATCATCATCCTGACCGGCGGAGAACCGCTGTTACGTCATGACATCTTTGATATTGCCGCTTTTGGAACAAAATTGGGGCTTCGCATGGTCATGGCACCCAACGGCACCCTGATCACAAAAGAAACTGCCAAAAAAATGAAAGATTCCGGTATTAAGCGGATCAGCGTCAGCCTTGATGGATCAACCCCGGAAACCCACGATGCCTTCCGAGGGATTCAACACGCTTTTGAAAAATCCATTCAGGGTATCAAGATTGCCAAAGATGCGGGCATTGAATTTCAGATCAATACCACCATTACAAAAACAAATCTAAGCGAAATTCCGAAAATCCTGAAACTGGCAGAGGCCTTAGGGGCCGTGGCCCATCATATTTTTCTGCTGGTTCCCACAGGTAGAGGCAAATACATTCTTGACGGGGAAATCAATGCCCAGGAATACGAAGAGACCTTGAACTGGTTTTATGATCAAAGAGAAAAAGTCAAACTTCAGCTTAAGGCGACCTGTGCTCCGCATTATTACAGGATTCTGCGCCAGCGTTCCAGAAAAGAAGGCAAAACAGTGACCTTTGAAACCCATGGACTGGATGCCGTCACAAGGGGATGTCTTGCAGGGACCGGGTTTTGTTTTATTTCCCATGTGGGTCGGGTCCAGACCTGCGGATTTCTGGATGTGGAATGCGGGAATATCACCCGGCAAAGTTTTAAGGATGTATGGGAAAATTCTCCTGTTTTCAATCAGCTCAGAAATCTTGACAATCTTGAAAATAAATGCGGGATCTGCGAATTTAAAAGAGTCTGCGGCGGATGCCGGGCAAGAGCCTACGAAGCTACCGGAAACTATCTTGCTGAAGAGCCCTTGTGTTCATATCAGCCTGAAAAATAGAAAGACTAAATTGAATTCAGCATTAATGTAATGGGCCTGTCCTCTTCTGAATTCCCCGTAAACCTTACCGGTCCCGGGCGTCTGTATCTATCCTGATGGGATTCGGCTGCCAGCCATTCTTCTCTCAAGGCTTTAAACACCCTGAATGCATTGGAATTCGCATCGACCAGCGTTTTTTCGATAACCAATTGCATCTTTCCGTTTCTTTCCTCAAGATGCATCAGCTTTGCAATGGGAATTCCGATGGGCTCCCATTTGTCGAATTTTTTTTCTAGATTCTTCACAGCCGCCATCTGACCGGTTGCTCCATTGGCAATCAGATGAAATGCGATCATTCCAAGATTATAACTGTAATTACAGTCAAAATGGGTAGGATCTGAACCCCGGCCGTCATATCCATAAAAATGGGTCTGGGTTTTAAACTTTGGCTCTGATTTTTTATATATCGTTATAATTGGTGCGGGCAAAGGCTCATCCTGTGAAATCAATTCGTGACTGACCAGAGCTTGCTTTAAAGTTTTCAAAGAAATGATGGATTCTTTAATAAGCAGATAGGCTCCATCAGGATTTTTAAATATGGCCCTGGCATATTTGTCCGGAAGGAAGTTCGAATTTTCCATCACGGATATAAAATATGACCGCTCAATCCCGATTTTATATTTGCCCTGCTCCTTCAGGATATTTAAATATTCCTTGACCATATCCATGACGATTTTTTCTGTTTTGACCTGGGAAAACTGAAAATTGCCGTGGGTATCCCTTTCCACCAGGAGTCCCTCCTGGAAAAATACAGGCAATTGGTTGAAGAGATCATCATCCCTCAGATTCCAGATGGGGAACTGGCCCTTATCCGCCATTCCCCGTGCCAGCCGTCTCATATATTCCAGCTTGTCCGGCAAAGTTGGAAACAAGGAGTGAAAATTGTTATCATGAATATAATTATAATCTGCAATGATCTTATTGAGTTTGATAATGAATGTCTGGATTTCATTGACGAATTCAAGAATCCCTTCCGGTATGATGATGACTCCGTAGTTTTTACCACAGGCCGCCCTTCTGACGATGGTATCACAGATA
Source organism: Desulfobacterales bacterium (assembly GCA_031395015.1). Classification (GTDB taxonomy): domain Bacteria; phylum Desulfobacterota; class Desulfobacteria; order Desulfobacterales; family Desulfobacteraceae; genus Desulfobacula. The sequence goes on along the minus strand of JANNUH010000018.1, from coordinate 13,916 downwards.
AGCCTGGATAAATGCCGAAGAGTCATTCCATAGGCGTTATAATCAATCTTTCCTTTTTCCTTTGCTTTATCGATTCTCTTCTGGTCTGTGTAATCAGCCAGCTCCTCACCGATCAGGGAAAGATTGGCATGGGTCTGAAACGCACACTCCAACGTCAAATGGCTTGCTACTCTGCCCATGACCTTACATATGTGCCAGTATTTAATGTCAGAACCTGCATCAGTGGTCAGGTTGCTGATATTCTGAGAAAAAGCCCTTGCCGCTGTATGGAACCCAAAGGATATGGCGCACAGCATCTCCCCGTTATCGGTTTTAACCTGGATATCTCCATCAATGGTCTTTGGAACTCCTATCACCTTGATTCCGCTTCCTTTGAAGTGCTGGGCAAGGAATGCGGCATTGGTGTTTGAATCATCTCCTCCAATCACAACCAGGGCATCCAGCTCAAGTTCCATACATGTTTTTAAAGCTGCTTCCATTTTTTGCCTGGTATCGATCTTGGTTCTTCCGGTTTTGATCATGGAGAACCCCCCCATGTTTCTGTAGGCATCCACAAGGCTGTTAGTGATTTCAACCTGTTTGGATTCAAGAAGCCCGTCTGGTCCGAAAAGAAATCCATAGAGCCTGGATTCAGGATTATATTTTTTCATTTCGTCGAACACCCCTGCAATGACATTATGCCCTCCGGGTGCAGGCCCGCCTGAAAAAATCACACCGATATTCCGGCGCATGGAAAAATCTGCTTTTTCTCTTTCCGATTTATCCTCACCCGGAACAATGAGCTGGACAGGATTGTTTATGATATCCGGCAGAACCTTCTGTGCCTCCTTGTTTACGCCGAACTGAAATTCAGGAGCATCTTTCAGGCTGGTATACCGGCTTGAAAAAATTTTAATCTTCTTTGGGGAAAATGCTCTTCTTTCAATGGTTTCCGTATTCACATCAGAAGTCACATGGGTTGTTTTGGGATGATTCAGCAATGATTCAAGGGATTTCAAGTTTAAAAACGCCATATCAGCTCCTGTCTTGACATATATCAATTCACAATAACCTGGTTTCGTCCTTTTGCCTTGGCCTGGTAAACAGCAATATCTGCCCGTTCAAAAACCTCTTTATGGTGTTTATCTCCTTCTCTTGCCTGGGAAACACCGATGCTGACCGTTACCTTGACCTTATCTTTCTTATAGATAAATTCTATTTTTTCTATGGTCTGCCGAATTTTTTCGGCAACCTCCCTGCCGCCGTTGAGGTCGGTTCCCGGCATGATGACGACGAATTCCTCCCCGCCATACCTTGCCAGCATATCGTTCTTTCTCAGCAAAGGAAGGGTCCGCTTTATAATTTCCTGAAGGCATTTATCACCGATGGAATGGCCGTATTGATCATTGATCAGTTTAAATTTATCAGCATCAATCAAGAGAAATGAAAAACCAGACCCATATCTTAAAAATCTTTCCATTTCATCTTCAACTTTTTTATCATAGGCCCGCCGGTTATAAGCACCTGTCAACTGATCCTGATTCAACTTCTTTTCAAGCTCTTCGGAATATCGGGTGGCCTCATCCAGTTCCTGTTTCAGCTTAGTAAAACCGGATTTAAAGGATTGCCTGCTTTTTTCAGCCACATCCCTAACAGCCTTGTCCTTGGCCTGTTTTTTCTGCAGGGCTTTTTCTATGGATGCGAGTCTCTCCGATACCTGAATTTTCAACATGTCCAGGCTTGATGCCACATCAGACGTCTGTTTCAGCCTTTTCATCTCAGCCTCCAGAACAGATTCAAAACGATCATTGGTTTGAAACATGGAGTCTGTCTGCTGATAACTGGCAGAAAGGTTGGATTCTATGTCCAGGATTTTTCCGACCACTTCCTGAACAAAGATATTGACTTTTCCCCTGTCCTGATTGGTATCTGAAATATAGACAAAAATCAGGCTGAATACGCTTTCACGGATTTCACTGATATCAGCGGTATCTTCTGCTGTTTTAATTCTTGCTGTAATATTATCCAGTTTCCCGGTATATTTTTCATCGAGATTGGAGCGAAGATTATTAACCACATCATGGTAGCTCAGTTTGTATTCATCAATAAAAGAAAGGGAAGATCCTTTTTTAAATGATGCGAAAAGCCCTTTTTTCTGTTTTGACCCGGGCAAAACAAATCCTTCTTTGAGAATAGCGGTTTTCAATTGTTCAAGGATATAGGCGATCCTGCCCTCGGATTCCCCTTTTTTAAGCGCCTGGCTGAGGTCTTTACAGGTATTTGAAAATAAATCCTCCCCGGTTGCAACAATATCAATAATCACAGGAAAAGATTTTCGATACATCTGGTTCATTTTTTCAAACCTTTCTTCGACCATATCCAGTTCCTTTAACAAACTATCCTTTTGGGACTGAAGTTTCTTTACCTGATCCTGAAGTTCAATTGTTTTTTCATCCGTGGGAGGACTCATGGCCTTATCCTTTTTTGCTAAATTCAATTTTTCTATATTTTTATCCGCAGATGGTCTTAAAGTAAAGCATAGATTTTCATCATTGGGTCAATCTTTTATTGATGCTTTATCGCCATTGCCCAAAACCGAATTTTTAGACATGATTATCTTGAATCTTTTTAACAAGAATTTGATACTGGTTGGACTCATTTTTGGAGATTTCTTAGTAGACTTGAATTGATAATAGATTCTTTTTTACAAGGCAAAACAAGATCTCTGCCCGATATACACAGGCAATGAAGGCAAATCACCTCTCTATTTCTGATCATATTGAGAAGTTCAATGAAATTTACGCAAAAAGAATAAAATTGCTGTTACTCATTCTCGAAAAGAGCTTATTCCACTATTTCAAGGATAACCCTTTTTTGTTCTTTTGCAGATGCACAGGATAAAATGGTTCGCATGGCCTGGGCTGTTCTGCCTTTTTTACCGATAACTTTTCCAAGGTCTTCCTTTGCAACCCTTAATTCCAGAACAAGGGTCTGCTGAGCTTTGATTTCCGTTACTTCAACCTGATCGGAATGATCAACCAGTGCCTGAGCAATGTACTTAATCAACTCTTTCATGATCTGTTCTCCTTTTTACCTGTCAGATGGTAGAAGAAATATAATACGAGCTACAACAAGTATTGCCATAACCGTTGAACCTCCTGGTAAATCAATCTGGAAAATTTAAGTCAGAATATCACAGCGGTTAATAATCTCAAGCACTATTTATTAATTTCATGAATGAAGATTTTCTGATTCCTCTTTTTTTTAATTCCGATTCTCATGATTCCTCCATTTTGCTTGACATAAAAAAGAAATCAATTATGTTAGGACTCGTGTTTTGTTTTTGTAATGGAATATTTTATTTTCACAACCCGGTAAAATATTCTTTTTTAAGGGGTAAAATAAAGGAAGACTTAAGTGGTTACAAGAATAGTATCATCTGATGCTGAACGGAAAATGCTGTCAGATGCAGGATATGCTGATCCGGCAATCAATTATTATCTTGAAAAAAAATATATGGGGCATATTGAAAATGCCGACCAGGTATCTGAAAACGTTGGTTCCTGCGGAGATACCATGAAAATTTATCTTAAAATCGATGACAGGGCAATTATCAATGATGCCCGGTATGAAATCACCGGTTGCGCCGGGGCAATTTCCGCTGCCATGGCGGCAGTGGATCTGATCAAGGGAAAAACCATTGATGAAGCCCTGAAAATAAATGACGGCGATATTTTTAAAATACTTGAAAATATCCCTGAAAAAAAGCACCATTGTATTCAGCTTGCCGTTAAAACCATGCACAAGGGGATTCTGGATTACAAAGAAAAAATCCTTCTGTAAAAAAACCTTGAAATGAGGGCATGGCCTTTCTGCCCATAGCCTTTTACCGGGTCTGCATTTCTTCAAACCGTTTCAACTGACCTTCATAATATTCTTTTTTTTCTATTGACTGATTCAAGGCTTCCAGAGCTGCCGATACAGCTCCTTTTATATCATTATTGGCAAAAAGTGCTTCTGCATAGGTATCCAGGATATAGGCCTCTCTTTTTTGCCCCAATGCCCTTTCAGCATATTCCAGTGCTTTTTTCCTGTTCCTGTAATCTTCTTCAGGACAGGTGGAAAAAAGCCAGGACAGATTATTGAGTGCATGGATGTTCACAGGGTCAATCCTCAGGACATTTTCATATGAATCAATGGTTCTTGAATAGTTTTTCCGGGCATAATAATAATCTCCGACAAGGGTATAAAGCTCTGAATTTGATGGATCTACCTCTATCTGCCGGAAAAGAATTCTTTCTGCAATGAGATTGTCAAACCTTTCCTTGGCCGCTCCGGAACTGATGGAATATCCTGCTCCAAAAAGGAATACAATCCCGACCAGATAAGCTGCAATCATTTTTCTGACCTTTGAATGATGGGATCGGATGAGAAACGGATCTTTTTCACATCTTTCCAGAAACCTGACCCGCTCACCAATACTGTAATGGTGCCAGTTGGGTTTATCCATGGACTGCCGGGAATAAGAGGCGATTTTATGAAATGTCGAAATAAGAGCGGATGCATCATGGGTAAACTCATAGACATGAAGATCGGCCTGGCGTTCAAAATTTCGCATGAAAAAACCGAATATAAACCTGAAATACAGAATAAATGCACCAATCATTGTCATGCTGATCAGTATCGGGTGTACTGTGGCCCTTTCAGTCCCGATCCATGCAAACAGTTTATAAACAGGCTCCAAAAGGTATAACAGGAGCATCACAGGTTCAAAAAAAACAAAATTGCAGGCCATGAAGCCTGCAAAAAACAAAAGATAAAAAACCATGTGATATTTCCGGACATGGCCTATTTCATGCAGCATCACGGCATCAAGTTCTTCATCGGACAATACGTTCACCAATGCCGGTGTAACCAGAAGATACCGGAATCTGCCGACAAACCCCATGACACCGGCCGTCATCATGTTTCCGCCAAACAGATCCCATTGTAAAATATCGGAATATGCCAACCCTGCTTTTTTGCATATATTTTCGATCCTTGATCGGGTGTATCCGGGTTTCAGCGGTTTGCAATTCCAGATTTTCCGGATGAACACCGGCCCGAAAACAGCGGTGGCAAACAGAAAAAAAGAAATATATCCGATCTCTCCCATTGTTGATTTTAAAAAATTTTGGGCCGGCTGCCAGGTCAGAAGACTGAGTAGATCCGCAGCCATGGACAGACAGAACCAGGGCAGAAGTGCCGGTAGGGAAAAAGAGACATTGGACAGGATATAATCCTTTTTTGATACATCTCCTGCAAAATATCTGTTTTGCACTGGATAGGCTGCATTCCAGATCATAATGAGATACAAAAGATAAAGCCCGATAAAAAAAACAGCCTTGACCGTCGGCAATACCTCAAAGAATTTGATTCCAGAAAAAATAAACGTGAGCTTAAACCCATAAATATCAACGGCAAACAGGATCAATGCCACTATGGACAAACGAGATATTCTGCTTTGGATCAAATGGTCAAGATTCTCATGGGGTCTTTCCAAGGCGAATTTTTCAAGCCGTTTAAAAGACATGTGACAAATCCCGAAAAATCCGGCACTGATCAGAAGGGTGTTAAGGACTGCATTTCCATTAAAATTATCAATGTTTTTAAACAGCTCCGATGTGGTATAAATCACCAGGGCCACAAAAAAATACAATAAATTGGAAAACATCTAGAAATTCCCTCCAGCGGCAAAGGAATTCAATATGATCCAGGACTTCACATCAAATTTGATCGTGCTGTCCTTGATGATTTCCATTGCCATTGCCCGTGATACCATGACGACTTCTATATCCTCGGAAACTTCATTATGGAGATTGGAAGGGGTGCCTTCACATTCAACAGACAAAAGACAAATAGATTCATCGGTCATTCCTGAAGATGAAAAAACCGCCGGGCTCTGATTGATCACCTGGGTCACCGTCAGCCCGGTTTCTTCAAAAAGCTCTCTTTTTCCGGCATCTTCAACCGACTCGCCTTTATCCACAAGGCCTGCCGGAAATCCATACTGATAATCTCCCAGAACCACTCTGAATTCCCTTATCAGCACGAGTTTCTTTTCATTTTTGTGATACGGGACCACCACAACTGCATCGACGCAGGATTCACCTTGTTCAAGCGGATTCGACCGGGTGGATCTTGAAGCAAAAATCCATTCCTTATCCCGGTCAGCCCTGTCCTTATAACGGATGGAGAAAAGGTTAAGATATTTGCAGTCTGTTATCTTTTTTACACTATTGATTTTCATTCCGGCTCCCTGATCAACAAAACCATGATCAACAAAAAACCATGATCAACAAAAAACCATGCAAGGCAGAAATACTACTCAAATTTATTTATTTTTACAATGAAAGAAACTTGAAGGGGGTTAAACGGGACTGATATCCATCAGATGACGAAACACAAGCCAGAAATGGCAGGCGCTTCCCAAAAGGACAAAAAGATGCCATATCTCATGGAATCCGAATAGGCCGGGGAAAGGATCAGGCCTTTTTAAGGAATAAATAACAGCACCGACACTGTAAAAGAATCCTCCTGCTGCCAGCCAGAAAAGAGAGGCAGGGGTCAGGGTGTTTACAAGCGGATAAATAGCGATCATGCATAACCACCCCATGATCAGATAGATCAGGGTCGAAATCCATCGAGGGACATTCATGGCAAAAATCTTCAGCCCCATTCCGATCAGGGCAATGCCCCAGACAGCCCCGAAAACGCTCCATCCCCAGGGGCCCCGGAGCGGGACAAGACAAATGGGAGTGTAAGAGCCTGCAATGACGGCGAAAATCATGATATGATCAATGCGCCGGAAAATCAGCAGGGCTTCTTCAGATAATTTCAGCCCGTGGTAAAGAAAACTTGCCGTGTACATCAGAATCAGCGAGGTCCCGAAAATGGAAAAGGAAACCACATGCCAGGCATCGGCCCTGATGGCGGCAAAAACGATAAGGAGCGTCAGTCCAACAACAGAGGCAAGGGCCCCGGCCATATGGGAGATGGCATTGACCGGCTCCCGAAATATTTTCGCACATGAAATCATATGATCTTTTAGCGTTTATCCCTCTTAATGAATAGAATCGTTTTTCAGTATTACATTTCTTTTACCTGAACAACAATCATAAAATAATGCATATTCCGATAAACTTCTTGAAAAAAAATGCTGATGTGCTAATACCTTATAATGTTCAATCGTCATCAAATTATTTATTTTATCCATTCAGAATCTTGAAGGATATATCTTTAGGCAATGACCATATGAATGTGGTCATAAATAAAACACTTTTATAGCATTAAGGGAGGAATTAGATGATTAAAAATGTAAAAAATACGATTACGCTGGCAATTGTTTTGTTTTTTGGTTTATCACTTTTGTTACTGACAAGTTGCGGAGATTCTAAAAAAGAAGCTGAACTACAGAATAAGGTGACAGAACTGCAGCAAAAGGTATCTGCACTTGAAAAAGAAAAAACATCTCCCGCACCATCAGCGGAAAAAGGGAAAACACTTGAAAGCGTCAAAGCGAAAGGATTTATTCAGGTGGGCGTCAACGGTGATCTTTTTGGTTTTGGAAAACCCGATGATAAAGGAATCTGGAGAGGCATAGATGTTGATTGCGCCAGAGCGCTTTCTGCAGCGATTTTTGGAGATCCTGAAAAACTAAAATTCACAACGCTTACTGCCAAAACAAGATTTACAGCGCTGCAATCAGGTGAGATTGATGCTCTTTTCAGAAATGCCACACAGACATTGGGCCGGGATACAGACCTTGGTCTTGATTTCGCCATGGTCAATTATTATGACGGCCAGGGGTTTCTTGTTCCCAAAAAACTCAAAGTAAAAAGCGCTAAGGAACTGGATGGTGCAACCGTTTGTGTTCTTCCCGGAACAACGACTGAATTGAATGTTGCTGATTATTTCCGTTCAAACAAAATGACAATGAAACCGGTGGTCATTGAAAATAACTCAGAACTCAACCAGGCTTTTTTTGCCGGCAGATGCGACTGTTTAACATCAGATGCATCTCAACTGGCTGGCATACGCGCAGTAGCCACAAACCCTGCTGATTACATGATTCTTCCCGAAATCATTTCCAAAGAGCCATTGGCCCCTGCCGTCAGACATGGAGACAATCAGTGGAAAGACATTGTGACATATACGGTATATACTTTAATAGAAGCCGAAGAACTGGGGATCACGTCTAAAAATGTTGATGAAATGCTCAAGAGTGAAAATCCGGCTATTCAAAGATTTTTAGGGGTCACCGCCGGAAATGGAAAAGCTTTGGGTCTTGATGAAAAATTTGCTTATAATATTGTCAAAATGGTGGGCAACTACGGCGAGATTTTTGAAAGAAATGTCGGCGTTGGTACTCAACTTGGTATTGAAAGAGGGCTTAATGCCCTTTGGAAAAATGGGGGCTTAATGTATTCTCCTCCATTTAAATAAAAAATGATCCTTTGCGCAGGGTGCAATTATCGTTTCACCCTGCGCGTTCTTTTAGGCGTATGTAAAAAAGCATAATGGCTATCGCTATTCATCAAAAAAATTCCAAGCCCATATCCTTCTGGTATGATCCGGATAAACGATCCATACTGTATCAGGTTGGAGCCGTTTGTTTATTTACTTTTGTTGCATGGTATCTGATTTCCAACACCATGATCAATCTGGAAAGGCAATCTGTAACCACAGGCTTTGAGTTTTTGAACAAGGAGGCTGCCTTTGAAATCGGAGAGTCTCTGATCCCGTATTCTGCCGTTGACAGATATGCCAGAGCCCTTTGGGTCGGTTTCTTAAATACCCTTCTGGTATCATTTATCGGAATCCTTTTGACCGTCATCCTTGGAACGTTTCTCGGGATCGCAAGATTATCAAAAAACTGGCTGGTGAAAAAATGCGCAACTGCATACATTGAACTCTTTCAAGATATACCGGTTTTATTGCAGCTTTTTTTCTGGTATGCTTTTTTTAATGAAATGCTGCCTTCTCCAAGGGATGCCATCAGTCCATTCAAGGGTGTTTTTTTATGTAACAGAGGATTAATTTTTGGAATTCCACAATCCCATCCTGTTTATGGATATATGGCCATTGCCGGCATCGTTGCACTGACTATCATTGTCTTCCTGAAAAAATGGGCAACAAAAAGACAAAATTCAACGGGCAAGATATTCCCTGTTTTTAAAACTTCCGTGGCTTTGATGGTCGGACTTCCCCTGGTATGCTGGTTCATTGGCGGTGCACCGACGGAGATGAACATTCCTGAATTAAAAGGGTTTAATTTTAAGGGTGGCATGGGAATCAGTCCTGAGTTTACAGCAGTTGTTCTAGGACTTGTCTTATATACAGCCGCCTTTGTTGCAGAGGTTGTCAGAGCAGGAATTCAATCCGTTTCAAAAGGTCAGACTGAGGCCGCAATGGCCATCGGTTTAAAACCCGGACAGGTTTTAAACCTCATCATCCTTCCCCAGGCGCTAAGAGTTATTATTCCACCCTTAACAAGCCAGATGCTCAATTTAACAAAAAACAGTTCCCTTGCCGTCGCCATCGGGTATCCGGATTTTGTTTCCGTGGCCGGCACAGTGATCAATCAAACCGGTCAGGCTATTGAAGGAGTTTTGTTAATCATGCTGGTATATCTCATCTTCAGTTTATCAACCTCTGCCTTTATGAACTGGTATAATAAAAAAATGGCCATCGTAGAAAGGTGACACTCTTCAAATAAAAATCATGGAAGTAAAAAATAAAAACATGGTGACCATCAAACCCCCCATTGCAAGTGTGGGTATTTTAGGATGGATGAAGAAAAATCTATTCAGCAGTCCTTTTAATGCACTTCTGACCCTTTTTTTTCTCAGTCTCTTCTGGTTTGCCATTCTCCCTTTTCTAAAATGGGCATTCATAGACAGCTCATGGCTTCCCAACGCAAACTGCAAGGAATCAACCGGTGCATGCTGGTCTATTATTTCAAGTAATTATAAAATAATTCTGTTTGGGTTCTATCCCCAGAATATTTTGTGGCGCCCCATCACTGCCATTGCTATGCTGATCACATTGCTTTTCATCAGTAGAAACAGAAACTACTGGAATTCATTTCTTGGATATGCCTGGGTTATTTCATTGGTGATTATGGGAATATTGCTCAAAGGGGGAATCTTCGGACTTGACGCCGTTGACATCGAAAAATGGGGGGGTATCATCCTTACCTTGCTCCTGTCTGTCTTCGGTCTCACGGCCGCATATCCTCTGGGTGTTATTCTGGCACTGGGGCGACAATCAAGAATGCCCATGATTAAAACCTTTTGTATTTTTTATATAGAATTTATCCGTGGGGTTCCTTTAATCAGCCTGCTCTTTATGTCTTCGGTGGTTTTTCCCTTATTTCTACCTAAAGGATTTGCCATCAATGCCGTGTTAAGGGCCCAGATTGCCATTATCATGTTCACGGCAGCCTATATTGCAGAAGTTGTCCGGGGCGGGTTGCAGGGCATGAATAAAGGCCAGTACGAAGCTGCTGATTCCCTGGGGTTGAATTATTCCCAGACCATGAGACTGATCATCCTGCCCCAGGCATTAAAAATTGTTATTCCGCCCTCGGTCAGTATTTTAATTTCCGCCTTTAAAGATACCTCCCTTGTGGTTATCATCGGGCTATATGATCTATTAAAAACAACAAAAACTACATTGTCTGAACCCAAATGGATGGGGTTTTCAACTGAAGCTTATATTTTTTTGGCAGTCATTTATTTTATTTGCTGTTTTTTCATGTCTACATACAGCCGAAAACTGGAAAAAGAACTCAATACAGGTTTGGAATAATTCTTTTTAACAATTTTATTTATAAAGCGATGATTTATGAACACAGAAAAAACAAATGCCATGGATATTTCCAATGAAGACAGCATCATTAAAATTGTTGATATGAATAAATGGTATGGTGATTTCCATGTTTTAAAAAATATCAACCTCTCTGTTAAAAAAAAGGAACGCATTGTGGTTTGCGGTCCCTCCGGATCAGGCAAATCAACACTGATACGATGTATCAACCGGCTTGAGGAGCACCAGAAAGGACAGATCATTGTGGATGGCATTGAGCTGACCAAGGACCTGAAAAATATCGAAAAAGTAAGGTCCGAGGTCGGGATGGTGTTTCAGCATTTCAACCTGTTTCCCCACCTTACCATCCTTGAAAATTTAACGCTGGGGCCGATATGGGTTAGAAAAACGCCCAGGAAAGAAGCTGAAGAAATCGCCATGTATTATCTTAAAAAAGTACAGATTTCCGAACAGGCAGCAAAATTTCCAGGACAATTATCCGGTGGGCAGCAGCAGAGAGTGGCAATTGCCCGCAGTCTTTGCATGAAACCCAATATCATGCTTTTTGATGAGGCAACATCAGCCCTGGACCCTGAAATGGTAAAAGAAGTCCTGGATGTTATGATCAGTCTCGCCCAAGAGGGAATGACCATGATTGTGGTAACCCATGAAATGGGTTTTGCAAAAAGCGTTGCACACAGAGTTCTCTTTATGGACGAAGGGGAAATTATTGAAGAAAACAATCCTGAAGATTTTTTCAATCATCCTCAAAACGACAGAACCAAAACCTTTCTAAGCCAGATTCTTTACTGAACAATTCCATTGATAGTGATATGCAAAATCATAAATAAAAAGCTGAAAGGGGAAAATCATATTCAGGTGGAATATGACAAATAAAAAAATAAAAGGGGCCATATGATTAAGGTAGGCATTGCAGGTGTAACAGGGTATACCGGGATTGAACTTGTCAAACTGATCTCCAACCATCCAAAAGCAAAACTTTGCACCGTGAGTTCAAACAGTTATGCAGGTAAGGCGTTGACAGATGTTTTTCCTTCCATGCGGGGGTTTGAAACTCTGATTTGTGAAGATCTTTCCGTTCAATCTCTCTCACGCAGATTAGATGTCATCTTTCTGGCATTGCCCCACAAAATTTCCATGCAACATGTGCCCCAGCTTCTTGATCACAATATGAAGGTGATTGATTTATCGGCAGACTTCCGGTTTACAAATGCATCTGCCTATGAATCAGCCTATCAGGAACATTCTGCAAAGCATTTATTAAAGGAAAGTGTCTATGGACTCAGTGAAATATACAGGGATAAAATCAGAGCTGCCAGGCTTATCGGCAATCCTGGCTGTTATCCGACAAGCATTCTTTTGCCTTTGATTCCCCTTTTAAAAGAAAACCTGATCCAGCCCAACAATATTATTTCAGATTCAAAATCCGGTGTCAGTGGTGCCGGACGATCCTTATCTCTTTCTTCTCTTTTCTGTGAGGTGAATGAATCCTTTACACCTTATAAAATCGGAAGCCACAGGCATACCCCTGAAATCAATGAAATCCTGAGCATCCAGTCTGAAAAAAAGATTTCCATCACCTTTGTTCCCCATCTTTTGCCAATCACAAGAGGAATGCTATCTACAATTTATGTTGAAGCAAAAGAGGACGCGACTGAAAACAAAATCCGGGATGCCTATGCTTCATACTACGGGAATGAGCCTTTCATAAGAATTCTCAGGAAAAATTCATTTCCTGCAATTTCTCATGTCAAGGGGACAAATTCCTGTGATATCGGAATTCATTTCTGTGAAGAATCGAGAAAAATCATCATTGTATCGGCCATTGACAACCTCTTGAAAGGTGCTGCCGGTCAGGCTGTTCAAAACATGAACATCATGTTCGGGCTCAATGATGAAACAGGTCTGAACTCGACCCAGGTGCCATTATGATCAATATTGTACTTGACAGATTGATGATATCTTAATAAAAAAAGGGACCATGAGCAAAAGGATTAAAATATGGTATCATTCAGGTGCCACCTCTGATATCAAAGAATTCACAGTTCACAGGACTCTTTGGGTTTTCCTGTTTGTTTTTGCCGGTTTTTCAATCATGGGTGCCGCCTTTATCGGGTATGATTATTTTAAATTGAAAAACTTTTCGTTCAGCAGTGACGGTCTCGGCCAGACAGCACACTCTTTAAACAGTGAAATCACAACCCAGAGAAAACAGATTCAGCGGTTTGCCGGAGAAATCGAAGCGCTCAAAAAACAGGTGACCAACCTGTCAAATTTTGAGGACAAGGTCAGGCTTATCGCAGATATAAAACAAACCAGCGACTCCAGCGGACTGATCGGAATCGGCAGCATTCCCACCGATACGCTTGACCCTGATCTTCCTTTGACACAAAAACATAACAGCCTGATCCGTGAAATGCATCAACAGGTAACCCAGACTAAGGTTGCGGCAGAAAAACATGCCCTTGATTTTGAACAATTGATAAAGCAGCTTGAACAGAAAAAAAACCTTCTTGCCGCCACGCCCTCCATCAGACCGGTGAATGGATGGATTACTTCAGGATTCGGAAACAGGATCTCTCCTTTTACAGGACAAAATGAATTTCATTCAGGACTGGATATCTCCAATGCACCCGGGACAAAAATCATTGCGCCGGCCAACGGACGGGTTTCCATTGCTGCTGAAAAACTATATATAGGAAATCTTTTAGTCATTGATCATGACCATGGCCGGGTAACCCAATACGGCCATTTAAAGGAAATTCTGGTCACCCCGGGCCAGGAGGTGAAAAGAGGTATGGTTATCGGCCTTGTCGGTAATACCGGAAGAAGCACGGGGCCCCACTTGCACTACGAAGTTTTGATCAATGGAACCCCTGTCAATCCATTAAAATACATTCTTAATTAGTCCCTCTTAACCTTATTTCTTTTTTTTTATATGAAACACCATAGCCCGGAAATTCATATCTCCACTTCTGCAATGTCTTTTTCAAGTTTTTTATCCGAATTTATTTTGCATTGTTTGGTTTGTATAAAAACCTCCTTTTTGTTACGGCTCAATTAAATAA
>JANNUH010000116.1:0-12442 GCA_031395015.1 Desulfobacterales bacterium | reverse complement strand
AAGGCAGAACGTATTGAGGTTCTCGCTTTTATCCTTCTTTTATCCCTCCTTGTCTGGCGGCTCATCGAGTATAACATGAGGCGCTATGCCCAGGAGAATGAAAAAAACTTACCAGGCTGGAAAAAGAGAAGGACAGACAAGCCGACCACATTCATGATGATGACACGATTTCAGTATATGATGATTCTCGTGATCGACCACAATAGAAGGTTCAATAGGCCTTTGACCCAAATTCAACGCGAATATCTGACGGCTCTGGCACTCTCTCCTGAAATATTTACCAATCCCAATGGCTGGAAAATATCTAATGGGCAGAAATTACGGCAAACATAGCCACAGGGGGTGCGGAATGTCAGATCCAAATAGCAGTTACTGTCGATAAACATGGCAGAACTGCGTATAGGAGTGTTGACTTTGTCTATCATTGATGACTTTCTATAAGATTGCCCGGACACAATATTTTGAGCCTGTTAAGTCCGGAACAATCCGGCAAATTCTTACGGGATATCTTTTATTTCTGCCATAGTTGGGTAGTTGGAACCGGGCATCCTGTTTTTAATAAGATGCCCGGTGCCTGGATCAGGAAAGGATTTAATAGATGGGTTTCATGGCGCTCATATAAGCCCGGAGTTCTTCGCCGATCCATTCAACGCCCGTGGAGCGGATGGATTCATTGACCCGGATCAGTTCAATATTGTCCACGCCGGTGGAGCGGGCCTCGAGCCCCTTGCCGATGACGGTTGCATCCAGTTTCTTCATGAACCCGGAAAGCAGGGGCAGGGCCTTATGGTTGAAAAGATAACACCCATATTCAGCCGTGTCCGAGATGACCACATTCATTTCATAGAGTTTTTTCCTTGCGATGAGGTTGGCAATGAGGGGCAGCTCATGCAGGGATTCATAATAGGCGGATTCTTCGCCGATCCCGGTGGCCATCATGGTATCAAAGGCAAGCTCAACCCCGGCTTTGACCAGGGCCACCATGAGGATTCCCTTGTCAAAATAATCCTGTTCCGGGATGGCTTGATCTGTGGCCGTGGAATTTTCAAAGGCGGTCTTTCCGGTTTCTTTTCTCCATCTTAAAAGGTCGGCATCATCGTTTTTCCAGTCCAGCATCATGGTCTTTGAAAAGTGGCCGGACATGATATTGTCCATATGCTCGTGATAAAGCGGCTCAAGGATGGTTTTCAATTCCTCTGCAAGATTGAAGGCCAGGATTTTGGCAGGGTTGGAGAGTCGGTCCATCATATGGGTGACGCCGCCGTGCTTCAGGGCCTCGGTAATGGTTTCCCAGCCGTACTGGACCAGCTTAGAGGCAAATCCGGGGTCTATCCCCTGTTCCATCATTTTGTCATAGCAGAGAAGGGACCCGGTCTGGAGGACGCCGCAGAGAATGGTCTGCTCTCCCATGAGATCGGATTTGACCTCGGCCGTAAAGGAGGACTGAAGAACTCCGGCCCTGTCTCCTCCGGTGCCGCAGGCATAGGCCTTAGCAAGCTCCATGCCCTCGCCCCTGGGATCATTTTCCCGATGGACCGCAATGAGGGTGGGTACACCGAATCCCCTTTTGTATTCCTGCCTCACTTCCGTGCCTGGAGATTTGGGGGCCACCATGATAACGGTGATGTCTTTGCGGATCTCCATGCCTTCTTCCACGATATTGAACCCGTGGGAATAGGAAAGGCAGGCATTTTTTTTCATGAGCGGCATAACCGCTTCAATGACCGGGGTGTGCTGTTTGTCCGGGGTCAGGTTGATGAGAAGGTCTGCCCTGGGAATCATCTCTTCATAGGTGCCCACATGAAAGCCGTTTTCCGTGGCATTTTTCCAGGACCGGCGTTTTTCTTTGATGGCGGCATCCCTTAAGGTATAGGATATATCCAGCCCGCTGTCTCTCAGGTTTAAGCCCTGGTGAAGGCCCTGGGCCCCGCACCCGACAATGACGATTTTTTTGCCTTTTAATGCCGCAACTCCGTTGAATTCCGATGCATCCATGAGCCGGCACTGGGAAAGTTCCTGAAGTTGTTTACGCAACGGCAAAGAATTAAAATAATTTTGACCCATATTGCTCTCCTGTCATAATTTTTATTTATTCATTATTCAGTCTGCCATCTTTATGCCCTGAATTTATCGTTGCGTCAAATGAATCATTTGCAATATCAAGTTTGAAAATTTGCAATATGATTGATTAAATCCTTTCGATTTGATCCATTTTGTTTTGGGAGTATTTTTTCCCATGCACCATTCGGGTCAATTCAGCCACCATAAACCCCATTTCTTCAGCCTGGGCGCTGAGTTCTTCCGAGGCGGCAGCCGATTCTTCCGAATTGCCCGCAATCTGCTGTGTGATTTTATCAATTTCAGTGGTGGCAGCGGCAATCTGTTCAAGGCCTTTGGAAATTTCAAGGCTTGCCGATGTAATGCCTTCGGTTTTTTCTCCGATAATGGTGGCGCTTTCCACAATGCCTTCAAAATTCAGGTTCATATCACCGACGGAAGCTGAAATCTGGCTGATCCGCAGGATGGTTTCATCCAGCAGGATCTGGGTGCTGTGGGAGGCTGTTGTTGCCTTTATGGCCAGGGCTCTGACTTCATCGGCAACCACGGCAAAACCGGCTCCGGCCTCGCCGGCCCGTGCCGCTTCAACTGCGGCATTCAATGCAAGAAGATTGGTCTGGAATCCGATCTGATCGATGGTCTTAATAATTTCAGCGATTTTATCACTGTCGGCAACAATCTGGTTTATTTTGGAAGTGATTTCTACAATGGCCTTTAATGACTGGCCTGAGCTTTCTATATTTTTATTCATGAGTTCCCGTGCGCCACGGGTCATTTCAGAGGTCTGCCTGCTGTTGGCGGTAATCTCGTGGACGGCAGAGGATGTTTCTTCCACCGTTGCTGCCTGTTCCGATGCATTTTCAGCAAGGGACTGGCTGGAGGCTGCAATCTCGCGGGCAGCAGAGGCAACCTGTCCGGCACTTTCAGCAATACCTTCGGCAACCTTTTTTAAAAGATTGTTTAAGCCGTGAACCGTCAGGAAAGAAAGCATGATTCCCGCTAAAACAGCAAACATGCTTAAATAGACAACCGTATTTTTTGAGCGTTGGGCTGAAGAAAGCATGGCCTCATCGGACATGATGTGATCCCTGGCAGTCTTTCGGATGTCCTTTAGAAGCGCCTGAATTTCCGTCAGCGCCGGCAGGGTATTGTCGGAATAGATTTTGCGCGCGGTTTCAATGCCTTTTATTTTTTCATTTTGATAGGCAGCTCCGATGGCTTTAGCAGATTCATGGAGCAGATAATGGGGTTTTTCAATGGCCAAAAGGGATTTTTTAAGCGCCGGGACCAGAATCTCAGCCTCTTTTCTACCTCCTCCGTAAAGCCACTCACCAAACCCGCATTTATGGTCATCGGTCTGTACATTCAAGGTTGTCACTTTCTCGTCCGTGAGGAGAGCATTGACTTTGTTTACCCAGATGAGATGGTCCACTTCCTTCTGGGCAAGAATGCTGTCCAGCTTGTTTCCCTGAATAACCTGTGAAGCATTTTTCACAATCTGCTTAAACCCGAAAATACCTGTTGCACTTACGGCAAGAAGCAGAATAAGTATAATCAGGAAGCTTCCGGATATTCTGTTCCCGATCGTCAGATCATTGAATTTCATTTCTTCCTCCTTCTATAATAAAAGCGGCCGTGTCAGGCTTGTTGTATTTTAAAAACCGAGTTCAGCTTAAGGGTTAACAATAGATCATAAATTGAGCCGGAAACATTGATGATTTCCATCACTCCCCCACCAATGGCGATATCCTTATAAAACAATAATAATTTTCCAATCCCGGCACTGCCGATATGGGTCACTGTTTTAAAATCAAAGATCATGGTTTTGATTGAGGATTTGTCGAGGGCCGTGAATTTGTCTTTCAGTATTTGCGCCCCCTGTTCATCAATCGCACCGTGGATGGTAAATTTCGCACTTGCCTGATTTTGCTCAAAAAAGACTTCCATTCCTTTTCTCCTGTATATGGGGTTGTTTGAATCGATTCTAAATTTTTAAGCCTTTGATGATGCCTTTTCCCAGAGCTTGACAGTGATTGGCACATCAGTGGTATCGGCCCTGTTATCAATGGTTTCTACCTTTTTTAGAGAAATGATGACATGGTTACCATTTCCTTTCCACTCCAGGTGATCGGAAAAGTGACCAATGATAAAAAGACCCCGGCCGCTGTCTTTTGTAATATTTTCCTCGGAAGTCGGGTCCGGCAGGTTAAGAAAATCAAATCCCGGACCCTGGTCCATAATTTCAAAAACAAAATCGTTACGGGAATAAAATTGAACAGTCACCGGCTTTTTCGGGTCCATTCCATTCCCATGTTTCCATGCATTGATGAGCGCTTCCTCAAGAACCATGGTGATCCTGCTTCTCATGTGCAGATACGGCGTGTTCTGCCTTTGATTGAAAACCGTATCAAGGAGGTTTTGAACAAAGCCTGAAACAGAGGCGGCATTGAGAGGAAAAAAAGTCCTTGTCATGGCATTTGTTAATGTCTCAATCTCAATACCGACAAGAGTTATATCATCGGCAGAGGTATTGACGGGTTCCGACCCGTCTTTTCCGGGAATGACTTTTTCAAGGCTCATGACCGATATGCGATCCAGCAGTTCCGCCATCAGGGAAGAAACCGGCATTGATCCTCCCGCATTGGTGCTGAAATCGTCCATGAGGGTCTGAACATGCTGCAGAAGCTCGCTATTGTCGATGGCAGCGTTTAAATGCCGGATTGTCATTTCAGTTAATCCATCTGTATAAAATATGAGCTGATCATTTTCCATGAGCTGGAATTGCGATGAAAAATATTGAGCATTTTTCAAAAAGGGAATCGGCAGATGGGCCCTTTCTTCTCCCGGGGCAGGCAACAGGGAGGCCCTATGATCTCTGATCAGGATGGCCGGCGGATGGCCGGCGGAAATATAACGGAGCATCATGGACGAGTGATCAATTTCCGCAGTAATGGAAGTGAAAAAATCATCTTCCTTGAAAAAACCGGACAGGCATAATTGCTGATTCAGCTTTGTCATCACCTGTTCGAGGCCTGTCTCCCTGCTGTTGAAAAGGAGTGCATTATGCAGAAGATCCGTATATATGCTGCGAAGAATGCAATTGACCTCATGCCCGGACTGGTCCTTCAGGCTGATCACCGTCTTTGGGAACAAAGGGTCTGAAAAATGCTGAAGCAGCAGGTGATCTCCGCCTTCTGCATGGCAGGGCAAGGAGATAAAATCTGTAAAAAGGCGGCATCCGGAAGGCAGCACCCGGTATCGGGGAGGAGGTGGGTTCACCAGGTTCAAAATGGATTTTGCCTTGTGAATGTCCACCACCTGGTTTTCAATCAATCGCTTTACATCGGTCATGTCTGAAAAACTTTGAACCAGGTAGATGCGCCCCCGATGGGTTACACTGGCAACGGACAGGTGGATGGACAGCTTTTTTCCTGAAACCGTGGTCAGGGTATAATTATCTCTTTCAAAGGGTTTGCCGGATTTTAACACACTGTCTATCCATGGTTTCTCAAGGCAAAAATAATCACGGACATCGGATTGCAGAAGGTCTTTTCTGCTGCATCCGATCAGCTTTAATGCATAAGGGTTTGCATCAATGATCAGGGGACTTTTTTCATCGGTAATGATGACCCCGGCCTGGACCGTAGACATGATTGCATTTAAATACTGTTCACTCTCTTCAAGGGCGTTATAGGCATTTTTGTGGCGGGTGATATCTTTGAAATTTTCAACAACGCCGAGGATTTTTCCGTCGGTAGATTTGAAAGGCGTGGCAGTGAGAAGAAAAGAACGTTTTTCACCCCATGCCAGCTCTTTTTCTACATCGGTTTCAATATATTCTTCACCGTTCAGGATGCGCTTCAGCGTGCATTCCGGTGAAAAGCAAAGCCTGCCTTTAAACTGTTCATGACAAAAACTGTTTAAAAGCAATTCTTTGGATTTACCGGTCAGTTTGATAAATCTGTCGTTCACCCGGAGCACATTATAATGGGCATCAATAACCCTCATCCCGTCGGCGGCTGTATTGAATATCTGGTTCAGTTCCGCATTTGTCACCAATAATTGATCTGCGGCCGCTTCAAGATCCTGTGTCCTCTTTTGGACCTTGGTTTCAAGGGTTTTATTTAGCTCAATGATTTTATGGATATAAGACCCGAAACTGAAATGAAGGATAATATAGGCGCCAGCCACCAGAATCAGGGTCAGGAGAACGGATCGTTTTAAAAAAGACCGATACCCCGTGACCTTATCCGAGATATCCTGGGCCATCAGGAAAAAGGCAATGGCGTTGCCCTGATAATCTTTCAGACCTCCGGAAGTGAACAGGGCCATATGAAGACCGTTAATCATGATCTTCTGAACCGTTTTACGCTCAAAATCATAGGATTCGGCAACCTGATTGAAAAAGGATCGGTTCCCATAGGGATTTAAGGAAATGCCCTGGGTATGAATTTCATTTTTACTGTATTCCTGGAAGGCATCGTTCAGCTTCTCATCACTGATGAACCGCGCAACTTTTATTTTCAGGGTGGCTTCGATCCTCTCAACAATCTGTTCGGCCTGAATGCCGAGTTCAACGGCGCCAATATACTCACCTTTGAAGAACACGGGCTTTGCCACTCTGTAAAACAACCCGTGTTTTCCTGTTTCATATCCGGACATTGGTTTTTTGTCTTTATGGACCTGCCTGATCATGGGTCGGATCATGCTCAGATCATCGCTGAATTCATCGGGTTTGTGCACCCTTAATAATGAATGTCCGGAAGGCAGGTGGAAATGCATGTTTGAATAAAAATGGTTCTCAGCCTTGTAGTCATCATGGAACGGCAGGGCGGCATGATAAAGAGCATCCCGGTTCCGGTTGTAAAAGGACGAAACTATCTTTTCATCCCGGACCAGGATATCGGCGTGAGTATTATAAATTTTATAACTGTTCTGAATCATTTCATTGACAAGAAAAGCGGTTTTATCCATGGTTTCCGCAATATTTTCATTCATGGATGTCTGGTAAAGCCGTATCCCCCGGAAAAGGTAAATTCCCGAAAGGGTCAGGATAATGAACATGATGGCAAGAATAGATTTTTTCTTATCGTTCATCTGTATAACACATCACTGCGTGTTAAAAACCTCTCGTCCGCTAATGATTTTGGATCACTAAATCAATGCTGAACGGCATTTGCAAAAAAATGGGAAACAGTCTTTTTTTGAATATCGTCGGGTGATAATTTAACAGGCTGCCTGTTAAAGGGCAAGTGATATATTGGGAGTGATATTGCAAAAATCAGGACAGGGTGTTAATCAGGATAAATAATTTAGAATTAATATAGACAGAACATGGATATACGAAATTTAAAGCTTTTCAGACACCTTGCCGCTACCCTTCATTTTGCAAGGACAAGCCAGGCCTGTTATATCACGCCATCGGCATTGACCCGGGTGATCCAGCGACTTGAGTCGGAACTGGGGGAAACGCTGTTTCTCCGGAGCAACCGTTCCGTGGAGCTGACTCCGGCCGGTGAGGCTTTTAAAATATATGCAGACGATGTGCTTGAAAGATGGGACAGGCTTCAGGACGAGCTCTCTTCCGATACGGTCCTGAAAGGGGAATTGTCCATTTATTGTTCCGTCACCGCAGCCTACGGCATTCTTCCCGACATCATGGCAAAGTATCGCAGGGCCTATCCCCATGTCCGGATTCATCTTGAAACCGGTGATCCGGCACAGGCACTTGTCAAGCTCTTTAACCAGGATGCAGATATGGTGATTGCCGCACTTCCGGATACCCTGCCCCAGGATCTGGTGTTCCAGGTCCTGTCCGAGACTCCCCTTGTGTTTATTGCCCCGCTTCTTTTTCCTGAAATCATTGTTGAAAGAGAAGGCCGGATGGACTGGGAAAAGACGCCGCTGATCATACCGGACCACGGGCTCAGCAGGGATAGGATTGACCAGTGGTTTGCCAGGGAAAATTTTATTCCTTATATTTATTCCGAGGTGGCCGGCAATGAAGCCATCATTGTCATGGTAAGTCTCGGATGCGGGCTTGGCCTGGTTCCCCGGATGGTGCTGGAAAACAGTCCTTTTCTATGCCAGGTCCGGGTTCTGGATGAAAGCCCGGACCTGCCGCCCTTTGTCATCGGACTGTGCACACGGGAAAAAAACCTCGTCAACCCCAGGGTCAACGCCCTGTGGCGCATTGCCGGTGAACGATGAGATGGCACCCCCCCTTGCCCATAGAGGAACAGCTTCATGATATCCGAAAGGCCCTGGAAACCAGGCGATGTGCCGTGGTCCAGGCCCCGCCCGGAGCGGGAAAAACCACCCGGGTGCCCCTGGCCCTGCTGTCCGAGCCCTGGCTGGCCAATAAAAAAATAATCCTGCTGGAGCCAAGGCGCCTGGCCGCCATTACCTGTGCCGCCCATATGGCCTCCCTTCTCGGAGAAAAAGTCGGTGAGACCGTGGGCTACCAGATCCGTCTGGATCGGAAGATCGGCCCAAAAACCAGGATAGAAGTGGTCACCGAAGGGATTTTCACTCGGAAAATCCAGGCAGACCCATCCCTTGAAGATATCGGTCTTGTAATCTTTGACGAGTTTCATGAAAGAAATATCCACAGCGATCTCGGCCTTGCCCTGTGTCTGGAAGCCTTTGAGGTCCTGCGCGATGATCTTCGCATCCTGGTCATGTCCGCCACCCTGGATATAAAAGAGATATCGGAACTGATGAATCATGGGCCCATGATCGTTTCCAAGGGGAAAAGCTTTTCTGTCAACACCCTTTATCGTCCTCCCGTAAATAAACTCAAAAGGCCTGTCCCCATAGAAAAGGCCTGCGAAACCGTCATCCGGCAGGCAATTTTGGAAACCTGCGGGGACATCCTGGTGTTTCTGCCCGGAGTGGGTGAAATCAAAACGCTTTTGTCCCGCCTTAAGGAAAGCCTTGAGCCTGGTTTTTTTGTTCTCCCTTTATACGGGGATTTGCCTGCCAAAGATCAGGCCAGGGCCTTTGATTCCCCAAACCCGGGTGAACGCAAAATCGTGCTTTCAACCTCCATTGCCGAAACCTCGGTCACCATTGACGGCATCACGGTGGTCATTGATTCGGGACTCATGCGGGTGCCAAGATTTTCCGTTGGGACCGGGATGACCCGTCTTGAGACCCTTCCGGTTTCAAAGGCGTCTGCGGACCAGAGAAGGGGCCGGGCCGGTCGAACTGCACCGGGAACCTGTTACCGGCTCTGGTCTGAATATGATCACGGGCTTTTAAAACCCTTTACGCGACCCGAAATCCTCAGTGTGGATCTTGCGGCCCTGGCCCTGGAGCTTTCCGCCTGGGGCGTCACTGATCCGGGGCAGTTGAAATGGCTTGATTCGCCTGAACCCGTTGCCTATGAACAGGCTAAAAGCCTTTTAAAGAATCTCGGCGCCCTGGATGAACAGGGGCAGCTCACTTCCCATGGAAAAAAGATGGCGGGTTCAGGCCTTCATCCCAGGCTGTCCCATATGATCCTCAAGGGGATGGAAAGGGGCGAGGGATATCTTGCCTGCAGGCTTGCCGCCTTTCTCAATGAACGGGATTTTTTGAGTTTTGACCGTCATGAAAATGATCCGGATGTCCGTCTGCGTCTTTTACTGATGGAGGATGAGAACCAAAAGCATATTGAAAAAGAATTCAAAATTCATAAAGGAATTATCAAAAGGATTCTTGAATCTGAAAAAAAATTCATAAAGGATTTTAATATCCATCCCACCCGGCCGAATCTTGAAATGGCCGGCGCGCTTTTAGCCCAGGCCTATCCTGACCGGATCGCAAAAAAAAGGAATTCAGGGGACAATACCTTTTTGACGGCTTCGGGAAAAGGGGTATATTTTACTGGCACCCACAGCGTTTCCATCCATGACTATATTGTGGCGGTCCACCTGGACGGCAACCCCCGTAATGCAAGGATTTTTCTTGCCGTCCCTTTTTCACGGCAGGATCTGCAAGAGGGGTTTGAAGATGGATTTAAAAAGGAGCAAAATCTTTTTTTTGATAAGAAAACAAATTCTATCAAGGCTGCCGAGGTTATTCTTTTCGGCGCCATTGTCGTGGATGAGCGGCCTGTCATGGATATGGATCAGGATAAGGCCTCCGAGGTTTTGATCAGGGAAATCCGGAAAAAAGGAATCTCCTTTCTGCCCTGGAATAAAAAGCTGACAAGCCTGAAAGACCGAGCCGTTTTTCTGAAACAATTCGGCATTTTCCCTGATCTTCCCGATGTCTCGGACAAAGCCCTGGAACAGGAAATGGAAACCTGGCTCAAACCTTTTCTCGCCGGGATTCTGTCCTTTAAAGACCTGGAATGTATGGATCTTGAAGCGGCGTTCTTATCCCTTCTCTCCTTTGAAATGCAAAAAAAGATCGAGACCCTTGCCCCCACCCATATCACCGTGCCCAGCGGCTCATCCCTGCCCCTGATCTACCGGAGCGAACACGGCATCCTTGAGAGCCCTGTGCTTTGTGTCCGGCTCCAGGAAATGTTTGGATGCAAGTCAACGCCGAAAATAGCAGGACGGGCCATCACTCTTCATCTCCTGTCGCCAGCCGGACGACCGGTGCAGATCACAAAGGATCTGGAAAGCTTCTGGAAAAACGCCTATAGCGAGGTGAAAAAAGATCTCATGGGCCGGTATCCCAGGCATTTCTGGCCTGAAAATCCCCTGGAAGCGGTGCCCACAAACCGGGTGAAAAAAAAGAACCCCTGAAACAGGAGAAGATTCACAGAAGAAGATTCCATTGCACTAAAGCCTGAAACAGGTTAGAAATATGGAAAAAATAAACTGCTGTTATCAACCAATGAAGCGAAGATGATGGATATTAAATTCTGTACTGCCTGCGGATCTTTGACCACCCTGAATATCCCGCCGGATGATGACCATGTCCGGGCCGTGTGTTCCCATTGCGGCCTGGTTCATTATAACAATCCCAAAATGGTTGTGGGCTGTATCCCGGAATGGCAGGGAAAGATCCTTCTGTGCAAAAGAAATATTGAACCCAGAATAGGCAAATGGACCCTTCCGGCCGGATATCTTGAAAATGGGGAATCGGTCCAGACCGGGGCCATTCGTGAAACAAGGGAAGAGGCCATGTCAGAGGTGAGGCTCATTGCCCCCTACCGTCTGTTTAATATTCTGTTTGTGGATCAGATTTATTTCATGTTCAGGGCGGCCATGACTTCGGATCAATTCGGGACCACCAGTGAAAGCATCGATGTCCGGCTCTTTGATGAAAAAGACATCCCCTGGGAGGAAATTGCCTTTGAAGTCATCCGGCAGACCCTTGAGCATTATTTCAAGGACAGGAAAAAAGGGCGGTATCCCTTCAGAATTTTTGATCTCAGATAGGAGGGTTGCCTATTTTATCAGGATTTCCTTTAAAATATCAAACCGATCAAAGGGTGGCATGATGCAGGCCCCGGAAAAAAAGGTCTTTGCAAGAAAAAGCATCTGCCTTGACTGGGCAATTCCGACCGATAGCGGGTCTTTGGCTTTCTCCATCTCTTTTCTCAGGTGTTCCGGGACCGCGATGCCGGCCACTTTATCGTTCAGAAAAACTGCATGTTTATAGGACAGCAGAGGCAGGATGCCCATGACCACAGGGACTTTCAGATGCTTTACCGCACCATGGATTTTTTTGGCCGTGTCTTCATCATACACCGGCTGGGTGACGATGAACCGGCAACCGGCCGCGACTTTTTTTTCAAGGCGTCTGGCCTCGTGCGAAAGTCCGTTGACTTCCGGCCTGAAATCCAGAACCGCTCCGGTGAAAAGGCCGGAATCCGTGGCCAGGGAAATGAGTTCATAGACATTTAAATCCGCCACAGTGGTGGTGGCTTCTTCCAGGTTAGCAGCCGAGGGATCTCCGGTCACAGCGATCACCGTGTCAATCCCCAGGGCTTTGGCACCCCAGAGCTCGCTTTGCAGCCCGAGGCGGTTGTGGTCCCTGATGGTGCAATGCAGGATGGCCCGCCTTTGGGTGGCTTTTTGTATCAGATGGGCAAATACCATGGCGCTCATCCTGGGTTTTGCCACAGGGTTGGAAGCCACACTAAAGGCATGAAAATTAAGATGGTCAAGGCTTTGGAGCTTTTCAAGAAGAGGCTCAGGGTCATTGCCTTTGGGCGGCACCACCTCAATGGTGATGATAAATTCATTGGGATCTGAAAAAAGAAAATTCATGTGATATCTCCATTTTAAAAATGTTCGTGTTTATATGAAACACCACAGCCCAAAAGGACATAGAGCACCATTGACATCACCTTCTCTGTAATGCCATTTTTTAAAAACCATTTTTTGTAACTTTTTGAAAAAGGCTCCTTTGTCTGCGCGTGTATTTCCAATAAATCGTT
>JANNUH010000013.1:0-89646 GCA_031395015.1 Desulfobacterales bacterium | reverse complement strand
AACTCGCTCATTCTTCGCTCAAACAGCATGGCGGCTTAACCGCTACGGTAATCAAGAATTTGTAAGCAAAAATCCATAATGCTCCCGTAAGGCAATCACCCTTGCACTGGAAGATGTCGCAAGATCACCTGAAAACCCAATGTCAGAGTGATAAACAAACACTATCAATTGGTGGAATTTATTCTTTGTTTGGGCTTCTGGGAATTTCCAGTGGAGGTTTGATTGCCTTGCAACGACCGGATTGCCTGCGATTTTTGTAAAAGTTCTAAAGGCCTGGAATGTAAAAACGGCGGACTGTTTGAGGGACCGACCGAGTTTCCGCCGTTTAATGGAAGGCCTTTCTGAACTTTAAAAAATCGTTCAGGCACTAGGGAGTGCAAGGTGATCAGACCGGAACGGGTATCGGCGTAAATTGGTTGGAAAATATGATTCTTATGGCAAATATCCAGTTGCTATTTTAAAACGCCGGGGATATTTAACAAAACTCCCGGATACTGCCGATTTTTGAGATCGGTTAAGATCAGTATAAAAGGGTCAAAAACATTTTTAACCGCGTCAGTACCGACCGGGCATCGATGATGCCGTATTTGTAGATACCAAGATGATCCGCTCCCAGTGCCTCGGATGTGGTATTGAACCGGGACCGGTTTTTAAATCTTGAAAAATGGAAGACAGCGCCTTCTTTCTTTTGCCCCCAGATATCCCGGACATAAAGGCGGCCATTGTCCCATACGGCAAAGGCTTTTCTGTGATTAAACCACCTGTCCATTGTTGGCTGGAGAGGGATTGCCCTGCAGAAAGACGGATCATGGGCCTCAGCTATTTCAACCAGTTCTTCGGATTCATCCAGATGGGCAAACTTCAGATGCTCTGCAATCTTGTCCTTTGTGCTGTTGCCTGACATGGGTTTGAATGTTGAACCATCATCCTGAGAGTCCGGCAGGGTGCTGATGGTTTTTTCAAAGGTCTGTTCCAATCTTATTTTAATACGGTCATCTTCAAGTATGGCCTGGAGATATTTTCTGTTAAAAAGAGTGAAAGGGCCGCAAGGTCTATTATCTGCTGCGCTGATCAAAGAGTATTGGCCGGGATTCTCAGGTAAAAAACGGGCAATGTCGCCATAGACAACATCCAGGTCTGAATATCCGACAAAATCATATTGCCTCAGTTGATCTTTATCTTTCCGGAAGGCATAGAGCATGATCCGGCAGTCACATACAACCCTTGTATTTTGCGGCGGCAGATGAATATGAAGACAAGAATTCAAATCCGAACACAGCCTTTCAAATGAATAGGGAACGAGTGTAACCGCTTTATTATAGTCCTTTTTTTCGGCAATCCGGTCATTATACACAAACCAGTGGAAGTGAGCATGATTGGGCTCGCAGGATTTTGCCCAGTATTTGAAATAGGAAGGAAGCTCGCCTAAATACAGGATTAAAAAAGCTCCTGAAATCATTTTGGATACCTTTAAATGAAAATATTTGATGGATTTTTCATAACAGGAACAGTTATATCAGATAAGTTCAGCGGGTCAATTATTTTTCAACAATTCCCCAGGGTCAGCTTTTCTTATGCAGATCTTACGACCGGTAAACATCTATACTTTATATACACAATCTGATATAAAGCCGAAAAAATAACAGAGATCCTTTTTATTTTTGGATAAAAAAATATGGCATCCAACCTTGTTAAAACACAAACCGACCAATTACTGAAACTCTCCGAATCCCTGTCCGGACATCTGAGGAAAAGAGAGGTCCAATTTTTAGCTACCCTGCCTTTTCTTTCAATGGAGGGGGATATCCTGGAAATCGGAAGTTTCAAAGGCAAATCCACCATTATTCTTGCAAAGGCTGCAAAAGAGGCCGGTCATGAAAAAATTTATGCATGTGACCCTCTTTCTTTATCCTGTTCAACTGATCCCATTGATGCCGTAAAGGAAGAATTGCCAAAGATCTTCTACAACAACCTTCAGGCATATGGAGTGCGGGAACGGGTTGAATTTTTTCAAATGAGATCGGATAAACTTGCTGAAACCTGGGATAGGCCTTTGAAGATCCTGTGGATTGACGGGGACCACACCTATACAGGGGTCATGAAGGATATTACACTTTTTGAAAAGCATCTGAAGCCCGGTGCCATTGTCTGCTTCCATGATGTATTGCACGAATTTGAAGGACCCATTAGAATTTTTATGGAAAAGATCCTTCTTTCCGATCAATATGGGGACTGCGGGCTTTGCGGCTCCATCGGCTGGGGACAGTTCACCGGTGACCGGCCCGTCACAGAACAGCAATGGCGGTCCAAATTATCAAATTACAGCAAATTATCAAAACTCATGGTGTTGGTCCTGAAAAGCAATAATGGATTCAAGGTCAACAGGCATTTGCGAAGATTCTATCGAAGTCTGGTACCGCATGGACCCATCTTCCCGGATGACTGGATAAGAAAAAGGAATGCCGCTCTTTCTAAATAAAAAGGATGGTCTATGACATTGTTGTTAGTGACATGCAAAAGGTATTGACTTTGGGTTCATATATAAATAGCATATCAGCCTCAATTAATATTAGGGTAAGCTGAATGGATTTTATTCAAAAATTACATATGCTGCATAGTGCCTGGCACTACCG
Organism: Desulfobacterales bacterium; assembly: GCA_031395015.1. GTDB lineage: Bacteria > Desulfobacterota > Desulfobacteria > Desulfobacterales > Desulfobacteraceae > Desulfobacula. The sequence goes on along the minus strand of JANNUH010000013.1, from coordinate 87,013 downwards.
CCTCAATACGGAAAAAAATGATATCCGTTTTCTTTTGGCGTTGGATCTAAGAGGGAAAACCGTCATTGACATCGGAGCCAATAGAGGTATTTATTCCTATTGGATGAGCAGAAAAGTCGGCCCCAAAGGCAAGGTCATTGCATTTGAACCCCAACCGGAACTTGAAACCCATTTGCTGGAGCTTAAAGCATCTTTTAAATTAGACAACCTTTTTATCATTAAAAAAGGGTTATCAAGCAATACCGGCTCGCAAAATCTTTTCCGGTCAGAACCCGGCTCCGGCGGCGCAAGCCTGAATAAAAGCCAGGGCTCGGGTGATTGGCAGGCCATTCCTGTTGAAGTGACGACGCTGGATTCCTATTATGATGAATTCATGGATACGGCATTCATAAAATGCGATGTTGAGGGCCATGAACACGATGTCTTCATGGGGGGGCGGCGTTTGCTGGAGAGAGACAAACCCTGCCTGCTGTTTGAATGTCATCATGACCAGGCAAAAAAAAACGAATTGTTTTCATATCTGACATCAATAGGTTATGATGGATTTTTTTCCTTTAAAAAGGGAATGATTCATTTCAGTCAGTTTGACAGATATCCATACAGACGGGAAAATGAGCATCACCGCAATTATATATTCCTGCACCCTGATTTTATAAGGCAGCATCATCTGGGAAAAAAGCTTTATGGATAGTCTTTTTTTTATATGATCCCTTCTGCAATTCAAGATACGGGGTTTTATCACCCATGAAATTAAGTTTCAGGAAACTGGAGACCGTCAACAAAGGACTTCTCATGCTGATGGGATTATTTATCCCCATGTCCACGGCATTGACCAATGTGGTCTTAGCGCTGTTTCTTTTATTCTGGATGCTCGATAATATATCAGACCGATTCCAAAGATGGATTCTGGTATTAAAATTCAATCCCGTGGCCTTCATGGGGCTGGTTATTTTTTCAATTCATGTGGCAGGGGTTCTTTATACCAATGGTGAGAAAGAGAGGATAGCCGAAAGCCTCATGGATGGGGCCAAGTTTTTATTTATCTCCATGGCAATGATATATTTTAAGGATAAACAATATCATTCCAGGGTTATATTTTCCTTTGCCCTGGCCATGTCCATCACCCTGATCTTGTCTTATCTTCTTTGGATGGACATGCTCCCAGGCTTCATTCCTGTAAAAGGAACTCTGTTGGATTGCAATATTTTTCTTAACCACATTGCACAGAATATTTTTATGGCGTATATGGTTTTTCTGGCTGCTGTACAGGCAAGATCCGCCAGTGGATATGGGAAAAAGTTCCTTTGGGTGTTTTTAAGCATTCTGGCCCTTGCCAATGTTCTTTTTATGGTCGGCGGAATGACCGGCCATCTGGTTGTGGGTGTTCTTTTTTTGTATTTTTTTATTTCCTGGGATCGCGTTAAAAGTCTGGTGGTTGCCGGGCTGGTTCTCCTCATCCTTGGGATGTTTGCATGGATAAACCCTTTAAATTCTATTTTTTTAAGGTCTAAAACCGCAATAAACGATATCAAGGCATGGGAATATGGAAAACCGGCTTATACTGATTCATCCTCTGGATTGCGCCTTGAATTTTACAGCAACACGCTTAAGATAATCAAAGCAAACCCGATTTTTGGAACCGGAACCGGCAGTTTTGAAAATGCATATCGATCCTTTACAAAAAATAATGGAATGAATCCAACCAACAATCCCCATAATGAATATCTGATGACAACAGCTCAATTTGGGCTTGTCGGCCTTCTAGTGCTTTTGGGATTTTTTATGGTTCAGTGGCGGACTGCGGGGGATTTCGAGGACAGCCTGCAAACCATCATGGCCCGGGGATTTGTTCTGACAATTCTCTGTGCTGCCATGGTGTCATCCCCTTTAATAGATCATGCCGAAGGCTGGTTTTTTGCCTTGATGAGTGCCTGTCTTTTTTCAGGAATGGGTACAGGGCAGGGACATGGAAAAAAGGCATGGGGATTGCCTGAAGGAGTTGCTATTTTTCAGTATCCGGCATCAAGGTTTTGGAAAATGAATCCAGTCCTTTCTCTTTAAGATGCAATTTGGCATATTTATAAAAAGTGCCTTCAAAATTTGCAAAAGCAATGATAAATCCGGCCCATCCATCCAGGCAGCCCAGTTTTAAAAAATACAGACTAAATGCAGCCCAGAAGCCATGGAACAAGGCTGTGATCATCCCTGATTTTCTACCGGACGCCCTTAGTTTTTCCGCCCCAAGGGTGGAATATCGGTTTCCCTTATGGAGCAGCTCTTCTAGATTTTTAAAAGGGATCTGGTAGATATGGGCCTTGAAATATCCGCAGGGTTTTTCACTGATGACCTCATATCTTTCATGAACGGCATCGGGTTTGAACTTCAGCACTGATTTTCTGAACAACTGGGGCTGGCGATAGTCCGGATAAAAACCGGCGTGGCGAATCCATTTACCCATGAAATAATTGCGTCGGGGGACATAATATGCGTCCAGGCTGTTCTTAGCATTGATAATAGCCAATATTTCTTTTCCGGCTGCCTCGGTGCAGCGTTCATCCGAATCCAGGCTGAATATCCAGTCGTGGCTGCAGGCTGCAATGGCATCATTTCTCAGTTTTCCAAATCCTTCAAAGGGAAGTTGAATCACTCTGGCGCCATGGGCTTTGGCGATCCGGGCGGTATCATCCGTACTGAAAGAATCCGCAACAACCACTTCATCTGCAAAGGAGACACTGTTTAATGCATCCTTGATCTTTTCCGCTTCATTATAAGCAATGATATAAACCGACAGTTTCAATCCTGGTTACTCCTCTTTCCCTTATCCATGCTTCAAATCCTTCCGGTGAATTAATACATATGTCTCCGGGGTTCAAATCCTGCTGAGGGTTTGATATAAATTTCCCCTGGATAAATATATATTTTCCCCTTGTTGCCATTCCCGGTCAAAACCATTTGAACCGAGGAAAAAGCTGCGGTTACACCCTGCTTTCATCCGTTCGTGCAATTCAATGATAATTGAATCAATTTTTTCAATCCAGGAGGAAGTGTCACTAAATACCTCTCTCTCAGTGCCTTCAATATCGATTTTTAAGATGTCAATCTTTGTCAGGGCGTAATCCTCCATGATTTTATCAATGGTCATGGCCTTGACCGGGTGACATATTTTACCGGGCAGTTTTCCAAAGGATGTTTCATCTCCGTCATAAAGCCCCATTTCCCAAGCCCCGGATCGATCAGATGGATTTCTTCATTTTTATTCCACAATGCAGCCTGAACAGGAACAATTTGAGGGTAGGGTGCTGTATTTTTTTTTAAAAGATCGAAATTGCTTTGTTCCGGTTCCAGGGCAATAATCTTTGCATCCGGGTATTTGTTTGCAAAATATATTGAGGCGAGTCCTATGTTTACGCCAGCATCTACTATGGTTTCGGGTTGTTTCTCCACCAGAAAATTATAATCCTGCTTGATAAACACCTGTTTGTAGGTTGGGATGTCCGATGAAGGGATTCTCAGCAGGAAAGGATGCTTGCAGTCTTGCCTATTTAATTGAAAAAAAAATGTTGAGTTCGATAGTTTTGCTATAATCGAGTATAAAAAGCTCCTGAATCCTAGTGTCTTGAAATACATTTTATCCTTTGAATCAAATTTTTTCCCCTGCTTATTCCTGATACCTCGATATCATTATTATCTTAAATTAATTTATTCGTCAAATTCTTATCATTGACAGGAAACCTAGTTGAGCTATATTAAAAAGTTTCAGGTTAACCCGTTTTTTACAGGAGATAATGGATGAAGCAGAAAATAAGGTTTGAAAAAAACATCAAGGAAGGCAAATTGATCATTCTGGAATCCAGCGAAGTGGACCCAGGCTTTGTAATGCCGCTTCTTGAGGAGGAATACAGCCTTGAGGGGTTGGTAAAAGCGTCTGCCGAAGGGTTTAAGACCTTCAGGCAAGCTGTGCGGAGAAAAAGTTTTTTCCCCACCGCTGATGCCTGCTTGAAACTTTTTGAAGGGACCGTTGAATTCTTTAAAAATGAAGGAGAACAGGTTATTATCATTGAATGTGATGATGCCGATGCCTTCCCCAAGGAAGAAAAATTTATCCTGGAGGAAGAAGAAGAGGTTGAGCTTGATCACATACTTGAAGAAGATGGTGAGACAAGTGAAGATGAGATTAAAGAAATTGATGCCGGGGAAGATTCGCTGAGATATTCACCCGAAGATATTTCCGAACACGAAAATTAGAGCTGATAATGAAACAGATCATTCGCAGAACAGTTCTCGATGCTGCAAAAAAAGCATTTGAAAACGGCGCACTGCCGTCGGATCAGACTCCCAACATGGACGTGGAAGAGTCAAGACACAAGTCTCATGGTGATTTATCCACGAATTTTGCCATGGTTTCAGCAGCCGGGCAGAAAATGCCTCCACGCAAAATTGCTGAACTTCTTGTTTCATATATTGAGACCGGGGGCCTGATTGAAAAAGTTGAAATTGCAGGCCCTGGATTCATTAATTTCTTTCTTTCCAATAAAGCCTGGCAGCCTGTGGTGGATGAGATCCTTGAAGCGGACAAGTCCTACGGACGCTCTGATATCGGGAAAAATGAAAAAGTTCAGGTGGAATTTGTCAGCTCAAATCCCACAGGGCCTCTGCATGTGGGGCATGGCAGAGGGGCGGCTGTGGGAGATTCCGTCGGGAATATTCTTTCCTTTGCCGGGTTTAATGTCCAGAAGGAATATTATATTAATGATTCCGGACGCCAGATCCGAACCCTGGGGACATCCGTCTGGCTGAGACTGTTGCAGAAGGCCGGGAAAAATATAGACTTCCCCGATGACTGCTATCAGGGAGACTATATTAAGGATCTTGCCGACCTTGTCCTTGAAAAAGAAGGGGAAGCGTTTATTCATAAGGATGAGAAAGAAGCCATTGCCTTGTGTGCAAAATTTGCCGCCGGGGTTATCCTTCAGGGCATCAAAGAAGATCTTACCAATTTCGGAGTTATATTTGATCAATGGTTCAGCGAGCAAAGCCTGTATGATTCAGGAAGAGTCCAAAAAGCCATTGATGATTTCAAATCAAAAGACATGATTTATGAAAAAGATGATGCCCTCTGGTTTAGAACCACGGATTTTGGTGATGAAAAAGATCGGGTGGTAGTCCGAAATAATGGGCTGGCAACTTATTTTGCATCCGATATCGCCTACCATGTTGAAAAATTTGAGCGCGGGTTCCAAAGGGTCATTGATGTCTGGGGAGCAGATCATCACGGTTATATCAAAAGAATAAACGCTATTGTTGTTGCTTCCGGAAGGAAAAGTGAGCAGTTCCAGGTGATTCTGGTTCAACTGGTAAATCTTCTCAGAGGGGGAAAGCCCTTCCAGATGTCCACAAGGGCAGGGGAATTTGTTACCTTAAAGGAAATTGTGGATGAAGTGGGAAAAGATGCGGCAAGGTTCATGTTTTTGAGCCGCAGCTATGATTCCGGACTGGACTTTGATCTTGAACTGGCTAAACAGAAAAATTCCGAAAACCCTGTTTTTTATGTCCAGTATGTTCATGCAAGAATTACCGGTATCCTCTTGAAGGCAAAACAGGAGAATTTCATTCAGGATATTGATTTCAAAAAAGGTGAGCATCTGAATCTGCTGAATGCAGAAGAAGAGGTGAGTCTTTTAAAAATTCTGCATACGTTCAGGGAGAATGTGGAGAAAAGCGCTTTAGAATTGCATCCCCATGTGATTTTTAACTATCTGATGAACCTTGCTGCTGCATTCCATGGGTATTATAACCGCCACAAGGTGATCACCGATGACAAAGAACAGACCCTGGCCCGGTTAAGTCTTGTTCTTGGGGTCAAAAAGGTGATTCGGAACGGATTGACGCTTCTTGGGGTTTCTGCACCGGAAAGAATGTAAAGATGATGTCCTTTAAAGGGATTCGGAAATATCTGATCTATGCATGTATCGCAGGCTGGATGTTTTTTCTGGGTGTTGTGGTGGGCCGCGGTACTTCCCCTGTGACCTTTGATACAAAAGAATTCTCAAAAAGGCTTGAAAAGATAGCGAATGTCCCTGGCCCCAAAAAAGAGGTCAGTAAAAAAGTGGATTTCAAATTCTATGAAGATCTTGATAATTCTACTACTCAAGAAAAACTGACGTCAAAAAATCCTATTCCTGCCAATATTCCTGAAAAAGAGACTGTAAAAGAACCACCCAGGGAACCTGTAAAGGAAGCAGTAAAAGAAATTGCAAAAGAAACCCGAAAAGAAACTGCAAAAGAAGTCAAAAAGGCCCCTGTTAAAGAGCCTGTGAAGGAAATCAAAAAAGAATCCCTTAAAGAGCCTGCAAAGGAAGTTAAAAAAGAACCGCCCTATACTATTCAGATTGCTGCATATAAGAGTTTCCAGGAGGCGGTTTCCAAAATGGCTGCACTGGAGGAAAAAGGATTTTCCTCTTACCGGGTAAAAGGGGAAAAAGACGGCATTGCCATGTACAGGGTCAAGATCGGGCCCTTTGAAACATATGAGGCGGCAAAGGAATTCAAGATCAGGCTGGATAAAGCCAAAATTGACGCAATGATTATGAAAAGGGAGATTGATGAAGATATCAAAGAGTGAAGTTGAAAAGATAGCCCATCTTGCCCGGTTGGAAATTGAAGATGACCGGAAGGAAAAAATGGTGGAGCAGTTGGGGAATATTCTTCAGTATATTGATAAACTAAAAGACGCAGATGTGGACGGCGTAAGCCTTTCTCCAGGGGCTGCAATGATGAATAACGTCTTCAGGGAAGACATACCCGAAGCATCACCGGGACCTTCTGTAACCCTGGCCAATGCCCCGGAAAGAGATGATGATTTCTATGTTGTCCCGCGAATTGTGAAATGATGGAAATCCGCCAAATAATATAGGATATGAATCAATGGAATATCATGAACTTACCATAGGAAGCGCCTTAGATCGGCTTACCCGTCACGAAATATCTTCGTTTGAATTGACATCGGCTTTTTTAGCCCGGATCGAAAAATATGAAGGCCGGATCGGCGCATTTATTACGATGGATAGGGATGGGGCCCTTTATCAGGCCAAAAAGGCGGATCAGGATATTGCTGGCGGCAGAATATCCGCATTGACGGGAATACCCATTGCCCTGAAAGATATTTTGTGTACAAAGGGGATAAGAACAACCTGCGGCTCCCAAATCCTTGAAAATTTTATACCTCAATATGATGGCACCGCGGTTTCAAAATTAAAGGAAGAGGGTGCCGTTATTCTCGGCAAGACCAACCTGGATGAATTTGCCATGGGGTCTTCAACGGAAAATTCATCCTTTAAAGTCACAAAAAATCCCTGGAATCAAGAATATGTTCCGGGCGGGTCCAGCGGTGGCTCTGCGGCTGCCGTGGCAGCCCGGTTCTGCTCAGCAGCTCTCGGAACCGATACGGGCGGCTCCATCCGGCAGCCTGCCTCCCATTGCGGGGTGGTCGGGATAAAACCCACCTATGGACGGGTTTCCCGGTTCGGCCTTGTTTCCTATGCATCTTCCTTAGATCAGATCGGGCCCATTACGCGGGATGTCCGGGACTCCGCCATACTTTTAAATGTGATATCCGGACATGACAAACTGGATTCAACCAGTGCAAGGGTTGATGTGCCTGATTTTACAAAGGCTCTGGATCTATTTGAAAAAGGATCTTTAAAAGGGATGAAGGCAGGAATCCCGAAAGAATATCTATCTGCAGAAGGCATTGATCCTGAAGTTGAAAAGGTTTTTAATCATGCAAAACAACTTTTAACGGATCTGGGTGTAGAGATGAGGGAAATCTCTTTACCGCACACGGAATATGTGGTAGCCGCCTATTACATCATTGCGCCCTGCGAGGCCAGCTCCAATCTGGCAAGGTATGACGGTGTGAAATACGGTTTCAGGGACCGGTCTTCCAAAGATCTCATCGAAATGTACAAGAAAACCAAATCCAAAGGGTTTGGCCTTGAGGTGCAGCGAAGAATCATCATCGGAACCTACGCCCTTTCCGCCGGATACTATGATGCCTATTATGGCCGTGCCACAAAGGTGAGAACCCTTATTACGGAAGATTTTTCAAAAGCCTTTGAAACCTGTGATTTTATCCTTTCCCCGGTGGCCCCGGCCCCGGCCTTTAAAATCGGGGAAAAGACAGATGATCCCCTGACCATGTATCTGACGGATATTTTTACGCTATCTGCCAATATGGCCGGGATTCCCGGCATTTCAGTCCCTGCCGGATATTCATCCAAGGGTCTTCCCATTGGTATCCAGATGATGGCTAGAAAATTTGATGAGATGGCCCTTTTAAGGGCAGGATACGGGTTTGAACGAAATATCGGGTTATCTCAAAAATTTCCCGATTTATAATCAAAGGGAGACGAAAATGTCAACCATACTGCCCCAGGGTGAAAAATTGAAACAAGCTGTTCAATGGATATCGGAAAAACGAAAGGAAAAACCGGATATCAATCTTGCAAAGCTTGTGGATGATGCAAGCTTCAGATTTGACTTAAGCCCAAAGGATTCTGAATTCCTTTTAAGGTTTGTGAAGAATGACAACGGTCAGAATCCTTCCTGAAATTCTGTCCAACCAGATTGCCGCTGGTGAGGTGGTTGAAAGGCCTTCTTCCGTTGTAAAGGAACTGGTTGAAAACAGCATTGATGCAAAGGCATCGGCCATTACCATTGAAGTTGAAAAAAGCGGAAAATCCCTGATCCGGGTCTCCGATGACGGCATTGGGCTTTCAAGGGATGATGCACTTTTATCCATTGAACGATATGCCACCAGCAAAATCTTCAAAAAAGAGGACCTTTTTTCTATTTCCACCATGGGGTTCCGCGGAGAAGCCCTTCCTTCCATTGCCTCGGTATCAAAATTGACCATGGTAACACGACCTCAAAACAAAGATACCGGAACCCGGATCGAAATTCTCGGCGGAAAAGTTCACAATGTTTCAGACATCGGAGCACCAGTGGGCACCATGGTGGAAGTCAAGGATTTGTTTTTCAATGTTCCGGCCCGGAAAAAATTCCTGAAATCCGACAACACGGAAATCAGTCATATCAGTGACGGCATTGCCGGCATGGCCCTGGGAAATCCGGACATACGGTTCAGGCTTTTTTCCAATAAGGCTCTTCAAAAAAATTTCCCGTCAGAAGACCTTTTTCAAAGAGCCGTCAATGTCCTTGGAATGGAAGTATCCAAAAAAATGAATGAAATCCACTATGCTGAGGATGGTCTCACCCTCAGCGGATATTGCGTCCATCCCGACATTGTCCGGAACAGTGCCTCAAAGATTTTTCTTTTTGTGAATCGCCGCCTGGTTTACGACCGAGGGTTGATTTCTGCCATTTTCCAAGGGTACCGGGGCCGGCTCATGAAAGGCAGATACCCCCTTGTCATTCTTTTCATCGACATTGCCTTTGATGCGGTGGATGTCAATGTCCATCCCACTAAGCGGGAAGTCCGGTTTTTTAATCATCAGCGGGTCTATGAAGCAGTTTCTCAGGCCATCGGGGCCTCTTTCTCAACGGCCCGGAAAGATATTTCAGGATATTCGGCTCCGAAAATCACACAACCGTCTGTTCCATCTGCCTTGTATTCGGACAAATCCATATTTATCAGGGAAAATGATTCACCACGGGTGGAGCAATCCGTGATGACCTGGGGAAGATCATCCGATAAACCCATGGAGAAAGGACCGGATCAGGTCAAAGCGCCCAGGACGGAAGCGCCTACAGGGATGGGTTTTCATTCTGATTCGCCCGGAATCATCGGCCAGGTCATGGGCACCTATATCCTGGCGGAATCCGGGGCAGGCCTCCTGCTCATAGACCAGCATGCGGCCCATGAAAGAATTGTATATGAAGCTTTAAAGAAAAGAATAACATCTTCAGGTCTGACAAGCCAGGAACTGGTTGTTCCGGAAACCATGGAACTCAGCTATAAGGAATCCGATATTCTGTTAAGGCTTATCCCGGAGCTTTCATTACTTGGGATCGGTGTTGAGCCCTTTGGCGGGACAACCTTTGTCATAAAATCCATACCCTCGATTATTTCTCAAAAAGAAATGAAACCGATTCTGATGGATATTATAGAAAAAATATCAACTGAAAAAGATGAATCGTCAAAGGACCGATGGCTGGATGAATGTCTTATCTTAATGGCCTGCCACAAAGCCATCCGGGCCAATCTTAAAATGAATGTAATGGAAATGCAGAATCTTTTGAAAGACCTTGAAAAATGTGAAAATCCCAGGCACTGCCCCCATGGACGGCCTATCATGGTTACCATAACTAAAAACGAACTTGAAAAGCTATTTAAACGGGTTGTCTGACAGCCTTTGCAGTTCAAGTCTGATAAATTTTATCATGAGGACCTATATCAACGAACTTAATCGTATCATCAGCACACTCCAGGCAGTCTGAACAGAGGACGATCAGGTCATCCCCTTTCTTGCGGCAAGTCGGACATTATTATAGAATACCTCGTCATAAACATGCCATCGGCTTGTCCCGGATTTGATTTTCTCCATTGTCAGCAGGAGCGAATCAGAGAAGTCCGGGTCAGCGAGAATTATCTCTGTCGCATTGTTCTCCTTAATGCGCTTCAATTTTAGTGCAAATTGGGTAAATACTTCAGAAACATTGATTCTTATGGCAAATATCCAGACATCGTCAAAAATTATAATGCTTGTGTTTAAGGAAAAGCATGATATACTGCATCTCTTTTGGTGCCATCCGGTCGGCACCGTGTTATGGTTGAATCCTTCCTTTTTTGACTCAATCCTTACAATTTTAATTATCTTTGCCTGGATCGGCTCCTGTAACATGGATGCGGGCGATAACAGGAGTATTATATTTATGTCATTTGCAGCCCTTGGTCTTCGGACCGACCTGCTCCGTGCTGTTGAAGCACAGGGCTATACCATCCCAACCCCTATTCAGACCAGTGCCATTCCCGCAGTTTTGAGCGGCCGGGACATTCTTGCCGGTGCCCGTACAGGCACCGGGAAAACAGCGGCCTTTGCCCTGCCGATTCTGCAGCGGCTCAGTGAATCTACACGTAAGACAACCCATCCGCGGGTGCTTGTCATGACACCGACACGGGAGCTGGCCGCCCAGGTGGGTCAAAGCTTTGAAACCTATGGCCGATATCTTTCCCTGAGCACGGCCGTGATTTTTGGAGGCGTGAGCATTGTCCCCCAGAAAAAAGCGTTAAGAACGGGTGTGGATATTCTCGTGGCCACTCCGGGCCGGCTGCTGGATCATGCAGGCCAGAAAACCGTGGATCTGTCCAAAATTGAAATCCTGGTTCTGGATGAAGCAGACCGAATGCTGGATATGGGCTTTATCAACGATATCAAGAAGGTACTCAAACTCCTTCCGCAAAAACGTCAGAGCATGCTTTTTTCCGCTACATATACTGAAGAAATCAAACGACTGGCAGACGGGTTGCTGAATCATCCGGATCTCATCGAGGTCTCACAGCGGAATACTGCAGCCGAAGGCGTTTCCCAACTCGTGTACCCGGTCGCCCAGACCGGCAAACGCCATCTTCTTTCAAGCCTGATCCGGGAAGGCAAATGGCGTCAGACCCTGGTGTTTACAAGGACCAAGCACCGGGCCAATCAATTGACCAAACAGCTTTTGAGTGATGGTGTCAGGGCCGCCGCCATCCATGGGAATAAAAGCCAGGCAGTCCGGACCCAGGCCCTGGCCGATTTTAAAAGAGGTGCCGTACAAACCCTTGTGGCCACCGATATTGCAGCCCGTGGGCTGGATATTCAACAGCTTCCCCATGTGGTTAATTTTGATCTTCCCCATGTTCCTGAAGATTATATTCACAGGATCGGCCGTACCGGCCGTGCCGGTTTCAACGGGATTGCTCATTCCCTGGTCAGTCCGGAAGAACAAAAGCTTCTGCTGGGGATTCAGCGTCTTTTAAACCTTCGGATACCCGTAAAAAAACACCAAATGGCCATGAAATAAGTTTTTTTGAGAACCGATTTTTTTGTTTTCAAAAAGAGTTTTATCCGCTCATGAGATAAAACCCAAGGCTTTTTGAATAGGGGGGCGGGTTGTAGAAGTCGGCCAGGATATAGGTGGCTTTTATTTCCCGCACCACAACCCGCCGTTCAATCAAAGATTTTTTTAAATCGTCAAGGATGAACTGGATATCCAGAAAATCATTGACCTCAATGCGGTTGGATTTTGAAATTCTTAACCCCACGGACTTCATGGACAGCCTTTCCACCTGGATATGCCCGGATTCCCGTGTTTTCAGCCGGACAAATTCTCCGCTGAGCGACACGTCTTTTCCAAAGGCAGGCCCTTTATCTGTATCCGGCTCATTTTTTTTGTTTTCATTTTCCACGAGAATTTGAAGATTGTCTTCAATCTCCTTGACTCTGCCGTCATTTAAAAGGAGCCTGGATTTGGGCAGAACTCCCTTGACAAGGGTTTTCAAATGAACGGAATCCTCCGCACTCACGGTATAGGCCTGAATCTGCAATTGGATGGGCGCCTGGAGAGTGGGGGTAAAGGCACCGGAAAAGGCTTTCAGGATTCTATGTTTGGCCATGTCTGCATCGTCGGCATAGGTCAGGGGCAACAGCAGGATAAAGGTATCTTCCCCGTACCGGAAAATATCATCCTGGCGTCGTTTGGTGGTGTTCAGGAGTTCGGCAATCCTTTTCAGAATATCATCATTGCCGTCATCTCCTTCTTCTTTTAATCCGTCGACCACGGCGATGAGCATGGAAAAGATCGTCCCATACCGTTTCATGACATCATCCTTGTTGCTGACGGCACGTTCAAAGCTCCACCGGTTTTTGAGGCCGGTTAATGCGTCTTTTGTGGCAAGGGCTGTCAAGGCCTGGTTATAATAGGCCCTTTCAATGGCAATGGCGGCATATTCAGCAATGGAAGAAAGGATTTTCAGATCCTTTTCGGTAAATTTCTCATCACTGATTTTATTGATGAGTTCAATGACACCGAAAACCTTGTCCTCGGTTTTCAAGGGGGCTCCGATGATAGAGCGGGTTTTAAATCCTGTATATTGATCCACCCGGCCGCTGAACCGGGGGTCTTTTTCAACATCCCGGACAATGAGAGACTGCCCGTTTTCCATGATCACCCCTGCAATGCCTTCCCCTTTGGGCATCCTTACTCCATGGAGTTTATCTCTGCTCGATCCCACCACAACGGAAAAAATCATGTCTTCGGTCTTGGGGTCTTTCAAGAGGATGGACCAGTGCAGGGGCTCAAAAATAAGGCCGACCTGGTACATCACAATATCAAGGACTTCTTTTATGCTTTTCGCCCTGGAAAGGGGTTTGCCGAGTTCGATTTCCATCTCGGAAGTCATGTGCGATGTTGCTGAAGCGCCCTCTCTCCTGAATCTCACCAGGGGGTCTTCCTGGTAATAATACCGGGTATTGGCCTTTGAAAGTTTCAGGTTGGTCCAGAGCAGATTTTCCTTAAGCTGGGTCGCGGACGGGAATACAAAATGATAGAATTTTGAAATATTGTCCACTTCCTTATTCATCTTCTGAATGCAGTCGATGAGGTTGATGCGGCCAAGATCGATTGTTTTTTCGATTTCAGGCGGCAGAACAGGCGGGCGGATGATGTCAAATGATCCTATTCCCTGGGTCCAGCAGAGGAAATCTGCAACAGAGACAATGGAAATCAGGAGCTTGTCCTCGTGGGTCAGCCCGAGGTGCTCAAAGGGCTGGTGATGATATTTTACAGCCAGGGACAGTTTTTCAGGCAGTTTCCACAGAGAACAGAAAAAGGCGCCCACATCGTCATGGCCAAGCCCCAGAATACTGCGTTCCTGCTCAATGATAAGGTCTGCTGAATTTTCAAGCGCTTCAATAAAATCACCATAATCCACCCGGCCCTGGACATCCAGGATTACTTTCCCGATATCATGGAGAAGACCCGCAATATAGGCTTCCTCCGGGTCGGGATACTGGGTTTCCTTTGCGATTTCCATGCTTAATACAGCCACGGATATGCAATGGCGCCAGAAAAGAAGCCGGTCAAATTTCCGGGCACTACCGGATTTGAATAATTTTTCAAAGATCGTTATGCCGAAGGCCAGTTTTTTAATTTCATCCAGACCCAGAAACACGACGGCTTCGGAAAGGGCCGTGATTTTGCGCTTCAGGCCGTACATGGCGGAATTTACAATTTCAAGAACCCGGACGGAAATTCCAGGGTCGGTTTCCACGATTTTTGAAATATCGGCCAGGGAAGATTTTTCATCCTTTGATGCCTCCAGCAGTTTGGCCGCAGCCTGGGGAAAGCTTGGCAGTTTTCCGCCTTCAAATCTCAGCGTTTTTTTGATGTCTTCCGAAGATGGCAGATTTAATCGGTCTTTCATTTTTTCACCCCTGTCCAGTACTTTTTAATACAATATGAAGTTTATTTCCAAGTTTCAACTAAAATCAAAAAAAATGATTGAAAAGGAATGTTTTGAAACAGAAAATATCCTGTGCTATGATGAAAAATAAAAATCAATTCAAATTTTGAAAGGATTTCATCATTGTTCGGACTAAAAGCATACCGGGAGGTTCAAAGCCTTGAAGAAGGGCATGAACTCCTGACACAAAGCAGGGATAATGTAATTCTTGGCGGGTTGCTCTGGATGAAGATGGGCAGAAAACAGTATCATACCGGGATTGATCTGTCAGGGCTGGGCTTAAATATGATTTCCGACACCGGGGACACCATTGACATCGGGTGTATGACCACTTTACGGCAGATGGAAATCAGCCCGTTGCTTCATCAATGGTTCGGGCCTTTGTTTTCAGATGCCTTCAAGGGAATCGTGGGTGTTCAGTTCCGGAATCTTGCAACCCTTGGCGGCAGTGTGTATTCCAGATTCGGCTTTTCCGATGTCATTACAGCCCTGACGGCTCTGGACACACAAATCCATTTGTATCAGGCAGGGATAGTATCCCTTTCGGAGTTTCTTAACATGGATCAGAAACGGGATATCCTTGTAAAAGCGGTCATCAAAAAACAGGCAACCCAAACAAGTTTTCAGACGCAGAGGAAAAGCGCCACGGATTTTTCAATCCTTTCCGTTGCAACCAGTCTCTGCAAGGGGCAATGGAAGATTAGCGTGGGCGCAAGGCCTTCACGGGCAGGGCTTGCAGAAAAAGCATCCGGTCTGCTTTCTGGGGCACCGGATGAGGAGATGATCCGGGCGGCCCTCGATTCCGTTGCAGGGGAACTGTCGTTCGGAACCGATCAGAGGGCAGGCAGCGATTACAGAAAAGCTCTGGCAGGGGTTCTGGTTAAAAGAGGAATAACAGCCCTATGCAGATAATATGTCGGATTAATAAAATGGAATTTATCCAAGATATCGAACCGGATCTGCTGTTGATTGATTTTGTAAGGTCTCTT
Source organism: Desulfobacterales bacterium (assembly GCA_031395015.1). GTDB lineage: Bacteria > Desulfobacterota > Desulfobacteria > Desulfobacterales > Desulfobacteraceae > Desulfobacula. The sequence continues at coordinate 71,563 of JANNUH010000013.1, read as the reverse complement.
GGGTTTAAAAGCGTGAAACGCGGGTGTGACACGTCCAACTGCGGTCTCTGCACGGTATGGGTGGATGAAAAGCCCGTTCTGTCCTGTTCCGTCCTTGCCGCACGGGTGAATCATAAAACCGTGACCACCCTTGAAGGGCTGGAAGAAGAGGCAAAGGTCGTTGGCCGGTTCCTGGCAAAAGAAGGGGCTGAACAATGCGGATTCTGCTCGCCGGGTCTGATCATGAACATTCTGGCCATGAAAGCGGAATTCAAAAATCCCACAACCGATGACATCAAACAGTATCTGGCTGGCAATCTTTGCCGGTGTTCAGGCTATGAAAGCCAGTTGCGGGCCATAAAAAATTATTTTGAGTTTCAGGGGGCAGGATCATGAGAATCGTTAATCAGGGGATTGAGAAAATCGATGCCATGGCCCTTTTAACGGGAAAGCCCGTCTTTACCGATGATCTGGCGCCTGAAAACTGCCTTGTCATCAAGGTCCTTCGAAGTCCCCATGCCTTTGCAAAAATAAAGGATATCGACATCACCGAGGCCCTGAAAATTGAGGGCATGGAATGTATTTTGACTTACCGGGATGTGCCGGACAAACGGTTTACCATGGCCGGCCAGTCCTATCCGGAACCCAGCCCCCTATGACCGGCTTATCCTGGACCGCATGGTCAGGTATGTGGGAGATCCCGTGGCAATTGCAGCCGGTATCAATGAAAAGGCGGTGGAAAAAGCCCTGAAACTCATCCAGGTCTCCTATGACATCTTTAATCCTGTCCTGGACCCGGATACGGCCCTGGATCATGCGAGCATCATTCACCCGGAAGCTGATTATCATGTCAACGGTGACATCGGCAATGATGCCAAAAGAAACCTCTGCGCTTCCGGCGAATTTTCAAGCAAGGATGTGGAGGCTGAATTTGCCCGGTGCGATGTGATCGTGGACCGCATTTACCATACCAAGGCCAACAACCAGGCCATGATGGAAACCCATCGGACTTTTTCCTATTTGGATCAGGCCGGGCGCCTTGTCCTCTGCACTTCCACCCAGATTCCCTTCCATGTGAGAAGGATCGCTGCAACGGCACTCAATATTCCCCAATCTTGCATCAGGGTCATCAAACCCAGGATCGGGGGCGGGTTCGGCGCTAAACAGACTCTCGTAAGCGAGCTTTTCCCGGCCCTGGTAACCTTGAAAACCGGCAAGGCTGCGAAAATGGTCTTTGACCGGTCGGAATCTTTTACCGCCTCCACCAGCCGCCATGAAATGAAAATCCGGGTCAGGATCGGGGCGGATAAGGACGGCCATATTCTTGCCATTCACATGGACACACGTTCCAATACCGGGGCTTACGGGGAGCATGGCCCGACCACCGTGGGCCTTTCCGGTCACAAAACCATGAGCCTCTATAACCAGGCCAGGGCCTTTAAATTCACCTACACCGTCGTCTACACCAATACCATGTCAGCCGGGGCCTATCGGGGCTATGGGGCCACCCAGGGAACCTTTGCCCTGGAGTCTGCCGTCAACGAACTTGCGGACAGGCTTTCCATGGACCCGCTGGATCTGAGGCTGAAAAATATTCTGAAACCAGGAGAAACCGTTGCTGCCTATTATGGCGAAACCATTCATTCCTGCGCCCTTCATGCCTGCATCCAAAAAGGCAGGGAAATGATGGGCTGGGATCAAAAATTTCCGTTTGTCAAAATCAGCGATACCAGGGTCCGGGCCGTGGGGGCAGCCATTGCCATGCAGGGGTCCGGGATTCCAAACATTGATACGGCATCGGCACGGGTACAAGTCCGGGAAGGCGGATCTTACACCCTGATGATCGGGGCCGCAGACATGGGAACCGGCTGTGATACCATCCTCGCGCAGATGGCCGCTGAAACCCTGGGCTGCGATATGGATAAAATCATTGTCTCTTCCGTTGACACCGATGTCTCTCCCTATGATACCGGCTCCTATGCCTCCAGCACCACCTATGTGACCGGAGGTGCGGTGGTGAAAGCCTGTGAAGAGCTGAAAGACAAAATTGAAACCCAAGGACTTTGTTTGGGCTTATCAGCTTCGGCAACCCATTCCAGTCCCATCTCACCCCCGCCTTTCATGGCCGGGTTTGCCGAGATTGAAATGGACCTTGAAACAGGCGAAACAAAGGTGGTGGATTATGTGGGGGTGGTGGACTGCGGAACCCCCGTCAACCCCAACCTGGCCAGGGTCCAGGCCGAAGGCGGGATTGTCCAGGGCATCGGCATGGCCCTGTATGAGGACATTGCCTATACTGCCAAAGGAAAAATGACCCAGGATTCATTCATGCAGTACAAGATTCCCACCCGGCTGGATGTGGGCCGGGTCCGGGTTGAGTTTGAACAGAGCCATGAGCCCACCGGGCCTTTTGGCGCCAAATCCATCGGCGAAGTGGTCATCAATACGCCCGCTCCTGCCATTGCCCATGCGGTTCACAACGCCGCTGGCATTTATTTACGATCCCTTCCCATGACGGCTGAGAAGATTCTGATAACCCGGATGGAAGCTCAGGATAAGGTGAAAGAATGATAGCCGCAAAAGAAGCAAGAGCACGAATAAAGATAAACAAACTTCTCGAAGAATCAGGATGGCGGTTTTTTGATACACCGGAAGGTAAAGCCAACATCCTCCTGGAAAATAATGTCAAATTGACCACTGCTTCTTTGAATGACCTCGGTGAAGACTTTGAAAAAACAGGAAACGGTTTTATTGATTTTCTACTTCTCGATGCACAAGGTTTCCCTTTTATTGTTCTTGAAGCAAAAGCAGAAGATAAAAACCCTTTGTTCGGAAAAGAACAGGCTCGTAAATATGCAGTCTCACAAAATTGCCGTTTTGTGATTTTATCAAATGGTAATATCCATTATTTCTGGGATTTGGAAAGAGGTAACCCCCACATCATCAGCCGTTTCCCGGCACCGAAAACCGTAGAAGGATATTCAAGCTTTAAGCCTGACCGGATAAATCTTGTTAATGAATCCATTTTTGATGATTACATCGTTTTAACACAAAAGCCGGATTATAAATTCGATCCTTCATTTACAAACGAGCAGACCCGTAAGGCATATGTCGAAATAAACAAACTCAGATTTTTGCGAAAATATCAAATCAGCGCCGTACAATCCATTCAGAAAGCAGTCAGTGACGGGAAAGATCGGTTCCTTTTTGAAATGGCGACAGGTACAGGGAAAACGCTTGTATCAGCAGGGGTTATTAAACTGTTTTTACGAACGGGGAATTCACGGCGCATTTTATTTCTGGTGGATCGACTTGAGCTGGAAGATCAAGCCTATAAAGCGTTTGTATCATATCTTAAAAATGACTACAAAACCGTTATCTATAAAGAAAACAGGGATGACTGGCGCAAAGCCGAAATCGTTGTTTCAACGGTACAGACCTTTCTTGCAAAAAACAGATATAAAAGGCTTTTTGCTCCGGATGATTTTGACCTGGTGATTTCCGATGAAGCCCACCGCAGTATAGGCGGGAACAGCCGGGCGGTTTTTGAATATTTCATCGGTTACAAGCTTGGCCTTACTGCAACGCCAAAGGACTATCTGAAACATATCGACACTGCCGATCTCGGTGAGAATGACCCCCGTGAACTGGAAAGGCGATTGCTCCTGGACTCATACAAAACATTCGGATGTGAAAACGGAGAACCGACTTTCAGATATTCCCTGCTGGATGGTGTCAAAGAAGGTTTCCTTGTTAACCCGATTGTCGTGGATGCCAGGACTGAAATCACAACTCAGCTTTTATCTGATCAAGGCTATTCCGTTTCCACTCAAACTGAAGACGGCGAGGAATTCGAAGAGGTTTATATTCAAAAGGATTTTGAAAAGAAGTTTTTTTCAGACAATACCAATCGGGTCTTCTGCCGTTCATTTTTTGAAAATGCATTACCTGACCCGGTCACGGGGGAGCTTGGAAAAACAATCATTTTCTGTGTCTCTCAAAATCATGCCGCTAAAATTACCCAAATTCTCAATGAAATTGCCCATCAGATGTTTCCAGGAAAATATCATTCCGACTTTGCCATACAAGTAACATCAAGAATTACAGACGCCCAGCAGTTTACAATAAATTTTACCAACAATCGGCTCTCCGGCACCGGTAACTTCAACCCATCCTATAAAACAAGCAAGACCCGCGCTTGTGTGACCGTTGGAATGATGACGACCGGCTACGATTGCCCGGATATTCTGAATCTCTGCTTAATGCGGCCGATATTTTCACCTACGGATTTTATACAGATTAAGGGCCGGGGAACACGGAAGCACAATTTCACCGAACAGGTCATTGACACTCAAATGAAGATTCAGGTTGGAGAGAAACAGAAAGAAAGATATAAGATCTTCGATTTTTTTGCCAATTGTGAATATTTCGAAGAAAAATTCAACTATGATGAAGTGATTGAACTTCCCAAAATCGGAAAAGGCGGCGGAGATGTTCCGCCACATCCACCGCCGGCAATCTATGACAGCACATTGACCGATCAGATCTTGTCCGTACATGAAAATGTGATCGGTTATAATGGAATGAAAATTGATCGTATGTTCTTTGAGAGGTTTGAAAAAACCATCATTGAACATCCTGTCTTAAAAGAACAGGCTGAAGCAGGAAAATGGGAAGAACTGTTGAGTTATATAGAAAAGAATATTCTTGATAAACCGGAAGACTATTTTACATTGGAAAGACTTCGGTTCGCTGCTCAAGTTGATCGACGGATTTCCATGCGTGAAATTGTAGAAAAGATATTCGGAATGATCCCCTATTTCAAATCAAAAAATGAATTACTGGATGAAGCGTTTGACAAATTCGACAGCCGATATCTGCCGAAAGAAGAGTATTTTTCTTATGCAAGGACGGTTTTTAAAGCGTATATACTTGACTTAGAATTCAGAGATATCATAGATAAAGGCAATTTCGCCTATTTAAATGTTACGCCTTATGGGGAGGCATTTAAAAAATTGTCGCCTGAACTGCGCAAAGCCATACCCGAATACATTAAAGATTTTGTGCTGCTGAATCAATTTGTAGCTTGATCAAGGAAGAACATGAAAACAAAAAAAATAGTGGTGCACGGCAGTGAAATTTCTTTCTTTGTAAAAAATCAGGATGATTACATTTCATTGACCGACATTGCCAAATACAGGAATTTGCTTGAGCCGTTTTCTATTATTAATAACTGGATGCGCAGCAGGAGTACCATCGAATTTATCGGGCTCTGGGAAAAACTCAACAACCCGGATTTTAAACCTATCGAATTCGATAGGTTTAAAAGTGAGGCCGGGAGTAATTATTTTGTCCTTTCGCCTCAAAGATGGATTGAATCCACAGATGCTGTTGGTATTGTTTCAAAATCAGGTCGTTATGGCGGTACGTTTGCACATAAAGATATTGCCTTTGAATTTGCCTCATGGATCAGCCCGGAGTTTAAACTCTATCTGATTACCGAATTTCAACGGTTGAAGAATGAAGAAATATCCACGAACAAGATTGAATGGAATCTTCAACGGACTTTGGCCAAAATCAACTATTCCATTCACACCGACGCGATAAAAGAAACGCTAATTCCGCCTGTACTCAATAAAAACCAGATTTCAATAATTTATGCGACAGAGGCCGATATTCTCAATGTGGCGCTTTTTGGGAAAACAGCCAAAGAATGGCGTGATGAAGACCCTGATAAAGAAGGGAATATCCGGGATTATGCAACCATAGAGCAGCTTGTTGTTTTGACCAACCTTGAAAGTCTAAATGCAGTTTTAATCAGGCAGGGGTTGCCCCAAGGCGACCGGCTCATAAAACTGAATGAAATTGCAATCACTCAAATGAAATCCCTTATGACGAATATGTCGATAAAGAGACTGAAATAATGCTGGATAATGAAACCAAACGGCGCATTGATACGGCGCGTGATATACTGGTCGGAAAAGTCCCGGACCCGAAGAGCCAGGTCGAGCAGATCACCATTGCCCTGGTCTATAAATTCATGGATGACATGGACAGGGAATCAGTGGAAATGGGCGGAAAGGCCGGTTTTTTTACCGGAGATAACGAACGCTATGCCTGGTCAAAGATTTTCGATCCAAGACTCGGCGGACATGAAATGCTGGGTCTTTATGGCGAAGCCATTGTCAAGCTGAATCAGAATCCCAATATCCCCCAGCTTTTTCGGGATATTTTCAAGAATGCCTATCTTCCATACCGGGACCCGGAAACGCTTAAACTGTTTTTAAAAACCATCAATGAATTTCATTACGATCATTCCGAACGTCTTGGGGATGCCTTTGAATATCTGTTATCGGTTCTTGGAAGCCAGGGAGACGCGGGACAATTCCGTACCCCCCGGCATATCATCGACTTTATGGTTCAGGTTGTCGATCCGCAAAAACATGAAACCATACTCGACCCTGCCTGCGGAACCGCCGGATTCCTGATTTCGTCCTATAAGCATATCCTGAAAGAAAATACTAAAAAAATGCCCGGAGATATGCTCTCCGGTGAAGAAAGGAAAAAACTGCTGACCAATTTTAAAGGCTATGATATTTCACCGGACATGGTTCGCCTTTCACTGGTAAACCTTTACCTGCATGGGTTTGTTCAGCCGAACATATTGGAATACGACACCCTGACCAGTGAGGACCGCTGGAATGAATATGCTGATGTGATCATGGCAAATCCTCCGTTTATGTCGCCCAAAGGGGGAATCAAACCGCATAAGAAGTTCTCAGTACAGAGTAACCGCAGCGAGGTTTTGTTTGTGGATTATATTGCTGAGCACCTTACTCCTACAGGACGCGCTGCCGTTATTGTCCCTGAAGGGATCATCTTTCAAGGCGCCAATGCGTATAAACAATTACGAAAAATGCTGGTTGAAAACCATTTATACGCTGTTGTGTCGCTTCCTGGCGGTATTTTTAATCCCTACTCCGGCGTAAAAACATCCATCCTTTTAATGGACCGGCAGATTGCCAAAAAATGTGACGCCATTCTGTTTGTGAAAATTGCAAATGACGGCTTTGGCCTTGGCGCCCAGCGGCGGGAACAGCCTGGAAGTGATTTGCCCGATGCGGTGAATGTCATTGCCGATTATGTGAAAGCAGCCCGTTCGGGTTCGCTGGATACCTTCAAGCCGGAAGAAAAACCTTGCGGGGCACTGCTGGTGAAAAAGGAAAAGCTGGCGGAAAATGAAGAATATAATCTTACCGGGGACAGGTATCGGGTTATAGAAAAAAGAGTGAATCAGAAATGGCCGATTATTTCTCTTGGAGATGTTTGTGAAATCAATCCTAAGAAATCAGAAGTTAAGGATCTGCCAATCGATACAATGGTTTCATTCGTTCCAATGGAAGATTTAAATGGGAACCGAATAAATTTCATTCCGAAAAAGGAAAAACCAATTGGCGAAGTAATAAAAAGCTATACTTATTTTAAAGATAATGATGTTCTTCTTGCTCGGGTCACTCCGTGTTTTGAAAACGGTAAGGCTGGAATTGCGAATGGTCTTAAGAATGGCATAGGTTTCGGTTCTAGTGAGTATTTTGTATTTCGCCCTTCTTCTAAAATATTACCTGAGTATATCTACAGATTAATCTCTACTGTTGAGTTTCGAAAAAATGGTGCTAATCAGATGACTGGAACAGGCGGTCTTCAGCGTGTTCCAATCGATTATCTACTCACGTATTTAATCCCCCTCCCGCCTCTCGAAGTTCAGCGTGAGATTGTGGCGGAGATTGAAGAATACCAAAAACTCATTGACGGTGCTCGGCAGGTTGTGGAAGGCTGGAAACCGAAGATTGAGATTGATGCGGAATGGCCGATGGTGAAACTGGGGGCGGTGTGTGGGATCAATCCAAAGAAATCCGAAGTAAATTCATTTGATATGGAGATGCTTGTTTCATTTCTGCCGATGGAAGATGTTGGAATAGTTCAATACATTGTTCCGCAAAAAGAGAAGCCATTAGGTGCAGTTTACAAGGGATATACATATTTTCGAGACAATGATATCCTTATTGCTAAAGTTACACCATGTTTTGAAAACGGCAAAAATGGAATCGCACGAAACCTAATAAACGGTATTGGATTCGGCTCTAGCGAATTGCATGTCATACGTCCCCAAAAAAATATTTTATCAGAATATATCTATCCATTTGTGGTATCAGATAGATTTTTAAGAGAAGGTAAAACTAAAATGACGGGAACTGGCGGGTTACAAAGAGTTCCATCAAGTTACATTTCAGAATTAGAAATCCCTCTTCCCCCTCTCGAAATACAGTATGAAATCATTGCCAAAATCGAATCCGAGCGCAAATTTGTTGATGGCTGTCGCGAACTGATAAAAATATATGAAGATAAAATTAAGCGGGTGATCGATAAGGTTTGGGAAGACTAATATGGAAGAAGCGCGAAGAATATTTGATTATCTTCCGGTTAACCCGCCTGACGAAGAATACATTAGGTTTTTATGGGATGCGTTTGAGTCGAATTATAAAAATGGAAAATATCAATTTTCCTTTATTGCAGTTCATATGCTATTTATGTGTTTTGTCTATTATCAGATAGCAAAAATTTATAAAATTGATCCTAATAACTGTAAAAACCTTATGGTTTTTACCGGAAAGGTACATGATCATATTGAAGATTACGAGAAAAAAATTTTACAAGGCAAAGAAGTGGCGTTAGCGCCTCTTCAAAAATTTTCTTTAGAAAGTGAAAAAACAATAATGGGTTTATTTCTATCAATTCAATGTGATAGAGAAGAAATACGACAGTTTAGAACTATTGTAGATAGTCGGAATAAAATCGCTCATTCGAACGGTAATATTTTCTATAAAAATAAAGAGAGCCTGGAAGATAAAATAAATGAGATGCTTTCATGCGTAGAAACAATACAATTAAAATCTGCCCCCCTCATTGAAAAGGCTTATAAAGTATTTTTACAGAATAGCAGCAACCCTGATGAGCGTGAATATTTCGATGATGAAAGCCAGATAAGGGACATTTTCATACATGGAAATTATTTGTCCATTGAAGATGTAAAAATAGCTAAACTGTGGGATATTTCAATTTTATCAAGTGATAGCAATTATCAGAACATTGTTTCATTAGAGACAGCATTGAAAAATATTTATACTGAATGTTAGGGCAAATAGGAGATGAAAATGAAAGGTGAATTCACAGCAATAATAGAAGTTGCACCCGAAGGCGGCTTTTGGGCCATTTGCCTCGAGGTGCCTGGGGCTAACGGACAGGGCGAAACCATAGAAGAAGCCAAGAATAGTTTGCGGGAGGCTATAGAATTAATCCTCGATGACAGAAAAGCGGACATTATCCGTGGACTTCCTGAGGGTGCCATCCAGGAAAAAGTGCTGATCGGATGAAACGGCAGGACTTGGAGCGAAGGCTAAGAATTGCAGGCTGCTACCTGAAGCGAGAAGGCAGCTCACATTCACTTTGGATCAACCCGAAAAGCGTTGCTACAGAAGCGATTCCCCGTCACACCGAGATTAAAGAGCCATTGGCAAAGAAAATTTTGAAGAATCTGAATGCAGCTTAATCAAGCATCAGCTCTTTTCGTAGCTTTTTTACTCCCTGACGGTGAAGCGCATTTAACAGGAGGTCCGGCGTTTTTCTGGTCTCGATGTCATACAAGAGGGCTTCCACCATGATCCGGCCGTCCTTTGTTTTTACGGCCTTTCTGGGTGTTTTGTTTCCCAGGGCCGGGATCTTCATGTCCATCCAGTCGTCCCAGTGCTTTAATATCATGGCAGTGAATTTCATCCTCCATATTATGATTTTTCCGGTTTTAAAATTCGTTTTACATGATCCGGTATTTTTTGTTAAGATTCTCTCAAGGCAATAAGTAATTCAAACAAGGGAGACTTGATCCGGAATTTTCGGTAAAAAAGCACCAACCGGAAAAACAGGAGAAAAATTCAAATGAAACTGAGTAAGGATGTTTATGAAAGGATTTTCGAAAACCTGAATGATGGTTTGTATTTTGTAAATAAAGACCGGATCATCACCTATTGGAATAAGGCAGCAGAGCAGATTACCGGATTTGCCGCGGCCGAGGTAATGGGCAGACCCTGTTCCGATAATATCCTTACCCACGTTGACGGTGATGGCCGGAGTCTTTGTTTCGGGATGTGTCCCCTTGCAAAAACCCTTACTGACGGTAGTCCCCGGGAATCTGAAATATATCTGCATCACAAGGAGGGGCACAGAATTCCCATTCTGATTCGTGTCAGCCCGTTAACCGACAAGAAAAACCAGATCATTGGCGGAATTGAATTGTTTACCGATATCAGCCACCTGGCTGCCAATGAATTAAGGATAAAAGAACTTGAAAAACTGGCTTTTCTGGACAAACTGACCCAACTGGCAAACCGGCACTATATTGAGAGAGAAATTCAGACACGCCTTTCAGAGACAAAGCGTCTGAATGTGCCCTTTGGCATTTTATTCATGGACATTGATCATTTTAAAAGATTTAATGATACCTATGGTCATGATGTGGGTGATAAGGTTCTCAAATCAATTTCCCTGACCTTTGTGGCCGGCAGCAGACCCTTTGATATTTTCGGTCGGTGGGGAGGGGAGGAGTTTATCGGGATTATCCGCAATATAAACAAAGAAGCCCTTGAACTATATGGGAACAGGATTCGAAAACTGGTAGAAAGCGCATACATCATCCATGACGGGATGAAGATGAACGTCACCATCTCGGTCGGTGCCACAATGATTCAGGGAAACGATACCATCGACAGCTTGATCAAAAGAGCGGATATCCTATTATACCAAAGCAAAACAAGGGGGCGAAATTGTCTGACCATGGATAGCCCGGCAAAAACCGGTAAAGCCGATGATGATGGAGAGGGTAAATGATCAAATCCATGAATATAGCCTGGTGGGTCCAGCGCTGGGCAGAGCTGACGCCGGAAAAACCAGCCATTATTTTTGAAGGCCGGAGCATTTCCTATGCAGAACTCTGCCGACGGGCGGACCGGACAAGCTGCTGGCTGCAATCCATCGGCATTGAAAAGGGCGACCGCGTGGCCGTGATGCTGAACAATGGCCTGGAATTTTTTGATCTTTTCCTGGCCTGCTCCAGGCTGGGCGCCATATTTGTTCCCATCAATTTCAGGATTACCCCGGTGGAGCTGGATTATTTTATTAAAAACTGCCGCCCGAGACTTTTTGTCCATGGGGAGGAGGTGGCAGGAGTCGTCAAAGCCCTTGATCTTTCAAACTATCTGCCGCCCCTGATGGTGGCGGTAACAGGCGAGGCAGACTTCAGTTCAAGGGTATTTGATTTTATAAAGGAAACGGCCAGGTTTGAAGGGCAGCGGGCTTTCTTGACCCGGTCCCTGGGGCCGGCGGACCCTGAAGAGCCCCAGGTCATCATGTACACCTCGGGCACCACGGGCCAACCCAAGGGTGCGGTCCTGTCCCACAGGAAAACCTTTTTCAACTGTCTGAATGCTGATATTTTTTTTAAGCTGCACACTAGTGATATCATGCTGATTTTTCTGCCCCTTTTTCATTCCGGCGGTCTTTTTATCCAGGCGGCCCCGATTTTTTACAAGGGCGCCACCATTGTCCTGCACAAAAAATTTGATCCGCTCAGGATCTACCGGGATATTGAGGCTTATAAAGTGACCAAATTCCTGGGGGTCCCGACGGTGTACAGAGAATTGCTCAAGGTGGCTCCGGAAAAAAGAGGGGATATCTCTTCTTTGAGAGTCTGTGCCGGGGGCGGTGAAAAACTGACCGAAGATCTCATTGAAAAATGCCGGGAGGCAGGGCTTGCTTTCCGCCAGATCATGGGCCAGACGGAAACATCCATCCTTTTATGGGCTTCTGAAGAGGACCCCTTGAAAAAGCCGGGAACCGTGGGCCGCCCGGTGTTTCATGCCGAAGTGTCTATTCTGGATGAGAGGGGGAAAACGGCAAAACCCGGTGAAATCGGAGAGATGGTGGTCCGGGGGTCCATCATGATGAAGGAGTACTGGCAGGACCCGGTGAAGACCGAAGAAACCATTAAAAACGGGTATCTTCATACAGGCGACCTTGCCCGTATGGATGAGGACGGCTTTTTCTACCTTGAGGGAAGGGCAGGGGATATGTATATTTCCGGCGGTGAAAATGTATATCCGGCTGAGGTGGAAAAAACCCTCAAACTTCACCCGGGCATAGAAGATGTAGCCATTGTGGGCATACCTGATGAAACCTGGGGTGAAACCGGACATGCCTTTGTTATCCCGGCGATTGGCGCAACCCTGACCGAGGAGGGTGTCATTGCCATGTGTGAGGGCAAACTTGCAAAATACAAATGGCCCAAAAAGGTGACGTTCAGAATCGAATTTCCCCGGACCTCCCTTGGCAAGGTTCGAAAAGCAGAGCTTTAATTTTTTCCCCCACCGCCTTGAGAGCCTCCTTTGCCGGAACCTTCGGAGCTTTTACCGGAAGACGTGTCTTTCCCTTTTTCGCCGGATGCTTTATTCGGTCCGGATCCTTTTTGTCCATGATTTTTGTCTGCTGTTCCTTTGCTGAAATCACGGGAAGTGGCCATGGCCTGTTCTTTGTCCTTTTCTGATTTTGTATGGCCCAGGCCTAATGTTCCCGGGTGGAGGCCCAGTGCATGGGCAATCTGTCCCCATCCCATGCCTGAAGCCCGCATGTCTGAAATTTCACTTGCCGAGACACCGGTTGAATTGGCCAGTGCATGATTCAACGCTTCAACAGCATCCGCTAATTTTTCCTCTGCCGCTTTAACCGCAGTTGTATCGGTCGGGTTAACGGAAGCCAGGTTTTTCTCTGCGGCGGCAACATTATTTTCTGCTTTTTCAATTTCTGCTTGTGCTTTGTCTGCGGTTGCTTGAGCCAGGTTTTCGGCTTTTTGTACCTGAGCTGCGTTGGTCAGGCTTGCTGCTTCTTCTCCATCAAAAGAAGTTGTCTGGGAAAAAGCATGAACTGGAATGAAAACGAATGTAAAACTAAATATCAGGGCTAAAGACATTACCAATGATGCTCTATTGATTTTCATAATCGTATCCTTTCAAAAGGGTTATGTTTTTTATATGGCAGTAATAAAATTGACAGACTCATCTTCTGAAAACAAATTGTTTTCAATTTTAATTTTTTCAGGAACATCAAACCAGCTGACCTTCAGGTTAGAAGCGGGGATTTCCGGAAATTTTTCAACCAGGTATTTTTTAATTTGCTTGGCTTTTTGTTCTGCCAGTTGTTTATTATTTTTCTGGTATGCAATGATATGAATGGAAAGGTCGGTCTTTTTCTTTAAAACACTTCCGAGATCATCCAGGGAGCTCATCCCCTCTGGTGTAAGGTCTGAACTGAAGGGTTTAAACCCGATATGACTTAAGGGGATGGTTCTGATACCGATCAGATGATTTCTGAATGAAAAATCTCCCAGCAGGTTCAGGTGATTCACTGCATTGACGGACATGAGCCCGGAAGGATAAGAATTCAAATATTCCTTCCAGGCGATTTTTTCTTCCTGGATTCGCTTGAGCTCTTTTAAGGCAAGGGCGCGGTTATATAGTGACGACGGCTCATTCGGAATTTTATCCAGAACCTGTGAATAATTTTTAAGTGCATCTTCATAAAGCCCTCTTTCTAATTGGGTATGAGCCAGGTAAATTCGGCTTTTTATATGATCCGGATCAAGTTTTAAAGCTCCTTCATAGCTTTCCCACTCTTGTTTTTTCATTTTGTTTGCAGCAAAGGCAAGTCCCAGCCAGAACCTGTATTCCGGATTTTGAGGTTTTATGGCAGAGGCTTTTTCAAGATGGGTCAATGCATTTTGGGCCTGGTTGTCTGCAAGATACAGCCTTCCCAGGTAATACCGGGCTTCCGGAGAATCAGGGTCTTTTTCAAGATCTTTTTTAAAGGATTCAATTCCATGTTTATATTCAGTTTCGGAAAGATAATAATCCCCTTTTACCATCTGCCCCACGGCACAGCCTGAAAAAAAAATCATGATGCATAGAATAATTGGATAATACTTGGATCTCATGACGCCTCCATCATTTATAGCTCTTTATGGGAGTCAGGATACCGGATTTCTGAATTTTATACAAGAAACCCCTTTAAGAAGTTCTGATTTTTCTAACCTTTTAGAAAGAACCGCCATTTGCAGAACATGTCTGCCGGGTGGGGGTCTGGCGGGGCAAAGATGCATTCCACAGTGATGCGTGGGTCAATGACCTTGGCAAAACTATCAAATTCCTTCATGTGCATGTGCTTGCAGACATATTCGTCCTGGCCCCGTTTGAGACGGGCTTCCTGGGTGGGGCAGGAAGGTACTGTAAGGATCACTTCATCTGTTTTCTCTTCAAACTGATAGCCCACATGAATGCACCAGGGAAATAGCTTCAAGGCCTTGACAAAGGCGGGAAGCCCTGTCTCCGTGATATTGAATTTTTCCTTCAGGTCCTTGGCCGCATACCCTGCCACTTTATCCCAGACTTCTTCATTGAGTTTTTCCGCGGTTGCCTGGTCAAAGGCATCGGTAATTTTGATGAACCAGAAGGCATCCATGACCCTGTAATTCCACAGCAGAAATTCAATATAGGCTTTAAGCTCTTTTTGATCCATATTTTCAAACACTTCGAGATTCATGACAACTCCTTTTTATCTGATAGGAATTAAAATATTTTTAATTTTGCTGCACACATTCTTTACCTCACGCCTGAACCACTGGTGCATCTGATCATTGTCCCGGCGCCGGTGCCAGACCTGGATAAAAGGGAAGGTCTTGATTTTTGTCGGCAGATCAAAAAGGGTGACATCAATGATCCTTGCCATGAGTTTGGCACCCATTTCCGGCATGATGAGAATCAGGTCGTTTTTTTCCACAATAAGGGGGGCCACAAAAAAATAGGGCTCCCGGAGAATAACATGGTCCAAGGGATTTATTCCGAGGGATTTATACAGCTCGTCCTTTCTCTGGGTATTGGCGGAGACGGCAATATAGGCATGGGGAAAGGCTGTTAGGCTTTCTTTTGTGACGGCCTGTTCTAATATGGGATGGCCGGAGCGGACAACGCCGACATACCGGTCGTCAAACAGGGTTTCATAGCTGTAATTTTCAAAGGGTTTGTAACCGCCAAAGGCAAGGTCGATGAGACCGAGCCGTAAGTCATGCTCCAGATGGCCGGAGACAAGGCTGCACTCAATGGAACAATGGGGAGCGGCCGTGGACATCTTTTCCATCAGGCGGGGAAGGATAATCCCGGCCCCATAATCGCTGGCTGAAATCCGGAAAACCACCTTTTCAACAGCCGGGTCAAACCCTCCTTCGCCGGTCAGGTCTTTGATCTGCTCCATGATGCCGGAAAGCGGGATCTTGAGTTCTTGGGCCAGGGCTGTGGGCACCATGCCGTTCTGCACTTTAATCAGCAGGGCATCGTTGAAATGGGTCCTTAGTTTTGACAGGGCGTGGCTCACGGCAGACTGGCTCAGGGACAAGCGAAGGGCGGCCCGGCTGACACTCGTTTCTTCCAGGAGGACATGGAGGGTTTTTAAAAGATTGAGATCCAGATTTCGGATATCCATTCTCACGCATAACCTTTATGAAAACATATCATTTGATAACTGTCTCAATTTTTACTATTTTCATCCAAAATTGTAAACAGCCAATACCGGCTATTCAATCGAAAGGGTACAAGACAATGAGCGGATATCTGAAACGCAACTGGGAAACTTTTCCCATGGACCAGATCAAACGGGTGGAAAGACCCACCACAAAAATAAATGAAACCGAAATTCAACGGGTCCGGGAACGGCAATCCGGATTCTCAAAGGCAGCGGCCGGAGATTATGGCCCAAGGCTTGAAAAAGAATTCAGACGGTTTGTCCCCAAACATCCCATTTCCGGGGCCATTGCCTGGATGAGAGACAATATGATGCCGTTCCGGGACGGGAACACGGCCAAAGCCATCGCACCTATCCCGGATGACCCGGCGGCTATTGCCCGCCATATAAAGGAAACCGCATATTTTTTAAGGGCTGATGCCGTGGGCGTGTGCAAACTGCCGCCCTATGCGGTTTACAGCCATAAATTCAGTTTTAAGAACATGTCTGCAGGAGAAGTTCCCATTGAACTCAATCACAAATATGCCGTTGCCGTCCTCATCGACCAGGATGAAAGAACCAACCAGGCCTTTTCCGGCAGCGACTGGATTTCGAACTCCATGAGCATGATGTCCTATGCCACTTCCGGGTTTGTCGCCATTACCCTGGCCGAATACATCCGGAGGCTCGGATATTCTGCCAGAGCTCATTATGCGCCCTATTATGATATCGTGGTGCCGCCGGTTCTTCTCTGGGCAGGCCTTGGAGAACTGAGCCGCATGGGGGATACGGTTCTCCATCCGTTCATGGGACCCCGGTTCAAGGCTGCCGTGGTGACGACGGATCTGCCCATGGAACCGGACAAACCCATTGATTTTGGTCTCCAGGATTTTTGTAGCACCTGTAAAAAATGTGCACGGGAATGTCCCAGCGGAGCCATCAGTGACGGCGAAAAAGTCATGCACAACGGGTATGAAAAATGGCCCCTGGATATCCAGAAATGCTCCACCATGCGGGTGGGCAACCAACACGGCTCAGGATGTGGCACCTGCATCAAGGTCTGCCCCTGGAGCAAACCCTATACGCCTTTCCACCGGGCCGTCAACTGGACCATGAGACATGTGGGCCCGGCAAGAAAATTCGGTATTCTGGGAGATGATCTCATGGGCTATGGAAAACCCGATTACAGGAACAAATGGTGGTTTGATCTGGAAGATGAAAACGGCGACGGCGTTCTGACCATTCCGAAAAATAAGGATAAGAAATAATGTTTATGGTTTGTACCGTTGATGAGTATCAAAGATAGGGATAATAATTCTTGAAATTTCGGGCTTTGTTAATGGTTGCTATTTTCTACACCGATAATCTTTAGCGATTTATTTTTCTAATTCTAAATTTCTCATTTTGGAAAACACAAAAACAATTTTTGATACGATCAGAATAATTTTCAATGATGTATTTTACCACTTTCAATTTCTGAGAGCTGGCAGCATCTTCAAGCCTAAGCAGCAAAACCCCACTGTGATTCATTGAAGAATGATAAACTAATTCTCCGAAATCTTTATCCATTGTTATAACCATACGATTTTCCAGAAAGGCGGTTCGAATAATATTTTCATCATCCATACAGGGATCAATATCCCGAACAGCTTTGATATCATATCCTTCTTCATGGAGATAATTTTCTATTCCTTTGCCGACACCCACGTCAACAAGGAACTTCAGCTCTATCGTTTTCATGCGGAAACTTGTACCGGCAACACCTGTTCTTCTTCTACCAGCTCGGTTGCATATGCGAACACAGCCTGAAAATCTTTTTTTTCAAGCTCGGGATACTCTTTAAGCAGTTGTTTTTCAGATATCCCGGCCGAAAGCGCCCTGAGTATCTGCTCTACAGTGATTCGCATACCTCTTATCGTAGGTTTTCCAAGCATTATTTTGGGATTTATTGTTATCCTTGAAAGCAAAGTTTCTGTTGTCTTCATGACAGTATTCCCCTTTTTCGAATAAAAGTCTTCGGTAGTAATTCTCTTAACGAATCCTTTTAATATCTTGAGAATATCCCATACTCCCTACTGAGTCAAAAACTTTATTAGATTTTACAGATCATTTTTCTCAAAAGACTGATCCCGGCTTCAGGATATATTCCGGACACAAGAATTTTCTTTTTCATTTCATAAAAACCTTGCCGCCGAGTTTGCGGACCACGGCCATGGCCGCATCAAGGCCGGACTGCAAAGCCCCCTCAATCCAGCCCCCGGCCCAGGACGTGGACTCGCCGCTTAAAAAAACGCCGTTGTGGGATTCAAAAGATTTTGGCCTTGACTGCAGGAACAGGGCTTTCTGATCTTCATACTGGCCCGGGTAATTGAGCTTGAAAGCGCCATGATAGCCTTTTTCATGCTCCCAGAAAATGGTCTTGACCTCGGCCACCTGGTCGGAAATCAGATCCCGGCCATATATGGTTTTCAGGACATCCAGGCTTTTGTCCAGAAGTTCCTGTTGGCCAAGTCCGTGCAATTTTGTGGCGGAATCTTCCCAGGTATAGCTCAGGCAGATGACCCCGGAATCGGTATCGTCAAAATCAAAGAGATAAGTGCCCCGGATGGCTTCGTCGGTAATGGTGCAGTTCAGGATCTTTTCAGGCGGCAGGTGCTTCCAGAAGGCCTCACGGGTCCGGACGAATATTTTTCCGGATCGGGTCATATGCACATTCTGGATGGCTGTCCAGACCTCATCGGAAAACGTATTTCGACTCACCTTGATCCCGGTTTCAAGAGCCCTGTGGGAACAGGTGATGATGACGGCGTCATAGGATTTTATATTTCCATCGATGTCCGTGATTTCAATTTTTTCTCCGGGCCTGTCCGGGGTGTGAATTCCTGTGACCGCACCGAGAGGCTTCCCGTTGTTAAGGGTTTTAACATTTGTATTCCCAAAATGGCGGCATTGACGATGGTTTTCCCAGAAGCTTTCCGGGATTTTCCCCACTCCGCCTTTGACCAGACGCTGGTCAGTTTCCCATCGCAATGCAGCCAG
This sequence comes from Desulfobacterales bacterium, assembly GCA_031395015.1. Taxonomy (GTDB): domain Bacteria; phylum Desulfobacterota; class Desulfobacteria; order Desulfobacterales; family Desulfobacteraceae; genus Desulfobacula. Next base: position 52,894 of record JANNUH010000013.1, on the reverse strand, counting down.
CCTGAAGATTTCAAGAAAACTCACCGGGAACATGGAATTAAACCCGCCCGTGCCAATGCCAAGGGAACCGAACAGATCGATTTCTTCCTTTGAAAGACCCTGTTCATCAAGGATTTGATAGAAACTTTTATTCTTGAACCGGTCAACATATTTCTGCCATTGCCAGGCCCCAGGTCGGTTGGAGGCCCCTGCCATTTTTTCCAGCAGAGGATCGATCAGTTTTTTCCAGGCATCGCTTGCCTTTTGAATGGGTCCGGGTAAGGAACCACCCACCGGGATAAAATATTTTTTCCCTTTGAAATAAAGGGTGGTGGGAACACGCAGCGGGTCTGGGAAAGGCGTTGTATAATCAATGCCGAATCGGTCCATGTACCGGCACACGGTCTGATGGACAGGGGGGATTCGCATGGCGCCAAGCTCTGCCAGGGCCTTTGGATCTCCCGGAAACCGGTAGGTATAGGCCCTTCCCCCGATTCTCGGGCTGTTGTCCGGATTTTTATCTGATTCGTAAATCACCGGGCGAAGGCCGATGTTCATCAATTCCCATGCCGCACAAAGGCCTGCACAACCTGCCCCGACAATGGCGATATCAGTCCCTGTTTTACCCTCCGGAATTCTCCCGATGCCTTCCGGGTGACGGATAAGTTCGGTATAGTCAAACGGGTTGTCCGGAAATAGCCAGGGGAGATCTGTCATGGGCCGTGGTCCTTTATTTTTCTGGTCCTTATCGAATCTCCAGCTTATATCCGGGTTTGCTGGCCCTGTCAAATCCGGACCTTCGGTCTTCGCCCGATCTTCGCTCAGGAAAGTATCTGGTATATGAAAAGATCCGCCTGTCTGCCCCTGAACGCCTACCCTCATTATCCGGTAATAAGATTTCTTTCTTCATCTGAACTTATTTTTTTATCCTTTATAGTTAATATAAATTTTCCAACATTTTCAGAGTGTTCGTAGCACAATTCATGCCAAGCGCATTGCACTTCCAAAAGCCTTGATAAATGGACTTCTCAAAAAAATTGAAAAGCATGCATCTATATTAATATTTTCACACTTTGAGAGGTTTTGTTCATATAATATGGTAAATATTTACCATGAACGCAATTCCGGTCTTTTCTTTTTTCAGCCAGATCCTTAAAATCAAGATTGCCAAAATCAGTGTCGGGAGGGTATAGGGATATCAGTCCATTATTCATTGATCATGGAGAAAAAAATATGCCCTTGTCTTTCAGGTCTGAAAATTACGGAAATATCGCATTTGGATTTTTTAATATTGAATCGGATATGCTGCTTCTGGAAAATCATTTCTTTTTTGCGGACCGGTTCTGCCAGTGGATGGGAGATCTTGCAGAAAAAAAGGATATGGAATCCATCAAATTTGCGCAGAGGGTTCATGTGATTGAAAACCCCGAGGACATCGGAGATCTCATGGGGGCCATCCACGGTGTCAAGTTCACGGGATTTATCGGAAGGCTGTATCGGCTTTTCCCCTTTCCCGATGATCCGGAAAAGTTCAAACAGAACCCGGAAGGATTCAAGACCCAGAAGATTGTTGAAGAAGAGATACAGCGGTTCTCAACACCAGGAGATATGTCCATTGTGTTTCATAGCGACAAAAGGGTTCAAATGGGCCCCTATGAATTTTCAGTCCCTGTTTTCCATGAACTCCTCCGCTATGTCTGGCTGGGCGGCTATCCCAGATGGAAAAACGGGATAAGACCGCCCTATGTCATGAACATGAAAAAAAGAATCGATAAAAATTCCAATGCCTTTTTCAAAGGGGCCTTTGCATCGTAAAGGATTTCATGTATGGTAAAGAAGTTTTTAATCTTAATTTTGAAAGGAAAATCCCATGCCGATAGCAGATAAAATGGTCAAAATGGTGGAATCCGCATCCATGATCCGGAAAATGTTTGAAGAAGGAATCCGGATGAAGGGGATATACGGTGCAGACAATGTGTTTGACTTTTCCCTGGGAAACCCGGATGTTCCCCCGCCTGTCGTTGTTAAAGAAACCCTGATGAAATTGATCAACAATCCGGCCACCTCCCACGGGTATATGCCGAATCCCGGCTATCCCCACGTCAGAAAAGCCGTGGCCGACTATCTGAACAGGGAATATAATGTGGGCCTGACCCAGGATCTCATCATCATGACGGCCGGTGCGGCCGGCGCCCTGAATGATATATTGCGGGCGCTGATGAATCCGGGAGAAGATATCCTGGTTCCGACTCCTTATTTTGTCGGGTATCACCAGTACGCCTTTATTGCCGGTGCAAACCTGAAAACCGTGACCTCATTTCAAGATTTTCACCTGGACCTTGGGGCCATCGAGAAAGCCATTACGGCCAATACACGGGTCATGCTCATCAATTCTCCCAATAACCCCACCGGCGTTGTGTATCATAAAAAGGAACTGATGGAGCTTGGAAAGGTATTGGATGCAGCGAGTAAAAAATTCGGGAAACGGATTTACCTCATTTCCGACGAACCTTACCGAAAAATCGCCTATGGGGTGGATGTGCCCTGCATGTTTGATGTCTATCCCCACACCATTGTCCTGACCTCTTATTCCAAGGAACTGTCCCTGGCAGGAGAAAGAATCGGATATCTGGCCGTTCATCCCAAGGCTGAGGATGCCGCCATGATTGCAGGGGCGGCCGCAGTGACCAATGGGATGATGTATGTCAATGCTCCGGCTCTTTTTCAGCAGGTGGTGGGCGAGCTTCAGGGCGTTACTGTGGATATCGGCATTTACAAAAGGCGGCGGGATATGTTCTGTAAAGGACTTCATGCGGCAGGGTATGAATTCGACGTGCCCGAGGGTGCGTTTTATCTTTTTCCCAAAAGCCCTATCCAGGATGATTTCAAATTTGTGAAGATATTACAGGAAAACAAGATCCTGGCCGTTCCCGGAACCGGGTTCGGCGGTCCCGGCCATTTCAGGCTGTCCTATGCCGTGCCGGACAAAACCATTGCCGGATCTCTGGACGGTTTTAAAAAAGCCTTTGACAGCGTGAAATAAACATCGGAATGCACATGGGCGCAGAAAACCTGCCATCAGGAGGAAACAAGGATGAGCAATAAGGATACTCAGGATAACCTGAAAACTGGTTTTCCCAACCCCGGGGAGATTTACCGGGTCCTGTTTGAACAAGGTCCTGACGGTATGTTTATGACGGACCCCGAGAATCGGCTCATGGCAGTTAACTCACGGGCCATCGAGCTGCTGGGGTATTCTGAAAAAGAACTCATCGGCATGAAGATCCAGGATCTGGTTCATCCTGAGGATCTTGCCCGGACGCTTATTGCCATGGAAGCGCTTGCAAAGGGCCGGATGGTGGCCCAGGAGCGTCGTCTGGTCCGGAAAGACGGCAGTCTGGTGTGGGTGGAAAACCGGGTCAGGATGCTGGCCGAGGGAAATTTCCTGGGAACCACCATGGATATCACCGAACGTAAGCGGGCCGAGGCAGTTTCAAGACAGCAGACCCTTGAATTGACGGCATTATCCGCACTGGGTGTTGCCATCAGCGCCTCTCTTTCTTTCAAACATACGGCTGATGCTGCCGTTAAAGGGATCATGGATGCGGCAGAACCTGATTTTGCCCTTTTGTTTTTACGGGAAGGCGATAGGCTGATGATCCGGAACATATTGCCGCCGGTGGAACAAAAACAGTTGATGGAGTTTCCCGAGCACCGGGTGGGAGAATGTCTGTGCGGTCTTGCCGTGCAGGAGAAAAAACCGGTTTATGCGTTGAACATCCACTGTGATCTGCGCTGCACCTGGGATGAATGCAAGAAAGCGGGTTTCCGATCCTTTGCCGCCCTGCCGTTGCGAAAAGGGGATGAGATCTTTGGCGTCCTGGGCCTTGCTTCAATAAAAGAACGGGATTTTGAAAGCCAGGCCGACTTTCTTGAAACCCTGGCAAATCAGGTGTCGGTGGCGTTGACCAATACAAAACTCTATGAAGCGGCCAAGGCTGAACTTAACGAACGTAAAAAAAGTGAAAACCGGTTTCGTTCTCTGGTGGAATCCTCGCCTCTGGGCATTCATTTTTATTGTCTTGAGTCTGACAATCGCCTTGTTTTTACCGGGGCCAACCCTGCTGCGGATACTATTCTGGGTGTGGATAATTCTATTTTTATCGGGAAGACCATTGAAGAAGCCTTTCCGCCGTTAATCCATACCGATGTGCCTAAAAAATACCGAGAAGTGGCGACCACAGGGAAAATATGGGAAACAGAGCAGATCGAATACGATCATGGAAGCATAAAAGGAGCCTTTCACATAGTGGCCTTCAGGATGGAACCGGGACATATGGCGGTCATGTTCAGTGATATCACCGGGAAAAAAAAGGCCGAGGATGAAAAGGAAGAACTTCAGGCCCAGCTCCAGCAGGCCCAGAAAATGGAGGCCATCGGCGCCCTTGCGGGCGGGATTGCCCATGACTTCAACAATATGATGGGGGTTATCCTGGGTCAGGTGGAATTGGGCATATCCGGGATCAACCCGTCCGAGCCCATTTACAGGACGTTGAAAGAAATAGAAAAAGCGGCCCAGAGATCTGCCGAACTGACACGGCAGCTTCTGGCCTTTGCCCGAAAACAGACCGTGGCCCCCAGGGTTCTTAATCTCAACGACACCGTGTCCTCCATGATGAGTATGCTCCAGCGGTTGATCGGCGAAGACATTGATCTTCTCTGGAAGCCGAAAAAAGGAATATGGCCGGTCCGGCTTGATCCTTCCCAGATCGACCAGATCCTCGCCAATCTCTGTGTCAACGCCAGAGACGCCATCGCCGGGGTTGGAAGGCTCACCCTTGAGACTGACAATACGGTCTTTGATGAGGCATATTGTGCGGTTCACACGGGATATCTTTGTGGACCCTATGTCATGCTCGCCGTGAGTGATGACGGACAGGGCATGGAAAGAGAAACCATGGACCACATCTTTGAGCCGTTTTTCACCACCAAAGAGGCCGGAAAGGGGACGGGCCTGGGCCTTGCCACGGTGTACGGCATCGTCCGGCAGAATGAGGGATTCATCAATGTTTACAGCGAACCCGGCAAGGGCACAACCTTTAAAATCTACCTGCCCCGGCATGGGGCCAAGATGGAAGAAACACCAGAGGAAGAGATTCCAAAGCCTTTTGCAAGGGGCAATGAAACCATCCTGATTGCAGAAGACGAGCCCATGATCCTTGATATTGCCAGGACCATGCTGGAACGCCAGGGATATACAATACTGGCGGCAGGTACGCCGGGAGAGGCCATCCGCCTTGCCCGGGAGCATACCGGTAAAATTCATCTGCTCATGACCGACGTGGTCATGCCGGAGATGAACGGCCGTGAACTGGCAAAGACCCTTTTGTCGGTTTATCCGGATTTAAAATACCTGTTCATGTCCGGGTATACGGCCAATGTCATTGCCCATCAAGGGGTCCTTGAGAAGGGTGTGAATTTCATCCAGAAACCCTTTTCCATGAATGACCTGATCACAGGCGTCCGTAAGGCCCTGGACAGCAGCTCCATCTGACCTTTGGCAGTCATTTTATCCGGCAAGCAGGTCCGGAGAGATGATGCTGCCGTGGATTTCCTTTAACAGGAGAAGTTCATTTTTTTGTTGGTCAAGAATATCAAACAGGATGCCGGGAATACCCTTTTCCTTTGAATAGGCCTCTTTCTGGAGATCAATCCGTTTGATAATGGGATCAATATACAGGGAAAATTGTTTGATGTAGATGTCTTTTGGATACTCTTTATTAATGACATACCGGAACAATCGCTTCAAATCTTCGTACCGGGGAAGGTTACCGATGGGGGTTGAAATATGGCCGACTTCATTGTGGCTATAGCGTTCAAGCCAGGCCATCCATACCTTTACATCCCGTTTTTCTCCGATCAGTCCGGGTGAATTTCCGCCCCTTGCCTGATGGGTTAGAAAATAATTGAGCCCGGCCATTACGGGTTTGTATTCTTTTTTTATTTTCTCGCTTCCAAAGAAATTGAACTGGGCCTCCATGTAGTCTCCCAGGGCACCGGGGATGAAAGGGGCATTGGCCCAGGGTGCCCGTTTCACGCCGGTTGCGCCGACTTCTGTGGCAGTGGCGGCGGAAACAATACAGGCCCCTATGACAACCCCTTCGTCGGAATTTTTAGCTACCCGGACCGGGGGCATGGTGTCGGTGTCCCTGCCGCTGTAGGTGAACATCCTTGTGAGAGCACCTTTGGGGCTGTCGGCTTCCGTGGAATAAGTCTCAAAACAGGAAGAACTCAAGGTGCAGCGGGAATTGGGATGGGACAGAGGGACCGGTTTTCCGGTTTTATCGGTTTTTCCCTTGAACCAGTCTCCCTGGAAATTGACCCCTTTATCCGGGTGGTCTTCATTGTTCCCCACCCAGTGGGGGATTTTGTTCTCATCCATCAGGACATTGGACCAGATCACTTCATGGCCCGGCTGCCTTAAAAGATTCATTAAAAGAGGGTCGCCATCCGGATTCACATCTTCCACAATCCCGAAAATCCCGCACTCCGGATTAATGGAGCGGATACTACCGTCGTCGCTGATCCATATCTGGGCCAGATCATCCCCGATGAATTCATTGCCTGCCATGGCGGTTGTGGTTTTTCCGCATCCGCTGGGCGCAGCGCCGGCAAACCAGGTTACCCGGCCGCCGGGGCCATGGATGCCTGTGATAAACATATGTTCGGCCAGTTCTTGTCCCGGATTCTGATACACGGCCTTATCCACGGCAAATCGATGGTTCCCCTTTTTCAGGAGCAGGGTGTTTCCGGCATAGGTGCATTTGAAGCTGTAGGTGGTCTGATGCTTTCGATCCATGAGCACCCTTGCATGGGGAAGATCTTCGGACCGGTTCAGCCCCTCACTGTGGATATTGGTAAAAAAATGGCCGAGACGTTCAATTTCTTTTTCAAAATCGTCATAGGAATTTCTGTAAAGCAGGTCTGCACTGTGAGAGACATAGGCGGAACTGGTTATTTCAAGGGCCGGGTTGGATACGGGAGATCCCACCGGGCCCCGCATATAAAATCCCACCACCAGGGTCTTGCCCTCCATGATGTTCTTTAGATTGGATCTGACCTGTTCCAGGGCCGTGGGCCGGTCCATCCGGTTGGCAAGGGAGGAGACAAGATCCGATGGGTCGGTAATATAAAAAGTTCTGTCAATAATCCGGCCCTGTTCTTCGGCCAGGTCAAAATGGATGGTATGCCCTTCCATGGCCAGGGGCGCTTCTTCCTTTTTGGTCAGGGCCAGGAGTCGGATGAAATCCTTATCTGCCGGGGACCCGGTACTAATGAACACTCTTTCAGGATTGCAAAGCACAATGGTATTGGCAATTTTTTTTAACACTTCAGGGTGCTTAAATTTAGAAATCCTTGATAATTGTGTGTCATCCAGGTGTTGCCGGAATACGGTCATGGCGTGGTCTGTAGAATTCACACCGCCGAGTTCGGTGATGATGTCAATGTCTTTTCGGGTATCACACATGGGGAGGCCTCCTGGTTTGGGTCAAAAGACGTATGGATTTTGTATATGATCAGGATCGGCTTTGAAAAATTTTCATAAAGGACACAAGGTCGCTGACGGCATTGAGACCTGTGGCATTATAAACGGATGCCCTGCAACCGCCGACGCTCCGGTGTCCTTTCAGGCCTCCCAGTTGATTCTCTGCAGCTTTGGCGATAAATGCCTTTTCAAGGTCTTCCGTGGGTAGCCGGAACGTTATATTCATGAGGGAACGCGAGCCTTTATCCGCCGTGGCTTTATAAAAGCCGGAATTGTCCATGAAATTATAGAGCGTGTCAGCTTTTTCCCGGTTCCGCGCATCCATTTTTTCAAGCCCGCCAATGGTTTCTTCCAGCCATTTCAAGACCAGTTGCATTGTATAAATGCTGAAACACGGGGGAGTATTGTACATGGAATTTTTTTCAGCAAAGGTTTTGTATTTCAGCATGGTGGGGATATTGTCCGGGCAGAGATCCAGAAGGTCTTTCCGGATAATGACCATGCAGACCCCGGCAGGCCCGATATTTTTCTGGGCCCCGGCATAGATCATGCCGATTTTGTTCATGTCAACAGGGCGGGACATGATATCGGAACTCATGTCAATGATCATGGGGATCTTACCTGTATCGGGAAGGAACTCCCACTGGGTGCCTTTGATGGTATTGTTGGACGTGAGATGCACATAGACCGCATCTTTATTAAAGGGAATATTCTGGGGGATATAACAGAAATTTCTGTCCTCGGAAGAGGCCACCACCTTGATGGGTTTGTTCTGGATTTTGGCTTCCTTGATGGCATTGCCAGCCCAGGTTCCGGTATTGACATAATCCGCACTTCTGTTGTCGGAAAGAAAATTCAAGGGGATCATGCAGAATTGAAGGCTGGCACCGCCTTGAATAAAGAGCACCTGGTATTGATCATTGAGCTTTAAAAGCCGTCTGGTCCGTTCAATGGCATCATTGAGAACATCTTCAAACCATTTGGACCTATGGCTGACTTCCGTAATGGACATGCCGCTGCCGTTGAAATTCAAAAATGAGTCCTGGATTTCCTCAAGGACAGGCAGGGGAAGGGCGGCCGGTCCGGCATTAAAATTATGGATTCTGTCTTTCATGAATATTTTCCTTCTGGATTTTACTTTATTTATCTTATTGATTTTTATGGGGTTGAGAAGAAACCCGGAAGCTGCATGAGTTGGCAAAGCGCAGCCTCCGGGTGGTGTTAAAAGATCTTATCTTCTGGTTGCCTGTTTGGGTTTGGGCAATGATTCCAGATCTTTTAATGCTGCATCAATCTCTGACTGGGGAAGCTCATGGTCGGAGAGTTTTCCCCTGAAGAAATTTTCATAGGCGCCGAGGTCCACAAGACCATGGCCACTCCAGTTAAAGAGGATAACCTTCTCTTTTCCTTCTTCCTTGGCTTTCAGGGCTTCACGGATGGTCATGGCCACGGCATGGTTGCATTCCGGGGCCGAGATATAGCCTTCGGATCTGGCAAAGGTCACGCCGGCATTAAAGGTTTCAAGCTGATGAACGGCTTCGGCTCTGACAATGCCATCCAGTACGAGCTGGCTGACAATGGGCGCCATGCCGTGATATCGTAATCCGCCGGCATGGATGGGGGCCGGTACAAAATTATGACCCAGGGAATGCATGGGTAATAATGGCGTCATCTGGACGGTGTCACCGAAATCATAGGCAAAGGGTCCACGGGTCAGGGTGGGGCAGGAGGTGGGTTCTACGGCGATGATATCAATATTTTTACCTGCTATCTTATCCCGTGCAAAGGGCATGGCAAGACCTGCAAAATTGCTGCCGCCGCCTGCACTGCCGATGACGACATCCGGATAATCCCCGGCCATCGCCATCTGTTTCTGGGCTTCAAGACCGATGATGCTCTGATGGATCATGACATGGTTGAGAACTGAACCCAGAGCATATTTAGCGTCTTTATCGTTGACAGCCACTTCAACCGCTTCGCTGATGGCCATGCCGAGACTGCCCGGCGAATCCGGTGTTTTTGCCAGGATGGACCGTCCGGCTGCTGTTTCATTGCTGGGGCTGGCCGTACATTTGGCTCCCCAGGTTTCCATCATGAGGCGGCGATAGGGTTTCTGATTGTAGGAAATCTTTACCATGAACACCTTGCATTCAATGCCGAAGAAAGAACAGCACATGGCAAGAGAGCTGCCCCACTGTCCTGCGCCGGTTTCCGTGATGATCCGTTTGGTGCCGGCCATCTTGTTGTAATAGGCCTGGGCAATGGCGGTGTTGGGTTTGTGGGAACCGGCCGGAGAAACCCCTTCGTTTTTATAATAGATTCTGGCCGGGGTGCCCAGGGCCTTTTCCAGTTCATAGGCCCTGAAAAGAGGAGACGGACGCCATATGGCGAGTTTATCCAGAACTTCTTCAGGGATGTCGATCCATCTCTGGGTGCTCACTTCCTGTTCGATCAGGCTCATGGGGAAGATCGGTTCCAGATCCTGGGGCCCGCAGGGCTGTCCTGTACCCGGATGCAGGGGAGGTTCCATTCCATTGGGCATGTCCGCCATGATGTTGTACCACTGTCTCGGCATATCCTTTTCTGATAACACATACTTTTTGGTCCTCATAACTTCTCCTTTTTATTGGGGTTTTAAAAAAATGACGGATTTAAAGGATACATCATTTTTTCAGGTTGACGATATTGGGGGCCTCTCCTTTATTAATAAAAATTAATAAAATAAATCCTGGTCAGTTTGTATATGAAAATTATAAACTAGGGGTCAAGCCTGTAAAAACAGTGAGAGAATGGTGATGAAAAATCACCATTACTCAAGGGACAAGAGGTAGGAGCGCAGGTTTGACTCTTTGTTTTTCAACCCCAGCTTGGTTCTGATTTTATACCTGTGGGACGTGATCGTGTTCAGGGAAACCTTCAGGGTATCAGCAATTTCTTTATTGGGAACCCCATCCCTGACAAGGCCTGCCACTTTGATCTCCATGGGTGTCAGGTTCAGATAGCTTGATGAAAGCTTGCCGATGAGGGGGGAGGTGATCCGGCTGACGTTTTTTTCAAGCTGGGCCAAAAGAATCTTTTGCTCAGGGCTGAGGCCGGTCTCGGAGATCTCATTCAGATACGGCAGGACCGAATGTTTGATATTGGTCAGAAAATTTTCCTTATCTGCCTGTTCTTTCTGCTCCATCTGTTTTAACATCACTTTCATGGCGATATTGGCCTCTTCAAGTTCCTTATTGGCCTTGGTCAGGTTATCCGTTCTTTTCCGGACCAGCTCCTCCAGTTGGTCTTTGCGGCTTCGCAGCGCATCTTCAAGGCGTTTTCGTTTGAAAAATTCCGGGATATCAATTTTGTTGTAATGTTCATATTTGATATAGGCTCTTTTGCTGTACCTTGCAATGTGGTCCTTGATCTTTGAAGGCGGTGCCATGATAAATCGACAATGGCGGTCGCCTTTGGCCCGGCATTCCACCTCTGCCGTGACCAGGGGAATGCCGAAGCTTTCCTCGCACCATCCCGATGAATACCCGGCATTCATGACACAGACCGGGAAATCGGTTTTCTCGCCTTTTTCCATCCAGGCCTGGGCTTCAAAGGAATAGGGATGGTCATAGATGAGATAATAATGATCATCCGGCCTTGGGTTGGACAAGGGATGAATCTTTACCGAGGCCCATCCGGTATAGGCAAAATGGACGGGTCCGGCAGACAGCTTTTCAATGGGGTTGGTCAGCCCCATTTTCAGAAAAAAACTTTTGGCATCGGCTTTGCCTATGGAATGGGCAATATCAAATAAAAAATTAAAGGAAAGGTCCCTTGCCTCTTCTTTTCCCCGGTCGCTGTACATGAGGGCCATCATGTCAAAGAGTTCCTTGGACATGGCCGAGGCCCGGACCAGGATATACCGCTCTCCCGAATATTTGATCACGCCTTTTTCAGGGTCGCTCTGAACCTCTGAAAAATAATTTTTTACATAGTTCTGGGCCCGTAAAAATACGGGCTTAAGCTCATCCGGAACACTGACCGTATTTAAATCCGTGTCCAAAGACTTAGTCATTTTTGATGAATTTTTCAGGATGGTTCATGAAATTTTTATAAAGATGATAATAGGAGGTGTCTTCATATTGGATGGGGGCGATAACAGGGCCGTCAAAGCTGTAGATCAGGGCGTCCGGGCAGGCCAGCAGCAAGGGCGAATGGGTAGCGATAATAAACTGGGCATGACCAAGCTTTGCCGTTTTGATCAGAAGGTTTAAGAGTTCGATCAGGGAAGAGGGGGAAAGGGCTGTTTCCGGCTCATCCAGGAAATACAGGCCCTTGATTCTATACCGGGAGGAAAAATAGGACATGAGAGATTGCCCGTGAGACTGGGTGACCAAGGATTTCCCCCCGAAATAATTCAGCATGGCAGCGTCACCCACAGCCCATTCTTCAAGGTTTTTTGCAAAATGGGAAAAGATCTGGGACCCGAAATAGGACCCTGGCACAGCCCCATTTTCCCATTCAACGTCAATGGTTTTGTAAAGGTCATCTTCGTAGGGGTTGGGTTCAAACCTCAAATTGGATTCGCTCTGCCAGATATGGATGCCACAGCAATAGGCAAGGGCTTTGAGCAGGGTTGATTTTCCCGTACCGTTTTCACCCATGAAAAAAGTGATGGGGGTTTTGAATAAAACGGTTTTTGTCTCCTGGAATATTTTCATGTTAAAGGGATAAAAATCCAGAACAGGAAATTTTTCCTCGCGGATGTTGACCTTGTTTAAATAAATCAATCCCTGGTTCCTTTCTGGTCCCTGGATTTCTGAATCAGGTCAAAGAGTGCGTGGATTTTGGGTCTTGTGATGTTTAAAAAGACCTTTTCAAAATCTTCTTCACTCATTTTTTCCTTGAGATGGCTATGTACATCAAAATAGTTGTACCAGCAGTCAAGGGTTTTAAAACAGGGAAGGCCGTTATTTTCATAGCGGCAATAGGTAAAATAGATTTCGTGCCCAAGCCTTGGGCATCGGATCAGAACATCATCCTTTGGGGGGTCGGAGGTCTGCACATCTTTTTTTCCATTCATGGTCACATCCATTTCCTGTTGTGTTTTAAAAGTCGGTCTTCAGCCGTTTTTTTCAGGGGGGCGGCTGAAGACCGTTAATCCGCTATGCTTAACGGGCCTGCCTGGGTCTGGGCAGAGCTGCAATATCCATGAGCGCAGTATCGATGACGTCCTGGGGCAGCTCGTGGTCGGACAATTGGCCTCGCATATAGGATTCATAGGCACCCAGGTCCACAAGGCCATGGCCGCTCCAGTTAAAGAGAATCACTTTTTCTTTTCCTTCAGCCTTTGCCTTGAGGGCTTCCCTGATCGTCATGGCAATAGCATGGTTGCACTCCGGCGCACTGATGAATCCTTCCGACCGGGCAAAGGTGATACCGGCTTTAAAGGTCTCCAACTGCTGGACCGCTTCGGCCCGGACAATTTTATCCAGCACAAGTTGACTCACAATGGGGGACATGCCGTGATATCTTAATCCGCCGGCATGGATGGGTTCGGGTATGAAATTATGCCCCAGGGTGTGCATGGGCAAAAGGGGCGTCATCTGGACCGTGTCCCCGAAATCATAGGCAAAGGGCCCCCGTGTCAGGGTGGGGCAGGATGCGGGTTCAACGGCAATGATATCTATCTGTTTGCCATTGATCTTGTCCCTGGCAAAGGGCATGGCAAGACCTGCAAAATTGCTTCCGCCACCGGCGCTGCCGATGATCACATCCGGGTAGTCTCCGGTCATCTGCATCTGTTTGATGGCTTCAAGACCGATAACGCTCTGGTGGATCATGACATGGTTTAACACGCTTCCCAGGGCATATTTGGTATTGTCGTCGGCAACGGCCTGTTCTACGGCTTCACTGATGGCAATGCCAAGGCTTCCGGGAGAATCCGGGTTTTTTTCCAGGATGCTGCGGCCGGACCTGGTTTCATTGCTGGGGCTGGCCACGCAGTTGGCTCCCCAGGTTTCCATCATGAGCCTGCGGTAAGGTTTCTGGTTGTAGGAAATCTTCACCATGAACACCTTGCATTCAATCCCGAAAAAGGCACAGCACATGGAAAGAGCGCTTCCCCACTGGCCTGCACCGGTTTCCGTGGTGATGCGCTTGGTGCCGGCCACCTTATTATAATAGGCCTGGGCAATGGCGGTATTGGGTTTGTGGGAACCGGCCGGAGAAACGCCTTCATTTTTATAATAGATTCTGGCCGGGGTACCCAGAGCCTTTTCCAGTTCATGGGCCCGGTAAAGCGGAGATGGCCGCCAGATGGCATATTTGTCCAGGACTTCTTCAGGGATGTCGATCCATCTCTGGGTGCTCACTTCCTGTTCGATCAGGTTCATGGGGAAAATCGGGGCAAGGTCTTCAGGTCCGCAAGGTTGTCCGGTTCCGGGGTGAAGCGGCGGTTCCATGGGAGTCGGCATATCCGCCATAATGTTATACCATTGTCGCGGCATTTCCTGCTCGGTTAATACGTATTTCTTTGCTCTCATAGGCCCTCCTTGTTCACGCATGGTTTGAGTTACGGATGAAACTCATCTAATATTTCACTCCGGATTCATTGAATCCGGTAATATCATCAAATTGAACAGGTCTGACTCTAACTCAATTTCTTTATGAGAATATAAAGGGCAAGTCAAGCGATAAATTGTTTAAAACAAAGGTCATTGAACAGGGACTGACTTGTCGTATAGGGTATCTGGCGCAATATCGATGTTACCAGGCCATACAACCGTTCCATGTTCAACACGCGCCGCCATAAAAAGAGAATTCTTCAACCGGTTAAACGGGCGTTTTTCGATAATAGCCATCATATCAAACAACCGCTTTTCACCATTTTCGAATTCAAGCAGCAATTGATAGTTGGTACGAGGTTCTACTTTAAGTATATCCAAGAGTTCTTTCATAGCTATTCCTTATCGCAAAGGTTCAATCCGGAAAGGTTCTTCACCGGAAAGCGCAAGCTCCCAATTAGCCAATAGTTCATCTTTATGAATATCTATCCACACTTGAACCATTTTCAATTGTTTGGGCGGAATGTTACCGGCAAGGACAACACCTTCATCAATAGAGATAGATGCTTTCATCCCCTGATAACGAACATGAATATGAGGCAAATGATGCCGGACGTTATCCTCAAAAAAAATGGATACCAAAATTCCGTAAAACATACTTATGGTTGGCATAAAATCCAATTCTCCAGCATTATTGTCCATTTTTATCCAATTTGACAGACCGGATTTTTATTATTCGTGTTTGAATTGTAGATAAATTGGTCGTTACGGTCAAGGGATAAAACAGAGATAAAAAATAGCTTTATGTTGCCGCCGACATCATCCGGATCATTCAATTAGTCCAGATCGAGTTCAGCCTTACACTGGTTGCATCTGATAACACCCCTGAACACTTTGTTGCCGCAATGGGGACAATGGTAGCGGGCTTCTTCATCCTCAATCCATTTTTCTGTGCCGAACTGCCGCCGATAGGGGACGGACCGCATGATGACTTTTTTGCCCACAGCCATGGAGAAAGTCTCAATATGTGGGCAGGGGAATTCATTGCATTCATGACATCCGGAATAGCCTTTATTTTTTGTACACTCCCTGATCTCGCACTGCCTGCAATGCATGAAAAGATCGTTGGAGCGGCAGCCGCTGCACCGGATATAGTCCGTTGAAAGCTGATCACTGTTGGGAAGGGTGCCTTTTCCCTGGGTTCCGCCTTTGTACAGGGTGACCAGTTTTTCTTTGAGTTTCTGATTGTTGTCCCGATGGGCGATGTGGATGGCGCAGACGCCGCAGTAAAGGCCGCAGGGGGATATAAAATCCGGGTTTGGGATCATGGCTTGAGTCCTTTCTGGAAATTGGTGAATAAGTTTTAGCCCATTATGAACTGCACGACAGCATGGAGCAGCCGGGTTTGCTGCGGGCCCAGTCCGGGCGCTTTTCTGCAAAGGCTTCTTTTCCGGGCTGATCCTCATAGGGATGCCGCAGGATTTCCTGCAGTTCATGGATCATGGAATAGTCCCCTTTTTCCGCTTTGTCAATGGCAAGCTGGGCCAGGTAATTGCGGAGTACATATCTGGGGTTGACATGGTTCATCTGTTTTAGCTTTTCTGAAACGGGCCGGTTGTCCTGTTTCAGTCGCAGGATATAGGTGTGAAGCCAGGCATGCAGGCGTTCAAGGTATTTGTCCGTGATTTGAGAGGGAACATAAAAAGCTTCCATGAGTGGTTGGGTCAGGGTCTTTATGTCTGTCAGTGTTGCTTCTCCGCCCTCTAAATTGATCAGGGCGAGGTTCCGGAAAAAGATTGTCATATCGGTTTCCGCCAGGGCCAGGATTTCAAGAAGCGCTTTGATAAGGGGCTCATCCATCTCAGGGTCAAAGGCGTTGAAGCCAAGTTTTTCCGCCATCATGGCCAGCCAGGCATCCTGATAATATGATCCGAACGAATCAATGGCCGCCTGAAGCGGATCAGCCTTTCCAATCAGGGGATGGATGGCATTGGCCAGTTTCACAAGATTCCAATGGGCAATGGCAGGCTGGTTTCCAAAACAATAGCGATGGGTTGCGGCATCGGTGGTGTTGGGGGTCCATCCCGGATTGTAATCTTCAAGCCAGCCATAGGGCCCATAATCAATGGTCAGCCCTGTAATGGACATATTGTCCGTGTTCATGACCCCATGGACAAAGCCCACCCGCATCCAGTGAAGGATCATATCGGCGGTGAGTTTGCAGACTTCATCAAACCATTTTGCATAAATTTCCGGGGAAGGCTCTCCAAGGTGGGGAAAATCCGTGCGGAGGGTGTAATCGGCCAGTTGCTTTAAGATGGTTGTTTCCCCTCGGGCTGCAAAGATTTCAAAATTGCCGAACCGGGTAAACGTGTGGGCCACCCGGCAGACAATGGCGCCGGGTTCCAGCTTTGGACGGCCGTCATAAAACATGTCCCGCTCTACCTTTTCTCCTGTCAGGACAAGGCTCAAGGCGCGGGTGGTCGGCACCCGGAGATGAAACATGGCCTCGCTGCATAAAAATTCCCGGATGGAAGAGCGGAGCACGGCAAAGCCATCTGCATTCCTGGAATAGGGGGTGGGGCCTGCGCCTTTGAGTTGAAGCACCTGGCGACCCGATTCTTTGCTTACAATCTCCCCCAGATTAATGGCCCGCCCGTCTCCGAGCTGGCCAGCCCAGTTTCCGAACTGGTGGCCGCCATAGCAGGCGGCATAAGGTTCCATGCCCGGCAGGAGAAGGTTCCCGGAAAAGGCTTTTAAAAAGACACTGGATTTGCAGAAGGCCTTGGAAAACCCCAGGAGGTCTGCCACTTCCTTTGAGTAGGCAATGAGTTCCGGAGAAGATATCTTTTTCGGGATAACCCTGGAATAGGCAGCGCCAAGGACCTCACGGCGCTTATTTTCAGTTTCAGGATCTGCCGTCAGTTCCCGGACAAATCGGTTGTCAAATCTTATATCTGTTCTTATCTCCGTACCTGACGCGGCATCGGTTTTTGCTTTCATCAACATTAGAACCCTCACTTTCCGGTGATGCCTGATTTTAAAGGCATGCCATCATTCAACAGGTCAATAAAATCAATTTAAGCATGGATTCAGGATAAGACAGTCCGGGCTATAAATTTAAATGACAGCGAGGGTCTTATAGTTTCAGGCTGTTTTCCTTGTCATGACAAGTTTCACATCAGAAGATTCAATGTATTCAATATATTCGTCAAAGGTCGAGAGCCGGTCAATGATGCCTGCGGGAATGATTTCAATAATCCGGTTGGCCAGGGTGTTGACGAATTCATGGTCATGGGAGGCAAACAAAATAACCTCGGGAAATTTGATCAAGCCTTCATTTAAGGCGGTTATGGATTCGAGGTCCAGATGGTTGGTGGGCTCATCCATGATCAGCACATTGGATTCGGCCAGCATCTGTTTTGAAAGCATGCAGCGGACTTTTTCTCCGCCTGAAAGCACATTGATTTTCTTTGTGGCCTCATCCCCTGAAAACAGCATGCGGCCAAGAAACGTCCGGGCAAAGTTTTCTCCTTCTTTCGGGGGAGCAAACTGAAGCAGCCAGTTGATCAGGCTCATATCCCCGTTGAAAAAATTACTGTGTTCCTTTGGAAAATAAGAGCGGGTGATGGTGACGCCAAAGATAAAAGACCCGCTGTCCGGTTCCATTTCACCGCTGAGAATCTGGAAGAGGGTGGTTTTTGCAACACTGCTTTTGCCCAAAAAGGCGATTTTATCCTTTGCGTTCACCGTAAAGCTGATATTGTTCAGCACTTTTTCCCCGTCAATGGTCTTGGTCAGGTTTTTGACTTCCAGGATGACGTTGCCGCAGGGGCGTTCCGGCTTGAAAGCAATAAAGGGATACCTTCTGGAGGATACGGGGATGTCTTCAATGGTCATTTTTTCCAGGAGTTTTTTCCGGGACGTGGCCTGCTTTGATTTGGATGCATTGGAGCTGAACCTCTGGATAAAGGCTTTGAGTTCATTGGCCCGTTCCGTTACTTTTTTATTTTCCGACAGTTTCTGCTTCAGATTTAACTGGCTGGCCTGGTACCAGAAATCGTAATTCCCCACATAGACGGAGATCTTGGAAAAATCAATATCGGCAATATGGGTGCAGACCTCGTTCATGAAATGACGGTCGTGGGAGACCACAATGACCGTGTTCTGGAATCGTCCGAGAAAATCCTGAAGCCAGGTGATGGACTTGATATCAAGGTTGTTGGTGGGCTCATCCAGGAGGAGAACATCCGGGTTTCCGAACAGGGCCTGGGCAAGAAGAACCCTTACTTTTTCTCCGCCGTCCAGTTCCTTCATCCGGTTCTGGAGTTTGGTCTCTGAAACCCCGAGGCTGTTCAGGAGAACGGCTGCTTCGGATTCTGCCTCATAGCCGTTCATCTCGGCAAATTCAATCTCAAGGGTGCCGGACCGGATTCCGTCTTCTTCGGAAAAATCAGGCTTGGCATAAATTTCATCCCTCTGCTTCATCACCCGGTATAATTTTTCATGGCCCATGATGACGGTGTTCATGACCGTCTCTTCATCAAAGGCAAAATGATCCTGCCGGAGCACGGCGATTCTTTCCTCGGGCCCCACAAACACATCACCGGAATCAGCTTCCATGTCCTTGGCCAGGATTTTCAGGAATGTGGATTTTCCCGAGCCGTTTGCACCGATAAGCCCATAGCAATTGCCCGGTGCAAATTTGATATTTACATTTTTAAACAGAATCCTTTTGCCATACGCCAGGGTGATGTCGCTTGCCCAAATCATGTCGTTCACTTCCTTATTAAATCAATAAAAAACCACAGGATTTGCTCCTGTGGTTCAAAAAAGAATGTACCTTATCATTTCCGATGATAAAAGGGAATCCTTTTTTTAATTATTATAATGTCTTATCAGATATTTCAAAAAGGCCGGGACATGAATTTTTCATAGTCCATGGGGGTATCCACATCTAAAAGGCCGGCATCATTTTCAAAATTTATTTTTAATATGGAATTTTTATATTCATTAAAAATGACCCTTGCCCCGGTATCCAGAGTCAAGGATAAAAGCCTTGGGAACAGGGAGCGTTCAATGATGACCGGGTTGCCGCGACATCCATGGTAAAAAGGGATGAGGATGGGGGCATCCGAGGTCTGAAAGGACATTATCATGTGGTTGATAATGTCCGGGGTTATCAGCGGCTGATCAGCCAGCAGAAACATGGCCCCTGCGCAGGATGATGAAACCGCCCCAAGCCCTTTGATCAGAGAGGTACTCTGCCCCTTTGCATAATCTGTGTTGATGACGATTTTCATACCTGAAAAATCAATGGCCTTCATTATATTGTCTGCATCATGGCCCAATACGACAATGAGTTCAATAAGGGTTGATTGAGCTGCATTCTCCATGACCCGGCCCAGAAGGGTGGTATTTGCAAAGGGCAGAAGCTGCTTTGCTTTTCCCATGCGGCTCGCCGTACCCGCAGCAAGGATGATGCCTGCTGTTTTTTTTTCCGGAATCTTCATGAGAGGATCGTCTTTAATTTTTTTTCCGGCGCCCTGACCTTGATCAGCTCTGCCACAATGGAGACGGCTATTTCCTCTGGGGTTTCCGCATGGATATCAATGCCCACGGGAGAAAAGACCGATTCAAGCCGTTCCTTTGTGATGCCTTTTTCCATGAGATCCTTATAGATCAAATTTTTTTTTCTGGCGCTTCCGATCATGCCGATATAGGATGCCGATGTGGAAAGGGCCTGCTGCAATACGGTTTTGTCATGAAGATGGCCCCGGGTGATGATCAGGATATAGGAATTCTGGGAAATACTGAGTTTTTCAAAAGCGTGGCCGAAATCTGATACAATGAGTTCGTCGGCATCTGGGAATCTTTCTGTGTTTGCAAATTCAGGCCGGTCGTCAATGACGGTAATGTCGAATCCCACCAGCCTGGCCAGTTGCGAAACAAATGCAGAGACATGGCCTGCCCCGAAAAGAAAAACCCGGGGGTTCAGTCTTATATTTTCCATAAAAAAGGTGGCCCCCTTTTTATCCGGGGAAATAAGTTGAAAAGGGGCTTTTCCCATGTCGGGCAATTTTTCAAGATCAAGACCTTTAATTTCCCCCACGGTTTTTCCATCCTCTTGGATCAGCATTCTTGTCCCGGTTTCATGGGACGGGAGGCCGTCTTCAATCCGGGTCACCAGCCTTGCCGGACGGTTTGCTTTAATCTCTGAGGCCAGGGCGACAAACAATGACAGGGTTTCTTTGTTTTCCGGGAAAAGCGGATCAAGATAAAGATCAACCTCACCGCCGCAGATCATGCCGGCTTCTGCCAGATCCTGACTGGTGAGGCGGAAGCGGTAGATAAAGGATTTTTTCTCTTTAAAAAGATCCATGGCACGGGTTTGCACCTGGTGTTCAAGAAGGCCGCCGCCAACGGTCCCGAAAAGAGTGCCGTCTTCCGCTATAATGCACATGGACCCCACATCCCTTGGGGTTGATCCGGATTGTTGGATGGTTTTTGCAAGAATGAGTTTCTGCCCGGACAACAGCAGTTCACAGGCGGTCTGATATATATTTTTTTTCATGGGGCTTCCTTTGTTAAATTTGGGTACAGGATGATCTCTTTTTTGATGCAGAATTCATCCTTCAGTGACGCAACCAACACCCGGTCAAGGTAAGGATTGCCCTTTAAAAGGCCTGCGATATGAAGGCCGGACTCAATTCTGCCGGGAGTATCGGCTTTGTTCAGAAACAGGAGGCGGTCCGAAGCGTTACAAAGCCCTGCTGCTTTTTTTATTTCCATGGCAATGGAAACGGCAATGGATGCTTCATCCACGGCTTGCCCCAGGTCCAGCCCTGTATTTTTTGAAAACAGCCCGGCCCGGTGCACATGGTTTTCATCAAGGGGGAGGCCCACGCTATCCAGTCCTGTGACAAGAACAAGAAGGGCGGTTGATTTCGGGAGGACCGGTTCATGGGCATCCGTGGCTTTCAGGGGTTTTTGGCGGGAACCGTCGGCTTCCACAATTATCCAGTCAAAAAGATCGGCCTGCCATAATTGATCAAGGATATCCGGGGAAAATCCCTCAAGCTTGCCGGAACTCGTGTCATGATGTTTCCCTGCTGAAAAATGGGGATATCGAAGGAGACCTGCTTTTGATTTTTTGATCAGGTCATGAGCTGAATGCGCAATGACGGTTTCAGGGGAAAGGCGCTTGTCAGGAAAGAAAATTTTTGTGGTGGTTGTGGTTAATACCTTTTTCCCGGCATTGGACAGATCCTTTGCCAGGCGGAACATCAGGCTTGTTTTCCCACCCGCACCCATGAGGCTGATCATGCCTTTTGGCCTTGTACACAGACGGTTGATCAGGGAAGGCGGTATTTTATGAAACAAGAGTCTTCATTCCTTGTTTTTAGTTTGTTCAATCCATCAGAATCCATTCCATTGAACCGGTTAAGGATTATTTCATAATTGATTATTAATTCAAGGTTTAAAAATAATAAGGTCTAAAAATAATAAAAAAAGGCAGCCACCCCCGATTCCTGGCGACTGCCTTTTTTTTAAGAGGCAGAAATATTATCACGTTAATGGGTTTTTTCTATCCTGCAACATCGACTCCAGTGTCACACCCAATGGAGTCAAATGTCTCACACTCAAAGTTCAGGTGCCTTGTATCTGCATGTCCTGATTCTCTTTCTTCTTCGCTTTCAATATAATTTTCTTGGCTTCTATATTCACTCATGTCCATTCTCCTTCTCTGTTCTTTTAGTCACTTATACCAGCACTTGCTGCTTGTTAAGCATATAATCAGCATGCCATATAAGTTGTCAAGGAAAAAGTTATGAAAGACTAACTTTTTATTTCAGCCAAGGAAAAGCCCTGGAAACTTAATTGTCCTGGGTGTTAATTTCCTGGGTGTTAATTTCCTTGACTTGTTCAAGTCTAAAACGTATCTATGAACAGCAGGTCATGCGGCGAGACGGCTTGTCTGCAATATAAAAAAATCAAATAAAAGGTGATCAAATGACAGAAGTAATTTTTGAGTTTTTAAACAAAATCGGATTCCATCACCCCATACATCCTGCCTTAACCCATATCCCCATGGGAATGGTCATGGGGGCCGTCACATTCAGAATAGTCTCCTTTATCCCCAGGCTGAAATTTCTGGCAAGGACAGGGTATCACTGTATTGTTCTCGGGCTTCTGGGAATATTCCCGACGGTCTTTGCAGGCTATCTGGACTGGCAGCATACCTTTGGCGGGCAATGGGAATTTCTTATCATATTAAAAATGGTGCTGGCTGTTTTTCTTACCCTTCTTATGGCAACCATTCTTTATATAGATGATACTGAATCCCCGAAATTGAACAAGGTAACATTGTTTTATTTCCTGGCAGTCCTTCTGGCCATTGGTCTTGGATTTTCAGGCGGACAGCTTCAATATGGCTAACAAGGAGAAAAAAATATGAAAAAAATCATTGCAGTCATCCTTCCTGTGCTTTTGTTTCTAACTCTTCCACTGATGCTGTCGGCAATGGAATATCAGCATAAACTTCAGGCCGACGACATGATATTCTCCTGGACCATTCAGGGGGACGAAATCCATGTCCAATTGTCCGGAAAGACTGAAGGCTGGGTGGGCATAGGGTTTGACCCGGTGGATGCCATGGAAGGGGCCAATATCATCATCGGAGCGGTGAAAGACGGTCAGGTCAAAATTGAGGATCATTTCGGCGATCGTAAAAGAGGGCATTCCAGCGATGAAGAACTGGGCGGCAAAAATGATGTGAAAAATCCTGCCGGGACAGAGGAAAAAGGCATTACAACCATTTCCTTTACCTATCCGCTCAATGCAGGAGACAAATATGACAAACCCATTCCGGCTGACGGAAAAGGCAAAGTCATGCTGGCTTACGGGGCCGGCAAGGATTCATTCAAGAACCGCCATCCCTTTCATGTGGTTTATGAAATCAATTTTAAGACCGGTGAGAGTAAAAAGGTTCACTAATGAAAATTTTATTCAGGCTTGAGCTTTTTGTCCTTCTTGTGTTTGTTGCGCTTATCTTTGCCGCATCCGGTACGGCTGAAACAAAGACGGATCAGGGGCAGAAGACTCAGGAAGCAGCACAGGTACAAAAAGACCATGGCAGTAAAGACCACAACACCCATGAACATAAACCAATGATCCTGACCGAAACCCTGTCGGACAATAATCTTGGCGGTCAGGTCAGGATCGACGAGCAATTGGGAAGCGTTGCGGCCCTGGATGCCGTATTCAGAGATGAGACCGGAAAGGAAGTTAAGCTTGAAAGCCTTTTCGGCAAGCCTGTGGTGTTGTTGCCGATCTTTTTTTCATGTACGGCTGTGTGCAATTTTCTCCAGGCTGATCTGGCCAAGGCCCTGAATCAGGTGGATCAGATTCCGGGTAAAGATTTTAATATCATTACCTTAAGTTTTGATGATGATGAAAATGAGACCGATGCATCAAAAGCCAAACATAATTATAACAACCTGATCAAGCGGGAGTTCCCCCTGGAAGCCTGGTCTTATCTCACAGGAAACCGGGAAAACATCCTGAAGCTGACCGATTCCCTGGGGTATTATTTCATCAAAAAATCCGAGCATATCTATATCCACCCGTCGGCCCTGGTGGTCCTGTCAAAGGACGGGAAGATAATCCGATACCTCTATGGTCCGAATTTTCTTCCCTTTGATCTCGGGATGGCCTTGAGTGAAGCGGAACAGGGAAAACCCGGAATATCCATTAAAAGAGGGGTTCTGTCTTTCTGCTTTGATTATGACCCGGCGAAAAAAACCTATGCATTCAAACTCTTCAGGATTACCGGGACCATTGTCCTGATGGTGCTTGTGGGCTTTATTATTTTCCTCCTGCGTCCTTCAAAAAGAGACAAAAAAGATGAAGATACCATATAAAGGCATCCGATCCTGGCTCCTTACCCTGGACCATAAACGGATCGCCATCCTCTATTTTTTTTCCATTCTTTTCTGGTTTCTCCTGGCCGTCCTTTTAGGAGGACTTCTCAGGTTTGAACTCATGTTCAGAGGGCAGACCATTCTCAGTGCGGAAATGTATAATTCGGCATTTACCCTTCACGGCGTCATCATGGTTTTTCTGTTTATTATCCCTGGCATCCCTGCCATATTCGGCAATTTTTTTCTGCCCATTCAGATCGGGACCGATGACGTGTTTTTCCCGAGGCTCAACCTTTTGTCCTGGTATCTTTATATGGCCGGTGGAGTGATTGCCATCATCTCCCTTTTTTCCAGCGGTTTTCCGGATACGGGCTGGACTTTTTATGTACCGTTTTCCATCTCCACCAAGACCAATGTCTCAACCACTGTTTTTGCCGCCTTTGTCCTGGGCATGGCCTCCATGCTGACGGGCTTGAATTTCATCACCACCATCCACCGCATGAGACACCGGGATATGGGCTGGATGCAGATTCCCCTTTTTACCTGGAGCCTCTATGCCACGTCCTGGGTTCAGCTTCTGGCAACCCCTGTGATTTCCATCACCCTTTTTCTGGTCATTATTGAACGGTATTTCAACGTCGGCCTGTTTGACCCGGCCAAAGGCGGAGATCCGATCTTATACCAGCACCTTTTCTGGATGTATTCCCATCCGGCCGTCTATATCATGATCCTGCCCGGCATGGGCGTAATCTCGGAAATCATTCCCGTGTTTGCACGAAAATCCATATTCGGGTACAAGGCCATTGTGGGCTCGTCCATGGCCATTGCCATAGCCGGGTCCCTGGTCTGGGCCCATCACATGTACACCAGCGGCATGAGCGACACTGCTATTTTTGTGTTTTCCCTTCTGACTTTTGTGGTGGCCATTCCTTCAGCCATCAAGGTTTTTTCCTGGGTTTCCACCCTGTACAAAGGCTCGATTCAAATGACGCCGCCCCTGTTTTTAGCCCTCTGCTTTATCTATCTCTTTTCCGTGGGCGGCTTGACAGGCCTTGTGCTGGGAGCGGCCGGACCCGATATCCATGTCCACGACACCCATTTTGTGGTGTCCCATTTTCATTTCACCATGTTCGGCGGCACCGGGTTTGCCTTTTTTGCAGCGCTCCATTACTGGTGGCCCAAAATGTTTGGCCGCATGTATGATTTTAAAAAAGCCTATATCGGAGCCATCCTTTTGACGGGCGGGTTCATGTTTCATTATGTGCCCATGTTCATCCTGGGGTTGCAGGGCCTGCCCAGACGGTATTTTGATTATCTGCCCCAGTATGAAAAAGGCAATTTCTTTGCAGGATTCGGCGCAGCCTTCATGATCATCGGGATCTTTTTAATGGTCATCAATCTTCTTTCTTCCCTGAGAAAAGAAAGGGACGCCTCTTCCGATCCCTGGGGCGGGACTACCCTGGAATGGCAGACCCCTTCGCCGCCGCCCCTGCATAATTTCATCACCGAACCTGTAGTGCCGGCTTACCCCTATGATTTTTCCGGGGTTGTGGAAAAATATTCCAACGACGATAAAGGGGAATAAATGTATTCCCAGCCCGACGAATCCGGCAAAAAGCTGGGCATGTGGCTTTTTCTTTATACGGAAATCATCCTTTTCGGCGGGCTCTTTGTCCTGTATGCGGTTTATTTTTCAAAATATGCCCTTGATTTTAAAGAGGCCGGCAAGGAGCTGAACCGTATCCTGGGCCTCCTGAATACGGTGATCCTGCTCTTTTCAAGCTTTTGCGTTGCCGCCGCCGTCACCGCGATTCAGAAAAAAGAAAAAAAGATTGCCCTTGCCGGTCTTTCAACTGCCATCCTCTGCGGGCTTATCTTTCTCGTGAACAAATATTTTGAATGGGGGCATAAAATAGAAGCCGGGATTTATCCCAATTCGGAAAAACTGGTGGCTGGACCCCAAGGTCAGAATATGTTTTTCGGCCTGTATTATGTTATAACAGGCTTGCACGGCATCCATATCATTATCGGGATGACCCTCTTGATCATCAGTTTTGTCTTTGTCCAGAGGGGAAAGATAACCTCTGAGCGCTTTGCCCTGCTTGAAAATTCAGGGCTTTACTGGCACCTGGTGGATCTGATCTGGATTTTTATTTTTCCGCTGTTCTACCTTATTATATGAAAGGGGGGCCTAAAGGAATATCCATGGAAAAATCACATACTCTGCATTATCTGGAATACAGGACCTTATTTTCCGTTTTCCTTTTGCTCCTTATGTTTACCGGCGTTACCGTGGGGGCATCCTATATTGATCTGGGTGGGCTCAATGTCTGGATTTCGCTTTTGATCGCAGCCATCAAGGGGTCCCTGGTGCTTTTATTTTTCATGCACATGAAATACGAAGGAAGAGCCCTGATTCTCTCTTTTCTTGGAACGATCTTTTTTCTGTTTATCATGATCAGTTTTACATTCTGGGATGTTTCCTTCAGATGAGGTTGAAATATGAATAATATTGTAAATCCGGTCACCCTGGTGGACCAATCCTTTTATTATATCATCGGGTTTTCCTTTGTGTTCCTCTTTGCCATTACCCTGGTGATGATTTTTTTTGTGGTCCGGTATCGCCGTAGCAAAAATAAAATACCCTCGGACATCCGGGGAAATCTTCTGCTTGAAACGGTCTGGATTGTCCTGCCCACCTTTATCGCCCTTTCCATGTTTGTTTCCGGATGGAGGGCCTATACCGGTCTTCGCAATGTCCCGGAAGGTGCCCTGGAGATAAAAGTGGAAGCCCAATCCTTTTCCTGGCTTTTTTATTATCCCAATGAAAAAGAGACGGAAAACGAAATTGTGGTGCCGGTAAACACGCCCGTCAAACTGAATATCACCTCCCTTGATGTCATTCACAGCCTCTATGTTCCTGCCTTCAGAATTAAAGTGGATGCCGTGAACGGACTCAAAACCTATGCCTGGTTTTTGCCGGAAAAAGAAGGGGAATTTTCTTTTCAGTGCACGGAATTCTGCGGCACAGGCCATTCTGAAATGAACGGGGTGATCCGGGTGGTCTCAAAGGAAGAATATGAAGAATGGGTGAACAAAGAAGATGAATGGTAGCAGGACCGGCCTTTCCGAAAACGCAGTTCAAGGCTCAGCCCCCATGCTGAAGCATTATATTGAACTCTTGAAATTCCACCTTTGCGCCTATATCGGCCTTTCGGCGGTTTTCGGTCATGTCATGGCCCTTCAAAAGATTTCCCCGGATTCGTTTTTTCTTGGCGCTTTTGTATTCCTTCTGGCCTGTGGCTCAGCCGTTCTCAACAATATCCAGGACCGGGAATTTGATTCTTTTTTTGAAAGAACTTGCAACCGTAGCCTCCCCCGAAAAAAAGTACCAGTCCGCCATGCTGCAGGCATGGCCGTTCTGCTCATCCTTGCCGGACTATTCGGCGTGTTTTCCGCCTTCGGCCTGATTCCGGCTTTAGCCGGTGTGGCAGCCCTGATCAGTTATAACGGCCTCTACACACCCCTGAAAAAACGCTCTTTACTGGCCATCCTTCCGGGAAGCCTCTGCGGCATGCTCCCTCCGCTTCTGGGGTGGACCGCAGCAGGCGGACATCCCCTTGATTCCAGAATCATTCTTCTCATGCTGGTCTTCGGCCTCTGGCAGATCCCCCATTTTTTCATCATTCTCATCAAAAACGGCAACACCTCATCAGGTTGCCAAACCTTCCCCAGTTTTTCAAAGATTTTTTCAGAAACCGAGATCCGATTGCAAACCCTTATCTGGACAAGCCTGTACAGCCTTTCCATCCTGCTCTTTAGCATGAACGGGTTTTTAAACATGCCTGTCCTTTTCTCAGTGTTTTTCATCAATGCCCTGGTCATTATTGTCTTTGTTTCAGCCGCCATGCTCAAAAAAGACACCCTACCGTCCGCCTTTGCCGCCATTAATCTGTCCATGCTTTTTTTCATGGGGTCAGGCATTTGCGGCGTCTGTTTTGCTTGACTGAATAGTTCTTTACATAGATATTAATTGCTGATAGGGATTTTATTATTAAAATTGTAAATCGTTTCCGGCTGGATATTATTCAAATTTGAATGATGGACAGACAGACCTATACAATTGCTCGTTAATCAGGAAAATATAGGAACTAATAAATGCAAGCTACTTGGGCATCAGGTGCCAGCGAGTTATTGAGACATGCTGATTCTCATATCAACCTTAATTCGGCTTTTGACAAGAGAATTGCATTTATTAGCATAGATAACTGCGTTGAAACCATCATTAGAACATGTCTTTCTCTCCCTAAAAAAATATCTGGCTTTAAAATACAGAGAAAAGACTTAGATGAGGCTGGGAATAGTTTCCCAAGATTATTATCTCTCCTATTCAAGCATACACCTTCAAAGTTGGTGGGTATAGATGAAACAGACATAGAACATTATCATAGAATTCGAAATACTCTTTATCATGATGGAACTGGTTTAAGCGTTGATGATGAATATTTAATAGCCTACCGTGATATTGCAGGGGTACTTCTTCAAAATTTATTTAACGTTTCAATAACTCCCTCAACTTCCGAGTCAGATTCATTAGGAAAACTAATTATTAATTGGAATACGCTTGAGCGAGACATCAAAGAAATATTTGAAAACGAAGGCATTTCAGGAGAGTATAAGTGGAAAGAAGCTTTTACTATAGGTCTTTTGGAGCCAAACGATGTACAGTTACTTACAGAACTCAGAAAGGCGCGAAACAGGCTTGTGCATTCTGAAGAAATCGACAAGGAAGATGTTCGTTATTGGATAGAAGTCTCAGACAAATTAATCCCCAAAATTAAAGCCGCCAAAACACCAACCAAGGTTGATCAATACACTGAACTTAAGGAGAGTGAAGTGGCAGCCGCCCGTCCAGCAGAAGTATCTATTACATACAAAAAAATAAACATCACACCAGAAATCCACAAATATTCACTTGTGGTGTCAGTTAAACTTCTCAAAATACCAGATCAAGATTTTTTTCGTATTAGTTTTTTATGGCCAGCTCAAATCCCTATAGCCAAAATTAGTGGTTTCGAAGAGGGGGAAAGGCAAAATATTAATGGTCAATTATTCTGTGAGTATGCACTATTCGTTGACAACAGGTTATGGCCAGGACAAGCAATGAAGATTGTTGGTGGTAATGCCTCGGCTACCATTGATTATGAGTTTAATAGTGAAGTTTACAGGACAAGGCATCAAAAAGCTTTTGATTTATACTACACTTTATATTTACAAAGTTGGCAGCCTGTTCAAGGCATGGTGTCTTTTGATTCGTTAAACAATTATTAAAGGAAATAAATGGTTAACAATTGCATCCGCCAGCCCGCCGGGAATTGCGGTGGCATAGCGAGCAAGGTCGTAGGCACCCTTGGTGATACACACATAAAAAAAATATGAAAATCGAATCCGTAAGAATAGAAAATTTTAGAAGTTTCAAAGATGAGACAATAAAATTTGATGACTATACTTGTTTTGTCGGTGCAAATGGTTCCGGCAAATCCACTGTCTTAAATGCTTTGAATATTTTTTTCAGGCAGTATAAAGATAGCAAGACCGATCTTGGTAAACTTTCCAGTGAAGATTTCCATCATAAAAATACAAACGAGCCGGTAAAAATAACCGTTACATTCACAGACCTTTCAAAGGCTGCAAAGGATGAACTGTCTGATTACGTGAGGCAAGACAAACTGATCGTTTCTTCTGTTGCAAAATATGACGCCGACACAGATTGTGCGGATGTTAAGCAGTATGGTAACCGATTAGGGTTTCAAGATTTCCGGGAATATTTTGAGGCTGCGAAAAATGGGAGACCAGTTCCTGAATTAAAGCTTATTTATCAAGACCTCCGAAAAATTTATGAAAATTTGCCCAGTGCATCTACAAAACAGTCAATGGCTGATGCCCTCAGAGAATATGAAGCAAGCCACTCTGATGGTTGCACTCTGATTTCAAGCGAAGATCAGTTTTATGGGGTGAGTAAAGGCGCCAATAGATTGGCAAATCATGTGCAATGGGTATTTGTCCCTGCATCAAAAGATGCCACAGAAGAAAGCGAAGAGTCAAAGACCACTGCCTTAGGTCAATTATTAGCAAGAACTGTCAGGTCAAAAGTCAATTTTTCCGAAAAAGTTGGGGAATTAAAAAAAGAAGCCCAAGAGAAATATCAAAAAATACTGGATGAAGAGCAGTCTTCACTGGATTCGATTTCCTCGGCATTGCAGAATAGCCTGGCGTCCTGGGCACATCCCGGTATAAAAGCTCAAATTCTATGGAAACAAGATCCTGACAAGTCTGTAAAAGTTGAAGAGCCTTGGGCATATCTCAAAATTGGTGAGCGCGGATTTGAAGGTAGTCTGGCAAGATTCGGCCATGGTTTGCAGCGGTCCTATATGCTGGCCTTGCTTCAGGAGTTAACCCGTATATCTGATGAAACGGCTCCGACATTGATCATGGGAATAGAAGAACCTGAAATCTATCAACATCCCCCCCAGGCCAGATATCTTTCAGAAACCTTAAATGATCTTTCCCAAAAGAATTCTCAAATAGTGATTTGTTCCCATAGCCCTTTATTTATTCCCGGCGACAATTTTGAAGCCATAAGGGTAGTAAGGGAAAAGGATAATCCCAGCACATCCTATATTTCCCAGCTTTCATATGCAGCTCTGGCAGACAAATTGAAATCATCAGGACAAAAGATGCTGAAAGAGGAAGGAATGATGGCAAAATTATATCCTTCTCTGAATCCGATTATTAATGAAATGTTTTTTTGTAATCATCTGATTTTAACCGAAGGGATAGAAGATGTTGCTTACATTTCAACCTACCTGATGCTGACTAAAAAAATGATGGATTTCAGAAAATATGGATGCCATATCGTCCCCGTAGGAGGGAAAAGCTCAATTATCAAAACTCTGGCCATGGCCAGGTTATTGAATATCCCTGTTTTTGTGGTTTGTGATGCAGATACGGATAAAGATGAAATCATAGACGAAAACAAAAGGAAATCCGAGGTTGGAAAGCACAAGAAAGATAATCGAGCCATTTTGAATCTTCTCGATTATATGGACTTGAATGGATGGCCGGATAATTCGATTGTGCGGGGAAATTTATATATGTGGAAAACAAATCTTACAAAAACAATTGAAAATGAAATTGGTGGTGACTGGAAGGCTTATAAAGATTTGGCATATCTGTATTATGGAAACCCCGGCGAATTAAACAAAAATCCGCTTGCCATTGCGCGTGCGTTAACCTCCGCCTGGGAGAAGGGTCAGAAATCTGATTCACTTGTCAAGCTGGTTGAAGATATTGTTGATTTTGCAGGGAAAGAAACCATGAAGGCTCAAGCGGACAAGCCAGGAGACATATTAAAGGAATAAAATGAAGCTGAATGACAATGAAATAAGGGATATCAACCGCTGTCTTGAAGCCGGAAAATCCTTGCCGGAGAAATACCGTTTCTTGCTGTTCGAGGACAAGAAAGAAGTTGAACTGGTGTGGAACGGGAAAACCGGTGAAATCTGTAATGTGGTGCTGCCGTTTCAAATCATCGAGCAGGTGGATGAGCCGAGAGCAGAAGAAAATCGATCAATACAGATGGATCTTTTTGACCGGCACACCGGTCGGCAGATCAGGGGCTGGAGCAACAAACTGATCTGGGGGGATAATAAGCTGATTCTGTCTTCCCTTAAAAACGGTCCACTGCGAGAAGAGATTGAAGCCCAGGGCGGTATCAAGCTGATCTATATTGATCCGCCCTTTGATGTGGGTGCGGATTTTTCCATGGATATTGAAATCGGCGGCGAAACCCTGACCAAAAAACCGAATATCCTGGAAGAGATTGCCTATAGGGACACTTGGGGCAAAGGTGCGGATTCATTCATTAGCATGATTTATGAACGGCTGGTGCTGATGCGGGATCTGCTATCTGAGGACGGTAGTATCTATGTGCATTGTGATACGCGGGTTAATGCCTATTTGCATCTGGTTTTGAAAGAGGTTTTCGGTAATAATAATTGCTTAAATGAAATAATTTGGAAAAGATCTGAGGCACATTCAGACGCAGGTGCCTATGGTAAGGTACATGACATAATCTTTTTTTTTAAGAAAGGACATTCAAACACTTGGAATAAACAACATGTACCATATTCTGACGAATTCATCGAAAAGCAGTATCGGTATATTGAAAACGAAACAAATCGTCGCTATCGTTCAGCGGATCTTTCGGCATCTGGATTGTCGGGTGGTGGTTATACATATGACTGGAATGGTATTACCAGGTCGTGGCGTTGCCCGAAAGAAACAATGCTTAAGTATGAGAGAGAAGGTCGCCTTGACTACACAGGTAAAGGACTAGTTAGATACAAATATTATTTGGAAGAAATGCCTGGTTTATTGGTTCAAAGTGTTTGGGCTGATGTTAACAGGATTCACCATTTGGCAGACGAACGGATAGATTACCCCACCCAGAAACCAGAAGCCTTGTTAGAACGTATCATTAAAGCCTCTTCCAATGAAGGCGACATCGTCGCCGACTTCTTCTGTGGCTCCGGAACCACGGCTGCGGTTGCCGAAAAACTGAACCGCAAATGGATCGCCTCCGATCTCGGTAAGTTCGCCATTCACACCACCCGCAAACGCATGATCGGGGTTCAACGCCAACTGAAAAGTGACAACAAAAGCTGGCGGGCCTTTGAAATCCTCAACCTGGGAAAATATGAACGCCAGCATTATATCGGTATCAATCCTGATCTGCGCGAAGAAGAAAAACAAAAACAATTGCAGGCCAAAGAAAAAGCATTTTTAGAATTGATTCTCCATGCGTATCGGGCTGAAGCGGTCAGCCAGTTCAATTGCTTTCAGGGGAAAAAAGCAGGAAGGCTGGTGGCCGTTGGTCCGGTGAACCTGCCCGTGACCCGGCTGTTTGTGGAAGAAATCATCCTGGAATGCCGTCAGAAGCATCTTACCCGAGTTGATATTCTGGGCTTCGAATTTGAGATGGGGCTGTTCCCCAATATTCAGGAAGAGGCAAAAAGCAAAGGCATTGACCTTGCCATGAAATATATCCCGGCTGATGTGTTTGACAAACGGGCCGTTGAAAAAAATCAGGTGGTGTTTCATGATGTGTCGTTTATTGAAGTCAAGCCCATTTTCGGAAAAGGCAAGAACAAACACAGCATTGCCATTGAGCTGACGGATTTTTCCGTATTTTATTCTCAGGATGCAGCAGATGCGGATGTGAATCTTGAAAACAAAAAGTCCAAGGTGATTGTGGATAAGGGTCAGGTGGTGAAGATCAGCAAAGACAAGGACGGCATTGTCAACAGGGAAGTGTTGACCAAAATATGGACGGACTGGATCGACTACTGGGCCGTGAATTTTAATTTTGAGTCCAAACGGGAGATTCTACGGGTAAAGAATTCGGAAACCGGTGAGGTTGAAGAGGTCTGGAGCGGGGATTATGTGTTTGAGAATGAATGGCAATCCTTCCGGACCCGAAAAGACCGGTCCCTGGAACTGAAAAGCGTGTTTATGGAATGTCTTCCCGGGCGGCGCAAGGTTGCCGTGAAAGTGGTGGATATTTTCGGCAATGATACGATGAAGATTATTGAGGTGTCGGTATGAAAAAAATCAGGGTTGAAGATACGGAGATAACCATTATCTCGGTCAATGACGAAGACTATATTTCCATGACCGATATGCTCAAAGCGAAAGATGGAGACTTTTTTATTTCAGACTGGCTGAGAAACAGAAATACTGTCGAATTTTTGGGAATATGGGAGCGCATCTATAACCCGGATTTTAATTATGGCGAATATGCCATAATTAGAAATCAGGCAGGGTTGAACAATTATAAGATCAGTGTGAAAGAATGGACAGCCAAGACCAATGCCATCGGGCTGAAGGCAAAAGCGGGCAGATATGGCGGCACCTATGCACACAAAGATATTGCCTTTGAATTTGGAATGTGGATCAGCGCGGAGTTTAAAATATATCTCATTAAGGAGTTTCAGCGACTTAAAGAGAGTGAACAAAAGCAACTGGGCTGGGATATTAAACGCAATCTGGTAAAAATCAATTATCGCATTCATACCGATGCCATTCAACACAACCTTATCCCACCTGAGCTGTCAACGCGTCAGATAAATATTGTGTATGCCTCGGAAGCAGATGTGCTGAATATCGCTCTGTTTGGCAAAACCGCCAAACAATGGCGGGATGAAAACTCTGAGCAGAAGGGAAATATCCGGGACTATGCCAATATTTCACAACTGGTTTGTCTTTCCAACCTGGAAAACCTGAATGCCTTTTTTATTAATGAAGGCCTGGGTCAGAAAGAACGGTTGAAAAAGCTGAACAGCATTGCCATTCAGCAGATGAAACTTCTTATGGATGATCATGGCGTTAAGAAGCTGGAGGATAGAAAAAAATAATGGCATTACATCCGGATTTTCCGCATTCCCCCCATGTCATTCTTGAGCCTGAGGTACGCTGGTTTCCAGCGGATGAAGCTTTTCGGGAATCCTCCTATGAAAAATTACTTCCGCCCCTGGTGCATGAATTGCGTAAAAAAGTGAAAGCCTGGCGGGAAACCGGCTATGAAGGGGCAACCCGGACCAGTATCAGCCTTTTGAACTGGTGGTTTCAGCATGAACATCTAATGCCCAAAGCCGACGGTTCCATGGCGACCTTCCAATATTATTTTGCCCAGCAAGAAGCGGTTGAGACGGTGATTTACCTTTATGATGCCATTAAGGTAAAAGATAAATACGATCTGATCCGATTTGATTCATCCGGTGCGGTTTCGGCTAATATGTTTGATGAGTCATGGCGGCGGTTTGTCATCAAAATGGCCACGGGTTCCGGTAAAACCAAGGTCATGAGTCTGATCCTGGCCTGGTGCTTTTTTCATAAATTATATGAAGCGGATTCTGAGCTGGCCCGGAATTTTCTTCTCATTACACCGAATATCATTGTTCTGGACCGTATCCGCGCTGATTTTGACGGGCTGCGGATTTTCTTTGAAGACCCGGTCCTTCCGGATAACGGGTTTGACGGATACAACTGGCGGGATGATTTTCAACTCACCCTGCACATTCAGGATGAGGTCAATATTACCCGCAAAACCGGCAATATCTTTTTAACCAATATCCACCGGGTTTATTCAGGCAATGACGTGGAGCCGTCGGCAGATGATGAAAACACAATGGATTATTTCTTGGGAAAGCGGCCAGTGGGGAAAACCAATGATTCCAAAGTCGATCTGGGAGATATTGTCCGGGATATTGATGAACTGGTGGTTCTGAACGATGAGGCCCACCATATCCATGACAACCGGCTGGCCTGGTTTAAATCCATAGAGGACATCCATCATGGGTTGCAGCATAAAGACGGTTTTTTATCCCTTCAAGTGGATGTCACCGCAACTCCCAAGCATAATAATGGTGCCATTTTTGTGCAGACCATATCGGATTATCCCCTGGTGGAAGCCATTTCACAAAATGTGGTCAAGCATCCGGTCCTGCCTGATTCCGCAAGCCGAGCCAAATTATCTGAACGGCAAAGTTCCCGATATACTGAAAAATATGCAGACTATTTGAACCTGGGAATAGAGGAATGGCGTAAGGCTTATATAGAGCATGAAAAGATGAATAAAAAGGCCATTCTGTTTGTCATGACGGATGACACGAAAAACTGTGATGATGTGGCTGAGTATCTGGAAGCGACTTACCCTGAGTTGAAAGATGCGGTATTGGTCATTCATACGAAAAACAACGGGGAGATCGCCGAGGTAAAAACCGGGAAGAAGAAAGAAGAGCTTGATGTATTACGAAAGCAGTCCAACGCGATCGACAGTTGGGAGAGCCCTTTCAAAGCCATTGTTTCGGTATTGATGTTAAAAGAAGGGTGGGATGTGAAAAATGTCACCACGATTGTGGGTTTGCGTGCGTATTCAGCCCAGAGCAATATTCTGCCGGAACAGACACTGGGAAGGGGGTTGCGGAAAATGTACCCCGGAAATTCCGTAGAAGAATATGTGAGCGTGGTCGGCACTGATGCATTTATGGACTTTGTTGAGTCCATTCAGTCCGAGGGTGTGGAGCTTGAACGAAAGGCAATGGGTGAAGGCACCAAGCCTAAAACCCCCATCATTGTTGAAGTGGATCATGAGAATACCCTCAAGGATATGGAGCGCCTGGATATTGAAATTCCTGTTCTGACAGCCAGAATTTATCGAGAGTACAAAAGCCTCACGGAATTGGATGTTGGATGCTTTGATTATAAAAAAGTAGCCTACAAAACATTCAGTGAAGAAGAAAAACGGCAGATCGTATTCAAGGATATTACAACGGGTGAGATTAACCATACAACCGTGTTGGATTCAAGTCTTGTTACGGATTACCGGTCCGTTATCGGTTATTTTTCCCAGGTGATCATGAAGGACTTGCGCTTGGTGAGCGGCTACGATGTGTTGTACGGAAAGGTAAAATCTTTCGTTCAGAATGATTTGTTTGAAACCAAGGTTGATCTGGATGATTTGAATACCCTTCGGAACTTGTCGGAACTGGAGGCAAGCAAAACACTGATAGAGACTTTCAAGAATCAGATCAATGCGTTAACGATTCAGGATAAAGGCGATGCAAAAATTGTAGACTTTATCAAACTAAGGAAAACCCGCCCCTTTGTGGCTAAGGAGCAAGGGTATATTGTTCCCAAGAAAAGTATTTTTAACAAGATTATCGGGGACAGTCATTTGGAGCTTCAGTTTGTCGCTTTTCTCGAAGACTGTGAGGATATTATTTCTTATGTAAAAAATTATCTGGCAGTACATTTTCAAATCGATTATGTCAAAGCCGATGGCAATATTTCAAATTATTATCCTGATTTTATCGTTAAGAGGTCTTTAAATTCAATTGTCGTTGTCGAAACCAAAGGGCTTGAAGACCTTGATGTCCCATTAAAGATGAAAAGACTGCACGACTGGTGTGTTGATATTAACAGAGTGCAGTCTGATATCTGCTACGATTATGTGTTTGTTGATGAAGAAAGTTTCAATAAATACAAGCCAAAGAGTTTTGAGGCATTGATGTCCGGATTCCGGGAGTACAAGGATAAAAAAAAATAAAGAGAGGGATAATATGAGTGACTTATCAGAATATATTAAAGAAAGAAAAACCACAGACCCGGAATTTGCAACCGGATACGATTCCGGTTATGAAGAATTTAAAACAGGACTCATGATAAAAGAGCTGAGGCTCAAACAGGGAGTGCCTTTGGGAAACGGCTCCAAATCGCAATTGAATAAATAATCTGAAGAATGGCTTCTACCGGATCATTCCCAGTATAGCAGAAAACAGACA
The DNA here is from genome assembly GCA_031395015.1 of Desulfobacterales bacterium. GTDB lineage: Bacteria > Desulfobacterota > Desulfobacteria > Desulfobacterales > Desulfobacteraceae > Desulfobacula. The sequence goes on along the minus strand of JANNUH010000013.1, from coordinate 15,498 downwards.
CGCCTTGATGGATGTACAGGGTCACAAGCAGGAATTTTCCTTTGCTGCAAACAAATAATCGTTGATATTTCCCTTTGATTAAGGAAAATATGCCCATAAAATGAATCTGGATAGATTGAGTGCCTTTTGACAAAGGAGAAGCAGATGGAGATAAAAGAGATACCTTTTCAGGTATTTGATCTGGAGAACATGACTGCTGAAGAGCATCCCGGTGTAACGGGTAAAGCCTTCTGGAAAACTGTAAATCGGGGAAATGTTAGGATCAGGATTGTAGAATATACGCCTGGATATCTGGCAGATCAATGGTGTGAAAAGGGTCATGCCGTGTTTGTGTTGGAAGGGGAATTTGAGTCGGAACTAAAGGACGGACGGAAATTTATCTTAAAGCCTGGAATGTGCTATCTGGTTGCGGATCATAGAGATGCCCACAGGTCCTATACCAAAGATGGGGTAAAATTATTAATTGTTGATTGATGGAAGATTGAAGAGGCTTTCCAATTTGTCTTTTAAATGGTATTTATAAGCTGTTTTTGGGGATAAATAGAATCGAAAATCAATAAAGAGGTGAGCTAAATGCCTGAAATAAGCAGATTTCTTGGAATCATAATTTACATGTATTTCAACGAACACAATCCTCCCCATTTTCACGCAGTTTATAATGAGCACAAAGCCTCCATTGCCATTGAGACGCTTGGTATTATTGAGGGTAAATTGCCTTCAAAAGTCTTCAGTCTTGTGGTAGAATGGGCACAGGATCACAAGCAGGAATTATTTGATAACTGGAACACTCTGAAATTGACCGGAACATACGAAAAAGTAAAACCTTTGGTGTAGGAGGTCAAAATGCTCAGTATTATAAAAGCTAAACATCTTCAAGACTATAAAATCAGAATTGAATTTAGTGATGGAAGGATTGGAGATGTTGATTTAAAAGAAACAATCGCTGGCGATAATAGACCGATTTTTAATCAGCTCAAGGATCTCAATCTGTTTAAAAGTTTCAAAGTGGAATATGATACCTTGGTCTGGCCGAATGAACTGGACCTTGCCCCGGAATATCTGTATTTTAAGTCTTTCAAAGACGATTCAAGATTAAGCGATCAGTTTAAAAAATGGGGATACATCAGTTAGTGACTATGCCACCGAAGCAGTGTAGGCAAGGATTTCTTTCTTGAGCATATCCTGCAAGGTAGGCAATCCAAAATCCCTCCAAGCCCTGCTTTTTGGGAATAAAAAAAATGATTTTCAGGAGTTTATAAAAATATGCTGAAGGCCTGTGATTTAAAAAAAGGGAATGTCGTTGAAATCAACAATGAAATATACGTGGTGAAACATATTGATGTCAGAAGCCCTTCGGCAAGGGGGGCAGTTACCCTTTATAAGGTCAGGTTCGCCCATATCAGGACCAGACAGAAACACGAAGAAAGCTACAAGGGAAATGACCCCCTGAGCGAAGTGGCCCTCCAGAGAAAATCAATACAATATCTTTATCCGGACGGCGATTTTCATGTTTTCATGGACAACGTGGAATATGCCCAGTACATGATTGCAGCCGATGTGATAGAAGATGACCTGGTCTGGCTCACGGACGGGATGGAAGGCATTGTCGGCGTTTTTATCGATGAAAACATGGTGTCCATTGAGATCCCGACCACCCTGGTTTTTGAGATCCGGGAAGCCGCCCCCAGCAGCAGGGCTGCCAGCGCCACGGCAAGGACCAAGCCCGCAACCCTTTCCAATGGGGTTGAAATCCAGATCCCGGACTATCTTGAAGCCGGGGAAATGGTCAAGGTCAACACTGAAACAAGAAAATATATGTCCAGGGCCTGATTCGCCGGTAATATAGAGAGACAAGCCTGCGGAAGTTAGAAAAAGGATGTCACCAAAGTACCGATTGAAAGGACGCTCAGCAGGATAAACACCCCCCACATTAAAAAATTGCTGATTTTACCGTTTGCATTTTCTCCCATTAAAGAACGGTCATTTACAAGCTTTGCCATAAAAAACAGAATAACGGGGAGAAAAATTGCATTGAGCACCTGGGATAAAAACATGATGGAGATAAGGGGTGCTCCGGGGATCATAACGAGTCCGGCACCCAGGATAATCATAAGGGTATAAAGGATATAGAACTGGGGGGCTTCGCTGAATTTGCAATTGACGGATGATTCCCATCCGAATGCTTCACACACGGTATATGCTGTGGATAAAGGCAATATGGATGCAGCAAAAAGGGATGCATTCAAAAGTCCAAAGGCGAACAAATCTCCGGCATAGCGCCCTGCCAGGGGCACCAGCGCCAGGGCCGCTTCTTCGGCGCTTTGAATACTTATGCCGTGTTTATGAATGGTTACGGCGCATACCAGTATGATAAAAAAGGCAACCACTGATACGGTAACGGACCCGATGATGACATCCCATCGGACGATTTTATAATCCGTGATATTTAATCCTTTATCCACTATTGCGGCCTGGAGATAAAATTGCATCCATGGGGCAATGGTGGTTCCCACAAGCCCTGCAACCATGATGATGGCAGAAGGAGAAAAATCCGGCTGCGGGCTTGATATTTCCTGGTAGACAAGACTCCAATCAGGTTTGGCCAGGAAGCCGGAAATGATATAGGCGGCATAAAACAGGCAGGCCCCTAAAAATATTTTTTCCACAGATTTATAGGAACCTTTTATAACAAGAAGCCATACAAGAATGGCTGCAACAGGGGCTGAGAAATGTCCGGGCACATGAAAGATCTGCATGGATGCAACAACGCCTGCAAATTCTGCTATGGTATTGGCCAGGTTTGTCAGTATGATCCCGATCATCAGATAAAAGGTGACCTTGGCGCCGAATTCTTCCCTTATCAAGGCAGCAAGTCCTTTCCCTGAAACAACGCCCATCCTGGCACATATCTCTTGAACAAGAATGAGAATGCCGGTAATCGGCAGCATATACCAGAGGAGTTTAAGCCCGAATTCAGCTCCTGCAAGGGAATAGGTTGTGATGCCGCCGGCATCATTATCTACATTGGATGTTATGATTCCCGGACCGACTACGGCAAAAACGAGGGCTATCCGAGTCCAGATGCGGGCCCCTGCCTTTGACTCCTGATGTTTATTTTTAGGGGAACTGTTGTGCAAGGAATTAACTCTCCATTATCTTTTTTTTAACAAATATTATCTGAATATTCTCGGACCCACTTCTTCCATTAATGCCTTAAAGCGGATGACGCCGCAAATACTGCCATCTTCATCCGCTACGGGTAAGGCTCTTAACCCATATTTCTCAAACATATTCAACATATCGGTTTTTGATGCTTCAGGGGGAACAACGGCAAGTCTTTGAATCATAATGGATTGAAGACTTGCCATGGGGTCGCTGATAAGAAGTTCCCGGATGGTAATCACACCCAGAAGATGATCCTCGGCATCCAGGATATAGGTATAATAAATAACTTCAAAATCCTCAGCCTCCCGATGCAGAATTTTTAATGCTTCTTCAACGGTTGCATCCGGCGGTTGAGAAAAATAACTGGTGGTCATCATTCCTCCGGCAGTTTCTTCATCATGGGAAAGGAGTTCACGAACATCTTCCGCAGCCTCGGGTTCCATTTCCTTTAACAGTGTTTCCATCTGAGGCTCTTCAAGGTCCTGAAGAAGGTCGGTGGCCTTGCTCGGGGACATCTTTTCCAACACATCGGATGCTTTTTCCGTTGGCATGTCCTGAATCAATAATACCTGAACTTTTGGATCAGCTTCTTCAAGAACATCGGCAGCCATCTCAATATCCAGGGCCCGGAAAACGCGGGCCCTTCCCGGTTGATCCAGGTCTTCAATAATATCGGCAAGCTCGCCGGGATGAAGTTTGGCCAGGCGTACCTGGGAGAATTTCAGGCGGAGAATATCATTGGATCCAACGGGTTGAACCAACCGCCAGTTAATCAGGTTTTCACCCAGAGTGTAATCAAAAAGCCATTGCAGAAAGGATTCGATCATGTTTAAAATACCGACTCTTCTAAACAGTCCCCTTAAGCCCACATCCACTTTTGAAAGAACCAGGGACCCGTTTCTGCAAATCAGTTGCAGGTCATTGACCCTTACAACTTTAGCGCCTCCGGTATCAACGATCTGCTTATCAAGCAGGCCTTTTCTGAGTAAAATATCTCCGGCCCGGCTATCAATGGATTCCAATGATTCGCGGGAGCCTTTTTTTACTTTTATTATGCCATGGTTGAAATCTATTACATGGGACCAGGAAAGAAAAAACCTTGCTTTATGTGCAGATGAAATAATAATGCCGGTAATCGGCGGATCATTTTCCTGCACATAGGCTGATAAATCATGAACTTTTCCAAGCAGACCGCCGTCTTCTTCAATTACCGGATTGCCAAGGATTTCGGAAAAAAAGGAAAAGATATTAAAGGGGTCAGTCATTTTTTTGTTTCAACTCTGATTATCAAAATGGTGACATGATAGGCCTAGAAAGCAATTCAGTCAATCTTTCTAACATCTTTCTAAATTGTTTTCTCAGCTTTGATGATGGCCGAAAGCCCTTTATGAAGATTTTGGATGATGGCGGCTTCGCTGATGCCTAGTCTCTGGGCATTGCTGATATCAAAGACAGCAGCTTCGACCTTTGTTTTTTCACCCCGAGTTCCCCTGATCTGCAGATGATATTCTCTGGCCAGCCCCTTGAGAACTTCTTTTTTTTGATCCAGTTTTTCAAGCCGGATATGGACCCCGGCCCTCATGGCCGTCCCAAGATTCGTGGGGCAGGAGGAGAGGTATCCCAGTCTGTCATCCCTGGCAAAATAAAATTGCCGGTCCGGGGCCTGGAGTGCCCGGCAAAGCCGGTTATATGTGCTTGTGATGTCTGATGTTTTTTCAAGGCTCATTATTCTTAAATGATCCTCTTCATTCACCCAGACGATAAGCTTCTGGTCAGAGGAACAAAAAACACCCCGGCCCTGGGGGAAATCCGAATTAATGCCCGCTGCATCCTGGAACCGGTCCCCTTTTTCAAAGAAGGGGGTTTTGTTCCCCGGATCTTTGAATCCATTTTTCCCGATATCTGTCAAGGATACATACCTTCCTGCAAGATCGTCTTTCAGTGAGCCTAAAGCCTTTATTATTTTCTCTTCCAGTTCCTTTCTATGGGATAAAGAAATGTGGGCAGGAAAACAAAAATTTCTTAAGTTTCTTGCCACCCTGATCCGGGTGGAAAGGATGTATTTCCCTTCAGGATCAGGCAAAGGAAGATCAGGTGCCGTAAAATCAGAGACATGTTTTTGACCTTTTGAAAATCCATGATACTCAGAAATAATGGGATCAAAAACAGGTGAAAAAACCTCATAGGATTCTGCATCTCCGGCGTAAATACCAATGGCGCTGTCCGGGTTTTTGATGCCTGAACTAATGGCTTTTTCAAGGGTAAAGCCGGAACTGGTTTCAAGGTGTTCAAGGCTTTTGAAAATATTTTGGGTCAGGTGTTTTTTTACAAGGCAAGGGGAGGTTTCAGAAAAAAGAGCTGCAATCAAAACCCGTTAACTCTCATAGGAAGACGCCTGGGAAGAAATTCCCCGGGCCAGCAGGGTCTGAATTTTGTCCAGAAGAATGCATTTTGAATGGCATTCGGGAAGCTCTGCTCTGTTTTTGCAGGTCAGGCAGGGGCTTTTGGTCAGGTATCCGATTTCAAAATCAAACCGGTCTCTGTTTATAAATATTTCCATGGAAAACACCTTTTTAAATCCAATGTTAAAAGTCTATATATCAATTCGGTTCAGAATCGTCAATATCCGGATTCACTCTTGATTTTTCATTATTTTTTGCCTTGTCAGAAGAAAAAACAAATGATAAGTCAAGGATGTTTTACTGAACCCATAAACGCACAGGAAAGGGTGAAAACCGTGGCTGAATCAAAATTTGCAGAATTAAAGGAAAAGGAAAAGGAAACAAGAAAACAGATTGTTGTGGAGTCTTCCAAAGCCCTTTTTGCAAAAAAACCCTTTTATGAAGTTGGTATGAGGGAAGTTGCCGAAGAAGCAGGAATTTCACCGGCAACCATATACCGGTATTTTGCAAGCCAGGAAGAATTGTTTCATGAGGCCTTTATCCAGGAGATCGACAAGGCCAGCACCGCCTTCAAGGACATGGTTCAAAAGGAAGAACCGGCCGGTATTGAAGATTTTGCCCTTGCCTTTGTGGATCTTCTCATTGAAAATGAATCCACCTTCCAGATGATGACCTATCTCATGCTCAAGAATAATCTGACAAATCCGGTCCTGGGCAGGTTTGATTCCGTGACCAAGATTTTTTTCGATCTTTTTGAACAGCTTTTAATTAAAAATGGCGCAAAGGCAGGCAGTGTGAGATTATACGCCCATTCTTTCATTGCCTCCCTTGCCGGGATACTGATGACCTTTAGAAATTATCCCCTGAAAAATAAAAAAGCTGTGCAGGATCATATTCACAAACTGGTCAGGGTGACCTCTTCCCTTTATGCGGATCAATTGATCAAACGGTAAGGGATAAAGGGATTATCCTTACCGGCTTCTTTCCTTGACAGTTTCAGAACCCATACTATAATTGTTAAAAAATTGTTATGAACAAAGGTGCCATGATGTAATAATTTCAAGACTACAGGCATAGAGGATTATGGAACAGATTAAAGAATCAATAGAAAAAAATCATTTGATCATCAGCAGCATTAGAAAAGAAATATCAAAACAGCTTGTGGGGCAGGAAAAGCTTGTGGATAGCCTTCTGACAGGCCTCTTAACCGGAGGGCATGTCCTCATTGAAGGAGTTCCGGGACTGGCCAAGACAAGGGCGGTGAAAGCCCTTGCATCGGCAGTCCAGGCCCAGTTCAAGCGCATCCAGTTTACCCCGGATCTTCTCCCGGCGGATCTGACGGGTACGGAAATTTACCGCCCCAAAACAGGGGATTTTGTCACGCGAAAAGGGCCCCTGTTCAATAATATCATCCTTGCCGATGAAATCAACCGGGCACCCTCCAAGGTTCAGTCCGCCCTTCTCGAAGCCATGGAGGAAAAACAGGTGACCATTGGCGATGAGACCTTTGCCCTACCATCTCCTTTCCTGGTGCTGGCCACCCAGAATCCCATTGAGCAGGAAGGAACCTATCCTTTGCCCGAAGCCCAGGTGGATCGGTTCATGCTCAAGGTCCTTGTGGGGTATCCGGGCAAGGCCGAGGAACTTGAAATTCTGAAAAAGATCAGTTTTTCAAAACCTGAGCCCATATTCCCGGTTATCGATTGTGACGAGCTTTCTGCCATGAGCGCCTTGATGGATCAGATTTATGTGGACGAAAAACTCAAGGAATATATTGTAAATCTGATATCCGCCACCCGTGAACCAAAACGATACGGTATGGATGTGGCCGACTATATCCAATACGGGGCCTCACCCAGGGCCACTATTTTTCTTGCCAAAGCGGCCCGTGTCAATGCCTTTCTATCGGGGCGGGGCTATGTCACTCCCCAGGATATCAAGCATGTGGGACCGGATGTGCTGAGGCACCGGATTATTTTAAGTTTTGAAGCCGAGGCTGAAGACATCGCGGCTGATGATATCATTCAAACCCTTTTTGACTCGGTCGAGGTGCCCTGAAAGGGGCTTTGAGGGATGATCCCGGCCCATATCATCAAAAAGATCAGGCGGATTCATATCAAATCCAGCCGCACGGTCAACAGCATCATGGCAGGCCAGTACAAATCCGTATTCCGGGGCTCCGGCATTGAGTTTGAGGAAGTCAGGGAATACTCTCCCGGCGATGATGTCAAAAATATCGACTGGAAGGTATCGGCAAGACTTGGAAAGCCCTTTGTCAAACTTTACAGAGAGGAGCGGGAAAGTATTGTCATGCTCCTCATCGATATGAGCGCCTCCCTGAAATTCGGAACCTTCCATGGCCCGGCCATTGAAAGAGTCGCTGAGACGGCATCGGTGCTGGCCTTTAACGCCATTAAAAACAATGACAAGGTAGGGGCACTCTTTTTTACGGATCAAGTGGAAAAATATATTCCCCCTAAAAAAGGCAGTAGCCATGTCTGGCGGGTGATCAAGGAAATCTTCACCTTTTCGCCCCAGGGTAGCGGAACCCATATCGCCGGAGCCCTGGATTATCTTGCAAAAATTTCCAGGAAACGATCCTTTATTTTTATCCTGTCCGATTTTCTAGACGACGGATATCTGAAAAGCCTTCGAACCGTCCGCCGGCGCCATGAACCCATCGGCGTGATGATTTATGATAAGGGCGGATTTGAACTTCCGTTTAAAGGCATTGTGACCCTGTCTGATTTTGAAACCTCAAGGCAAATGACCCTGGACGGGTTCAGCGGGAAGACGAAAAAAGAATTTACAGCCGCAAGAGAAGCGGCCCGCAATAGAACACTGGGTGTTTTTTCACAGGCAAGAAGTGATGTGATTGAGCTTGAAACCGGGGCCTCGGTTTCCGATACCCTGCAAAAATATTTCAGGCAGAGAGAGAGACGGATCAGATAAATGCAGGATATCCACGACATAAGGCCGCCTGTGGCAGTGGGGCTTGACCCCGTGATGGTCAAGATTATTTTGATCGTCCTTGCTTGCATTGTGTTGGCCGGGCTCCTGTTTTTTCTAATCAGAAAATGGTGGAAAAAAAGAAAAGGGATACAAGATATCGAGGCCATGGCCCTTCCTCTGTCTGCCTTTGAAGAAGCCGTAAAAGCGCTTGAGTCCCTTTCCCAAAGGCCCATGGATGACCCAAGGCTTTTTTATTATGATCTGACCTTATTGTTACGGCAGTATATGGGTCATTCCTTTCATATCAATGCCGTGGAAATGACGTCTGAGGAATTTATCCGGGAGATGGGACGGCTGAGTCTTGAAAAAGAGATCAAAAAAGAGATTTCGCATTTTCAGGCCCTGTCCGAGCCCTTTAAATATGCCGGTGTTCCGGCTGAAAAAACCATGGTGATAAAGGATCTGGATGCTGTCCGGGAAGTCGTTTCAAAGATTGAAAAAGACCTGGAAAGAAAAAAGGAAGAACAAAAGAATGAAAAAAAGGAGACCACCTGATGTTCAGGTTTGCCTCTCCCTTATTTCTGTTCTTTCTTCTGGTGCCGCTGTTGATTCTTTTTTTCAGATTGAAAAAGCAACAGGATCATATCAAGGTGGCCACCCTTGAAGGGCTTGACAACCTCCCGGTCTCTCTGATGGTCCGGGTTTCAAAATTTTTGCCAGCCTTAAAGATTGCGGCCATTATCCTTTTGATCCTTGCCCTTGCAAGGCCCCAGTGGGGGGACAGAAAAATCAACGTCACCACGGAAGGGGTGAATATCATCCTGGCCCTTGATCTTTCCGAATCCATGAGCGCCCTGGATTTTAAAAAGGACAACAAGCTGGTGACGCGGCTTGAGGCTGTCAAATCCGTGGTGCGGGACTTTATCCTGAAACGGGAAGGAGACCGTATCGCCATGGTGGTGTTCGGCTCCAATGCCTTTACCCAGCTTCCCCTGACGCGGGATTACAATACCATTGCCTTTATCCTGGATCGGCTGGAGATCGGGGCCGCCGGTCCCAGAACCGCCATCGGCGATGCCATCGGCATTTCCCTGAAACGTCTGGAAGATATTGAAAGCAAATCCAATATCATTATCCTTTTGACGGACGGGAAAAGCAATTCAGGAGAGATTTCCTGGCAGGATGCCATAAAGATCGCTGCTGAACGAAAGGTGAAAATTCATACCATCGGGATCGGAACAAACGGCGAAGCCCCGTTTCTGATGGATGGCTTTTTCGGCAAACGCTATGTGTACCAGAAAGTGGAAATGGACCTGGATGCCCTGAAAACCATAGCCAAAGAAACACAAGGCAGCTTTTTCGAGGCAGGAGATCTGGAATCCCTTGAAAAAATTTACGCTATGATCGACAGCCTTGAAAAAACAAAGAAAGATGTTGAAAAATGGGTGGAATATGAAGAAATGTATCCAGGGGTTCTTATTGCCGGGCTCTTGTTTCTTTTTTCCTATATTCTCCTCGCCAATACAAGATTTTTAAGGATACCCTGACCATGAAATTTACCCATCCATATCTTTTAAATCTTCTATGGGGCCTGATTCCATTTTTCGGCATCATGGCCTATGGCATCCTGGAACGAAAAAAAACTTTGTCACGGTTTGCCGATGCAGGAATGTTTTCCACCATTATACCGGGATACGATCCAAACCGAAGATGGATCAAGGCTGTTCTCATCACCCTGGCCACAGGATGTTTCATTGTCGCCCTTGGTGGCCCCCAATGGGGATATAAATGGGAAAAAATAAATGAAAAAGGGGTGGATATCATGATCGCCCTGGACTGTTCAAAAAGCATGCTGGCCGAGGATATCAAACCCAACCGGCTGGAACGGGCCAAACGGGAAATCATTGATCTTCTGCGCATGATGAAATCAGACCGGGCAGGGCTGGTGGCCTTTTCCGGGAAAGCCGTCCTGCAATGCCCTTTGACCCTTGACCATGAAGCCTTTCATATTTTTTTAAATGTGCTGACACCGGGATTTCTGCCCGTGGGCGGCACAAATCTTTCCGAAGCCCTGAAAACGGCTTACAATGGGTTTGAAAAAGAGTCTGACACGGAAAAAGCCGTTATCCTCATTACCGATGGCGAAAATACGGTGGGTGATGCAGAAGAGACGGCAAAAATGATGGCCAGGGAAGGCATTAAAATTTTCTGTATCGGCGTGGGAGGGTCGGAAGGCGCTCCCATACCCGATGAAAAAGGCGGTTTTAAAAAAGATGGGTCCGGCAATATTGTGCTTTCACGGGTGGATGAAAAAGGCCTTGAAAAACTGGCAGCGCTTACAGGCGGTGCCTATGTCCGGTCCGTGGCCGGGGATATGGATCTGGATCTGATTTATAAGGAGAAGATCCGCAAGGGAATGGAGGGAAAGACCCTGGCATCGGGAAGGCAGAAGATCTGGGAGAATCGGTTTCAATGGTTTTTGTTTCCGGGCCTGATCCTGCTCCTGGTGGAATTTATGCTTTGGCCTGGGAGAAGGGTTTTAAAAATTGTTCTCCTGATCCCGATGGCGAGCCTCATCCTTTCAGGCATTCCTATGGGCACGGCCCATGCCGGGATATTTTCTTCAAGCGTGGGAAAGGGGATCAAGGCCTATGAGGCAAAACAGTATGAAGAAGCCAAAAAATATTTCATTGATGCCCAGCTTGAAAACCCGGATGACAAAAGACTCTATTACAATATCGGAACGGCAGCCTATATGAATAAGGAATATGAAGAGGCCCTGGGTCATTTTTCAAAGGCTCTGGATGCCAAAGACGTCAACCTGCGCCACAATGCCAGGTTCAACCTTGCAGATACCCATTTTAGGATGGGGAATATGGATGAGGCCATCAAAGAATATGAGGAGATTTTAAAAGAATTTCCCCATGACAAAGAAGCCAAAGAAAATCTGGAATTTGTAAAGCAGAAGAAAAAAGAAGATGAAAAAAAAACCGAATCCGGAGAAAATAAGGACAAAGAGAAAAAAGATCAGGGCAGGGAAAACAAAAAGGATCAGGAGAATAAAGACAAACAGGACCAGAAAAAAGGCGATCAGGAACAGAAAAACGATTCCTCCGACAACTCGAGCAAACCTGAACCTCCTGAGCCGGGTAAGGAAAATCCTCAACAGAAAGACGGGAAAACACCCAGACCCACAACCGATCAACAGCAGGCAAGGGGAAATCTTGACAATATGCTCAACCGGCTTGAAGATAAACCGGGAAGCGCCATGATCCCCTTATTGCAGGATAACCATATTGAAAAAGACTGGTAGACATATGAAACTCAATACATTATTTTTTCTGGTCCTGGCATTGCTTTTTACAGCAATGCCGATCAACGGTTTTTGTTTCGAAGTCACGGCCCGTGTGGATAAAAATAAGATCACCCCGGCAGATTCGGTTTTTCTTCAGATAGAAATCAAAGGCGGAAAAGCTGATCCTGATCTGTCCATGATCAAGGATTTCAAAGTGACATCACGGGGTACCACGTCTTCGTATAATTATATCAATGGTAAATCCGAAAGCACCTTTTCCTATCAATATGTCCTGATCCCCCTGACAAAAGGAGAACTGAAAATTCCTTCCATAAAAGCATCAAGGGATGGAGAGGAAGCATTTACAAAGGAAATCATCATCACGGTATCTGAAGAGCCGGTCCTGGCCGATGAGGCGAAAGCCCTTTTTGCCAGAGCCGATATCTCGGAAAAAAAGCTTTTCATGGGACAGCCTGCTGTGTATTCCCTGAAATTTTTTACCTCAAAACGCTTATCCGGCCTTGGGTTTGAAAATCCTCCTGAGTTTAAAGGGTTTTCAGCAAAGCCCGGTGATAAAGAAAATACATATACGGAAACCATAGGCGGTATCCTCTTTCAGGTGACCCAGGTGGATTATGTTCTTTTCCCGACACAGCCCGGAACCTTTACCATTAACCCGTCCGTCCTTGTCGCCAATGTCATGGTCAAATCAAACCGGAATTCAGGAACCCCCTCCTTTTTCAATGATCCGTTTTTTTCATCCGACAGCTATACGCCTGTCCGGACGGCTTCAAACCCTGTTACCATAGAAGTGATGCCGCTTCCTTTATACCAGGGTAAACATCCATTTTCAGGGCTTGTGGGCCGGTTTGAGATTGAAGCGGCCATGGATAAAACAAGTCTGAAAGCCGGGGAATCGGCTACATTGACCCTCAGGATATCCGGGTCAGGAAATATCATGGATGCCGGTCTCCCCTTGTTCGACATGGATCAGGAGGCATTCAAGACATACGACGACAATCCGGTTGAGACCGTCACGCTTACGGGAAAAGGATATGAAGGCGAAAAAGTGTTCAAGAAAGCTGTTGTGCCGGTCAATCCGGGGAATTATGTGATTCCTCCGGTGATCCTGGTGTATTTTGATGCCAAGGCGGAAATCTATAAAGAGGTTTCAACCCGTGAAATTCCGCTGACCGTCACCCCGTCCGGAGCGGTTCATGTGGTTGAAACACCGGAGAACACCCCTTCCGGCAATACCCCTGTGGTTAAAAAAGAGGTTAGCCTTGTGAATCAGGATATTTTCGAAATAAAGGAAGGTCTTGATGTATTAACCTCTTATAAGGAAATAACTCCCTTTGTGTTTACCGTTTTGATGCTGATTCCGGCTTTTTTATTCTCCGGTGTCAAGGTCATTGTCCTTGCCCGGAAAAAAGAGGATTCCATCGGAAAAATCATGCAGGAAAAAGCAAGGCTTCATTTGAAACAGGCAGGGAAGATGGCTGTCCATGACAAGGACTTTTTAAGCAGGCTTTATTCTTCCCTTATCGCCTGTGTCCTGTCCAGGGCTCATAAAAAAGGCGAAGCCCTGACCCTTGTTGAAGCCAGGGCCATTCTCACGGAAACAGGTGCTGATAAAGGCCTGGTGGAAGATGTAACCGGTCTTCTGGGAAAGATTGAATCTGCTCGGTTCGGTGGAAGAATAATAGACGAGGAAGAAGGCAAAACCCTTTTATCGGAAGCTGGCCGGGTGATCCGGATGCTTTGCCTTGCTTTTCTCTGCCTTGGTTTTTTTTCTTTTTTCCCGCAAACGTCCATGGCTGATCCTGCCGCCTTTGTGGACGGCATAAAACAATATAAGGCCGGGAATTTCAAAGAGGCTGCCGCGGGTTTTGAAGCCCTTGCATCAGGGACTGTTAAAAATCCGTATCTCTATTACAATACCGGGAATGCCTATCTCAAAGCCGGTGATCTGGGCCGGGCGGTTTTATGGTATGAGCGGGCAAAGAAGATGATTCCCAATGATCCTGATCTTGCCTTTAACCTTGATTATGCCATGGGCCTTGTAAAGGATAAAAATGAATCATCCCCGGACATCCAGGATGTGCTGTTTTTCTGGGACAGGCTTTTTCCGGCAAGGGCAATCCAGGGGACAGCGATTTTTTTCTCCTTTGTTTTTTTTACATGGTCTTCGGTGAAACTTGTCAAAAATAGAAAGATTTTTTCAGGTTTCGGCATGATCCTGTGCGTTATTTTTGTCCTGGTGACGGTGATGGCCCTGGTTCAATATCAGCAAAACGCTTCCCACATCAATGCAGTGATTGTTCAGGATGAGGTTTCCATCCGGTCCGGCACCACAGACACGGCCACAAAATTATTCAGCCTCCATGCCGGGACAAAAGTAAGGGTTGAAGATCAGCGTGAAGGATATCTGAAAATCCGGTTTTCAAAGGACCGGGTCGGATGGGTGAAAACAGCGGAGGCCCTGGTGATTTAGGAGTTGATGATTTTCCGTCAAGATCTAATATTTTTTTAACAGAACAACCCCGGCCGTTATCAAAACAATGCCGGCGACGCGCTGCCAACCGAAAGGTTGTGTCTGAACCCCCAGAAGGCCGAAATGATCCATGAATACCGCCATGATAAGCTGGCCTGCCACCACAAGGCCAAAGGTTAAAGCAGCTCCCAGACGCGGCGTTATAATAATAACTGCCGTCACATAAAAGGCGCCCAGAATACCTGCCCCCCATACCGCATAATCCATGTCGGAAGCCTGGCGGATGGCAGCAAAATTCACCCGTGTGGCAGCGGCATAACAAAAAAGGCCAAGGGCTCCCACCACAAAGGAAATCAGGGCCGCATACACAGGGTCGCCGATGGCCCGCCCCATTTTGCCGTTCAGACCTGCCTGAAGGGGTGCGAGCATGCCGGCCAGAAGAGCCGTGAGTAAAAGTATGAATTTCATTTAAATCTTTCTCCTCGTTTCCGAACTGTTCAGGACGGTATCACACCGGCATTTATTTTAAAACGTTAAAATAGGTATCATTGAATTGTTGAAGACAGGCAAACAAACTCAGAAAAATGAACTTTTTAACCTTAATTATCAATCGTTTTGGCTATTTTTGACGCACGCGACTAATTTCAACAAATGTCACCCTTTTCTGACATTTTTTTGAATTTTCTTGGTTCCGGTGACACAGAATTGAGAATCAACTATCGTATGAATTAAAAAGTTGGACCGTATATGCGTATCACAAAGATAGGATAATGATACTTGACTCAACGAAGCCGATTATTCAACATTGAATTTAAGATAGAAAATAGGTATTAATCAAATACCAAATACCGCTAGCCAAAAGCGAAGCTAAAACACCAGAAAAAAATCCTAAACCAAATGTTTTTTTTCTTTCTGTGCTTATAGTTATTCTATCGCCAGCAATTTCATTTTTACTATTATTCATAAAGACATCTTTAATTGTACTACCACCCGTAGCAACATTCGAATTTTTAATCTCTGCCATTTTTAAAGTCCTTGAATAGTGCTTCCATTTATATGAAACACCATAGCCCGGAAATTCATATCTCCACTTCTGCAATGTCTTTTTCAAGTTTTTTATCCGAATTTATTTTGCATTGTTTGGTTTGTATAAAAACCTCCTTTTTGTTACGGCTCAATTAAATAAAATC
>JANNUH010000131.1:0-88268 GCA_031395015.1 Desulfobacterales bacterium | reverse complement strand
TCACTTTTTTCAGGCTATCACATCATGGATGCTTAATTTCTGATGTGCAATATCGGGGGAGGATCAATATATTTTTCGGTTCAACTATATGATCTGACAATATTAATCAAAGGCCTTTCCCCATAGTGGTCTCTATAATATAAAAACTTTTCCGGCTTCAATTTTTTTAACGCATTGAATATTATAAAAACGTCTATAAAATTAATCCTTTCAACGCTTCTCTAAAAAAAATGATGGGCGCCTAACAAAGACTATATATCTTCAAGGGCTGTATCAGTCAGGGCTCCGCCCGCATCTCCGGTATTCAGCGTTCCCTTGGGTTCAATCAAAAGAACGGTGCAAAGCTCTTTGCAGACCGGTTTATGTTCCACGTTTTTCGGGATGACGACCATATCCCCTTCTTTTAAATTCAGCACCTTTTCTCTCAGGTGAATCTCAAAGCTCCCTTCCACGGCATAAAAAACCTCATCCGTGTCCGGGTGCCTATGCCAGACAAATTCCCTTTTTGCCTTCACGAGCTTGAACTCATAATTGTTCATCTCTGCAATGCGCTTATACGCGTGAAGTTCCCGGATCAGACCTGCCTTTTCCTTTAGATTGACGACATTAACATCCATCTCTATTTCCTTCTTTTAAGGTTAAATAAATCAACAATAGTGTAGCGCTGTAAAAATATCCATTTGTGATTTTGAAATGATGTGTTAAAAATTTCTGAATGGAATTTCATCAAATAACATCATTTGTCACTGTTGCCCGCACCGGCAATGTGACACGGGCCGCGGTCGAGCTCAATACCACCCCGCCTGCGGTTTCCACCCATATCCGCCAACTGGAAGAAGAGCTGGGGCTCATCCTTTTTACCCGGACGTCCAAAGGCATGCGCCTGACATCGGAAGGGGAACGGATGGAAAAAAAGGCCATGGATATTCTTTCGGCATCCGATGAAATGCATCATTTGGCCAAAGCCCTTCAACAGGATATCAGGGGTCATGTCAGCCTTGGAATCAATGCAGATCCGGGCTATCTGAAAATCCCGGACATGATAAGCGCCCTTTTCCAAAAATATCCCGGCATCAATCTTGAAATAATCACCTCCTCCACCGGGGAAATCTTAAAACAGGTTGAAGCGGGAACGCTGGATTGCGGGTTTGTTTTCGGCAGCCATGCGGGCAGCCGGGTAGAATCAATTTTTCTCTCCCCTGTAGATCTTGAAATTGCCATTCCCATGGCCTTTAAAGAGCGATTGAAGTCTTCGGATCTTAAAGAGCTGGCAACCCTGCCATGGATTTTTCCGACTCACCCGTGTCCGTTTCTGGACACGGTAAAATTATTTCTGGATGCAAGGGGAATTGAATTGCAAAATAGAATCTTTGCCAATGATGATATTACCAAAACTACATTTATCGAGCAGGGACTTGCAATCAGCGTCCTTGAAAAAAGCGAGGCAAACGGATTTGCAAAAAGGCAGAAGGCCTTTTTTTGGCAGGGGGATGAAACATTTGAAACCACGCTGTCTTTTGTCTATTCGCGGCAAAGGGCTGATGACCGTCTCGTCAGAACCGTAACCGCATGCCTGATGAAGACCTGGAATATCGCATGACCCCTTGTTTTTCAAATCCCCTCCCTGAAGAATGGGACGGCCAAAAAGGTTATATGATAAAAACCTGCACTTCCACCATGGATCTGGCCTGGGACCTCTTGAGTCAAGGTCTGTTCCCGGAATATGCCTTTATCCGTGCAGAAAGCCAGACCCATGGCCGGGGGCAGTTCGGTCGGGAATGGGTTTCAGACCCTGAAAATCTCTTTGTCACCTTAAGGCTTTCCGATTCTGCCGAGTCCCTTGATAATCTTCTGCCCTTGGCCGTGGCCCTCGGTGTTGTCATGGCCCTTGAAGATCTCCATGTCTCTGCAGGGATCAAATGGCCCAATGATATCATGATGGGCAATTCCAAGGTGGGAGGGATTCTCATTGAAAAAAAAGCTGGGGTCATCATGGCCGGGATCGGCCTTAATATCAGCTTTGCGCCTGAAACCAGTCAAAAAGAAAATTTTTTTCATATCAGGTCTGGTTGTTTAAAAGAATCTGGTGTAAATTTGGAAGCTTCCCGGGTGTGGAACCTGATTTTGAAAAGTATCAGACACCATATGCCGGGTATGATGAGAGAACCGTCAAAGATTGCAAAAGATACTGAGGCATGGCTTGCCTTTAAGGGAGAAACCGTGGTCCTGGAAGATGCCGGTGAAAATGACGGTCCGGCCCGGATTCTGGGAATAGACAAAAACGGCAGGCTTATCATTGAGACAATAAAAGGGAAAAGATCCATCAGTCAGGGAAGAATTTATCCCGGGGTGGTGTAATCAGAAGATTTAATGAAATTCAAGGAGCAAAAAAAGACGATGAAGACATTTGATCAGGTCGTGAAGGAAATAAAAGGAAAAAAAATTCTGGTGGCCAACCGCGGTATCACGGCCAGGCGTATTATCCGTTCTATCCGTGAGGTGCTCATGGCCATCCCTGTCCTCACCGTTACCGATGTCGATAAAATCGCCCCCTTTACCGCCGGTGCCCAGGAATTGATCCCTCTGGGGGAAAATCCCAGGGCCTATCTGGAAATCGACCGGATATTGAAGCTTGCCAAGGCCCAGAATGTGGTTGCCGTCCATCCGGGCTGGGGATTTGCCTCGGAAGATGCGAGCTTCCCGAAAAAATGTAAGGATATCGGTATTCTCTTTATCGGGCCGCCCACTGAGCCCATGAGGCTTCTGGGGAACAAGGTGAAAGTGCGTGAGATCGCCCGCAAATTGAAAATTCCGGTTGTTCCCGGCTCCCTTAATGCTGTGGAGGCGGATGAAGCAAGAAAAATCGCCATTGACCTCGGACTCCCGGTCATGCTCAAGGCCGAAGGTGGCGGCGGGGGTCGGGGAATCTATGAAATCTATGATATGGATCAGCTTGAAACCGCCTTTTCCAAAGCCTCGGTCCTGGCCCAGGCCTCCTTTGGAAACCCCAGGATCTATGTGGAAAAACTGCTCACTTCGGTCCGTCATATTGAGATCCAGGTCATTGCAGACCAGTACGGCAATGTATTTGCCTTTGACGAACGTGATTGCACAGTCCAGAGAAATCACCAGAAGCTGGTTGAAATCACGCCTTCTCCCTGGCCCCTGATGACGGAAGAGCTGCGCTCTAAACTCAAGGAATATGCAAGGGCTCTTGTGAGTGAAGTCGGTTATTATTCCCTGGCCACGGTGGAATTTCTTGTGGATGAAAAAGGGAACCCCTATCTTATTGAAGTGAACACCAGACTCCAGGTGGAACACGG
Source organism: Desulfobacterales bacterium (assembly GCA_031395015.1). GTDB lineage: Bacteria > Desulfobacterota > Desulfobacteria > Desulfobacterales > Desulfobacteraceae > Desulfobacula. The sequence goes on along the minus strand of JANNUH010000131.1, from coordinate 84,945 downwards.
CATTACCGAATGCCGCTACGGCATTGACCTTGTGGAAGAACAGATTGCCGTTGCCTTCGGGTCAAAGCTCAGGTTCAACAACAAAAAAACAAAGCCCGTGGCCCATGCCATGCAGGTCAGGATCAACTGCGAAGATCCAAGACATAATTTTGCCCCTAATTCCGGACATATTGCCCGGTATATCTCCCCCGGCGGACCCGGGGTCCGGCTGGATTCCTGTATTGCAGGCGGGTATGAATTCCCGTCCAATTACGATTCTGCCGCATCCCTGCTCATTGCCCACGGACAAACCTGGGATAAAACCCTGGCCGTCATGAACCGGGCCTTGAAGGAATACATCATCGGCGGGTTGAAAACCACCATCCCTTTTCACCAGAAAATCGTTTCTGACCCTGTGTTTCAGTCCGGCCTCTATGATACAAGATTTGTGGAAACCCGGCCGGGCCTCATGCGCTACCGGGACAACGAATCCGAAGCCCTCCGCCTGTCAAGGCTCATGGCGGAAATTTCAGCCATGGGGTACAATCCCCATATCCAGTTGTCGGACTACCGAGGAACCGAGGACAAGCGCATCGGTAATTTTGAACCGGTTCTGCCGGAGCTGGAACCGGCCCTGGGTAAAGGCAAATATCCCAGGGGAGACCGGCAGGCCCTGCTGGATATGGTCAGGGATTCCAAGGTCATCCATTTTTCCGACACCACGCCCCGGGACATCACCCAGTCCAACTCCGGGAATCGCTTCCGCCTGGCAGAAGACCGGCTCATCGGGCCCTATCTGGACCAGTGTGGATTTTTCTCCATTGAAAACGGCGGGGGAGCCCATTTCCATGTGGCCATGATGGCCAATATGACCTATCCCTTCAACGAAGCAAGGGTATGGAACCAGTTTGCCCCCCTGACCCCAAAACAGATCCTGGTGCGATCCACCAATCTTCTGGGCTACAAACCCCAGCCCAAGAATCTCATGCGCCTGACCAGTGAGTCTATCTGCACCCATCACGATATTGTCCGGTGTTTTGATTTTCTCAACCATATTGAAAACATGCGGCCCCTGGCAGAAGTGGTCATGGATTCAAAAAAGAATATATTTCTCCCGGCCGTGGCCCTTTCCTGGGCCAAGGGATTCGACATCCCGCACTACATGGGGGTGGTGGAGGAAATCGTCAGGCTCGTGGCCGATGTGTCGGGCGTTTCACCCTCAAAGGCGGAATCTCTCTTCATCCTGGGATTAAAGGATATGGCCGGGGTATGCCCGCCGCGGTTCATTTCAGGACTTGTCCGTGAAATTAGAAAAAATTATCCTGATCTGATTGTCTATTACCATCGCCATTTCACGGACGGGCTTTTTGTCCCTGCTGTGGGAGAAGCAGCCAGGGCCGGAGCCCATATCGTGGATACGGCCATTGGCGCGGGCGTGCGCTGGTACGGACAAGGTGAGGTGCTGTCCACGGCAGCCTATATGGAAGAAGAACTGGGATTGAAAACGAGCCTTGATAAGGATATGATCCGGACTTGCAATTTTGTGCTGAAACAGATCATGCCCTATTATGACCGGTATACGGCCCCGTATTTCAGGGGAATCGACCATGATGTCATCTCCCACGGCATGCCCGGCGGCGCGGCATCTTCCTCCCAGGAAGGAGCATTGAAACAGGGCCATATCCGGCTCTTGCCCCATATGCTGAAATTTCTGGCCGGTACCCGGCAGATTGTCCGGTACCATGATGTCACCCCCGGCTCCCAGATCACCTGGAATACGGCCTTTCTTGCCGTAACCAGTGCATTCCAGAGGGGCGGGGAAGACGAAGTCCGGCAGCTCTTGTGGATTCTTGACACCGTGATCTCAACACCGGAAGCTGATCTCAATGATGAAATCAAAAAAGACAGACTTATTTTATACAGCAACAGCAATGATGCCTTTAGAAACCTGCTTCTTGGAAAATTCGGGCGCCTTCCCCTGGGCTTTCCGCCGGACTGGGTCTATGCCAGCGCCTTTGGAAAGGACTATGAAAAGGCTATTTCAGCAAGGACCATGGCTTCACCCCTGGAAGGCCTTGTTCCGGTTGATATTGAAACGGAAAAAAAGGAATTGGAAAAACAGATCGGCCGCATCCCCACAAAAGAGGAAGTCGTCATGTATCTGAACCATCCGGGAGATACGGTAAAGACCATCCTTTTCAGGAATGAATTCGGCAATCCCAACAATGTTCCTTTGGATGTCTGGTTTGAAGGTCTTGTTCCGGGACGGGAAATCCAGTTCAGGGATACAAACGGCAAACCCCATTCCATGAAAATACTGGGGCTTGAACCTGCCGATGAAAGAGGATTGAGCGTGGTTCGGTATACCCTGAACGGCGAAGTCTTCACCCATACGGTCAAGGTGGCGGCCGCCACAGGGCAGGGACCGGATACCGTCCATATGGCAGACCCGAACAATCCCTATCATGCCGGAGCCCCCAGCAACGGCGATCTATGGATTATGTATGTCAAGCCCGGAGACATTGTCAAGGCAGGCGAGGAACTCTTCAACATCACCATCATGAAACAGGAAAAATCCGTGACATCTAAAATAGACGGCATCGTGGAAAGGGTTATGAAAAGTGCTGACTATAAATATGATAAAAAAATGGTGCCGGTGAAATCAGGCGAATTGCTTGTGGAACTTGGGCCCCTGCCCCGGAAATGCCCCGGCTGCCTGACACCCTTTGCCAATATTGATTTTAAGTTCTGCCCCCATTGCGGGAAAAAGGTCTGAGACCGGACTCAAAGGGAAGGAATCGTCCATGGCCGGAACTAGCTGGATTTCAATTTTGAAATCCAGCTTAAAAAAAGTGCCCCCATGCGGATTGCAAAGGATTCTTTGCCTTTCTGGTCCAGGGGCATCTCACCCTTTGGGCCATACATTTTTTCCATCATTTTTCCTACTTCTTTTCTGATGAGACCCCGGAACGGCACATGGGCCATCATGCCGTAGAGGGCGGCATTTCCCCTGGAGGAAAGACCTGGATTGGCTCTTACCCTCCCGACGGCTTCCCTTAAATCCGAAAGATATTGATCCGCCACGGCTTCATGGGCCGGGGTCACCATGGCATGGAGCCCTTCGGGCCGCTGCAGGCGGTCCACATGCCAGCCCTTGTCCTCCATGATATCGCCCACGGCAAAGATATTGATCCTTTTATCCGTCGAACCATAGGCAAAAACACTCATGACGGGTTTTCCAAGGATTTTTAAGCCGTCCATGGCATTGATACCGGCAGTCAATTTCCGGGTGGTTTCCATGATGCCCTTTGCCATCTCACAATACCCGTTCATGCCAAGGCTATTCATGGCTGCCCAGGCCGCAGCAATGGGGCCGCCGGGCCGGGTGCCCAGAAGGCCGGGGGACGCAAAGACGCCTCCGGGCCAGTCCGGATGGATAAAAAACTGGTGCTTTAAATAGTCCATGCTTTTATACAGCAGGATTGATGCGCCCTTGGCGCCAAATCCATATTTATGGACATCGGCCGAGATGGAGGTCACGCCCTTGCATTTGAAATCAAATTTCGGAACCCGGTATCCGATCTTTTCCATAAACGGAAGAAAGAAACCGCCAAGGCAGGAATCCACATGAAAAGGGATATTTTTTTCAGAGGCAACCCGGCCGATGTCTTCGATGGGATCAATGACCCCATGGGGATAGGAAGGGGCCGATGCCACAATCAGGATGGTGTTGCCACTGATCTTTTTTTTAAGGGCATCCACATCAACCGTGAAATCATCCTTTAAGGGGATCTTTATCATTTTGATATTGAAATATTTGGCTGCCTTATCCCAGGCCACATGGATAGTTTCCGGGGCGATCATTTCCGGGGAAAATCCTCGTCGGCGCCGTTTTTTTGTGCGGGCCAATTCACGGTAACAAAGAACCGGCAGAAGACAGGATTCCGTACCGCCCGAGGTCATGGTTCCGACCACGTTCCCATCGCCGTTTAAAAGCCCTGCCGCCATCTGAACCACTTCATGTTCAAACCGCTTAAGGCTTTTAAATGCCATGGGGTTCAGGGCATTTTCGCTGAAATAGAGATTATGGGCCTTTTTAATAAAAGCATCATGCTCCTGGTTCAAATGATAGACAAGGGACCAAGTCCGGCCGCTTTTATGGTCTGCATCATTTTCCCGGAATGCCTGCATGGAATCCAGGATATCATCATGGGGCCTTCCTTCAAAAGGAAGTGAAATCATAGCAGACCCTTTTACTTGTTGAGGCGTTTACAGACCCTGACCTATTTGGCAATAAAAACAGGGCAGTCGGATTTATTCAGCACCTGGTGTGCCACGCTGCCGAGAAAAAGCCCGGCAAAGGCGGTAACGCCCCTTGATCCCATAATGATCAGATCGATTTTTTCAATCTTTGCCACTTCCGGTATTTTATTTCCCGGAGCCCCTTCCACCAGACGCATTTCGAAATCGACCTTTGCCTCATTCAGCATATCGACAAAGGGTTTGACAAGTTCTTCCGACACTTTCTGGACATCATCAATGACCTGCTGGAAATAGGGCTCGGCCAGAATAATGGGAAACCGGTCATGGCAATGCATGAGAATAATCTTTGCGTTCATGAGCTTTGCCAGCCCGATGGCATACCTGGTTGACTTGATGGATTGTTCCGATCCGTCCACGGGGTTCAGTATTTTTTTGATATTCATTTTCGTCCTCCCTCCCAGCCTGCATATGAATGAGGCTGGATATGATGGTTCATAACCTGTCTGTCAGGGTTACTGATCAACTTTTAGTATATCCCTTTTATACCTATAATCACATGATTTGTTGAAAATCAAAGTAAATATTGACAAAGCCCTACCACAATGTGATATTCAGTTCTTCGTTTTATACCGTTAACGGAAATTCAAGGTGAATATCATCATGACACAAAAAAGACCTTATCATTTTGAAACAAGGGCCATTCATGAGGGGCTGAAGGACTCTTCCTGGCAGGGCGCCACCCTTCCTCCTATTTTTCAGACCGCAGCCCATTATCATGAGACTGCCGACAGCCTGAGCCAGACCTTTGCCGGAAAGACGGAAGACCATATTTATATGCGCCTCAGCAACCCCACCAGCCGGTTCCTTGAGAAAAAGCTGGCCTCCCTGGAATCCGGAGCCGGGGCGATTGTGACCGGGTCCGGCATGGCGGCCATCAACAATGCCTGCCTGACCCTGCTTCGGGCCGGGGATGAATTTGTGGCCAGTAAAGCCCTTTTCATGAGTTCATATACTCTTTTCACCAATATCTTTAAAAAATATGGGATTACGGTAAAATTTGCCGATCCCCTGAACCTGGATGAAATTGAGGCTGCCATTACTGAAAAGGCCCGCTTTGTGTATATGGAAACCATTACCAATCCGGGTATGGAAATAGCCGATATCAAGGGCATTGCCGAGATTTCCCATGCTCACGGGGTGCCCCTTCTCATGGACAATACCCTGGCATCCCCCTGGCTTTGCAGGCCCCTGGAACTGGGAGCCGATATTGTCATGCACTCCACCACAAAATATCTTTCCGGCCATGGGGCGGCCCTTGGCGGTGTTGTTGTGGATGCGGGCAAATTTGACTGGACCACTGAAAAATTTTCAGATTTTGCTCCCTTTGTTGCCCAGAAAGGCAAGCTTGCCTTTCTGCACCGGATGTTCAAGGAATATCACGTCCATTTCGGCACCACACCGGCCCCCTTCCATTCTTTTCTGACGGCAATTGGTCTCAATACTCTGGGACTAAGAATGGAGCGCCACATGGACAATGCCATAAAGGTTGCCGATTTTTTAAAGGCCCACCCAAAGGTGGAATGGGTGAATTTTCCAGGCTTTGCCGAACATAAAAGTCATGAAATTGCAAAAAAGCAGTTCAACAATAAAGGCTTTGGCGCCATGCTCACCTTTGGCATGAAAGATCAGGCAGCCTGCTTCAGGCTCATTGATCATCTTGAAATGATTTTAAACCTGGCCAACCTCGGGGACTGCAAGACCTTGATCATTCACCCGTACTCGTCCCAGTATATCTCTTTTCCGGAAGACCTGAAAAATCAACTGGCAGATCCGAAATTGCTGCGATTTTCCCTTGGGATAGAGCATGTTGAGGATATCATATATGATCTTGAACAGGCCCTGGCTACAGTTTAAAAAAAGGTTGCACCATGAGCGAATATACTGATTCCTATCAGACAGGCCAGACCGTCGGCATTGTCGAAAAAATTTTTTTTACCTTTGCCGGATCATCGGACCCTCTGAAGCTTGAAAGCGGGGCCGATATTGGGCCTCTCACCCTTGCCTATGAAACCTGCGGGACACTGAACCCCGATAAGACCAATGTCATCCTGGTGCTGCATGCCCTGTCCGGAGATTCCCATGTGGCAGGCTATTATGATCCAAAAGATGCCAAGCCGGGATGGTGGGATATCATGGTGGGTCCGGGAAAAGGGATTGATACGGATCAATATTTTGTGATCTGCTCCAATATTATCGGCTCCTGTTCCGGGTCAACGGGCCCAACCTCCATTAATCCTGAAACCGGCAAAGAATACGGCACCCATTTTCCCCTTATCACCATCGGGGATATGGTGGAAGCCCAAAAAGCCCTGATGGATTACCTTGGCATCGGCTCTTTATTATCGGTCATCGGCGGGTCTGTAGGCGGAATGCAGGTTCTTGAATGGTGTGCACGGTTTCCGGATATGGTGAAATCAGCCGTTCCCCTGGCCACCACATCCCGGCATTCAGCCCTGGCCATTGCCTTTAATGAGGTGGCTAGGCAGGCCATCATGGCGGATCCCAACTGGAATGAAGGCCATTATTATTCCGGCAAAAAACCGGATATGGGGCTTGCCATTGCGCGGATGATCGGCCATATCACCTATCTCTCCGATGAATCCATGCGTCTTAAATTCGGAAGAAAACTCCAGAACCGCTCTGCCTTAAGTTTTGAATTCGGTGCGGAATTTCAGGTGGAAAGCTATCTTCAATATCAGGGAAGAAAATTCATTGAGCGGTTTGATGCCAATTCCTTTTTATATATTACCAAAGCGGCCGATTATTTTGACCTGGCCCGGCAATATGGATCAGGGTCTATGGTCAAGGCCTTTTCAAGATGCCGGGCAAAATTTCTCGTGGTCTCCTATACCTCGGATTGGCTTTATCCCACTTACCAGTCCAAAGAAATGGTCAAGGCCATGAAAAAAAATGATCTGGATGTCAGTTTCTGCGAAATTGATGCCCAGTGGGGACATGATGCCTTCCTGCTTCCGAGTGATCGGCTGGACCATCTCATGGCCGGTTTTTTAAAGGGGGTGTCCGATGAAATCGAGTGATTTAAGATATGATCTGAGCCTCATTGCCTCATGGATTGAGGAAGGATCCAGGGTGCTGGAACTCGGATGCGGGGAAGGTGATCTTCTTTACTGGCTGAAAAAGGAAAAAAGCGTAAAGGAGAGAGGCATTGAAATAGAAGAATCAAAAGTCGAAAAGTGCATTGAAAAAGGGATCTCGGTTCTACAGGGCGACATCAATGAAGAAATTGAGGATTATCCCGACAACACATTTGACTATGCCATCTGCTCCCAGACCCTGCAGCAGGTATTTGAACCCAGAAGTCTGATCCATTCCATGATGCGGGTGGCAAAGAGGGGCGTGGTGAGTTTCCCTAATTTCGGCCATTATAAAGTTCGTATGCAATTGGCTCTCACGGGCCGGGCTCCCGTCACAAAGGATCTTCCCTATTCATGGCATGACACCCCCAATATCAGGGTCTTAAGCCTTTTGGATTTTCAGAATTTCACCGATGAGGTTGGATATAAGATCCTCAAAAATGCAGCCATCAACACAAAGAACAATCAGCGCCACGGCAAATTGATCACGGTTTTACCCAATTTTTTAGCAACCTATGGCATTTTTCTGATTGGGAAGGAATAAAAAATGAACAATTTAAATTCGGATAAAGACCTTATTGGAAAAATTAAGGCGATAAAACAAGAGCTCGGCAAAAAACTCATGATCCTGACCCATCATTACCAGAGAAAAGAAATCGTTGATCTTGGCGATCACAAGGGAGATTCCTTTGATCTTTCAAAAAAGGCGGCCAATGATAAAGACGCTGAGTTCATCGTTTTTTGCGGGGTTCATTTCATGGCGGAAAGTGCGGCCATCCTGGCCAAACCCCATCAGATCGTGCAGATCCCGGACATGAACGCTGGCTGCTGGATGTCGGACATGGCAGATGCATATCTGGTTGAACGTGCCTGGGATGAGGTTGCAGCCATTGTGGGGGAAAACCAAATAACCCCCCTTGTGTATATGAATTCCGAAGCTGCCATCAAAGCCCATTGCGGAAGGCATAACGGGGCGGTCTGCACTTCTTCCAATGCCGGCAAGGCTTTTGAATGGGCGTTTAAACAAAGAGAAAAAATATTTTTCTTCCCGGATGAGCATTTGGGAAGAAATACCGGCAATACGCTTGGTATTCCGGCTGACCAGATGCTAGTTTATGATCCTGAAAAATCTCTCGGCGGTCACAGTGAAGCAGATATCAAAAAGGCAAGGGTATTTCTCTGGAAAGGATACTGCCTGGTTCACACACGATTTACCGTGGATGACATCAGCGCCATAAGAAAAAATTATCCCGATGCAAAAATCGTGGTTCATCCGGAATGCACGGCAGAGGTGGTCAAAGCCTCCGATGCGGTTGGGTCCACAAGTTTTATTGTAAAATATGCAGCAGATGCCCCCAAAGGCTCAACCATTATCATCGGTACGGAAATCAATCTGATCAAGCGCCTGGCCCTGGAATATCCGGATAAAAAAATCCTGGCGCTAAAAGATTCTTTCTGCCCCAATATGTTTAAGATCAATCTGAAAAATCTTCTCTCCTGTCTTGAAAATATCGGGAAAACCAATATTGTGAAGGTGGATAAAGCCATTAGAAAGGATGCGTTAATCGCCCTTGAAAATATGCTGAACCTATAAAAGAAATTAACCCTTGCAATTGAAAGGAGCCCCTATGACCACAACAAACTGGAATCCCGGAACCCTTCTTGAAATGTCGGGATACTACTGGAGAACCTGCACCCTTCACACCGGCGTAAAACTGGATATTTTCACAGCCATCGGGTCGGATCATCTCTCCTGTGACGACATCAATAAAAAAATAAAGGCGGACAAACGCGGGCTCGCCCGGCTTTTAAATGCCCTCGCCGCCATGGGGCTTTTAATTAAAAAAGACGAGACATACAGCAATTCGCAGGCTGCCCTGACTTTTCTTTCCAAGGACTCACCCCAGTATATCGGGTTTATCATCATGCACCACCACCATCTCATGGACTCCTGGCAGAATATGGGCAAAGCAGTCATGGAAGGCGGACCCATCCGGGAGAGGGCGTCATTTTCCGATGATGAATGGCGTGAAAGCTTTTTAATGGGCATGTTCAACATGGGAATGGCCGTTGCTCCGAAATTGTCAAAGGAGATGGATCTTTCCGGCTGCAAAAAACTCCTGGATTTCGGAGGAGGTCCCGGAACCTTTGCCATTCATTTCTGCCTGGCCAACCCAGGATTAAGCGCTTCTGTTTATGACCTTGAAACTACAAGGCCCTTTGCGGAAAAGACCATAAAAAAATTCAAGGTGGCTGGCCGAGTCGATTTTATCTCCGGCAATTTTATTGAAGAGGAATTCACTCATCCCCGTGAATATGATGCAGCCTTTCTCTCCCACATCCTCCATGGTGAAGGCCCAAAAGAAGCAAATGACGTCATCCGGAAAGCCGTTTCCGCCTTAAAACCGGGGAGCGGAATTTTCATCCATGAATTTATCCTGAACAACGACATGGCAGGCCCGGCATTTCCGGCCCTGTTCTCCATCAATATGTATCTTGGCACGGATGAGGGGCAGTCCTACAGCGAAGCACAGCTTTCAGACATGCTCAGGGCAAACGGAGTAACCGATATCAAACGCCTTGCCTTTGAGAGTCCGACCCAGTCCGGGATCATCTGTGGCCGGACCGCTGGGTGAAGAAATAATGACCTCATTTTTACCTCAATCCCAGCCGGGCAATGACTTCTTTGCTGTTCATAATCGATCTATACACATTATCCCATGAAACTATAATTGGAGAAAAAGGTAACATATCCTTTCGTAAAGAATTCAGTCTCACAGAATACTGCGGATAAACTCCCCGGCTGCTGAAACCCCTTTTTCCTCTGCTACCCGGATGGTTTCAGAACCGATAACGGCAATATCGGCCTTACCTTTTAAAAACTCCACGTCCGCTTTTTCCCTGACCCCGAAGCCCACGGCCAGGGGAAGGGGTGTGGCTTTTTTGCATCGTGAAAGATAGGCGGAAAGGTCGTCTGAAAAACTGGTCTTTTGCCCGGTCACGCCTTTCCGGGCGGTGCAGTAGACAAATCCCGAGGCAAGGGTCGACAGGTATAAAAGCCGTTTGTCACTGGTTTCAGGGGAAAAAATGAAAATCGGGTCAAGGCTGTTTTTTTTCATGGCCCGGATATAGTCATCTCCTTCTTCGGGTGGAAGGTCAGGTATGATGGCCCCTTTCAGGTTCAATGTTGCCATTTTTTCTGCAAATTTTTCCATCCCGTACTGGTACGGGATATTGGCATAGGTCATGAATAAAAAAGGGATGGGAAAAGCTTTTGATACGGTTTCTGTAAATTCAAGGCATTTTTTGACGGTTGCGCCGTTTTGAAGGGCTTTCTGATTGGCTTTCAATATCACCGGGCCGTCGGCCATGGGTTCGGAAAAGGGGAACTGCAATTCCATCAGATCCACACCGGCTTCCACCATCTGTTCCACAATGTCGTAACAATCCTCAAAGGAGGGGTATCCCATGACCATATGGGTCATGAGAAGGATGTCTTTTTTCTTGCGCCTTTCTTTAATATAGGATTCAAGCATGATATGTCAGGGCCTTTCCAATGATGAAATCTTTCCATTTAGGGTCGTTGAACGCTTCGGCCACGGTAAAAATATCCTTGTCTCCCCTGCCGGACTGGTTGATGATGATCACGTCCTTCTTTGAAAGGCCGGGCGCTTCCTTAAACGCCTGGGCAAAGGCATGGGCTGATTCCAGGGCAGGGATGATGCCTTCTTTTCGCATGGTCAGTTTTAATGCTGCAATGACTTCATCATCCGTGGCGCTTTCAAACCTGGCCCGTCCGGTTTCATGCATATGGGAGAGAATCGGCGAAACCCCGACATAATCAAGCCCGGCTGAAATGGAATGGGTTTCTTTCATCTGGCCGTCGCTGTCCTGGAGAAAATAGGTCTTATAGCCCTGGGCAATTCCCGGTCTTGCATCCTTGGAGCAAAGCCTTGAGGCATGCATGCCTGAATTGAGGCCAAGGCCGCCTGCTTCCACACCGATAAGTTCCACAGGGTCTTGCAAAAAACCTGAAAAAAGTCCCAGGGCGTTGGAGCCGCCACCCACACAGGCATACACCCGGCTGGGGAGTTTTCCTTCAATTTCCAGGATTTGACGTCGGGCTTCTTTGCCGATGATGGATTGAAAATAGGCCACCATTTCAGGAAACGGGTGGGGGCCGCAGGCAGTCCCGAGGATATAATGGGTGGTGTCCATATTTGTGACCCAGTCCCGGAAAGCCTCGTTAATGGCATCCTTTAAAATCCGGGTCCCGTCTTTTACCGGAACCACGGTGGCGCCCAACTGTTCCATCCAGAATACATTGGGCCGCTGCCTCTGGACATCCACTTCCCCCATGTAAATGGTGCAGTCAAATCCGAATTTGGCCGCCATGGTGGCCGTAGCAACGCCATGCTGGCCTGCACCGGTTTCTGCAATCACCCGCTTTTTGCCCATCTTTTGGACCAGTAGGCCCTGGCCCATGACATTATTGGCTTTATGGGCACCGGTATGGTTCAGGTCTTCGCGTTTGATATAGATTTTTGCCCCGCCAAATTCCCGGGTCAGGTTGGCGGCAAAGGTCAGGGGGGTGGGGCGGCAGGAATAGGAAGACATCAGGGCGGCATAGGTTTCCCAGAAAGCAGGGTCTGATTTGATGTCTTCAAATGCAACTTCAAGTTCATCAAAGGTGGCAACCAGTATTTCAGGCAGGAACGCCCCTCCGAAATTGCCGTAATAGCCTCTGTTTTTCATAGTGTGACTCCGTTAATGAAGGGTAAGGGAATTTTCATGATCTTAAAAAAGCCGGATGTTCTGGGAAAAGGAAAACCGGTCTGTCCTGCAATAAAGCCTTGAAAATAAGGCTTTATCCACACCTGGAAAATGAAGGGTTCTTTCCACCAGAAGGATGGGGTCTGATGCATTCAGACCCAGGAACCAGGCCTTTGTATCGGGCAGGGTTGACAGTTTAAAGGTCTGCCGGGCCGATTCAGGGTGAAGAAAATAATGGTCCGACACAATTTCCGACAGGGATCTGTTTTCAAGATCCATTGTTTCGAGGCCTGGGAATAATTCCGGATAAAGATAAAAATCCTCCAGCAGGACCGGATTGTTTTCAACACGGGTCAATCGGGAGAAAAAGAATGCCGTCTGCCCTTGGAAAGGATTGGTTTCATCCTGAAGAATGTTTTGAACCGATATGGGTTCAACCAGCTCTGATACAGATTTGATCCCCTTGGTCAGAAAGGCCTGGGAGGTTCCGGCCAGGGTAAACAGGTCCACCTCATGCTCCTGATGACGCACAAAGGTGCCAGACCCTCTTTTTCGTTCCAGAAGACCTTTTCGGACAAGAATGTCCATGGCCTGCCGGACCGTGGGGCGGCCGATACCGTATTGTTTTGCAATGGCGGTTTCAGACGGGATTGTATTGCCTGGGGAATAAACACCGGACCTGATCCGTTCGGTCAGAATATCGGCTAATTGATGGTATAAGGGAAGTGGTGACTGAGGGTTGAGCATGGTGGTTGTCCTCAAAATTAGAAATTAAACATGAGGGAACCCTATAAAAAATATGTAAAGTTGTCAAGACATTTTAACTGATTTTATATTTTTCTTTGATCACATCCAGAAAACCTGAAATGATTTTTTCCGCTTTCCGTTTTTTAAGACAGGAAATCCCCAAAGGCATCTCTATGTCAAACCCTTTCCAGATAATGGCCATTTCCTCCCGGACAAGTTCCAGGGCTTCGTCCTTTCTCATCAAGGCCACACCTGTTCCGGATTTGACAAGTTCTTTGACGATATTTTCTTCAACAGCATCCGTGACCTGGTTCAGTTTCACGTCTTTGCCTTTGAGACGGTTCTGAAATTCCAGGTGAAAGGGGCAACCGTGCCGGGTCCATACCCAGGGCAGATCGGCAATAGTCTCAATGTCGGCATCTTTCATATGGCTTGCCATGCCTGCGGGAATGACGACAAAGACCGTCACCGTTGACAGGGTAAACGAAAAAATGGAATCCTCCTGTATCCGGCCGTAATGAAATCCAACATCAATCCTTTCATCCTTGAGCATTTGGACTGTTTCAAAGGTCTGGCTTTCAATATAACTTAAGTTTACCTCGGGCATCCGTCCTGAAATTCTTCTGCTGATGTCAGAAACCTGAAGAAATTTGGGGTCGGTATTGATGCCGATATTCAATATGCCGAAAATCCGGGTATGCAGATTCATGGCTTTCTGCTTCATTTTCACAGAAGCCTGAACAATGGCCTCTGCCTCGAAAAGCAGATCTTTTCCCATCTTACTCAATTGCATTCCTCTGGGCTGCCGGATAAAGAGATTGACCTCAAGTTCCTCTTCCAGGGCTTTGATCTGTGAACTCAGGGCAGACTGACTGATGTTCATTCTTTTGGCTGCACGGGTGAGATTCCCTGTTTCGGAAACCGCTATAAAGGATTCAAGCTGGTAAATTTCCATTTTCACCTTGATGGGTCTTGAGCGTTCGAAAAATCAGAACAACACGTTCAATTATTACTGATAGCAATAATTAAATTTGTCTGATAATTCAATAAAAAAAACTTAAATGAACAGTTTGATACTGACCCTTGGAGGCAAACTTAAATGAAAAACTATATCGAACTTGCTTTAGAACTGACAATGCTTCATGCCAGACTCATATCGCCCGAAGATATGGTATTTGATATCCGGACCCTTCTGAAATGTCACTGGGGGTGTGAGAACCATGACAACAATAGCTTCAAATGTCAGGAGAGACGGACTTCCTTTGAAGAGCGGCTTCAGATGATCAAATCCTATAAAAACATTCTTTTCATTCATTCCAATGATGGCAGTGATGTGAGCCGGGCCGCCCTTGAAATAGAGCGCCAGGCATTTCTGGACGGGAATCACCTGGCCTTTGCCATCCGGTACTGCAATCTGTGCAAAAAATGCGCAGTGGATGAAAACCTGCCCTGTGTACAGCCCACAAAGGTCCGGCCCTGTGAAGCCATTTTCGGCATTGATGTATATGAAACGGCAAAACGGCATGGACTGCCCTGCTATCCCTTGCAGCACAAGGATGATGTTCAGAACCGGTACGGGTTTGTGTGTATATCATGAAAATTCAGCAGATCCGCCTGTTCATCCCTGAAGACGGAGAGATACTGAACTTTTAATATAACGGAAGGAGACAGGCCATGAGATATGCCCACACCAACATCGCTGCAAAAGATTTTAAAGTGCTTGCACAATTTTATACGGATGTTTTTGACTGCAAGATCAAACCGCCGGAAAGAAACCTCTCTGGCGATTGGCTGGACAGGGCCACGGGTCTCACCTCTGCAAAGCTCCAGGGCGTGCATTTAATCTTGCCGGGCCATGGAGAAAAAGGTCCGACCCTGGAAATTTTTACCTATGAGACCATGGTCCTTCAGGACCCCATCATGGCCCATCACACCGGATTCACCCATCTGGCCTTTGAGGTGGAGGATGTGGAAAAGACCCTCGATCAAGCCCTTGAAAAAGGCGGGACCTCTCTTGGGCAACTGACCCGGAAAGAAGTTGAAGGGGTTGGTCTTCTGACCTTTGTCTATTTCAGGGACCCCGAGGGCAACATTATTGAAATTCAATCCTGGAGCTGAAGTTGGGCCGGGATTATCTCAGCCCACCAGAACCTTTTCAAGTTTTTCCACCAGAAAATCCATCTCTTCCTCATTGATGACCAGGGGAGGAGAAATCCGGATGGTGTGGCCGTGGCTGTCATTGACGATCAATCCAAGCTTGAACAGTTTTCTGCAAAAATCAATGGCATTGCCGTCTTTGACCTCTATACCGATGAAAAGCCCTTTTCCCCTGACTTCTTTGACATGGGGAGATCGTTTAGCAATGGCTTCAATTCGTTCTTTGAGGATTTTCCCTTTTTGAGCAGATTGCTCTGCCAGCTTTTCTTCTTCAAATACTTTTAAAGCCGCCGTTCCCGCCACACAGGCCAGGGGATAGCCGCCAAAGGTGGACCCGTCAGACCCTTTGGAAAAAACCATATCCATGATGACTGCGTTGGTGATAAACACAGACAGGGGAACAAGGCCGCCTGACAAGGCCTTGCCGAGGATGACGCCATCCGGGACAATGCCTTCATGCTCAAAGCAGAATTTTTTCCCGGTCCGGCCCATGCCCACCTGGATTTCATCACATATCAAGAGAAGATCATGCTCATCGGCCAATTTTCGAAGCCCTTTGAGGAAACCATCGGGCGGTATTCTCATTCCACCTTCTCCCTGAAAGGGTTCCACCAGGATGCCGCAGGTATTGGGGGTAATGGCTTTTTGAACCGCTTCAAGATTGCCGAATTCCACTGATACAAAGCCCGGAGTCAGCGGGCCGAATCCTTCCCTGTATTTTTTTTTGGAAGAAAAAGAGACAACGGAAATGGTCCGGCCATGGAAATTGCCGTCAAACACAATGATTTCCTGTTTTCCGTCTTCAATTTTCTTTTTCTTGAATCCATAATACCGCATGGTTTTGATGGCGGTTTCGACAGATTCCACACCCCCGTTCTTGGGGAGCACCTTGTTGCCGTGATTCCCGAACCGGGGCCCCATCTGGGGGGCGAATTTTGCCGCTTCAGACAGAAAAATTCCCAGGGGGTCCGTGAAAACCACATTGGATAAGACAGAGGCATAGTTCCCGATGAGGGCATCCATGACCGCATTGACAATGGTCGGGTGATGGTGGCCCGGATTTGCGGCAGAATATGCGGCAAGGCAATCCAGGTATTTATGACCTTTTTCATCCGTGAGCCAGCATCCCTTGGCATGCCTGACAACGAGATGAATTCTCTCATAATGGTGGGCACCATATTCCTGTTCCAGATTGAAAATGGTTTTATCCTTCTCATTTGAAAACCCGCTGAAATAATTTATTTTTCTCATTGCAGTCATGTTGACCTCCCCTAATTATCCTCTTTTATAATTTTGTAAATTTTTAATTCTTTTTCTGTCAGTTCCTGTTGCCGATCCAGTATTTTTTCCAGGAAACTATGATAAAAATCATGGCGCAGGCTGTCCCGGTTGGCCACGATAAACCATTGATTCCGTGTCCAGTTGATGGGGGAGATATTTTCATGACCGGTTTCGAAAACCCCGACAAGGGCCTCCCGTTTATCCGTGATCACTTCGATGGACCGCCCGCCAATGGTCTGCTGGAGATGTTCATGATCCGGGTGCATGACCATGACCTCAAATTTCATGGGAATTTTACCCATGGCAATATACCGGATGTTTACCCCCCGCACTTGAGCTTCTTCTAAATACGGATTCAGGCAGCGGTCTGCTTCGGGAAACAATCTCACATAAATCTCTTCTTTTGCGTCATTGATCATTTCACCGGCTCTTTGCATGACATTGTCGTAGCCGGTAATGGTCCAGATATATTCAAAATCTTCTTTCCGGGTTGAATTTAAAAGCTGGGTTTCAAATGCGCCAAGATTGGTTTCAAAACTTTTTTTGAGTCGCCGGATCAATTCATCGGAAGGCAGGGGTGCATATTGACCCGCATTGATTTCAATGACATAGCCCTTGGAGATCAGGCTTCTGAGCACATCATAGATTCTTGACCGGGCAATGCCTGATATTTTGCTCAACTGGGAACCATTCACCGGATGTTCACTGACAAGCGCCATATAACAGGTGGCCTCATACTGTGAAAAACCAAGTTCTTTTAAATTTGAATAGGTATCCATGTTCATCTCCCATAAGTGTTGCTACTTTAATAGCAACGTAAACCCAAAATCAATTCTTGTCAATATCTATTGTTTTTTCATTTTTTTTTTATAAAAAAATATCCCTTTGACACAGGGTTTTGAATCGGGTAAATAATTTAAAAATCATATATTCTTAAATTTACACCAAAACAGGAGAAAACAAATGGCTGGTCTTAATAAAGTGATGCTCATCGGAAACCTTGGCAGAGACCCTGAAATCCGGTATTCCCAACAAGGGTTGGCAGTTGTTAATTTTTCCATTGCCACAAGTGAGCAGTGGACCGATAAAACAAGCGGTGAAAAACAGGAAAAGACAGAATGGCATAATATCGTTGTATTCGGCAAACAAGCAGAAACCTGCGAGAAATATCTGTCCAAAGGTAGCCAGATCTATATCGAAGGAAAATTACAGACGTCGACTTATGAAAAAGAGGGCCAAACCCATTATATGACCAAAGTTGTCGCATCAAATTTTATGTTTCTCGGCGGAAAACAGGATGCTAAAGGGGGCGGCGGGCATCAGAAAACCGATCCTGGCCCGGCCAATAATTACCAGAACCAGGCCCATCCCGGCATGACCGGAGGACAGGATCAGATGCCCGATGACGATATTCCGTTTTAGTGATCCTTTGTAAAAAATACAATACGCCCCATTGTCTTACCGGATCAATGGGGCGTATATCTTAAAAACTGGGTTGACTTAGCTCAACTGCTCTTTCATGGAAATATCGTGTTTTAATTCCCTGAGGGGTTTTTTACCGACCTTTTTGGATTCTTCATCCTGTTGTTGGCTTGCAACACAGACCTTTCTTAATTTTTCAACATTATTTTCCAGCTCCTGCAACTCTGCTTCAGGTAAATCATCTCCGATGCAGCTTTGATAGGTTTCAATACTTCTCTTTTTTACTTTAAACTCCTGGTGCCTTCTCAGTGCTCTGTCTTTCATCGTGGCGGCTCCTTAATAACAGTTTAAAATTTTTCTTCCCGGGTCATACTTTTTTAATGATCAGTATGATTCCTCTTATAAAAAAAGGATAAACATTCAAAAAGAATTTGGCAAGCCGGAATTTATTTTCTTGGGTTTTCCCTGCGCCATTGCTTCGGGCTTTTATAGGATTTCCCAAGCTTCCAGATTCCTTTCCCGGCTTTTCTTGCCTGTTCTTCTGCTTTTAAATAAAGATGCAGATCAAGGGTTTTGGGCGGATCTCCCTTATAAACCTCAGCCAAACCCTGTTTTATCATTTCAATATTGATATTTTTCCCATCCATAAAAATTTCTGCCAATTGCCTGTGATAGCTGTCTGCACCATGGCTTTTAAGCGAAACCTCCCGGCTGTTAAGAAGCGTCTCAAGATATGCTTTTGCCTCCCGGCTGAAGGGCTGACTCTGCTGGTCCCCATCGCCAATTTCAGGCGAATCTATACCGCAAAGCCGGATGCTGAATACAAGATCCATGGCCGCGACTTGCAGGGAATCTCCATCAAATATTTTCAAAACTTTAAACTTCTGATGAAACTCTTCCCCGGAGGTCAGATTTTCAAAAACCCTGTGGCTTTCGATACTCTCTTCAACGGTCTCTCCTGACGGCGATGTGACATTGCTGAAATGCTTGGTTCCGGATTCATCGACCCAGAAATAAATATTGCCGTAGAGAAAACCGCTTAAAAAAAGGGAAACCAGGATTCTTAAGAAAGCCTTCATCCCCTGAGTTTAACCTATTTTCTTAGCCAGTACAAAGGCAGACCATTTTTTATCATCGTTTTGCCATACAAGGTCAAAACCTTTTTCTGCATAGGAATTGAAAACAAGGTCCCTTTCCCATTCTCGAAAACCGGATAGAACGGCCATCCCGTTTTCTTCCAGCCCTGAATAAATGGTTTCAGACAAGGAGGCCAGCGTCGGATACCGAAGGTTGGCGCAAATGATGGAAAAGATATTTTTGCTGTCTTTGATACTGTCTTCAATCACCTTGATTTTTCCGGAAAGATGGTTTAAGTCGATATTTTTTTTGGCTTCACAAATGGAAACAGGGTCAATCTCATACGCCTCGCAGGACGACAGACCGGCAAGACACATGGCCATGGCAAGAACTCCGGAACCGGTGCCGATATCCGCTCCGGTACATTCCTGTTCCGGATGAAAGGGTATCCTCTTATTTTCAAAAAAGCAGAAATCAATGGCGTTCAGGCACAATCTTGTGGTGGGATGCTGACCTGAGCCAAAGGAAATGCCGGGTTCAATCATAATTTCAATATCATTTGTGGTTGGACTTTCGCTATACCATGGAGGTTTTAAGATAAAATGATCGGAAACCCGGACCGGTTTTAAAAAGCTTTTTTCCACATAGGTGGAACCATAAAGATACTGATAGGAAAGTTCCTGATCATCAATAAGGCCTTGTAAAACTTCTTTTGCTTTGGAAAAAGAAAGCGAATACCGGGATTTTATTTCTTTGATGAATCCCTGAGCTGTCAGTTTGACATCGGATTGAAAAAGAATATTTAAGATTTCTTCCTGAATTTCTTTTAGTTCAGGGGGTATCATAACCTTCTTTTTTTAAAAGATCCTGATACCAGCAGGCAAATTCAAACATCCCCCGTATTTTTTCATCTTCATTGATAATTCCAAGACTCATTTCAAGGGCGCCCTGGGCAAAGGCATTTGAATAATTATCATGACTGACTGCGGATAAAAACTCCCGGATGAGAACCTGGGTGGTCCGTTTGGTTTTGTCTTTGCGGATATCGATGGGGTCCTTGGGCTCCTGAAAAGGGTTCCAGTTTTCATATCCTTTTTTTAAAATTTGTTTCTGCCCTCTTTGGCCCATGGCATCAAAGATGGCTTTTTTCTTTTCTTCGATCTGTTCCGGAGTAAATTTATCCATTTTTTTTCACTCCCAGATAGTCTTCATTAAAATCCGTTACAATGGCCATTGAAACAGGGATAAGCATTTCATGCATCCTGATGTTTACTGAATTAATATCTTTTACCAATTGAGCTGAAAGAAGCTGAAGCTGGGTATAAATCTTATCCATATTCAGGGTCGGATAAGGCTCTCCCTGTTGAAAATTTGTGCGCCCACAGATATGGCTTGTGCCGGCGGTGGAGGTCGGGATACCGTAAATCCTGCATGTGATGGGTCGTGATTCATACATGAGACAGAGATCGTTTTCGCCCAGGAGCGGGCATCTGACCCTCTCCATGGACATTTTCCCTACAATATCCAGTTCATTGGCGCCGCCCTTGACTTCCATGAATGCATCTCGTTTCATCCTGGCAAGAACCCGGTCTGTTTTATCTGCAATTTCAATAAGGTCATTTTTCGGCTTACCGCTGAATTTTTTTAAGAACCTGTCTTTTAGATACAATGCTTCAATCAGGGTGAGATCAAAAATTGCATAACAGCAATCACTGCATTTTTCCCTGCAGAACACTTCTTTGGGATACTCGGCTTTAACCCGGTCAAATATGCCGTCCGTCATCTGAACCAATGCTTCATATTTTACAAAATGTTCTCTTAAATTTAATGCCATGGTTTCAATCCTTTATTTGCCGATACAAAAATTACTGAAAATATTGTCCAATATATCCAAAGATGCTGTTTCTCCCGTAATTGTTCCAAGAGAATCTATGCTATTTTTAATATCAATGGCCAGAAGCTCTTCAGCCTGTCCATTCTTCAATCCTTCCAATGCAGTTTCAAGGCTCTCCACAGCCTGTTCCAGGGCTTTTTTATGTCTCAGATTCGGGATGACAGGGGATTTCTCCATATCCAGCTCGGCAATACTGAGATTGAGAATTTTCAGTTTCAGTTCTTTTATCCCTTTGTTTAAAAGGGCTGAAATTTCAACTGTTGGAATATGCTGATATTTTTCAGAAAGTTTTGGCAGATTTCCTTCGTTGATATCAATCTTATTCACCACAAAAATCACCTTTTTCCCCAGGGGTACAATTTTTTCAAATTCCCTTTCCGAGAAAACAGATCCCGGTTCTTTCATATAAAGGACCATATCCGATGCAGTGATATGGTCTTTTGCCTTTTCAATTCCGATAATTTCCACAAGATCGTCGGTCTGGTGAATGCCTGCCGTATCGATGATCACAAAGGGAACCCCGTCTATATTCAACCCTTCTTCAACAGGGTCCCTCGTCGTTCCGGGAATGGCGGTAATAATGGAGCGGTCCTTTTCCAGCAGGCGGTTCATGAGGCTTGATTTGCCTACATTGGGAGAACCACAGATGGTTACCCGGATGCCTTCTTTTAAAAAGCAGGCATCATCGTGCTGTTTGATGAATTCCCGGCATTTTTCAAGAACATCGAAAAGCCCCTGGATCTCATTTTCCGATGGGCAAAAGGGCGCCACATCGTCCGGAAAATCAATATTGACTTCGATAAGGGATAAAAAATGAATCAGGCGTTCTCTTAATTCCTGAATTTTTTTCCCCAGGGTTCCAAGAATCTGGGATGTGGCAAATTTCAAGGCATTTGCAGACTTGGCATTGATGATATCGGCAACGGCTTCAGCCTGGGTCAGGTCAATTCTCTGATTTAAAAAAGCCCTTTTTGTGAATTCACCGGGCTCGGAAAGCCTTGCCCCGCAAGACAGAACTTCCTCAAGAATCGCCCTTAACACAAAGGTGCCTGAATGGGCCTGGATTTCAATCACATCCTCAGCCGTATAGGAGGACGGCCCTTTCATGGGGACTAATAACACTTCATCAATCACGGACATGGATTTCTTATCAAAAATATAGCCGTGCCGGACCTTGTGGGATTCTAAATTTTCCAGGCCCTCAAACCGGCTTTTTCTTTGTGAAAACATCTTTAATGCGATACTGAAGGCATCCGGGCCGGAAATCCGTATGACACCAATTCCGCCACTTCCAAAGGGAGTTGCTATTGCGGCAATTGTATCATTCATAGGACATTATTTTTTTTCCCGTTTTTTACCCCGAAAGGCGGTTTTCTTCTTGGGAAAAATGACAAGTCGCCGGTAATATCCTTCCCCCATGCTCTGGGTTCTGACCTTTGTATCATCTTTCAAGGCCAGGTGAACGATCCGCCTGTCCTGGGCGCTCATCTGGTTGATGGTGGCAGGGCGCCCGGTTTTTTTAGCCTTGTCGGCCATTTTATAGGCAAGGTGTTTAAGATTGGATTTACGGGTTTCCATATATCCTTCAATATCTACTCTGACCCTGACCCTGGCCTCACTTTTCCGGTTAATAATTTTATCTGTTAAAAACTGCATGGCATCCAGGGTCTGGCCCTTTCTGCCGATCAATATCCCGGAATTTCCGCCTTCAATGCAGAGGGTCAGGCGGTCAGCTTCGGTTTGGGCAGTGACTTTTGCACCCTCTGTAATCAGATCCGCAATCTTCTGAAGGGTTTCAACCCCTAATTTTGATGATTCTTCAGAGACATCAACGGCATTTTCATCTGTTTCTTCTTCATCTGTTTCCTCTACCGTTTCATCTTCTTCGAGGTCTTCGCCTTCCCCTTCGTTTAGATCTTCCTCTGAATAGTCGCCTTCCATGTCATCATGATCATTTTCTTCGTCTTCCTTTTCTGATCTGGGCGATGCAGACCGATCTTCACGACGGGTCCCTTCCCCAAAGGCCTCATCCACCATTGAAAGAATGCCTTCCTTTTCTTCGGATTCATCAATTTTTGGAAGGGTTACCCTGATCCTGGCATCTTTTCTTCCGACAATCCCGAAAATTCCTGATGTTCCCTCTGAAATGACATCATATTTTAATTTGTTTTTGGAAAGGGACAATGCCGAACAGGCATTTTTTATTGCGATATCTAAATTTTTTCCTGTAAATTCTTGAGTTTGTGTCATAATCTAAACCGTCCTCCTGCTTACGATAATTTCTTTTGAATATAATACTGCTGACCCATGGAAATGATATTGTTTACAAACATGTAAAGAACCAATCCTGCCGGGAAATTAACGAATAAAACCGTCATAATCAACGGCATCAGCATCATCATTTTGGCCTGCATGGGGTCACCGCCCATGGGTGTCATCTTCTGCTGGAGCAGGAAAGATGCCCCCATCAGGAGGGTCAATACCGGGATACCGTGGGGCGCATCCATAAATGGAATCGAAAAATTAAAATGGAACAGCCGTTCCGGGGCAGCCAGATCAGTTATCCACCCTAAAAAAGGGGCATGCCTCAGTTCTATGGCCTGGTAAAGCATTCTGTAAAGAGCAAAAAAAATCGGCATCTGGACCAACATCGGCAGACAGCCACTGGCCGGATTGACTTTATAGGTCTTGTAAAGGCCCATGACCTCCTGGTTCATTCTCTGCTTATCATTTTTATATTTTTCCCTGAGCTCCATCATCAGCGGTTGAACTTTTTTCATTTTGTTCATGGATTTATAACTTTTTGTGCCAAGGGGCCAGAACACCAGCTTGATGATGATGGTCAAAAGGATAATGGCAACCCCATAGTTGGGAATCACGTCATGGATAAAATTCATGCCGATCAGAAGCGGTTTGGCAAGCACATTGAAGAAGCCGAAGTTTACCGCTTCCTTAAGGCTGTTGTCATATTTACTCAGAACTTTGTGACTTTTGGGCCCCATATAGAATACAAATGAATGTGCGCCTTGCCGGCCTTTATCCAGGGGTTCCATTTTCTGAACATAATGGGTGATAACCTTGTCATTGGCATAGGTTAGAAAAAGTTTGGCATCAACAGGATCACTGCCGTCTTTTATTTTCGGCATCAGGGCTGTAAAAAAATATCGTTCCGAATACCCTGCCCAGCCTATTTTTCCAGTATAAGTGCTCTTGTCTTTAATGTCATCAGGGTTGATTTCGGTATATTCATTGGCGATAAGCGCCGAAGGCCCTTCAAATGCGAATTTGGATCTGTCTTCGACTTCTTTGTTATAAATTCCCGGGATGGAAACTACAATGGAATCGTTCAGAGTTGCGTCTGAGGCGTTCTGGAATACTATATCACAATCGATCAGATATGAATCGGCTTTAAAGGTGAAAACCTTTTTCACCAATATTCCCTGGGATGTTTCCAAAACAAATTCAATGGTTTTTTCACCTTGAGAGACATTGATCACATCGGAATCAACTTTTGCTGAATACGCGGCATTCTTTAGTCCTGGAATAGACTTTCCTTCAAGATCAAAAGAAAGAACACCTTCTTCAAGCTCTTTTGGTATGAGCTGCTTTAACGGAGAACCCTTTTCATTTGTCTGATAATAATTTTTGAGTTCAAAGCTTTTAACGGCAGCGCCAGCCTCGGAAATGGCAATATGATACAGCGGTGTTGATATCGTTATGGTGCGAAAATCTTTCTTTTGTGGTTCAACGGTTTCAGGTGCGATATCGGTCTTTGCCTTGTATTCGGAAACAGTCGGGACGGCTTCCCTGTCCTTTGATCGGACTTCACCCTGGGTCTGAACTTCCTTTGGAAGGCTGCCCGGATCAGGCGTTTTTGCAAAGAATGCCTGATATCCGACAAGGACTATCACAGAAAGTACGACAGCGAGTATTAACCGTTTTTGTTCATCCATTTTCTCTCCTAAGTCTATAAATATATTGCAAAGGGACTTCACATTAGAAGAGGAAACACGCCGTGCGTTGGGATAAATTATGGGACCGGATCAAATCCCCCTGCATGGAATGGATGACACCGCAGTATTCTTTTTGCCGTTAGAATTGCACCTTTCAGGCTGCCGTATTTTTCAACCGCTTCAACTGCATAGGCCGAACATGTCGGATAATAACGGCAGTTGCTGCCTGTAAAAGGTGATATAAAATATTGATAAAATTTAATAAATAATAATAATAGCGTTTTCATGATTGATATAATGCTATTTTTATAAAAAGTTTATCAAGCTTCTCAATAATCAGCTCATTGGATAGCGTTGCCATACCCTTCCTTGCAATGATATTAATATCCTTTGGCCCTGCAATATTCTCTTTATTATGTCTGAGATATTCTCTAATAATTCTTTTTATCCTGTTCCGCTCTACCGCATTTCCTACTTTTTTTGATACTGTAATGCCAATTCGATTGTTTTGAGCAGTTCCTTTAAGCACAATTGCTATAAAGCTGTCTGCATGTACCTTTTTCCCGTATTCTGAAAGTGTTAGAAATTGAGCTCTCTTCAAGAGCCGTACATTTTTTGGCAAACAAAAATTAGTCAATCATTCCCTTTATTAAACGGCAAGCCTTTTTCTTCCTTTTGCTCTTCTGGCGTTGAGAATACGTCTTCCTCCGGGGGTTGCCATTCGTTTAAGAAATCCGTGTTTCCTTGTTCTTTTCCGGTTGCTGGGTTGAAATGTTCGTTTCATAAATGATCAATCCTTAACTAAATAATATCCATAGGTTAATTTTATACTATAAACCACCATAACCGCAGGACATTATCGTTTTTAATTAAAATTGTCAAGAATGATCCTGGTTCAATTTTTCTTTTTAATCTGTTTTTATTCAGAATATCCTTCTGAAAGTCTTTTTGCCAGGATCTCCAGAAACTCCGTGGAATCAAGAACCTTTTTTGCACAAGGCTCGCAGATGGCGGCAAGGTCTCCTGTCATATACCCCTCCTCAATGGTTTTAATCACCAGTTTTTCAAGCCGGTCTGAAAAACCTGAAAGCAATGGTAATCCGTCCAGTCCCCCTCGTTTTCTCAATGCCCCTGTCCAGGCAAATATCAGGGCCACGGCATTGGTTGAGGTTTTTCCCCCTTTCAGGTGTTTATAGTAATGTCTCTGGACGGTTCCGTGGGCAGCCTCATATTCAAAATACCCCTGGGGCGACACCAGCACGGAGGACATCATGGCAAGGGACCCGAAGGCTGATGCCACCATGTCGCTCATGACATCCCCGTCATAATTCTTGCACGCCCAGAGAATCCCGCCTTCGGTCTTCATGATTCTGGCGACAAGGTCATCGATAAGGGTATAAAAAAAAGAAATCCCGGCCACAGTAAATTTTTCTTTGTATTCGGTCGCATAGAGGTCTTCAAAAATATTTTTAAATGTCTGGTCATATATCTTTGAAATGGTGTCTTTTGTTGCAAACCAGCAGTCGATTTTTTCTTGAAGCGAATAATCAAAACAGGCCCTTGCAAAGCTTGAGATTGAGGCCTCGGTATTGTGCATCCCCTGAATAATGCCGGGGCCGGAAAATTCCATGATGGTTTCCCTTGTCTCATGACCCAGGGCATCCGTAAAAACAATTTCCGCCTTACCTCCTTTCTGTGTTTTTATCTCCGCGTTTTTGTAGACATCTCCATAGGCATGCCGGCCTATGGAAATCGGTTTTTTCCACGATTTTACGGCAGGTTTGATGTTCTTTACAATTATAGGCTTTCTGAATACGGTTCCGTCCAGCATGGCACGGATGGTTCCATTAGGGCTTTTCCACTGCTTTTTCAAACCATATTCTTCCACCCTTTCCTGATTGGGTGTGATGGTGGCATTTTTCACACCCACCCCATATTTTTTTATGGCATTTGCGGCATCAATTGTCACCTGATCATCGGTGTCATCCCTGTGCCGAATACCAAGATCATAATATTCTGTTTTCAGATCAACAAAGGGCAGGATAAGCTTTTCCTTGATCACCGGCCAGAGGACCCGGGTCATTTCATCACCATCCAGCTCCACCAGGGGAGTTTTCATTTTTATCTTCTGCATATGGGTCTCCTTATATGCGTATGGGGTGATGGCGCATCAACCCCCTTAGCTTTTATTTTATCAGGGATTCAAATATATGAAATTCTTCAATGTGATAATTGGGTTCAGGATAAATGACAATGGGCTTTAAAAACTGTTTTTCAAGGGATGAAATCAGATGTTTTTCCCGCCCATGGAGCAACTGGGCAATTTCAGGGTGAACTTTCACTGTAAACCGGTTGCCCATGATGTCTGCCGCCTCACTGACAAGATCCCTGTATATTTTATGGCAGATGGATTTTCCCGACAGCAGGTGCCCGTCTCCATTGCAGTAAAAGCAAGGTTCGCAAAGGGTCCGGGTTAGGTTACGCCGGATTCTTTTCCTTGTCATCTGCACGAGCCCAAGTTCGGTCAAGGGCAGGATATTGGTCTGGCTCTTGTCTTTTTTCATGGCCTCGTTCATCTGGGCCATGACTTTTTCCCGGTGGTGCTCTTTTTTCATGTCGATGAAATCAATGATGATTATCCCGCCTATATTGCGAAGCCTGATCTGGTAGGCAATCTCTTTTACCGCCTCCAGATTGGTCTTTAATATGGTTTCATCAAAATTGTGGTTACCCACATAGCGGCCGGTGTTCACATCAATGGCCACCAGGGCTTCCGTATGTTCGATCACGATATATCCCCCGGATTTGAGCCAGACCTTTTTCTTCAATGCCCTGGCCACGTCCCCTTCTATATTGTAGGCATCGAAAATGGATTCTCTTCCCTCATATAGTTCCACAGACAGTTTTACATCCGGCATCAGCCTTTTTAAAAACCTCTGAACATTTTCATATTCTTCCTTTGAATCAATGATGAGCTTATCCGCCTCATTGGCCAGAAGATCCCTTACCGCCCGGAATGTAACGGTCAGATCTTTATAGATGAGAGATGGGGCCGGTGCGGTTTTGCTTTTTAAAAGGATCGCTTCCCATGTTTTGGTCAGAAATTCGATTTCCTTTGTCATGGTGTCGGCATCGATCCCTTCTGCCTGGGTTCTTAAAATATATCCGAATTTATTTTTCCGAATGGATAATAATAGATCTTTCAGGCGGACCCTTTCCGCATCTATCTCAATCCTTTTTGAAATGCCGATATGATCCACTGTGGGCATCAATACCATATACCGACCGGCCAGGGAAATATGGGTGGTCACCCTGGGTCCCTTGGTCCCGATGGAGGATTTGGCAACCTGAACCAGAATTTCCTGGCCTTCCGTCAACAGCTCCTCAATGCTGCACTCATGATTCATGGAAGATTTCCAGGAAGGAAGATTTCCTGAAATCTCTGCCGTTTCCATCTCCATTTCACCTGGTTCGGCATCGGTTTCCCCATCATTGCCCTGTTCAAATTTCAGATACATGACATGGCTTGCCGCATCCAGGACATCATCCACATAAATAAAGGCTGCCTGGTCAAATCCGATGTCCACGAAGGCGGCCTGCATTCCTGGTAAAACCCGCTGAACCCGTCCCTTATAGATATTTCCGGCAATGGAGGTCTCATCCTGTCTTTCAATAAAAACCTCGACAACCGTGCCGTTCTCAAGAAGCGCCACACGGGTTTCATGGGGCGCTGCATTGACCACAAGCTCTTTTAACATGGATCTATCCCTGTTCCATTTTTGTTATCCTGGCGGAAACCAGGGTTTTTTCATCCAGTTTAAAACAATTTGTCAGTATTTCCACAGGCCTTACGATTCGCTCATTATAATTTTTCAGTATCATTTCAAGCGTATGTAAATTAATAAACTCTATTTTTTCAACGGATTTTCTCAGATCCGTGGTCCGGGTCTTTCCCTTTTTACTTAGGTCCTGAACAATAAATTCCGGCAATTGTAAGAATCTTTTCACCTCTTCTTTGTCAAAGCACCCTTCCGAAAGCCGGATGAAGTATCGGGCTGATTTTTCATTTCCCTCCTTTTTCCGGTTAAAGAGTTTACACCCGGTAATTAAAAGACCTTGGGGAAGCTCTTTGTTTAATAAATTCACAATTTGGGCCGGTACCATTTCTTTTTCAAAATAAATCCATAAAATTTCTTCTCTGCTTTCCATCCCGACGGGCAGGGCATTTTCAAAGGAAATCTGCATCAAAGGATTAAAGCCCTGGGAATATCGGGCATTTAATCCTGCTCTTTTGACCGCCCTTTGAAAAATGATCCCCAGTTCAAGATGGCCGAAAAATCTTGCCTCATCCAGTTTTGAAAATGAGAGTTCAAATTTGGCAAATGCATCATCCGGCAATCTTTTTGGCTCATGAAAAGAGTTGGGATCCGGCTCCCGGATATCCGGGTCATAAAGCACGGGTTTGATTGTTTTAAAATCGCAAACCCCGCATCCGGTACAGTCATTGTCCCGGCAGTCCGGGGTTAGGATTTCCCCCTTTGCTTTTTGGAATTCCTTTTTTAAAAATTCCGGGCTTACACCTGAATCAATGTGGTCCCAGGGAAGGGGCTCGTCTTCATCCCTTTGGCGGGTGGTATAAAACAAAGGATCAATTTCTGTTTCTTCAAATGCTTTCTGCCACAAGGAAAAATTAAATTTATCTGTCCAGCCGTCCAGACGGCAGCCTTTTTCAAAGGCAGCAACCAGAAGTTTTGACAGTCTTCTGTCTCCCCTGGACCAGACACCTTCCAAAAGGCTCATTTCCGGGCTCTGCCATTTGAGGTTTATCTTGGGGTGCCTGAGATTGCTCTTCAGATATTGCAGTTTTTCCCTGGCTTCATCGAGAGAAATCTGCGGGCATCGCTGAAACGGGGTGTGGGCCTTGGGAATAAAACAGGTGGTGCTCACATTGATGTTCTTTTTGCCCTTGGCATAGGAAGAGGCCAATCGTCTTGAAAGATGACAGATGGCTTCGATATCTTCCGAAGTTTCAAAGGGCAATCCAAGCATGAAATACAGTTTGATATTCTTCCAGCCGAGGGCCATTGCATTTTCAACCGTAGAGAGGATGCTGTCTTCCGTCAGATTTTTATTGATGATGTCTCGCAGGCGCTGGGACCCGGCTTCAGGAGCAATGGTAAATCCTGTTTTCCTGACTTTTTTGATGATCTGCATGAGATCCGGGGTAAGCTTTTCCGCCCTGATGGAGGGAAGGGAGATGGCATTGCAGTGTTCCTGACCGATGGCATGGAGGCGTTTCATCAATTCCGGCAGGTTTGAATAATCCCCGGTACTCAAGGATAAAAGGGAGATATCGGAATGGCCGGTTGTTCTTAATGATGTTTCCGTGATCTCAATCAGATCTTCCAGGGATCTTTCCCTGACCGGGCGGTATATCATGCCGGCCTGGCAGAACCGGCAGCCCCTTGAACACCCTCTGGCAATCTCAAGTCTTAACCGGTCATGAACCGGCTTTGCAAATGGAATTATCGGAGAAACAGGAAAGGTTTCTTTGGTCAGGCTCGGTAAAAACGCCCGCTTGACATTCTGATAGTCTTCAAACAAAGGAGTGAGCCTCTGAAGGCCAAGGTCATCATAGGCCGGTGTAAAAAAGGAAGGGATATACACCCCGTCTATTTTTGACAAGAGTCTCAACAATGTTTTCTTTTTACCATCCCCTTCTTTTTTAAAGGCCATGACAAGGTTTGCAATCTTGACGGACACCTCTTCTCCGTCCCCGATGACAAAGGCATCAAAAAAGTCGGCCAGGGGTTCCGGATTAAACGCACAGGGACCACCACCGATAACAAGGGGAAATACATCTTTTCGGTCCCTTGAATAAAACGGGATGGAAGACAGACTCAACAGAGTGAGAATATTGGTGAAATTCAACTCGTACAGAAGGCTGACGCCGATGATGTCAAAACTCTTCAGTTCTTTCTTTGATTCCATGGAAAGGCAGGGTATTTTTTTTTCCAGAAGAATGGCTTCCATATCCGGGGCCGGTGCAAAGAACCGCTCTGCGGCTATCTTTTCATGGCTGTTTAGAATGGAGTATAGAATCTGGATCCCGAAATGGGAGGTTCCGATTTCATAGAGATCCGGAAATACCAGGGCAAAGGTCAGATCCACCGTCTTTGGATCTTTTTTAACCGTATTGATTTCATTGCCGACATATTGCGTGGGCCGCTGAACCCGAGAAAGGATGTCTTGATAATTTTGCTTGTGCATGATACTGATTTTTATAAAAAAACCTTTTTGGGTAAAGGGTGTAATCAAATTTTTTAATCTAATATTTTTTCCAGGATAAAGCAATGAAAAGAACCAAAATCAATGCGCTGCTCATGCTTGATCAATCCCCAGGAGACGTTCTTGTCAAAGGCTGGGTCAGAACAAAACGGGACTCAAAAGAATTCTCTTTCATGGAAATCAATGACGGCTCATGCCTTTCAAATATCCAGATCCTTTCTGATAGGAATCTGACCCATTATTCAGATATCGAAACCCTTACCACGGGAAGTTCTGTATCGGTTATGGGAACTCTTGTGGAATCTCCGGGTAAAGGTCAGAAATGGGAAATTCAGGCCAGAGAGGTTGAGATTATCAATATAGCACCGGACTCCTACCCCCTTCAGAAAAAAAGGCATTCTGACGAGTTTTTAAGAACCATTGCACATTTGAGACCCAGGACCAATAAATTCGGGGCAGTCTTCAGGCTCAGATCGGAAATGGCCTATAGCGTTCATAAATTTTACAAGGAAAAAGGATTCCGGTATCTGACAACACCCCTGATCACCGGGTCTGACTGCGAGGGTGCGGGAGAAATGTTCAGGGTCACCAGTCTTGATCCGGAAGCTGTTAAAAAGCTGGGAAAAATGGATTTCAGCCTTGATTTCTTTGGTCGGGAGTCCAATCTGACCGTATCCGGTCAATTGTCGGCTGAAATGTTTGCCATGGCTCTTGGAGACGTTTATACCTTCGGTCCGACCTTTAGGGCGGAAAATTCCAATACCAGCCGCCATGTGGCCGAGTTCTGGATGCTTGAACCGGAAATGGCCTTCTGTGATCTGAAAGGCAATATGGACCATGGGGAAGAGCTTGTCAAATACCTGACCCGCTATGCCATGGAAGAATGTGCCGAAGACATGGCGCTGTTCATGAATTTTGTGGATAAAACCCTTGAGGGGAGAATTGATACTCTTTTAAATTCGGAATTTGCAAGGATCACTTATACCGAAGCCGTGGATATCCTGAAAAAATCCGGGCAGGCCTTTGAATTCCCGGTTGAATACGGCATAGACCTCCAGTCCGAACACGAGCGCTTTCTGGCAGAAGTGTATTGCAAAAAACCGGTCTTTCTCACGGATTATCCCAAAGGAATCAAGCCTTTTTACATGCGGGTCAATGATGATGGAAAAACCGTGGCCGCTGTGGACCTCCTGGTTCCGGACATCGGTGAACTCATCGGCGGCAGCCAGAGAGAAGAGCGGCTGGATGTTCTGGAAGAGCGGATGAAACGGATGAACCTGCCCCTGGATAATTATTGGTGGTATCTGGATTCCAGGAAATACGGGTCTGTTCCCCATTCAGGATTCGGCATGGGGTTTGAAAGATTTTTAATGATGATTACCGGCATCGGCAATATCAGGGATGTGATCCCGTTCCCCAGAACCCCCGGCAGTATTGATTTTTAACCAATGACCAATTTTTATTTTCATTTTGAATCTGTGTCCGTCATTCTTGAGGCCATGCAGAAAGGGAAAAACAAAGTCCTTGTGTCCCTTGATCTCAACCTGACTGAAAATCTGTGGCCCATTGAAAAAGACAGGCTGATAATAGACCAGGCTCTAGTTATTGATCGGAAAACGCTTGAGGCCATTGCTTCCGTAAAAAATAAAATTTTTCTTTTCCGGGATAATGCCCTGAGCCCTCTTGAAATCCGGAGCAATGCCTATTATAAGCTGGTTTACACCCAAACAGCGCCAATCCTTGAGATCGACGGTATCAAGATGCACCGTTCAAAAGAGATGGCCCCCCTGATGGATGCCGAGAAAAAAACCAGGATGGTGGTTTCAAAAGGAGATACGGTTCTTGATACCTGCGGAGGTCTTGGCTACTCTGCGCTTTTTGCCATTAAAGCCGGGGCAAAAAAAGTGATGTCAACGGAAAAAAGCAGCGAGGTCATCCGGCTTCGCAATCTGAATCCCTGGTTGAAAAAAACAGATGAAAATCAGCTTGTGTTTATCCATGCAGATATCACTCAATATATTAGCGGGCTTGAAAATAATTTCTTTAACAGCGTGATTCATGATCCCCCGAGATTCACGTCTCAAACCGGGGATCTTTATGGGAAAAAATTTTATACTGAGCTTTTCCGGGTGATGGCTCCCCATTCAAAATTATTCCATTATACCGGCAGCCCCAAAAAAATCAAAGCCGGGGACCGGTTTATTGTGAATACCATAAAAAGGCTTGAAACATCCGGATTTACCTCTATTGTGTTTAAGGATGACCTCCAGGGCCTTTTCGCAAGAAAAGGGCTGATCCGGTAAAGATGGATAATTTTCTTTCTAAAACCGGTATGGAATGATAAAACACCCGGCTGTATGGATAAATGCATGGATCAGACCGATATTCATAGAGCTAAAGAAAGGACAATAACAAAATGATCATCAGCCTTCTGGATTATGGTGCCGGAAATGTCCGAAGTGTCGTCAATGCCATAGAAAAGCTTGGCGGTACGGTTAAGACGGTTCAAACCCCTTCTGATATAGGGGATGCGGAGCGGCTGCTCTTTCCGGGTGTGGGCAATTATGAAAACATGATAAAAATTCTCAACCAAAAAAACTATATCGAGCCCCTAAGGGAATATTTAAAGGCGGACCGGCCCTTTTTGGGGATCTGCCTTGGGATGCAGGCCCTTTTTGAAGGCAGCGAAGAAGATTTTTTCGGTAATGAAAGCATCGGGATTTTCAAGGGAAGGGTGAAGCGGTTTAAGACCGGACTTGCGGTCCCGCACATCGGATGGAACGGGGTCAACCTGAAAAAAGAGTCCCCCGTCTTTAAAGGAATCAGTGCTGATACCAAATTTTATTTTGTCCATTCCTATCATGTGGTGCCGGAAGATGAATCCGTCATTCTCACCACCACGGATTATGATTATGCCTTTGTCAGCAGCGTTCAAAAAGGCAATATCATCGGTACTCAGTTTCACCCTGAAAAAAGCGGAACCGCCGGTATCCGGCTGCTTGAAAATTTCATGACTCAAAAAGATCTGAAACCGGGCAAGGCCCTTGACATCAGGGGAAAAGGGCTTTCAAAAAGAATCATCGCCTGCCTGGATGTACGCACCAATGATCAGGGAGATCTGGTGGTCACCAAAGGAGACCAGTATGATGTCCGGCAGGAGGGCAATGTCAGAAACCTTGGAAAACCTGTGGAACTGGCCAGGCGATATTATGAGGAGGGAGCCGATGAAATCACCTTTCTCAATATCACCGGGTTCAGAGATTTCCCTTTAAAAGACATGCCCATGATTGAGGTTCTTGAACAGACCAGCAAAAATGTCTTTATTCCGCTGACCATCGGTGGCGGGATCAGGGATTATACAGACAGCAAGGGTAAAAATTACACAGCCCTGGATGTGGCGTCCCAGTATTTCAGGTCCGGGGCGGACAAAATTTCCATCGGCAGTGATGCCGTGTTGATTGCAGAGGACTATGTGAAAACAAAGAAAAAAACAGGGACAAGTTCCATTGAACAGATATCAAGGGTATACGGAAACCAGGCGGTTGTCGTTTCCATCGATCCCAGAAGGGTTTATGTCTCTTCGCCGGATGAGGCAAAGCCGCATCATGTAATAAAAACCCGGTTTCCAGGGCCGAATAATGAGGCCTGGTGCTGGTACCAATGCACAATCAGCGGTGGCCGGGAAGACCGGGATATGGATGCCGTTACCCTGGCAAAGGCCTGCGAAGCGCTTGGGGCAGGGGAAATCCTTTTAAACTGTATTGATAAGGACGGGACCAATTCAGGGTTTGATCTTGAACTCATCAATGCGGTCAAAAAAGCGGTGTCCATCCCTGTTATCGCCTCGAGCGGGGCAGGTTGTGAAGCGCATTTTGCGGCGGTTTTTGAGACCACGGATGCGGAGGCTGCACTGGCAGCCGGTATATTCCACAGAAAAGAAGTACCGATTCAGCAGGTAAAAAATTATCTGGCAGACCGCAATATTTCTGTCAAGGCCATGATATAGCTTTTTTGTATTTTTGCTTGAACTTATAAGATTTGAAGATTAGTATAAAAACTTGATTTTAGATTGGGTCAATGGACCTTAGATTCAGACAAGGAGTAAAAAATGGTAAATCTCGGTTTTGATAAAAAGCTTTATATCGGCTCCATCGGAATTATCTTTCTCACCATTTTAATTATTGCAGTTGTCAATTTTTATCAGAGTAAAAATTCTTTTCTTGCCAAAGGACAGACCAGCATTCAAAATGTGTCGGATGTGCTTTTAAAAACCATTCAACTGAAATACAATCTTCAAAAAGAAAAAATTGATGCTGATATGGGGGCCCTTGTTTCCGAAAGCCGCAGCCTCGGGAATGTTATGATAGTCAATGCCAGAACCGCTGATATGGATGTTTATTATGCCAATTCGGGTGCAAAAGAGAAATTAAGCATACCCAAGGTCATTTTCGGACTTAAATTTGCGACGGCCGAATTTGAGACAGTTGATAAAATAGGTAATTTCAGCACATCTGATATTGCGGTGTACCAAATCCATGACAGTAAACTGATCAAAGTATCCTCCAGCGTTAAAAACAAAGATGAATCAAGACCCATTGGTGAATATTATACGGCTGAGTCTGAAATTTATAAATCCGTAATGGAAGATAAGCCCTATCAGTTTATTACCAAAAAAGGCGCTGAAATCTCCATGCAGGTTCTTCAGCCGTTTAAAGAACACCTGGAAAAAAAAATAGCCGGTGCGTATTCCATTACAAGCAAAATTTTGACCGCCGACCTTGTTGATCTTATCAACAAGGTGAATGTCGGAGGCTATGGATACTCTTTTATCTGCAATTCTACGGGAGAGATTCTCATACACCCGGACAAAGCCTATATGTCGATGAAAATACAGGATTTTAAAAAAGGGAAAGACATACTGAATGGGAAATCCGGGTTTGCCGTCTATGAACATGAAGGTAAAACCAATTATGCCTATGCCACCTATTTCCAGCCATGGGATATTTATTTCATTGTTGCGGTATCTGAAGGTGAACTCATGACCGGTGTCAATAAACAGATTCTTACCGGGGTTGCCATCAGTGGGGTTATTGCCCTGATTATCGGTATTCTGATCATCGGGTTCATGAACCGGCAGTTGATGAAAAGCATGAACGGCATGGCCACCCTTGCCAAAGAGGTGGCAAAGGGAAATTTCCAGTACACCTTTGCCTATGAGGCCAAGGATGCCATCAAAGACACGGTTGATTCCATGAATGAAATGGTTAAGGGCCTTGCCCAGATGATCAGAGATTTGAATTCGGGCGTCAATACCTTGAGTTCGGCTTCCGGCGAATTAAACCGGATTTCCGATAAAATGACGGAGGGCTCTGAACTAACCGTTTCAAAAGTCAATACCGTAGCCTCTGCTGCAGAAGAAATGAGTGTGAATATGGATTCCGTGGCTGCTGCCATGGAACAGGCCAGCACCAATGTCGAGATTGTTGCCAACGGCACCACAGACATGAGCAGAAACATAGAAAAGGTTGCCCAGAACTCCAACCATACCCGGGAAATCACAAACAAAGCCGTTGAAAAAGCGCTACAGACATCGAAAAGAGTCAGCGACCTCGGCCGGGCCGCAGAGGCCATTAATAAAGTGACCGACACCATTAACGGCATCTCTTCACAGACCAATCTTCTGGCCCTGAACGCCACCATTGAGGCAGCAAGGGCGGGTGAGGCCGGAAAGGGGTTTGCCGTTGTGGCCCATGAAATCAAGGAACTGGCAGGACAGACCGCCCGTGCAACGGAAGATATTGCAAGAAATATTCAGGAAATCCAGGATCAGATCGGCGGCGCCGTCACTGAAATCCAGGATATTTCCAAGATCATCAACCAGATCAATGATTTTGTAAATGAAGCGGCTGAGGCCATCGAGCTTCAATCCACCACCACCAATGCCATTGCAGAAAACATCAGCCAGGTTTCCCAGGGTATTCAGGAAGTCAATGTCAATGTCAGCCAGAGTTCTGCCGTATCCGGTCAGGTGGCCCAGGAAATAAGCGACGTTCTGACCGCATCCCAGGAAATCAATACCTTGTCTTCAACGGTTAAGGAAAAAGCAATTCTGTTGAATAATGTCATGCTTCAGCTACAGGCCATGACTGAAAAATTTAAAATTTAGGATTCCTAATTCACTCTTTCTTTTAAGATATCAGGACCCTTATCCGGAACGATTTTTATGATCCCGGGCATCACTGTATTTCGGCCGTTCAGTTTGGCCCTGTAGAGCATGGCATCGGCATCCTGGATAATCCTTCCCATGTCGGCATTCCGGTCCATTTCAGACACACCGAAACTGGCGGTAACCTTTATCTTATCGTCACCGTGGACAATCACTTTCCGGGAAATCTGAATTCTCAAGCGGTCTGCAAGTTCCATGGCCTTGATCTTATCTGTGTCCGGAAGGATGGCAATAAATTCTTCACCGCCATACCGGGCAAGGATATCACCGGTTCTCATGTTTTGTTGAACAATGGCGGATACTTCCTTAAGGACCTTATCCCCTGCAGGATGACCATAGGTATCGTTTATTTCCTTAAAATGATCGAGATCAAACATGAACATGGACAATTTTGTCTGGTGCCGTATGGCTCCTGAAATATTTCTGTTGAGCTGATTTTCAAATTCCCTTCTGTTGTAGCATCCGGTCAAAGGATCCATGGCTGCCGCATCCCTTAAATTTTCCATTTTCATTTGCCGGGACACTGCAACGGATGCGCCCTGAAGAATCAGGTTCACGATTTCATCATGATAAAGGCAAAGCGGTTTTTGAGCCAACATATAGAGCCTGAAGCTTAAATTTTCCTCACTTATTTCATAATATAAAAGATCCTTCATATCAAAGGATACTTCTGATTCATCCGCACAAAACTGATGATTCAGATAATTCAAACCGGCTTTGTTTTCAATGCCGAAATCCTTTAGAATAATATCTTCAAGGGATTTTTTATACATCCGGGGGTCCAGCCAGACATCAACTCCGCCATCCTTTTTCATCACAAAGGCAAAGAGCCTGTAATTCAGGATATCTTTTAAACAAAGGGCAACCTGGTGAATGATGTCTGCCGGGGATTGTTTTTTATTCAGCGCGAGAATATGCTGTGTCAGCTTTTTATGATCTGCCTGTTTTTTTGCAGCATTAAAGATCATGGAAAACAATGCCGCCACTCTTCCGGATAAACGCCCAAATGTCTGCTTCATCTTTTTCCCTCGTTTCAGTTTTTCTCAGGTTCTGACAAAGGATAAAGCAATACTTGTGCCCAGACGATGATAAGAATAAAAATGATTTAAATTCAGTTGGTTATATAATTTTCAATATTTTGAACAGCGCATGTCGCCGGGAAAAATCTTCCTTATGTCATGAATTTGACAGCTTGATTTTTAATCCGGTATCAGGTCCTTCCAAATTTAATATGAACCGCTGTTCCCCCTGAATGAAAACAGGATTTCGGTGTTATCATATATCAGCCCTATACAATCTCAGGCTGTTGGTGACCACCGATATGCTGCTGGCCGCCATGGCCAGGGCTGCCAGGATCGGATGAAGCTGTCTTAAAAAATCCGGGAACTGGTCAAAGGGGGCCAGAATTCCGGCGGCAACAGGGATCAGGATGATATTATAGACAAATGCCAGGAACAGGTTCTGCCGGATGGTGGCAATGGTTTTCCGGCTGATTTTGATGGCCTTTGGAATGCCGGTCAGATTTCCGCTGGAAAGGATGATATCACCGGTTTCAATGGCCACATCCGTTCCGGTGCCGATGGCGAAGCCAATGTCGGCCTGGGCCAGGGCCGGGGCATCATTGATGCCGTCCCCCACCATCCCCACAAGGACATTGTTCTTCTGAAACTGTTTCACCCGGTCGGATTTTTCATCGGGCCTGACTTCCGCCTCCACTTCATCCACATGGGCTTCAGCGGCAATGATTTTTGCCGTCTCAATATTATCACCGGTCAGCATGACCACTTTCAGATTTTCATCATGAAGCTCTTTTACCGCCTGTCTGGATTCGGGTTTCAGCACATCAAAAACCGCCACCACACCCAGCACCATTCTGTCCTTTACAAGCACCATAACGGTTCTTCCCTTTTTCTGAAGCTCCAGGATAAGGGTTTTGGCTTCATCGCCCATACTGAACTCCTGATCAAACCATTTTGGCTTGCCGAATCTGAAACGCCCTTCCTTAAGATCCGCCTCCACTCCGAAACCACTGTGCGCCTTGAAATTCAGGGGGTCTTCCAGAATAAGACCCTTTTCCCGGGCAAAGGCGACTATGGCTTTGCCGATGGGATGCTCAGAGCCTTTTTCCAGGGAGGCGGCAAGGGTGAGAAGCGCTTCCGGAGAAAGATGGGAGGTCTGTGTGGCAATAAAGTCCACCACTGTGGGCTTTCCAAGGGTCAGGGTCCCTGTTTTGTCCATGACAATGATTTTAAGTTTAGCCGCATTTTCAAGGGCTTCGCTTCTCTTAAACAAAATTCCATTTTCAGCCCCCTTTCCTGTACCGGCCATGATGGCCGTCGGGGTTGCAAGACCGAGAGCACAGGGGCAGGCGATAACAAGCACCGCAACCATACGGATCATGGAAGGAACAAATTCTCCGGTTACGCCCCACCAGATGAAAAACGTGATCAGGGCAATACCGATGACTGCAGGTACAAAGACCGCCGCCACCTTATCGGCCAAAGCCTGGATGGGGGCTTTGCTGCCCTGGGCGTCCTGAACCAGCCGGATGATCCTTGCAAGCACCGTATCTTTCCCCACACCCGTGGCCCGGAATTTTAAAAGGCCTTCGCCATTGACGGTTCCGCCGGTGACCCGATCCTCTTTTGTCTTATCCACGGGGATGGATTCTCCGGTGAGCATGGATTCATCAACGGAAGAAGCCCCTTCAACTATCACCCCGTCCACCGGAATCCGCTCTCCAGGCCGGATCAGGAGGATATCATTGACCTGAACCAGGGATATGGGGATTTCTTTTTCATTGCCGTTTTCAATGACCGTGGCGGTTTTCGGCTGAAGTCCCATGAGTTTTTTTATGGCGCTGCCGGTTTTTCCTTTGGTTCTGGCTTCAAGGAGTTTACCGAATTTAATCAGGGTAATGATGACGGCCGAGGTCTCAAAATAAACATGGCCATGGCCTCCGGGAACAAAGAGGATGGCAAAAGAATAAACATAGGCCACGGAAGAGCCAAGGGCGATCAGGACATCCATGTTGGTGCTTTTGTTTTTTAATGCCTTGTAAGCACCGATATAATAATCCATTCCTGTATAAAACTGGACCGGGCTTGCAAGAAGAAGAAAAAACCAGTTGACCCAGGGGGCATGACTCCAGGAACCGATAAGGCCGAAATCCCTTGACATGCTGAGAAGAAACAAGGGCAGGGCAAAAACAAGGCCCACAATGAATTTCCGGGTCTGATCCTTTATCTCCAGATGCCGGGCAATTTCTTCGGCATCCTCCTCCTTGCCTTCTTCGGCAACGACCAGATCAAAACCGATTTTTCTGACTTCAGACACAATGCCATCAAGGGAAACAATGGAAGGATCATATTCTACGGTCAATCGCTCGGATGCAAAGTTCACCGATGCCAGAACAACCCCCTCCACCTTTTTGTTCAGGGTTCTTTCAATATTGGCCGCACAATTGGCGCAGCTCATGCCGGTAACCGGAAGGGTCAGGCTTTCTTTTGTCATACAGACCTCCATACAAATATATTAAAGGCGGGTTTCAGCCGTTTTTTTCCATCATCATCCCACTATAACCATAAAAAACCAATATGCTTCAAATATATTTACAAGTCCCCGGCAACCTGAAATAATGGCCTCCTTGAAAATCGGAAAAAAGGAGGCCATTCATGTTCGAAAAGATTATTGAGGCAAAAGAAAGATTAAAAGGCCATGCCATGGTGACACCGGTCATGACCTCCGGGACCCTGGATGAGCTTGTGGGAGCAAGGGTTTTTCTGAAATGCGAAAATTTTCAGAAAATCGGGGCCTTCAAATTCCGGGGCGCCTTTAACAGCATTTCACAGCTTTCCGAAAGGAAAAAATCAAAAGGGGTGATTACCTTTTCCTCCGGAAATCACGCCCAGGCCGTAGCCCTGGTGGGAAAACTGCTGAAGATGCCTACTACCATTGTCATGCCGAAAGATGCGCCAAAAATAAAACTTGCCGCAACCAAAGGATATGGGGCAAGGGTCATTCTCTATGATCCTGAAACAGAATCCCGGGAGGCCCTTGCATCAAAGATACAGTCAGAAGAGGGGCTGACCCTGATCCCGCCCTTTGACCACCCGGATGTGATTGCAGGCCAGGGAACAGCAGCGCTGGAACTCTTTGACCAGGCAGGCCCCCTTGACATGCTCCTGACCCCCTGCGGCGGTGGCGGGCTTTTAAGCGGCAGTGCTATTGCAGCCAAGGGCGTAAACCCATCCTGCAAAGTCATGGGTGTGGAGCCGGAACTGGGCGATGATGCGACACGGTCCTTTAAAACCAAAACCCTTCAATCCGTAAAAAATCCGGCCACCATTGCCGACGGCACAAGGACCCCTTCCCTTGGAAAGCTCACTTTTCCCCTGGTACTTGAATATGTGGATGATATGGTGACGGTATCGGAAGCCGACATCATCCGCGCGGTTCAGTTCCTGTTCTTCCGGATGAAACTGGTGGTAGAACCCTCCGGCGCCCTAGGTCTTGCCGCACTCTTAAGCCGCAAGGTGAAACCGGCAAAAAAGACGGGCATTATCCTGAGCGGCGGCAATATTGATGCCGAAACCATGACCCTGATTTTAAATTCTTAAGACCATCACCTGATTTTTAATGGAGATAAATATTATGAACGTCACTGTCTGTGAACTACCCAATACCTGGACAAAAACCGAGGTTTACTGGAACCGGTTGATCCGGCATCTGGATGCGGAGCGGTCAGACCTGCTGCTCCTGCCGGAAATGCCGTTTTTTGAATGGATTACAAGATCCGACGCCGTGGACCCGGACCTCTGGGATAAAGCCGTGAAGGCCCATGATGAATGGATGGGTCGCCTGAACGAGCTGCCCGTGAACATGGTCATCACCTCGAGACCTGTCATTGAAAATAACAAAAGGCTCAACAGGGGTGTTATTTTCACAAAAGGGAAAGGCGCCCCGGCTGTCCATGCCGTCCATGACAAATATTATCTGCCCGATGAACCCGGATATTACGAAGCCTCCTGGTATGACAGAGGGGACGGCCGGTTTGAGGTTGCAGAGGTCAACGGCCTACGGATCGGTTTTCTCATCTGTACGGAACTCTGGTTTACGGCCATGGCAAGACAATATCTGAAACAGGGCATGGATATCCTCGTCTGCCCTAGGGCCACACCGGAAACAGAGGCCGATATCTG
Organism: Desulfobacterales bacterium; assembly: GCA_031395015.1. Taxonomy (GTDB): domain Bacteria; phylum Desulfobacterota; class Desulfobacteria; order Desulfobacterales; family Desulfobacteraceae; genus Desulfobacula. The sequence continues at coordinate 42,529 of JANNUH010000131.1, read as the reverse complement.
GGTAACGGGCGGAAAAGCTGCCGCCATTGTATCGGGCACCTTCTGCCTCTCATCCAATTACAATGGACCCAATATACCGGGTGAAGATTTCGGCGGAACCGGATGGATTATTGAGCCGGAAAGGGGAGGCATCCTGGGGATGACGTCACTGTCCAAAGAGTTTTTAACCCTTGACATTGATCTTTCGGCTGCAAAAAAAGCCAGGACTTCCTATCCCCGTTATGTCAAGGATTAATCCGGGCAGGGATCAGGGCATGAGCACTGCACGTGAGGTTTTTCCATCCACCCGGATGCTGATGGGGTCCCTAAACCGGACATGTTTCAGATGGGGGGTGGCGTTCTCGGGCCTCCGGCTTTTCAGAAATTCATAATCAATGAAATCTTCCCCTTTATCGGAGATGGTAATATAGCTGATGCCAAGGGAGGTGATATTCTGAAAAAAATGGGAGCCCTGGGAAGGATCGGCCTTTATGCTTTCAATGGTGGTTTCCACCATGACCCCCACATTGGAAATATCGTTCCAGCTCACGGGGATGCCCAGCCACCGGTCCGATGAACCCCAGCGGCCAGGGCCCATGAGGACGTATTTTTTCTGGTTTTCATTGAACAGGGCATTGATTTTATTAATTTCAGCGGCCATTTCAATGGTTTTTGCAGGATCAAAGGTATCGGGATCTACGTAAACCACATCATGGATATCTTTATATTCACCATTTCCCAGGGATAAAGTTGAATAACAGAAGGCATGGTCAATTTCCTTTTGGCTGATGTCCACCCGGAAATTCTGCTTATACCGTCCCATGGGCCTGATCTGCAAAAGGGAAAACCTGGGTTTCTGGCCTTCCTCTTCGGGCAGGGTCACGGCAAATTCAACCTCCACGGAAGATCCCATCCATCTTTTGCCTATTTTTGTGACCTCTATCAGAAGCTCGGCCAGGGGAAAAGAATTGTATTTCAGGATATTGGCAAAGGTTAAGACAGGAAAGCCCTTAATGGAAAAAGAATCCCTGATCCTATTGTCACCGGCATGATAGGTCGAAGATAAAAACCGTACAACCGGATGATCGGTTGCCTCGGAAAGATCCAGCTTTGCAAGGGTGGGATCATCTGCGGCGCTGTCGATAAATGCCGTGTCATCCGGAGATTCATTGAGTTTCAGGGCATAGAAAAATTTCTGGGAATTTTCAAGAACATCCTTGACCATGGAATACTGGGGCAGAAATTTCGGATATTTGGGACAGAACCGCAGGGTTTTGCCGCCCTCCATGACGATTTTCCCAAGTCCCAGGGCAATATAGGTAATGCCTTCTTCGGCCTTGAGATGGGCTATGGGATAAAAATTATAGGATTTGGCTACCCCTGAAATGGAGGGGTAAAAATAATTCTGATGGGCTTTTCCGGTCAGCTCCTGGAGAATCACCGCCATTTCCTCATCTTCGGTCCGGTGCATGGTGGATTTGGCATAGGACCTCGGCGCCTTGAGATAGGTGGACGCATAGACCAGCTTGATGGCCATGATGAGCCGATCCAGTCTTTTTTCAAGGCGGGGGTGGGAATTCGGGAGCATATAGGTTCGATAAAGACCTGCAAAGGGCTGGTAATGGGCATCTTCAAAAAGGGAGGAAGACCGGACCGCAATGGGATATTGGACAGCCTTCAAATAGATCTCAAGGTTTTTTTTGAGCCAGGCCGGGAATTTTGCCTGGACAAACTGCCTGACAATTTCCTGATCCGGGAGGTCATCGGCAGAATTGAGAAGCCTTGACAGTTTGTTCTGTTCGACAAAAGATTTAAACCCTTCCGTTGAAATCACAAAGGTCTGGGGAATACAGATCTCCACACCCGGGAATTTCTCCCGCAAAGAAGAATCCCGCCGAATCTGGGAGGCCATAAAGGCGAGTCCCCTTGCCTTGCCGCCCAGGGAACCGTTTCCCGTCTTCATGAAATCCGTGTCCGAATCAAAGGCCTCGGAATCAAAATCAATGATGAGCCCCTGCCTTGACCCTTTTCTCCTGGCCCGGATACTTTTGATGAGAAAATTTTTCAAGTCCTGGGGGTCTGGAAAATCACTGATCTTATAAGGTTTGAGTTTCAGGGCAAAATCAATCTCGCTTCTGGCCATGAACCATCTTGAAAAATCATTGTTCATGGCATGGTAAACAATGGATTCATCCGGGATTTCAGACAAAAGCCGTTCAATGCCGCGCAAATCCGTGACCCTTGCAATCTCTTCGCCATTGGGCAGCTTGAAAACAAAGGGGCCGAACCCGAGATCGGAAATAAAAAAATCCTTAATCCGGTCATTCAATGTGCTCGAATTTTTATTGATAAACACGGCCGGAATTTGAAGCGCCCTTTCCCTGTTCTCTTCTTCCGTACTCAGCATGAGGACGGGAAGGTCCGGGATCTCTTTTTTAATCCGGGTCAAAAGCTTAAATCCGGCAAACTCATCTTCAACCCCGTCCTTTTTATACCGCATATCTGAAAACACAGATAAAAGATAGGGCTGATGCTTTTCATAGAGGGCAAGGGCCTCTTCATAATTATGGGCCACCAGAACCTTGGGCCTGCCCCTCATCTTTAGCAGCCGGTGCTCCTCATTAATGGATTCATCAATGACCGACTGGGTCTGCAAGACGATCTGCTTATAAAGAACCGGCAGAAAGGAAGAATAATGCCAAGGGGAGTCCTCCACCAGGATAATCACCCGGACATTGGCATTGGCTGTATCAAAGGCAACATTTTTTTCATCTTCAAAATTCTTGATAATGGCCAGGAGAAGGTCTGCATTCCCGCCCCAGATATATGTACGGTCAATGGCCGAGGATGGATTGACGCAGATGTACTGGTCGATATCGCAGGTATTGTGAAGCAGCATGAAAAACGGCAGGTTGGCATATTTCTCCTTCACCTTTTCGCCAAAGGTGTAGACATCCATCCCGTCGAGACTCGGCATGGCCAGAATGAGATCAAACTTTTTTTCTTCCAGCCGGCTAAAGGCTTCAGCCGACGAAGACACCCAGGTCAGCCGCGGCGGCTTGGACAGGTTCAGACCCTTGTATTCATTGATGATACGTGTGGAAAGCCGCCCTTCCTCTTCCATGATAAAGGCGTCATAGGGGCAGGACACGAGAAGAATGTCCCCGACTTTGTTGGCCATCAATTCATGATAAATTTTAAGCGCCGGTTCTTTCGTGGAATTGTTGGAATTGTTGAAATCATCCATCGCTATAACCCTTTATCCTAGGCTCCTGGCCGGAGTGAAGGCCTGAGAAAATTATTCCCCCACAAGACAGATGCCGGCCTTTTCCCATTGCCCGGTTTTAACCCAGAGATATTTTTCATTAAACAGATCATCACTGGAATAGAATTTCTTTTTTTCCAGCCTATTCAGAAATTTTGAAAATTCGCCCGGCCCCCCATTGTATAAAGCATAAAGGGTTCTGGCAACATTATCTTTATTGTCAAGAACAGGGTATTTTTTCTCTGCCATTTTCTTTAAAACATAGGTTTGAAGGTAAAGGTCAACAATCTCACACCCGGCAGCCACATTATAGCGGATATTCCATTTTAATTTTTCCGGATCATACATTCCCCTCCACACCTTTTCATTAATCTGCATGAGACCCACGGATGTATTATTGTAAGATCGGAGATATTCAATCACGCCTTTTTCCTTTTTAAATTGCCGAAAACAGCTCTCCTGCCAGGCCACGGCATCCACAATGAGATAGAAAAGATCCCGAAATTCCGGGTCCGGCGTTTTTTTAACCACGGTTTGATCCGCAGCGGTTTTCAGCTCCTGCCTTACTTTTGCCACATACGCATCGATATTCTCATTGTTCGGCAGCCATTTGGCCGGGTCTTCCCGGTCCGGTTTTTTCTTTTCCGCTGCAATGGCTTCGGAATACGGGCTGATGCCGATGAGTTTTAAACCTGAGCTGATGAGCCTGTTTAAAATCTTATGGAGAAAATTTTCTTCCTTACCCGGCGCTTCTTCTATATATTCCGGAGATTCTTTCAGTTCCGGGCCAAACCCCATGACCTTTCTTAAGTTTTTATCAACGCCAAAAGAATAAGACAGCTCTGCCCCCTGTCCGTCGGAAATCAGCTGGGCAAGCCTTAAAAGACCATTGCGACTGATTTCAATCCCCATGGCAGGCCCGAGGGCATCCAGGGCCTTCAAGGCATCCAGGGATGAAAAAAAGGCCAGGGTCCCCATTGGAGATGAGGACGGATTTTTCCCCAGATGGTGCCTGAATAAAAAGGACAGGTTATTCCAGGCTTCGACAAACTGTGCCCTTACAAAATCATTTTCCTTTTCCGGCTTATCCAGCTCTTCAAGAAACCGGTACCGTGTATCCAGCAATGTTTCAAACACCTTCTGCCGTTCATCCGGGCTTAAGGGCCTTTCAGACAGGCTTCCCAGGGCATATACAATAAAGGCATCCATGCTTTGCCAGGTGTCGATGAATGCTGAAAGCTCTTCCTCATTGAGGATCTCCTCTTTCCTTTTTTTTGTCTCATCATAGACGGAAGACACATCAGCGTTCATGGCGATCCGGACCGCCTTGTCCTGAACTTCGATCTTCCCGGGCCTCATGCTTTCCACCATGGTCATGGCCTTATCCAGGTTGGTTTCAGGGAACATGACGGCCAGAAAGGATTTCATTTCACTGACACAGGGGATAAGATCAATCCGTATGCCGTTAACCTGGGTATGCACTTTCTCTTTGACTAGGTTCCACAGCGGGTCTGAAATAATTCCCGGCTCATGTTTTTTATTCAGGACACGGGAATCCTCGGTCCTGAAGGATAGCCGGAAAGTTTCAGGATCTATCATCGGGGTTTGATAAAACACCACATACCCCTCCCATTCCACCGGCAGATAGCAATCATTATTCGCCTCAACTCCGGCTTTTATGCGAACCTTGATTTCAAATCTCAGCCGTGAACCTTCTCTGTTGAATTCAGGATCACTGATGACCACTTTTTTACATCCCCTGGGATCTTTTACCAGTTCAACTTCCTTTTCAGCGCCTTTGAAAAGCCGGGATTCCACAAGGGATTTCAACAGGGGATAATCAATGGTGATGGGAAGTACGGCATTCTGTGCCCATCCCATATCCGACAACACCAGCATAAACAGTACAAAGCCGAGGATTTTCAATTTAAAAAAACATTTCATATTTTTATTTCAACCATTTTATTTCAGGGTTATTTCGCGATGCGGTCCGGGTATATCCAAAGGCCGGAACTCCCATCACCAGGGCGGCATACACCATCCGGGTTTCAGGAATACGGACCAGCTTTCTGAGTTTTTTACTGTGCTTCAGATATAAGGTCAGAAAACCGATGTAACAGGTTCCAAGACCCAGTGAATAAGCAAAATTCATGATATTGGCCGCGGCAAGATTGCAGTTCTCACAGGAAAAATTTTTCCCTTTGGGGGCGTGAATCAGAATCAATGCCGGTGCGTTGTGCAGGATCAAATCCCGGCCTTTTTTTGTTTCATCCATATAATACGGCATGGGGTCGAGATAGCGGGAAATGACTTCGGACCAGGAAAAGGCCCGGATAAATTTATAGATCAGGTTACCGGGAAATCTCTGTGTAAAATGAAACAGTTTTACACTAAAGCCGAATATGGTTTGTGAAATTTGTTTCAAAATCTCTTTATCCGTTATCACGGTATAGGCGACATTCTGGGAATTGGTGGCCGTGGGCGTATGGCCGGCAAGACCGATCACCTTTTGAAGGGTGTCCTCCGGAACCTGAAGGTCCCTGAAATGCCGGGTGCTTCTTCTTCCCCGGACCACGGTTTCATAACTATCCGGATTTAAAAGGGCCTTATCGATCCGTTTGATCTGAAGAGGATCAAGGCCGCTGTGTTCTATGGCCCCGGTCGGACAGACACAAAGGCAATGGCTGCAAAGGGTGCAGGCTTCTGGAAATGCAGCCCTGGGCACGCCGTTATCCTCCTGCCACACGGCTGCAGCGCAGTCTTTCACGCACAGCATGCACCGGGTGCAGTGATCATTGATGATTCGAATTTCCATGGAGTTTAATATATTCTTTTCATGGGGTTTATTTTTCTCTGTTAAAAAATTAAAAGCCATTCTTTAGCAGAAAAACCCAAAAAATTCAACCATGGGCAAAAAAACAGCAGGGTCACGTCAAAGTAAATCGGGGATACCGATGAGGCGCAGAACGTCTTGGCCAAGCATTGAGCACATGCGCAGGGCTTTGGCAATATTGCAGGCGCAGGCTATGCGAAGCAAAGATATGGCAATATTGCGTATGCTGGCCATAATATGGCCCCCATTTTTTTTCTAACCTGACTGCGGTCTTCATCAAAGGTGACATCCCTGACCCAATGCAGGCGGTTTTCAATGGCTCAGTGACCACGGGCCAGATTCAATATGCGCAATGGATCTGCTTTATCCGGGCTGAGGCTGGTAACTCCATAGACGGTCTCAACGCGTTGTTTGCCTGTAGTCAGTTTTGCGATGTCTCGCTGGATGCAAAAGCACTGCTCAACATGAGGGAAGGCAAGATAGCCGTTGAGTTCCGTACTGGTCCAGACATGACGCAGTTCCAGGCGGCCATAGGCTTTATCGATTGTAGTGTGAACAGGGGTGAGAAGCATCGAGCTTAAGGGCTGCGATGTCATTTTTCAGGGTGGGTTGATTGTCTTTGGCAATAAACAGGTAATCAGCCTGTTTATTTTCAACTATGAAACGGGCCGTATCATGTTGGGTATGCATCGCGTCGGCAGTTAGAACAGCACCTTTCAAGGGTAGAGGGTTAAGAAGTTCGGGCAGTTTGGGAATCTCGTTGGTTTTTTCATTGACAGCAATTTGGCCCACTACCAGGGCTTCTTGATGCAGGATGGCGCTGAGTAGATGAATGGGTCGCCGGCCAGCATCGTGGGCTCCGCGCAGGGTTTTACCGTCTGCGGCCAGAGCACGTCCTTCCAAAGGATATTGTTTCAATAACCAGCTACCGATTGTTGCATCCATCCGGTCAGCATCCAGACGTTGTAAAACTCGTCGAATAGTGGGTTCCGATGGTGGTTTGGGCCGCTTGGAATCAAGTTTATGCAATGTATCACGGCTCAGAGTTCCGGCCCATTGGGCGATAGCGGTAAAACTGCGTGCTCCCGACAGTGCGGCGCAGATGGCAATTGCTACAACAGTGGCTACCGGATGGCGGACTCCTCTGGGTTTACGTGGGTCAATCATGGTTTTGAGAAGATCCATCAGACTTCCCTGTCCTTCCAGGGGCAGTTGATTGATATCAATCATAGGGAACAACTCCTTTCCAGGTGTGCCATGGGTTAAAAAAGGGGCCCGCAAATAACGGGGAGCATCGGCCACCAAAGGACGCACCAATAAAAGCTTGGGTTGGCCATTATGCCAGTAGCCCTTGTTACATTTGGAATAGCCTCGCGTTGAGCCCAGCACCTGCCAGCCGGCTGCCCGATAACAGGCACCGGTAAAACGAGTGCTGTCTACAAAAGTTTCTGTCAGCAAAACAGGATGTCCATGATAACGCTGCCAGTCCTAGCTCAACCGCTTTAAATTTAATGCCAACAGGTGAGGCCAGGTTGGGTATGTGCCAATCCGGCAGGATTAAAAAACGAATATTGTTGGCAATCAAATGCAACCGTTTGAATTGTATTTTCTGATCCCAGCCAATCCACTTATCCCGGGCTGTGCACTTGAGTGCGGCAGAACCCCATCCAAAAAGAGCTATCCATTGAGATGCATTGTCAGTAACAACATAATATAAAGATTCTCCGACAATGCATTCAAAACCCAGATAGTGATGCCGACGCATCAAAGAACGCCAACGGTCGATTTCATCACGCCGGACAGGACGTACAATGAAATGAGATGAACCAAATGATAAAGGGCTTTTCAAGTTGCTCATAAAAAGAATTTAACTTATTTGAACTCAAAAAGTCAGCATTATTTGCTTGCCTCATGATTTTCAACACTTGCACGACTTTGACGTGGTCCTGCGCTGAAGGAATTGAAAAGTCCACTTGATCTTTGATAAATACTATAGTAGTTACTCAGATAGCCACTATTTCAATAGTGCTGTATTTTAGAATAGTGAATTACCTGAAGGGGAGGATGAAATAAATGACAAGAGATTCACAGGATGCTGTTAAGGCCGGAATTCCGATTTTTATCGGGTATGTTCCGGCTGCCATTGCATTTGGGATATTATCAAAAGGATGCGGTATCACTCTTCTGGAGTGTTTTTTGTTTTCAGCCGCTGTATTTGCCGGTGCCAGCCAGTTTATTGCATTGAACATGGTAATGACGGGAATGGGGCCGGGAGGTATCATATTAACCACATTACTGGTGAATTTCAGACATTTTCTCATGAGTGCCTATCTGTCTACGAGAATTGCAGAAACGGCAAAGAAAAAAATATTTCTGATGGCCTTTGGGGTAACCGACGAAGTATTTTCAGTCCTTTCTTTTAAAAAGGGGAATCTATCCACAAAATTTGTATTTATCCTGCAATGGTCAGCCTATAGCGCCTGGGTCGGCGGAACAGTCGCAGGGTATGTTCTGGGGGGATTTTTGCCGGAAATCCTGATTAAAAGCATGGGGGTCGCCCTCTATGCCCTGCTTCTGGCCATTCTCCTGCCGGAAATCAAACAATCCGTTAAAGCCTTGATCCTGACCATTGCTTCAGGAGTTTTCAATACCATGCTCATTAAACTGGATGTCCTTCCCAATGGCTGGAATATCATTGTCTGTATCCTTATCATTGCCCTGGCAGGGTCTTTTTTCATCACCGGGGAAGTTAAGGAGGAAGAAGTATATGAATAGTCTGATCCCGCTTATTTTTGGGATGGCCGCCGTCACCTATGGCCCAAGGCTGATGCCTTTCCTTTTGATGACCAACAAACAGATTCCGGCAAGGCTGGATGCTTTTTTAAAATGCATACCTGCGGCCGCTATCGGCGCTTTGATTATTCCCGGTGCATTCAATGCAACGCCTGACATGCCCATGGCAGCAGCTTCGGGCATGGCGTTTACCATGATTTTTGGATTGTGGCACGGGGGAATTATCATCCCGGTTCTGGGATCGGTTGCCGTAACCTGTTTGATCTTATTTTTCGCCGGGTAAAGGTGCTGTCATGGATCAAAAATTATCCATCATGAATGATATGAAGCGGCTCGGGTTTTCAGAATATGAATGCAAGGCCTATTTAAAGCTTCTGGAAGAGTTTCCGCTAAACGGATATACCCTGAGTAAAAACTCCGGAATACCCAGGTCCCGGATTTATGAAGTCCTGAAAAACCTCATGGATAAACAGATGGTGTTTGAACAGACCCAGGAAAAAAACAAATTGTATTATCCTGTGGAGCCGGATATTTTTATAAAAAAGCTGAAGGCCCACTATGAAGATGTTTTTTCCAATATATCCGACTATGCCGGTAAACTTTACAGGGAGAAAAAACAGGACGACAGGCTGGTGGTTATAAAGGGGCGGCAAAATATCATCGGTTTTTTGAATCTTTTGATAAAAGGTGCTGAAAAAAGAATTGCCGTGTCTGTCTGGGAAGAGGAAATGAAAGAGTTAACCCTGGAGCTTGAAAATGCATTGAAGCGGGGTGTGGTGTTAAGAGGGATTTATTTTGGAGAAAGCCCTCCTTATGAGACTCTGGTACCCCATCGGCGCATCAAACGGTATATAGCCGAGAAAAAAGAAAGATATATGTCCATCATCATTGACAGGACCCATATTATATCCGGTATTGTTTCCAGGGGGGAAGACAGCAAAGTGACCTGGACCCGGGACGAAGGACTCATCGAAATCAGCGAAGATTATATTGCCCATGATCTTATTGTCAATCTGTATTCCGCATCGCTCACAGGAAACGATTATATGGAATTTGAAGAATTTGCCGATACTGTTCACAACCATTATTTTCACTATTCTGATGAAGAGTTTGCCGCCTATAAAAAATTAAAATAAGGAACCGGACAGATGATTCAGTATCTTATCATTGGCGCCCTCTTAGGGTTTTCCGCAGGCCTGACACCCGGGCCGCTATTGACACTTGTGGTGTCAGAGACCATTTCATATAATATCCGGGCCGGGATAAAGGTTGCCGTGGCTCCGTTGATAACGGATCTGCCCATTATCGGGTTAACGGTATTGATCCTGTCCCGTCTGTCGGGCTTGAATGACATACTGGGGATTATTTCCCTGGTTGGCGGGGTGCTGGTGCTGGTCATGGGAATCCAGGGCATCAAATCACAAGGCCTGGCGCTTGATATCCCCAAGGCCGCGCCAAGGTCTTTGACAAAGGGTATTCTTGTGAACGTATTGAGTCCGCATCCGTATCTTTTCTGGTTAAGTGTCGGCACACCGATAATGACCAAGGCCAGGGATCAGCATATGTTGGCACCAGTCGCATTCTTGTTGGGTTTTTACCTGCTGATGGTCAGTTCGAAGGTTGTTTTGGCCATCCTGGCTGGAAAATCCAAAACTATTTTGACAGGTCAGGGTTATATTTTTACCATGAAGTTTTTAGGGTTTCTTCTTTGTGTACTGGCTGTTTTTCTTTTCATGGATGGGATTCGCCTTTTCCGGACAGTGCAATGAAAAACAAAACCGGCTGTATCCATAATAATGGTGCAGCCGGTTTCAATAAAAAAAAGAATGATTATTCCCAGTCAAATTCCCTTGAGGTTACCGTATCTTCCATCCTCTGGATGCGACGGTCTATGTTTTCAAATTTCTTTTTAATTCTCTGGATAGCCGATTGTCTTGAATGGGAATAGGAATCATAAAATTCAGCATCATCTTCATCTCGAAGCGGGGAAACCGGCTCCATTTTAAGGAAAAGACCTGCCAGGAGATACATGACCCCCACAGGCCAGAACCCGGTAAATAGGAATACTAAAAGGGTGATGACTCTCAGCCAGAAAACGTTGAAATTAAAATATTCAGCCAGGCCCCGACAGACCCCCATGAAGATGCCCCGCCGGGATCGGTAGATGCCGCGACTGGAGGCGAGGGTTTCAAAACGGTCCTTGAGTCCGTTGTAATGCCGCCTGCATTTTTCAAACTGAAAATTGTGTTTATATCCATGATAGCGTCTCATTTGTCAAATTCCTTTTTCTTGCGCTCAATCAATATGGTTTCAAGCGCTTCAACCCGTTCTTCCATTTTTGATAACCCGTGATAGATGTCCTGGATCATCCGGGTTTCTTCTGTCTGGGCCTGTTTGTTTTTCCCGGACAGCCCTCCGGACTTGGAAGCTCTGATGATTCCGATGATAATCAATCCAATGGTGGCGATAAAGAGGATTGCCCCGCCAATGGATATGCCTATGATAAGTGCATGGAACATAATTTAATACCTCTGGTTGGGTGAGTGCCTGAAGGCCTATGCATCAATTTTATCATTATTTTTTAAAGATTGGGAAGATTTTAATTGATTCAGTTCGGCTTCGATTTCATCATCAGCCTCAAGGGTATCAAACTCGTTTTCAAGGGATGAGGGTCTGCCATAGTCCACAAGGTCAGCTTCCGCCTCCATTCTCTCGATCTGCTGTTCAAGCTCTTCAAATTTCTGCATGACTTCGGCGCTGTCGGCCCGGCGGATTTCCTGTCTGGCTCTTTTTTTGTGTGTGGCCCGAAGATGTCTTTGAACCAGCATTCTCTGCTTTTCCCTGGCGGATTTGAGCTTGTTCTCGAGTTCCTGGATATCATCCCGGTATTGTTCAATCATAGAATTGAGTTCAGTGATTTCACTCTGAATGGCTTCGCCTTTCTGCGTATACTGTCTTTTTTCTTGAAGTGCCTGGCGCGCCAGAGCATCTTTGCCCTTTTGAACGGCGAGTTCTGCCTTTTTGCCCCAGAAATTTTCCTTTTCCTGGATATCATCCAGGAACCGCTGAACTTTTTTCTGGCTGGCAATGGCATGGGCACAGGAAGATTTGATTTCAATCAAGGTGTCTTCCATTTCCCTGATCATGAGTTTTATCAGTTTTTCCGGATCTTCTGCATTGTCCAGCATGGAGCTGATGTTTGATGCGACAATATCTTTAAACCGTGTAAAAATTCCCATTTTGTTTCTCCTTGTGTTTTGCTGTTATGTTTTTAATTCAATTTATTGTTTCATCTTGCAGATAGAGATAGCATTTTGTGTGCCAACGAAGATTTATGATAAAATATCTTTTTAAATTAAATAGTTATCGATGTTGACAATCAGTAAAAAACTGTAGTAATATTCACCATCTATTGGTTAAAATTACCAAATATTAATAAAATTTTCGATTTTTCGGAGGGGAAAATGATTTTACCGGATCAGGACAGAGGAAACTCTTTTTCCATGTATGAGGCACTGGGTCAGTCGGAAGCATTTATTGAATTCCAGGAGCAGATATCAAAGGTGGCGCCCATTGATCGACCGGTTCTGATACTCGGAGAGAGAGGCACGGGAAAAGAGCTTGCCGCATCAAGGATTCATTTTTTGTCAAAGCGATGGTCAAAACCCCTGGTGACTTTGAATTGTTCAGCCTTGACGCCGGGACTTATCGGCTCTGAATTGTTCGGATATGAAAAGGGAGCCTTTACCGGTGCCGCCTCCCGGAAAGCCGGCCGGTTTGAGAAAGCATCGGATGGAACCCTTTTTCTGGATGAAATCGGGACAATCCCCATGGAGGTCCAGGAAAAAATTTTACGTGTTGTGGAGTATGGAAGTTTTGAGCGGGTGGGGTCCTCCGATTCCATTTATGTGGATGTCAGGATTGTGGCGGCCACCAATGTTGATCTGCAATGGATGGTAGAGGCTAAAGAGTTTAAGCAGGATCTTCTGGACAGACTCTCCTTTGAGGTGATCTATGTGCCGCCGCTTAGAAACAGGAAAGAGGATATCCTGATCCTGGCCCGTCATTTTGCCGGAAGAATGGCCTATGAACTTGGATGGGAAGACATTCCGAAAATTTCGGGCAATGCAGCAAAAGCCCTTGAAGCTTACCCCTGGCCGGGCAATATAAGGGAATTGAAAAATGTAATTGAGCGGGCCGTATATAAATCTTTGACCCATAAGATCGAGGAAATATCATTTAACCCCTTCACTTCTCCCTTTGGGGATCATCTTGGAAAAGGGGAGAAAAGAATAATAAAAGAAAAAATTGGGGGGCAGAACGCGGATTCGCCTGAAACGGACGAGACAAAAGAGGGGTTTGCCGCTACTGTGAGTCAGATTTTTAAAAAGCCTTTCAAAGAAGCCATGGGAAGCCTGGAAAAGGCTATCCTGTCCAGAACCCTTAAGGAATGCCGGTATAATCAGAGAGCAGCAGCTAGAAAACTTGGGCTGTCCTATGATCAAATCCGGGGGCTCTTGAAAAAACATGCCGACCTGATTTAACAAGACAGACCTCGGTTCATGATGATGAACAAAATTCCCGGAATGATTCCAGGTCTTGGAAGAGGCAAAGATTATAAGAATGGAGGTCTTTTGCAATGGATGTTAAAACGCTCATAATCCATCCGGAGAAATGCAATAATTGTGGAGACTGTGAGACTGCATGTATCAAAACCCATGCAAGCCTTACCAGTCTGGGTCTGTCCTGCATCCGGATATTAAAAGCCGGTGGAGATGAAGAATTCTTTTTCCCCATGGCCTGCAAACAATGCGAGAACCCGCCCTGTCTTGCCACCTGCCCCAAAGAGGCGATTTGCCGGGATGTCAATCTGGACCGGGTGCTCATCGACCGTCAGAAATGTGTGGGATGCGGCATGTGTGTGTCTGCCTTTCCCTTTGGTGCCATGAAGCTCGACAAGCATAAAGCAAAATCCTATAAATGTGATCTGTGCAACGGTGATCCTGAATGTGTAAAAGTCTGTGAGCCCGCTGCCATTGTATATAAAGATGTGGAAATGCTGAAGATGCCCCATATGTTTGATGCGGCCCGAAAACTGTCCCGGCTTGTAAAATCATAGGGTTAGTCAGGAGAAATCTTGAGGAGATAAGGATATGTCCTTTTTTAAAGTAAATGAAAACTGCAATGGGTGCCTGGCCTGCGTACAGAACTGTCCGGCAAGCGCTTTGAATTTTTATGATGAGAAAGATAACCGCAAGATTCTGCACAATATGGCACTTTGCGCCCGATGCGGGCACTGCTGGAGAGTCTGTCCCCAGGATGCCATTGAATTCAAATACCTGATCACCGGCAGATTTGATCTGGTAAAAACCCTGGATCTGGTTCATTGCAAAGTCTGTGGCGTTCCCATTTACACAACCGGTCTCAGTGATACGGTTTCCAAAAGGTGTGGAGGCTATTCTTTCCCTGGCCTGCGGTGCCGGGGTTCAGACCATGGCCGATGCCTTTAAGGGAATCCCGGTGCTGCCGGCATTGAATACCACTTTTATCGGGGCTCTCGACATACGAGGTCAACTGGATGAGAAATGTGCCGGATGCGGAGATTGTATCCTGGCCCTGACCGGCGGGACCTGCCCCATTGCCAGATGTGCTAAACGCCTTTTCAACGGACCCTGCGGCGGATCATCCAAAGGCAAATGCGAGATCAGCATTTCTGTCGGCCGGGAAGTGCCCTGTGCCTGGCATCAGATCATCGACCGTCTCGTGGAATTGAACAAAATAGAGAATTATGAAAAAATCAGTGCCGTGAAAAACTGGACCAATAGCGGTGCAGGCGGCCCAAGACGACTGATCCACCCGGGCGAGCCTCCGTTCTAATTTACTTTAAGCTTGCTGATAATGGGAAATTTGATTTTCTGTTTAAGCTGAAGCGAATTAAAATTGATTTCCGGGTTGTATTTTTTTAGCAGCCAGAGCGGAACTTCAAGTTCATTTTCGCAAAGACGCCAGATATTGTCCCCGTTTTTAATTTCATAGGTATCAACCCCGCTTATGGAAAAATTTCCAAAAAAGTCTTCTTCTATTTCCTTATGGAATTCATACCGCTGCTCTTCAAAGGCCTGAATTGAAATTTTGTTTAAGGGTATTTTAATCTTCTGATCAATGGAAATGGCGGCCATGGGCTTGAATGAATTTAATTTGCGGATTTCCAGGGGCGTGACTTTCAGCCACCCGGCATAATGGCCCAGCGTTTCCTCTGCTTCAATTTTGATGATGCCTATGGTGAGAGCGCCTTTCTTTTCAATCTGGAGTATTTTAAGGTCGCTTGTGTCTATTCGCGGATTAATGGGAGTTGCCTCTGTCAGAGGTTCGGCAACAACATCAAAAACAGGGTCAATCAAGGGTTCATTGCTTTGTGCGATTCCGGTTTCGATCATGGGATCAAGTCCGGTCATGGGTTTAAGATCAGATACAGGCAAGGGTTTTGATTCTATTTCCTGGTTTGGTGGAACTGCGGGTTCGATAGATGGAGGCGGCGGGACTTCCGGCGCCACGGCGGTTATAATTTCAACCGGTTTCTTTGCCTGGACCGGTTTTTCCTGGGTTGGCTTTTCCATGACCGGTTTTTCCAGGTCAGGTTTGGGCGGGGCCGGGCTCATTGCTTTGGTCTTGACCGGGTCTTTTTTTGCAGCAATGAGCTCATCTTTGACCGGGATTCTTAAATTCTGCCCGATAAAGAGAGCTGCCTTCTGGCCCAGATCATTGGCATGGATCAGATCATTGGCCCGGATGGAGTAAAGCCTTGCAATGGAACTGGCTGTATCGCCCTTCTGGACATTGTGGAATCTGCTGGGTTTCTGGCCGGACTTGTAAAGGCTGGCCAGCTTGTTGTCTATTTCATGACTGGAAAAGGTTTTCGGTAGCTTGAGATTGAATCCCTTGGGTATATATTTCTGCTCATTGAAAACAGGAGGTCTTAAGGATGGGTTAAGGGCTTGAATGTCTTCAACACCGAGGTTAAAGAGATTCATCAGGTCTTTTGCCATCAGATATCCCTTTGTTTTGACCGTCTGAAAGGAGGCAGGGCTTTGAAATCTCAGGGTTCCGAAATGTTTTTCATGGTTTTTTGCAACAATTCGGGCGGCCAGAAACTCAGAATAAAAATTCCGTGAAGCAAATTTAAATGAGCTGCCTTGATAGGATTTAAAAATGTTTTCATAATTTCCGGCTGAATTTTTTGCCCTCAGCATACCGGTTAGGCCATGATTATAAGCAGTAATGGCCAGGGGCCATTCTCCCAGCACCTCATAATTTTTTTTCAGGAGCTGGGCAGCCGCATCCGTGGAAATATAGGGATCGCGCCTTTCATCCACGACATAATCGATTTCCATGTATATTTTTCCGGTGGAAGGCATGAACTGCCAGATGCCTGCAGCGCCAAGCTTGGAATAGGCCTTGAAATTATAGGAAGATTCAACACAGGGAAGATAGACAAGGTCTGCAGGAAGGCCATGGGATTTGAAAATCCTTTTAAATTCATCCAGCACGGCTCCGGCGCGGATGAGGCCTTCCTTGAATTCTTTATTAAGACCGGTCTGGCACCGTATGTTTGAAGCGGCAAGCTCATAATCTCCAAGGGTTGCCTGCTGTCCGAACAGGTCCGCCACCTTTTTTTCTTCGTCTGAAATGGGGGCTATCCCCTTTGAAAGTTTGAGTAGAATCTCCCTATATTGTTGAATGGCCGCTGTTTTGATTTTCTGGTTGCAGGCGTTTGCAGACACGGTTTCCGATGAGTCCAGCGGTACAATTTCATAGATGATGGAAAGATTATCAATGTCATGGATAACACCATGGGATTTGGAGTATTTTGTGAAAATGGAGACCCAGAAATCCACATTGGGTTTAATGGATGGATAGAGGGGGAATTCATTGTCCGAGGAATGGGTGCTCTCGGTAATGGACGCAAGAAGAGGTGTTGCAGCAAAAAGATAAAAAATCAATAAATAAAGGGTTGCAACGGTTTTTGTAAAACGTTTTTCTGCATTCGTTTCACACCTACAAGAGTTATTCATAACATCTCCCTGTTCAGATCAATGGCCGAGCATGAATTTGCGAAAATGAACGCTACCACAATAATGCGGGTTTTAAAAGCTCAGATTTTAAAAAATTACAGGGCTCGAAGGGTATCTGCGAGTTTGCCCATGGCCATTTCGATGATTTTTGCACCCGGCCGGATCATTATCCGTATTAAAGCCGGTTGATGGGAATATTGGCAAGCTGTTCCTCAAGATAATCATCCATGAGGTCTTTATATTTGTCTTCAGGATATGCTTTGCTGCAGGACCTGCAACAGAAAAAAACCTTTGTTCAGGTTCTTTTGATATAGAGTTTTCCGCCGCAGGAGAGGCATCTTTCTTTTATGTCTTGCAAGAGGTTTGTCCTTTATCTTTTGATATCTTGAAGATAAAATAAAGCCAAACCGGATAAAAGTCAAAAATTATAAAAACAGGAATGACTGGAGGATTTAAAGTCCATGGAAAAAAATGAGGACCGATACAGGCGCAATTATCCCATTTCCTGGGACCAGCTTCACAGGGATTCAAAGGCCCTTTCATGGCGGCTCCATGATATGCATCAGACCTGGAAAGGCATTGTGGCCGTCACCCGTGGCGGTCTTGTTCCGGCAGCGGTTATTGCCAGGGAACTTGGGATTCATCACATTGATACGGTCTGTATTACCAGCTACAATTGGCAGGATCAGGGCGAGATAAAAATTTTAAAGACCGTTGAAGGGTCGGGCAAGGATTTGCTGATCATTGATGATCTCGTTGATACAGGGTCAACGGCAAAGATTGTGAGAAAAATGCTGCCACAAGCTTATTTTGCAACGGTTTATGCCAAACCTGCGGGAAAGCCCCTGGTGGATGCCTATGTGACGGAAGTGAGCCAGGACACCTGGATTCTTTTCCCCTGGGATTCGGAATCTCAATTTGTTGAACCCATTGCCGGGAAATAGGAAGGCCCTGCCCGTAAAATCGGATTTATTTTCCGGGCAGGGTGTAAAGAAATTATTTTTTCTTATCCATGATGTTTTTATGGGCCATGAGACGGATGGCATTGATTTTGATAAATCCTTCCGCATCTTCCTGGTTGTAGCCGCCGGCCATATCCATGGAGGACAGATCCTGGTTGTAAAGGGAGGAGGGACTGGTCCTGGCAACGGGATAGGCCGTGCCCTTGAAAAGCTTCAGGGTCACTTCCCCGTCAATGGCTTCCTGGCTTTTGTTCATGGCCGTCATGAGAAATTCCATTTCCGGGCTGAACCAGAAACCATAATACACCAGTTCGGCAAATTTGGCAGACAGCATGTCCCGAAGGCGCATGACTTCCCGGTCCATGGCAATGCCTTCGATATCCTTATGCGCCACATGGAGGATGGTCCCGCCGGGAGTTTCATAGACCCCCCTGGATTTGATACCCACAAACCGGTTTTCAACCATATCCAGGCGGCCGATACCGTTTTCACGGCCCAATTGATTGAGATATTCAAACAGATCAAGGGGATCGGTTTTGACGGTCTTGTCATTCAGGTTGGTGACCTTAACCGGGATGCCGTCCTTGAATTCAATTTTTATTTTTGTGGGGGTATCCGGCGCCTTTTCCGGGGAAACCGTATGCGAATAAATGTTTTCTTCACATTCATGGCCTGGATCTTCCAGAATTCCGGCTTCATGGGAAATATGCAACAGGTTGTCATCTTCACTGTAGGGTTTGGATGCCGACTGTTTGGTGGGGATGCCGTGTTTTTCCGCATAGGCCAGAAGATCGGTCCGGCCTTTGAAGGTGTTCAGGAAGTCCTTATTTTTCCAGGGTGCAATGACTTTGATTTTTGGATTCAGGGCATAATAGGACAATTCAAACCGCACCTGGTCGTTTCCTTTTCCTGTGGCACCATGGGCTACAAATTCAGCCCCCACTTCCTTTGCAATTTCGATCTGTTTTTTAGCAATCAGAGGCCTTGCAACGGCGGTTCCGAGAAGGTAGCGCCCTTCATAGATGGTATTGGCCTTAAACACAGGAAAGATATAATCCGTGACAAATTCTTTTTTCATGTCCACGATAAAGACTTTTTTTGCGCCTATCTTCAGCGCCTTTTGTTCGGCTGCCTCAAAATCTTCTTTCTGGCCGATATCGGCCATATAGGCATATACCTCATACCCTTGTTCCAATAGCCATTTCAGTATGACCGAGGTATCAAGCCCGCCTGAATAGGCAAGAACAATTTTTCCTTTTGACATGGGGTCTCCTTTTACTTTCTTAAATTTCAATCCGGGTCAAATAATATGGTCTATTAATGAAGAAAAATACTCAATTAGTCAAGGGGATGGGTTTTTTTAAGGGGCGTTGGAAAGATGAACAAGGTCACGTTACCAGTCAGGAATAAAAAAATCAGGACCCGGTTGATGGAAGAAAGGCCCATGAATTTTAAGAACAGCCCTTCCCTTGTCAGGACAGCAGGCACAACAGCCCATGCGCTGATATCCGTGCCGCAGGTATAAATCAGGGCAATGCCAAGTCCGACCTGAAGGATCAGAACAAGCAAGGTGGGTGGGGTTTTTTTAAGAAAAATCCCTGCCCCTGTCCAGGCAAGAACAGACAGAGGCAGGAAAAGAGATGTTTTTATCCTCATGTCGATCCAGACGGAATGGCTTAAGACAAGGCTCAAAATCATTCCCAAAGCCATTCCGGAGTAGATCAAGAGGGTCAGTTTTTTTGTTCTATTTAACAGCAAGCGTGATGATGACCCGGGTGCCGTCGGGAGGCAGAATGTCTTTATTGCCTTTCATGGACACTTCTTTTCGTTTTTCAATGGCGCCGTAGGTATAGACTGAATTGCTGACAACCCCGACCGGGCAGGAGTCAAAGCATAAAAGGCAGCCGGTATGTTTTTCCATGGCATTTTTAAGATTGCCGCCGAATTTCATGACAATGGGGGCTTTGTTGGACTCCACAATGACTTCATCAATGGTATAGCTTAGTTTTGCGCCTTCCCAGGTAACGCTGACGGATAATTCCTGGCCTTCTACACGGGTGGTTTCCTTATTCTCAAGGGTCATATTGTTGCCGGGAATTGCGTTGATTTTCATCAGGGCATCATAAAAATCCTTATGGGGGACAAAGCCTCTGAAAACAGATTTTTCTCCATTGCTTCCATCGGCAAAGACCGCAAAATGGCGGGTTTCCTGGAAAAGATATTTTCCATTCACTTCAGCCAGAAATGAGACGGTTCTTTTGTCTTTATCAAAAATAACAGGGTGTTCCGGTGTCAGGTCCATGGGGCCTGCAAAGGCGATCATGGCATAAAAAAGTATGAAACCTGCGATACATAAAAGTTTTTTCATCATATTCCTTTCTTTGTTTTTATCTTTTTATAAATAACCGGGATCAAGGACACCATGACCATCAGCACAAGCCCGATAATGAATTCTTTGGACAGCTTTCCCTTAAAAAGATCCAGAAGCGAGCTTGAAAACACAATAAATGCAATACAGCCGGGCAGCATGCAGATAAATGTGGCAATGATATAATGGGTAAATTTGATCCGTGTCAATCCAAACGCATAATTTAACAGGTTGAAGGGGAAAAGCGGAATCAGCCGCGTCAGGGCAACCACTTTCCAGCCTTGTTTTTCAACATTGTCCTGGAATTTGATCCATTTTAGGCCTGTCAGTTTTGATTCAAGAAAATCGCCGGATATGTATCGGGAGATCAGAAACGCAATACCCGCACCTGCGGTTGCGCCGAAAATGGTATAAATGACGCCCCACAGGGGTCCGAACAGGATGCCGCCCGCAAGGGAGATGGGAAGACCTGGCAAAAAAAGAGCCGGGGCAATGGAATAAATCAGCATATAAATGATGGGGGCGGCATTTCCGCTTTCCCGTACAAACCGGCTTAATTTTTCCTGGTCAAGATATTCATGGATTCCGACAGCTCTGAGACCAACTATGGCAGCCAGAATGGCGAGGGCAAGGAAAAGCTTTGATCCCAGGCCTTCCTTCTTTTTTTCATCTGCCGAAAAAACTCTTTCCCGGACAGTGGCTGCCGGTATTTTTTTCAGGTCGCGTTTCACTTTCAGCCGGTTCAGATAGGTGAACGGGGCTTTGGAAACCTTTGCCTTTCCTTTCAAGGCATTATCCGGATCAAACACAAGGTCAAGGGCGTGAAGGGTATCGGCCTTTTTGGACAGATGGTTTACGCAACCGGCACAATAGGTCACAATTTTATGGGGAAGGGCTTCTTTTGCTCTTTTGTCTGCCCATCCGCCTGCAAAACCGGGTGATACGCAGCCCACCGCCCCGCCTTCACCGCAGCAGAAGGTTTTCGTTCCAGCGTGAGGGGTCTGGATGATATCAAGTCCACGAGCCTGGACAAGGGACCGGACACTTTCATGAATCTTGGTTTTATTCCTTACCGGGCAGGGATCATGGAGGGTGATGCTGCCGAAAAGCTTATGGTCGTCAACGCCATGCCGGGCCATGACATCATAAACGGTTTCAACCTTTAGCGGGGCGCCAAATGTACTGAAAATTTTATAGCAATTGGGGCAGGTCACAATCACTTTTTTTATGGAGTTTTTGAGAAGGAATCCCTTCATCTCGGAAAACGTGAGGTCAAAATAATTCTGCCGCCCAAGATCGTGGGAAGGCTTGGAACAGCAATCCAGCACCATCCCCATGCCGGGATCATGCTTTTTCAGGTAATCATAGGTTTTTTGGGTTACCCTGGGACGGGTTCCGGTGAGGGTGCAGCCTGGGAAAAAAATGATATCACAGTTTTCCGGCAGGCTATAATAGCTGTATCGTTTGGATGCTCCTTTTTTTTCATAATTCAAAAGCCCCCGGTAGACTGAAAAATCAACAAGACCTTCATTTACCGCCTTTCTTCTAAAATCAAGGAACATGTTATCCGGGTCAAGGCCCTTGGGGCAGACAGATGTACACAGCCCGCAAAGGCTGCATTCAAAGGAAACCATCCGCCATTTGTCAGGGTCTGCCTCACACTGCCGGGCAATGGTTCCCGGATTTCCATAGGTTGCCAGGAAGGCACATTCCTTCTGGCAGATGCCGCATCTATTGCAGGCGGCCATCATGGATCGGACTCTTGAACCCTGAACGCTTAGATTTTCAATCCCTGTTGAATCTTTGAACATATCCGTCCCTTAGTATAGTTTGACGGTTTATTATTTAGAGAAGAATGCCTGAAGAGTCAAAGTGATAGTTTTAATGAAAAACCGGATTCTTATTGGCAAAATCGATAGTGCGGACAAAAAGGTTTTCTGATAAAAAGACGTTTATGAAGAGACCAAAGTTTTGAGTTTTTCTGTGAGGTCTTTTGGCCCCTGCGCCTCAAGATTCATATGGATGGATCTTAAGACTTCACGGATGATTCCGGTTTTGGGCCTTGGGGAAAGCTTCTGAACCTCAATGGTTTTGATGTCCATGAGGATTTCCTCGATCTGGGGAAAGGACATCTTGGTATCAGTGACGGCTTTTTTTATTTCCAAAAGGATTTTATCCAGGCTATTTTGCCCCTCATCACCCAATATCGGTTCTTTGCCAAGCGATAATGATTTACCCGGTACCGCCGGAATTTTTATTTCCAGAAGATTCAGCCCCTCACGGGTAATTCCAATACCGCCGGAAAGGGTTTTCAGCTCTGCAAAATTTTCAACATAAAGGCTTTCCGCCATGGATGCGGCATCGCTTCTTTCCATGCCGAGGGATTCACCCACATCATACATGGAAATTTGGGCCTCAGGGTCTCCGCCTGTACGGGTATAAAGTTCATATAAATAGGCTTTTGCTTCTGGGCTGACTGTTGCCATGGCATCATTCCTTTGTTTGTAGGGCGATTATGGTCCTCAGATTTTTTTTGCCCCGGCTTTTTTTGCCTCTGGTTTTTCAACCGGCAGCATATAGTCTGCCAGGAGACTTGAGGTCTTTCGCATATTTAAACTGAGAAGGCGGGAGATGCCTTTTAGAATTTTAATCCCGATTTTGGGATGTTCATCCAGTATTTTATTAAACCCTTTCTGGGAGAAAAGAATCAGGGTTGTATCCACCGCAGCCCGAGCCGATGCCGACCGCGGGGTATGGTCGATGATGGACATTTCACCGAGGGTGCTGCCCTTGGGCAAGGATGCGATTTTCACCTTTTTCTCGGAAGCCGATTGTTTGATCACATCAATCTCTCCCTTTACAACAAAACAGACGTAATCCCCTTTGTCCCCTTCCCTGAACAGGTATTGCCCATTCTTCATTTCAAGGTAATTCATATGGGTTGCGGCAATAACCAGTTCCTCCCCTATCAGCTCATCAAATATGTGGATTTGCGTGAGAAAATCAATTACTGTTTCCTTGATATGATCCCTGCTGGTAATGTTTTTATTTTTCATGAAAAACCGTCCATCCTCTGCTGAAAAAGGGTATTTTCAAGACAACACCCTGAAGTTCATGGATCTTAATATGCCATTAATTTCGGTTTTGTGAAAGCAATTTTTGAATCACAGAACTAAAAATGATCTTGTTATGAACCAGCGGTTTGATATAGAATACGAAAAATTATTACACCCCATTATGAGATTTTTTTTCTATAAACAATGGAGCCGGTGTTTACTGCCATGAAAAAAATCAATCTTATCATTAATCGTCAAAAGATCAGCCTCAAAGAAGGAACGACCATTCTGGAAGCCGCGTCCGGTGCAGGAATTTCCATCCCGACACTATGCCGCCATCCCCTGCTCAAACCCTCGGAAGTCTGCGGGATCTGTGTGGTGGAGGCTGCATTGCCCCCTGTCCCATGACCTGTCTGGCAGGGCTGGATATTCAGGGCTATATTTCCCATATTTCCAGGGGGGAATATGTCTAAGCCTTGAAGCTGATCAAAGAGAAAAATCCGCTTCCCCTTTCCGTGGGCAGGGTCTGCCCCCACCCCTGTGAAGATGCCTGTGCCGATTATCTGCAGTTATTGCGGTGTCGGCTGCCAGGTTTATCTGGAAAAAGCAGGGGACCGGATTGTAAGGGTCAATGGCGCACCTTTCCCGCCCAATTTCGGTCATCTCTGCGTCAAAGGGCGGTTCGGGTTTGATTTTATCCATCATCCTGGCCGTGCTGACTTCGGCCAGGGCCACCAATGAAGAAAATTATCTGATGCAAAAATTTGCAAGGGCGGTGCTGAAAACCAACAATATCGATCATTGCGCCCGTCTCTGACATTCCTCCACCGTGGCCGGTCTGGCCGCAGCATTCGGAAGCGGAGCAATGACAAATTCCATTGAGGAAATCGAACACACTAAAATCATCCTGGTTACCGGTTCCAACACCACTGCAAACCATTCCGTGATCGGTGCGGCCATCAAGCGGGCCGTAAAACATCATGGCGCAAAACTCATCGTGGCAGATCCCAGGAAAATCGAATTAACCGAATTCGCCTCCTGTTGGCTCAGTCAGAAATCCGGTACGGACATTGCCTGGATCAATGGGCTCTTGCACATCATCATTGCCGAAGAACTCTATGACAAGGAGTATGTAGTCAATCGGACCGAAGGCTTTGAAGAGGTGAAAAAATTCCTGGAAGCCGTTACCCCGGATTTTGTGTCGAAAACCACGGGAATTCTCGGTCAACCCGGCCTGACCCTCATGGAAATGGCCAGCGGCATGGCGAAAAAGACCATCCGCGCGGCCTATATCATGGGTGAAAACCTGGTGGCCAAGATACCTGAGTTGAAGGTATGCACGGTGCGGGTTGAGAAAATCGGCTAAGATTTGAAAGGAAGGAGGACTGACTTCCTGTTAAAAGTTTAGCCCATTGCCTGTTCAATCAGTTTGGTGATTTCTCCCTCATCGGGAAATCGCCGTTTTTCAATATTTTTCTTTGAGTAGATCAATTTTTCGTTACACTTTACATCGAAGATTCCGCCGCTGCCATCAATTAATTTAATATTTGAATCAGGATAATTTGCTTTTAATTCTGCTTCCACACGGGAAGCTTGAGGAAGAAAATTTCAAGCAACACAATATTCAATAAAAATGTCCATAACGCCTCCTTGGTTCTAAAAGATTATCAAAGTGAGATATCCGAAAGGCAATCAATATGCCTGATACGATGGCCGGTTGAAGCTGTTGTTGAACGATTTTCATTTCTTAACTCTGAGCCCTAAATATTCTTCCATTGGATCAAAATCTCGATCATTATGGATCAGCTCAAATCCATTTTCTATACAAAAGGTTGCAATAATCACATCAATTGTTTTTCTTACTGTTATTCCACTTTTTCTTAACTTTCTGTAATTTTGTGCTGCTTGTATTGCATTCTCTTTACCTACAAAGTTAAGGTATTCAAGGCTTTCCATCATCCGCTTTGCAGTTTGATAATCCTTTTCTTCACGAAAACCCTGCAGGAACTCCAAAATTATTATATCACCTGTAATGATCCGGTTATGTTCAAGCTCATAATCCAGCATGTTGGTATGTAAGGCTTCAACTCCTTTTACATAATCTATCCAAGCAGAAGTATCAGCGACAATCATTTGTCGATTCTCATTTCATATAGATCGCCTTCCCAATTGAGTTTCCCGCGTAAAGTTCGTATTTTTGCTTGATTTCTTTGTGCTATAAGGAGTTTTAAGCCTTCTTCGACTGTTTCTTTCTTTGTTTTGTATCCTGAAACGACTAATGCTTGATTCATCAAATCATCATCAATGACAATATTTGTACGCATAAATACCTCCAGTGTGTATGTCAAGCTATAAATATACACATTTCAGCAGCACATAGCAAGTTATTCTTATCCATACGCCGCAGGCGTCCGACCATCGCCTGCATAACCGTGAGTGGCCCGCAAGGGACACAATCCGGTTCATGCAGTTGCCTGTTCTTCATACAGAAATCCTCTTTCCGTCAAGTCCGCTATTCCTTTTACGTTCGTAGATATAGGCTCGCCCCATAGAGCATTTGTTCTGGGAGCGGACGAAGTGCAGGAAGACTGTATGGCCCTCCGGGCGAGTATCGCGTATGAATAGGTTCATGGGGGTGTGTGCAACCGTCACTAACCTCTGCTCGTTTGACTCCTGCCTCAAGTTTGGCCCAAAGATACTGGACGATTCCGCATCAGACCAAGCCTCACCAGTATCCAGCTTGCCCTGAAGATTACTGCACACGAAGTGGTTGAAGAAACCTCTGGCGAGAGCCAACGGTCGTAACCGTTTCACCGGGTCGTTGAGTGCTGAAGGGATTTCCGCATACACCGGCCAATGGTCAACTATCCCAGGCTCCGAGCAACAATCGTGTTTTTTTAACATGAAGCCAGGAAAGATCAACATGTCTGGGTAGTCCCAAAAAGAATCTCTGTCATCAAATAGGATCCGTTTAGGAGATAACTCGTGAAAATAGTGATGAACAGCCCCGATGATGTCGTCCCTTTTGCGATCCCAGCCATTCCCTATGCCAACGAATGCGGTCCAGACCTTTTGTGGCGGAACCAATGCAGCGCCAGCCAGCACGGTATCGTGAACTTTCTTCAGGTCATTTTTAATTTTCTCAACGTCGAAACGGGAACGGAAAGCTACTTCCATGTGAGCAAGAGGGGGATCAGAAAGAACATGTCTACGGCTTCTGCCCAGCCAATCTGAGCAATCGACATCAATTATCACAT
Organism: Desulfobacterales bacterium; assembly: GCA_031395015.1. Taxonomy (GTDB): domain Bacteria; phylum Desulfobacterota; class Desulfobacteria; order Desulfobacterales; family Desulfobacteraceae; genus Desulfobacula. Next base: position 15,944 of record JANNUH010000131.1, on the reverse strand, counting down.
CCAATTCGCTTTCCGTTTTTCCAAATAGGTTCACACGAAAAGCGTTGCCAGTCTTGAGGTCAGGAAGGTCTCCGATGAAGAAATCAGAGATTACGTTTTCAAGGACTTTTGCGTGGGAGGGGTGCTGTCTCTGAAGTTTAGAATCCTCGACGTAGAGGCCGACAGCCTTCTCGATTTCTTGTAGCTGTTGGTGCGTTCTCAGAATTTTCGCTTCTTCATCGACGCAAGCATGACAGACATAGTGCCCGGTCTGTGCCCAGACCGGCTTTGCGCCATGTGTCCAACTCCAGCAAAATTCCGAATTCATGGTTAAATCATCATTCATAGTAGCGGACTAACGTCCCGGCTTCACAAGGACCCGCGCATTACACTCGTTCACTCATGGAAGTTCCTTTTGTTATTTTATAGGCAATAGTGGTTGCCCGGATATCTTTAAAAACAAGGATCATATCAGACCAGGATAATAAAATCCTGATAAAGAGTTCCGTATCAACATTTCGAAATGATGTAAAGAAATTTTGGAAAACATCAGATTACTACCTGCTGTTGATCAAATGATCCATATTCGAATTCATCTTTCGGTATGTCGACAAATATATTGGATATTTTCGTTGATATCGGATAAGAAACATCAGATAAATTTAAGGGATCAAGAGAAATAAAACCAGGCCTGACCATTCTGGGCCAGGGAGAAAAGATGATGATGACCGCCCGGCAAAATGCGCTTCTGTTTGCATTCATATCAAAATCAGTGATTCAAGAGACCGGAGTTGAAAAAGGAGAATCACTTATCCGGAAAGCTGTTCAAGAATACGGCCACCAAAGCGGAAGGCGGATGGCACTGAGGGCCAGGAAATAAGAGCATGCCCTGGGAATACCATTGCGGACATATGTACAAAACCATGGGTCAAGTGATCCGCAGGGAACTTGGGGAAAAAGCCGATACAATAATGGAAAATGCCCTGAAAGAAGCAAAGGCTTTTTTCAAGAGAGATCAGATTTTAAAGATTTTATCATATCAGGACACGGATTTTGAGACTCTGCCATAGAGGGTGAATATGTTGTAATTCATACCACAATCAGGAGGATAGCGAATGTTGCCGGATGAAAACGGATTAGGTTTTGATAAACTGGTCAAGCTGTTTGAACAAACACAGACTGAACTGCAAAGGCAGGCAGCCCGCTCCGTAGATATGGCCCTTGTGGTCCGCAACTGGTTGTTCGGCTGGTATATTGTAGAGTATGAAAATGCAGGGGCTGAACGGTCTCAACTATATGGTAAAAAGCTACTCAACAGGTTGACCGATAAGCTGAAGAACGCTGGCATCAATGGCATTTCCCCAACCAGCTTGAGGCTGTTCAGAAAGTTTTATCTATCCTATGAGAAGATTCAACAGACAGTGTCTGCTAAATCTTTTATGCCTCAGATCGGACAAATAGAGATTCGACAAACATTGTCTAAAAAGCTTGCCGGGATATTTACACTCGGCTGGTCCCATTACGTGGTACTGCTAACCATTGACAATGCAGGTGAGCGCAGTTTCTATGAGATAGAGGCTGCCCGGAACAGTTGGAGCGTTCGGGAAATGAAACGCCAGATTGAATCCTCCTTGTACGAACGCCTGTCTTTGAGCCGGGATAAAGAACAAATACAAGCCCTTTCTGAAAAAGGTCAGATTGTTGAATCTGCCGATGATATTATAAAGGACCCTTATGTGCTTGAATTCTTAAATCTGGAGGAAAAATCCATTTATTCCGAGCATGAGTTTGAAGCGGCCATCATTGATAAGCTGGAGCATTTTCTACTGGAGTTGGGTAGGGGCTTTCTTTTTGAGGCGCGTCAGAAACGCTTCACCTTTGATGATGATCATTTTTATGTCGATCTGGTGTTTTATAATCGTTTATTAAGATGCTATGTGTTGATTGATTTGAAACGGGATAAGTTAACTCATCAGGATCTGGGCCAGATGCAGATGTATGTTAATTATTTTGACCGGTACGTCAAAATAGATGATGAGGCCCCCACTGTGGGCATTGTGCTCTGTCACAGAAAACATGATGCTTTGGTGGAACTGACCTTGCCTTCCGACAGTAATATTTATGCAGCCAAATATCAGCTTTACCTTCCGTCCAAAGAAGAATTGAAACAACAAATTATGGAATCTCTTAAGGAGCAGGAGGGGGCATAATGAAATTTCTTCACACTTCAGACTGGCATATCGGACGGTCGCTGTATGGCCGTAAACGCTATGATGAATTCTCAGCCTTTCTGGACTGGCTGGCCGGATTCATTGAAGCGCAGAAGATTGATGTGCTTCTGGTGGCAGGGGATATTTTTGATACGGGCACGCCGAGTAACCGGGCTCAGGAGCTGTATTACGGTTTTTTGTGCCGGGTATCGGCGTCCTGTTGCCGCCATGTGGTCATCATTGCCGGGAACCATGATTCCCCCTCCTTTTTGAATGCGCCCAAAGAAATTCTGAAAGCTTTACAGGTCCATGTGGTGGGGGCCTTTACCGGGAACCCGGAAGATGAGGTCATTATTCTGAAAAGCCCTTCCGGCAGGCCCGAAGCCGTTGTCTGCGCCGTTCCCTATTTAAGAGACCGGGATATCAGGGTTGCCGAGGCCGGAGAAAGCCTGGACGACAAGAATATCCGGCTCATCCGGGGAATCGAAACCCATTATGCAGAAATTTCAAGACTGGTCGAAGAAAAACAAAAAACCTGCGGGGATATCCCGGCTGTGGCCCTGGGGCATCTTTTTGCCGCTGGCGGCAGGACCCTTGAAGGTGACGGGGTTCGGGAACTTTATGTCGGATCTCTTGCCCATGTGGGAAAGGAAATCTTTTCTTCTGGTTTTGATTATGTGGCTCTCGGTCATCTGCATCTTGCCCAGAAAGTGGGCGGAGAAAATCATATCCGATATTCCGGCTCACCCATTCCCATGGGGTTTGGTGAGGCAGGCCGGGGAAAAAGCGTGATCCTGGTTGAATTTGAGGGCAGGGACCCGGATATCCGCGAATTTTCCATCCCCTGTTTCCAGGTCCTGGAAAGAATTTCCGGGGGTATGGAGAAAATCACGGGCCGCCTGTTTGAACTCAAAGCCCAGGTGAGCCGGGCCTGGCTGGAAATTGAATATACGGGCCGCGATGTGGTCCCTGATTTACGGCTCCGGATGGAAGAGGCCGTGGCCGATACCGCCATGGAAATTCGCCGCATCCGAAACCGGCAGGTCATGGACCGGATTCTTCAGAAAAAAGAGGCAGAAGAGGAACTGGACAACCTCAGTGTCAACGAGGTGTTTACCCGTCTGTTGGACACCTATGAAGTGGATGTGGAAAAGCGTCCTGCCCTCATCCAGGCCCATCAGGAAATTCTTACCCTGCTGTATGAACAGGATACCCATGCCGAATAAAGGGGAGCGATTTTGAAAATTCTGGGTCTCAGATTTAAGAACCTGAACTCCCTTTATGGGGAATGGCATATTGATTTTACCGCACCCGAATATGTCCAGGACGGGATCTTTGCCATCACCGGACCCACCGGTGCCGGGAAATCCACCCTTCTGGACGCCGTCTGCCTTGCCCTTTACGGCAGGACTCCGCGGTTGAATCTTATCACCAAAACCAGCAACGAGGTCATGTCCCGCAGGACCGGGGAATGCTTTGCCGAAGTCTTCTTTGAAACCCAGGCCGGGCGTTTCAGGTGCCATTGGAGCCAGAGAAGGGCCGGGCAAAAACCCGACGGCAACCTTCAGGATGCAAAGCATGAGATTTCAGATGCAGACACCGGCAAAGTGCTGGAATCGGGCAAACGGGAAGTCGCAATAAGGATTGAACAGGCCACGGGCATGGATTTTATCCGGTTTACAAGATCCATGCTCCTGGCCCAGGGCGGGTTTGCTGCATTCCTGGCCGCAGCCCCGGACGACCGGTCTCCCATTCTGGAGCAGATCACGGGCACGGCGGTTTACAGTGAGATTTCAAAATTGGTTCATTTAAGAAAAACCGATGAGCATAAAAAATTGGAGCTTCTCACGGCGGAAACCGCCGGGATCGTCCTTTTAAATGATGAAGAAGAAGCATTTATCCTTGAGGGTCTTGAAAAGAAAAAAGAAACAGAACAAACATCAGGGCAGAAAAATAATAAAATCCAGGCTGCCATTCTCTGGCTGACCGGGATGGACACCCTGAAAAGCGAACTCTTGTCCATTGAGGCAGAGTCGGAAAAATTTGCCTTGGCATTAAAGGCCTTTGAGCCGGACCGCAAAAGATTGCAGGAGGCCCGGAAAGCCGCAGAAATAGACAGTCTCTATGCCAGGCTTCAGTCCCTTCGTGATCAGCAGAAGTCTGATCTTAACGTCCTTTCAGAAACACAGGCCCTGATTCCTGAAAGGAAAAAAGCACTTGAAATAAGACAGATCACCCTGGATAAGGCTGAATCGGATCTCTTTTCGATTAAGGCGGAAGAGAAAAAGGAACTCTCCCTGATCAAAGAGGTCAGGGCCCTGGATTTTCGGATTTCAGAAAAAAAAGCACTTTTGAAAACCATTGCCGGAGAACACGGGAAGATTGAAGCTGAGATTGCGGGAAAAAAAGAGCACCGGGAAAAGACAGCACAGGAGCTGGTTCTGGCCGAGAAGACGCTTTCAGAGGTGAACACCTATCTTTTAACCCATAGCGGTGATGCCGAGCTTTTGACCCGGCTTACCGGGATCACGGAGCAGGTAAAAACCTTTAAGGCTACCGGGGAAAAACAGGCAGCCATGAAAAAAGAGCTGTCCGGGTTTCAGAAAAAATTTGAAGCAGCAAAGATGCAGTGTCAACAGCAGGCCGCAGCCCTGCAAGGTTTTAAAGAAAAGCATGAGGCTTGCTGTAAAGCCGTGGGCGACACAAAAAGAGAGATGGAAGTTCTTTTGGAAGGCCGCCTGCTCCGGGAATACCGGGCTGAACATGAAGGTCTTCTGCGCGAGATGGCTTATTTAAGAAAGATTCAGAGCCTTGAACAGGAACGGCAAAACTTAAAGGACAACAGTCCCTGCCCCCTTTGCGGGTCCTTGCATCACCCCTTTGCCCTGGGCCATGTCCCCCAGGCGGATCAGACAGAAGAAAAAATCAGTATTCTCTCAAGCCTGATAAAAAAAGCCGAAGACCTGGAAAAACGTTTGAAAGACAGGGAAGCCCTGGAAAAAGCTTCGGGCCTGGCCTTTATGGAAGCTGAAAAACAAGGAGTTCTGGTTCAGCATCGGGAAGAGGAAATCAAAACCGCCCTCCAGCGGTCTGAAAAAGAGCTACATGGGGTTTCAGATGAGCTTGCCCGACAAAACGAGGCCCTTATCCTCAATCTTCAGCCCTTCGGCATTGACAGGATTCCGGACACAGGTACTGACACCCTGATGGAAAGCCTGAAAATCCGGCAGAAAAACTTTCAGGACCGCCGGGATCAAAAAACCGGAATTGAGAAACTGCAGATCGAACTTCTATCCGGGATATCCGGTATGGATAGGGTCATTCAAACCCTTGATGATCGGATGAACGAGATCAAGGCAAAGGGTGTGGATCAAAAGAAAGAGGTTGAACGGCTGACATCGGACCGAATCCAATGCTATGGCGGCAAAATCCCGGATACGGAAGAAGCAAGGCTGGAAAAAAAGGGTGAGGAAGCCGAGGTTTTCGTTAAAACTGCAAGAAAGAATCGGGATGACATCAGAGAAGCCCTCAGGGAAGGCATGACCCGCATTGCAGCCCTGAAGGAAACCACGAAAAGACGTCAATCCGAACTTATTCCCCTTGGTGCGTCTTTTCTTCAAACCTGCCGGGCATCCGGTTTTGAGAACGAGGATGTTTTCCTTTCCCTAAGGCTTTCCCCGGATGAAAGAAAGGGGCTCTTGGAAAGAGCTGGAAAACTCGATGAAAGCATCATGGAAAATACAGCAAGAAAAAATGACCGGGAAAAGCGGCTTTTGATTGAAACGGAAAAAAAATTAACGGATCAAGGGCTGGATGATCTGCGAAAAGAAGCGGCTGCTCTCCAGGAATCCCTGAAAAACCTTGGGGAGGAAATCGGCGCCATCAAGCAGAAACTCATTGACAATGCATCGGCAAAAGAAAAACTCCTGCAAAAGAAAACGTTCATTGATCTCCAGAAAATAGAATGCGCCAGATGGGATAACCTTCATGGCCTTATCGGGTCTGCCGACGGTAAGAAATACAGAAATTTTGCCCAGGGCCTGACCTTTGAGGTCATGGTGGCCCATGCCAACCGGCAGCTTGAAAAAATGTCGGACCGCTATCTTCTGATCCGGGATGAGGCACAACCCCTGGAGCTGAACATCGTGGACAATTACCAGGCCGGTGAAATCCGGTCCACTAAAAATCTGTCCGGTGGCGAAAGCTTTATTGTGAGCCTGTCGCTGGCTCTGGGCCTTTCCAATATGGCAAGCCGCAAGGTCCGGGTGGATTCCCTGTTCCTGGACGAGGGCTTCGGCACCCTGGATGAGGATGCCCTTGAAACCGCTTTGGAAGCCCTATCCGGGCTGCACCGTCAAGGCAAACTCATCGGTATTATCTCCCATGTCCCGGCCTTAAAGGAAAGGATTGGCACAAGGATCAGCGTTATGCCGGTTTCAGGGGGAAGAAGCACCCTCACAGGTCCTGGAATCGGATAAACAACGCCAGCCCGAAAAAAACAAGCACCATCCCGGCCATGGAAATTCCGTCGGGCAAGGGTGCATTCAGGATGAAGATTTCACCGACTATGGCGAAGATGACTTCGCTGGACTGGGTGGCGTCAACGGCAGCCAGCTCGCTGGGTTTTGTGGATTTATTTCTTGCTGCTAAAAACAAGCTCGTGGCAATGACCCCGGAAAAAACCGCCACAAGAAAGGTATGGATCATCTGTCCGCCCAAAGGAAGCCCCGGCCGGACAAGGGCAATGAGCAGAAGCCAGAAGGGAACGGAACCCAGGGACATTAAAAAGACTTTGTGAAACGGGTTCTGCACCAGGGGGTCGTCAATCCTGGGCAGGGATGGGTTTCCTCTGGTGGCTTCCCAGACGACCTGATTTCCCACAGGATAGCAGAAGGCAGCCAGGAGAACCGGAAGGGCGCTCATCAGGAGTTCTTTTACAGAGGTCATCCGGGCATGATTCAGATTGATCATAAGAACGCCGCTAAAGACAATAAAAGAAAAAATCCATGTTTTTTTGGGAAAAGACCTTCCAAATCCGACCAGCACCACAAGGGTGGCGATGATCGTCATCTGCCAGGTGGCGGCAATGACCCAGCCGGGTGAATAATCCGCAGCAAAGCACAGAAGCGAATAAAACCCGCCAAAACCGATGCTGCCGGCAAGAGTCCAGAATATCCAGTTCCTGAAAAAAACCCGGATGAGTCCCCTGGTGGTGCCCGGGCCCTTGAAAAGGGTGATCATCCCGGCCAGCAAAAGGATCATAAAGGCATACCTCAGGCTTGCCGACCACACCCAGTGGCCGCCCTCAAGGCTCATCATGCGGTTGAGAATAAAGGACGAGCTGAAAAACAGGCCGGACAGAAGACCAATGGAAATTAATACAAGCATATTTTTCTCTTGGGACATCAGTTAAAACACACTGCCGGATACACCACTGCGGGTCAAATATCAAGAATTATTCAGGGGATCGGCTTTACAATGGCCCAGGTAGGGTTATCTTTTTTGCATTTAGTTTACCCTGAACCTGAACTCCCCTGGAGGCTTGATGAATTCCATACCCTTTGAACAAGGTCCCATCAGACCTGTTGATGAAGCCGACAGCCTCCTCATCAGAACTACCCGGGGCTGCCCATGGAACCGCTGCACCTTCTGCTCCCTGTATAAAGACATGAAATTTTCCCTGCGGCCCCTGGCAGAGATCAAAACAGATATCCTGGCCGCCCAAATCTATTTCAACGGCCATTCCTTTGAAACCTGTTTTCTCCAGGACGGGGACAGCTTTGTCATGAAAACAAAGGATCTGATCGAGGTCCTGACCTCACTGAAAAAGGCTTTTCCTTCTCTAAGGCGCATCAGCTCCTACGGCAGGGCCCAGACCATGGTGAAAAAAACGCCCGCCGACATGAAAGAGATTTTTGACGCCGGGCTGAACAAACTCTATTGCGGCATGGAATCAGGATCTCTTCAGGTTCTTGAAAAGGTCAAAAAAGGCATCACCCCGGAGTCCATCATCACATCCGCTCACATGGCCAGAGACGCCGGTATGGACACCACCCAGTTCATCATCCTGGGGCTCGGGGGAACGGAATTGTCGGATATCCATGCCATGGAAACGGCAAAGGTCCTGAACATCATCAACCCCAACCATATCCGGCTCCTGACCATCGGTGTCAAGCCCGGTTCCGGCCTGGACCGCCAGATGGCAGAAAAAGAGTTCACCCTGCCCACGGAAACTCAAATGATTGCGGAACAGCGCCTGCTTCTTGAACGCCTTGAGGGCGTCACCAGCCATTATGCCAACCACCACAGCGTTGACCTGCTTCTCGAAGTCCGGGGTCAACTGCCCCAGGACAAGGAGCGCCTGCTGACCGTCCTGGATCAATTCTTATCTTTGAATGAAGCGGATCAGATTCATTTTATCCTGGGAAGGCGCCTGGGATATTACAGAAACCTGGCAGACATGAAAAATGAGTTTAACCACAGATTTGTGGAAGAGCAGGTTAAAAAAATCAGGCAGAACCATCCGGACTCCTTTGAACGGATTTTTCATGATCTTCGCTGTCAGGTAATCTGAGCGCCCGCATATTTCTAAAAACATGCAATGGTCGTTGACATGGCGATATTCCTGTGATTACCTGAACCCGTAAATTAGAACATCTGGATTTAATCATTTTCTATCCCTATTACAGGAGGCAGCCCCATGACCGACGCCAGCATCAAAGCCCTTGACACCATCAGAGATCTTTCCATGCTCAAATGGTATGTGATCCCGCTTTTAGCCATTGTATTTTATATCTATACATCGGAAATGAAAAAGGCCAGGGAAACCCGTAACTGGAATGCCGTGTTTGCCGGCCTCACCGTATTCGGCATGGATTTTATCAATGAAACCTGGAACGGCTGGGTCCTCCATTTCACCGGCCGATCCGCCTTCTGGACCGCTCCCGGTGATACGGCCCTTCGCACCTTGGTGGGCTGGAACATCGAGATCATGTTCATGTTTGCCATATCCGGCATCATCTATTACAACACCATTTCAGAAGACAGAAAAGAAAAAATCCTGGGCATTCCCAATCAGTGGTTCTGGGCCATCGGCTATTCCGTCTTCTGTGTGTTCGTGGAATGGTTTTTGAACAAGGGCGGCCATCTCATCTGGGAATATCCTTTCTGGAACCGCTCCTTCAAAGGCGTCTGGCTGATTTTTTTCTTAGGTTATTTCCATTTTTACGTGGCAGCGCTCCTGGTCATCAACATGAAAACCATCAGGGCCAAGCTGATCACCGTTACCAGCCTGTACGCCATTGCCATCCTGGCCAATATCTATGGTCTTGGCATTATGGAGTGGCAGTATTGATTCGGATGAACGAAGTGGACAAAATGAGGAATCATTATGCCTGTATTTTATGAAAAACAGCAGCATGTGGTAATTCAACTTGAAACAAGCGATGATTGGGGAAAGTTTTATAGCGCCTGTGAGGGCTTTATTTCTCAACACGATTTTTCAAAAATTTATGATTATTTAAAAGAATCTGCAAAAACGATTGTTCTTGAAAAAGAATATGTTGATGCAGATTACAGGGATACGTATTACAATTTTTTTTCCCGCAAATTTGCCCAATATCCGAGCAAGACTATCAGGGTCAATTTTTTTACCTGCAAAATATCCCCGCAAATGCTTTTTAAACTTGACCGTTTCCAAGACTATTACATTGGATTTGTTATTTTAAGGCCGAATCGTGTATCTGCCATTGGCCGCACCATATTGGATCCGAAAAAATTGCCTTTTGTTAAAGGCCATTTATGTGTTTCCCAATACCCTGTTCATATTCTCGGGGCTGAGTTGTTTGCAAAGGGATTCCCCTATATGAGCCAGGATACGGATGTAACAGTCTGCGCCCATGCTGCCTGCTGGATGATTTTTCGGTATTTCAGTCAGCGCTATAACCGGTATGCTGAAAAATGGCCTTATGAGGTCACTCAGCTCAATAAGGATGTATCAACCGGCAGGCTTGTTCCATCCAAAGGTTTGACGATTTATCAGGTAACGGAAATGTTCAGTAATTTTGGTTTTTCTCCTGAAATTTATACGCGGCGGCAGTATATGTCTTTATTTGACAAGCTGCTGTATGTGTATGTGGAGTCCGGCTTACCTGTTGTTGCAGGGTTATCCGGTCATGGGCATGCAATTACCATCATCGGGCATGTCTCTGATTATCAAATGACTTCTCCCTTAACTCCAAATACAAGCGATGTATATCTCAGTGGGTTGATTGCAAATGATGATAATTTTATGCCCTACCATTTCATCCGCAAGCAAGACCCGGTTCCTGCAACTGGATCAGGACACTGCTCACGTTTTAAAATTGAGGATATTGATAGTTTTGTTGTGCCGTTATATGAGAAAATTCACCTTTCTGCAGAGCATGTGATAGAATTGTCCAAATCGATTTTGACACACCCCGTTTTGGGGCTTAATACCCGGTCAAAGCTTATCAAGTATGAAGACACCATCTCCAGAGTATTTTTAACTTCATCAAAATCTTTTAAAAAGATGAGGCGGAACGCCACTCTTCCTTTTGGTATCTCCGATGTATATTGTGAAATGGCTATGCCGAAGTTTGTTTGGGTTTGTGAAATCTCAACACCTGATTTGTTTAAAAATGGAAAAATTGCCGGTGAGCTTCTTTTTGACGCTACAGCGAATCCCCGTGATCGCTTAGCCTTTTTATCCATTCACTACCCTGATTTTTTACTATTAAACAACAGAGACAGCTTGACAGACAATCCCGGAAGATTTAGTATCCACGAGGTTGACACAGACAACATTCAGGCATATTGCTGTTATATCAATAATCTTTGTGAGGTATAAGGATGAACTCATTAAAAAAACTCAAAATGAAGAAGGTTAAAAGCCTTTTTCTTTTAAAAGAGGATGTTAAAAAAGTTCGCTCTTCCCTCGAACAGGAAACAGATAAGGCTTTTGTTGAGTTCGCTAAATCAAAACAAAAATCCCAGGAACTGGCTCATTTGAAATATCTTGATTGATTCCGTTCTGTTACTGAATCAATAATTCCAATCCGCATGGCTTACCGGTAGTTTGTTCAGCTCTGTTTTTAACCGTTTCGCATAAGGCCTCTATGGATTCCAGGGCATCCTTCAGCCGTTCCCTGCCTTTTTGCAGCCGTTCCTTTAACAGATCTTCAATATCGAATTTGTCACCTATATGGCTCCAGGTTAATTGTCTCCACAGTGTAGAGACAATTGTTTCCAGTTCAACCACTTCCTTGCCGTATCCCCCGTTTTCGGATTTCAGGATTTCCGTATGGGTAGGGTTCCCGACCCATTAACAGAGCATAGCCATGCCTGTTCTTTCTTTTGTTGCTCATGTTATCCCTTAAACAATTTGAAGCTGACCTGATATCATCTGTATGACAAAATTCGACTAATGATTGAACTATAGCACACAGAATATATCTTGACAGAAAAAATTACTATATGATATGCGTGATTATTCAATGAATGAAGGAATAATCACACTTTTAATATATCGTGGAAACACTGACAGGCATAGGAACAGCAGACCGGGAGAGAATGGCTGCCATCATCCGGGGTACAAAAGGCACGGTATCTGTGGGGGATGCGGCAAGAATTTTAAATGTTAGTTCTTCCGATGCAGCCAAGATGCTGTCCCGATGGTCCAAAAAAGGGTGGATGTCCCGTGTCCGCCAGGGGCTTTATGTGTCTGTGCCGCTGGAATCCAGGACAGCGGATGTGTCTCTGGAAGACCCCTGGCTGATTGCCGCCCGCCTTTTTCCCCCCTGCTATATCGGCGGCTGGAGTGCTGCTGAATATTTTGAACTGACAGATCAGGTTTTTAGTACGGTTGTGGTCATGACGGTTCAAAAACCAAGGGACCGCAGGCCAAACATCAAAGGCACGGGATTTATGCTGCGCACCATTCCCTCTAAAGCCATGTTTGGTCTTACATCCGTATGGAGGGGACAGGTCAAAATTTTGGTTTCCGATCCAACCCGGACCATCCTTGATATGCTGGTTGATCCTTATTTTGGTGGCGGCATTCGGTCTGTCAAAGATATGCTCGAAAATTATCTGAAATCGGAAAAAAAGAATCTGGAGCAGTTGATCGAGTATGCCGAGAAGTTGGGAAACGGATCTGTTTTTAAGCGCCTTGGCTTTTTGTTGGAAAAAATTCCCTTGGATGAAACCAAAGTGGTGGATGACTGCCGTAAAAGGCTGACAGCCGGAAATGCCAAGCTTGATTCAAAATTAAACAACAGCAGACTAATTACCCGGTGGCGGCTGTGGGTTCCAGAAAGCTGGAAGGAGGCAGCCTGACCCTCCTTGAGGACCTGGAAAAAGACGATTATGTCTCGTCCATCTGGAACAAGCTTCTGGCAGAAGCCTTTTATCTGACAGGGGATATTGAGAAATACGGCACAGGGTTTATCCGCATCCGGAAAAAATTAAATGAGTTGATGACAGGAAGCTTCAGGATCAGTGAGCCCGGGGATTTTTTCAGGGTCGAATTGCTGGATGCCGGGTCTGTCGATCTTGAAAAAGGCGCTCAAACGCTGGGGAAAACGCTGGGGAAAACGCCGGGGAAAACCCAGACTCAGATACTGGAAATTCTGTCCAAAAATCCACACAGTAACATCCTTGAAATTGCCGGGCAGATCAAAAAGTCGGAATCCGCTACCCAGCGGGCGCTTCGAAAGCTGCGCGAAGAAGGATTGATTGAACGGGTGGGGTCTGCCAAGACAGGTAACTGGAAAATTATATAACCCGCGTGGCATGATAAAGCATCAGCATTGATTTTTTTGGAGGTCTTAAAGTGATAAAAAAAACCATCCCTCTTGTCCTGGCCGTACTTTTACTTTCAAGCGGCTGCAGTTTTTTTTCTTTTCTGGGCCTGGGCCAGTCCCCGGAAACCAAAGCCGGAATCAAAACGCTTGAGAAAATGATCCGGCAGGGCAATCCAAAGGATCTGACTGCAGTTGACAGGGAGATCCTTCCCATAACAAAAATTATCCTGGACCTTGGCGAAGCTGCCATCCCGACCCTGAAAAAAGCCCTTTATGATCCAAGGCAAGACATCCGGGATTTTGCTTCAGCAGCCCTGTTTCTCATCGGCGGTGAAAAGGTGCGGGATACCCTGAAGGAAGCTTTTGATAAAACAAAGAATGAGTCCATTCAAATGCAATTGTGCCTCTCCATGGCCTCCACCGGCACTCCGGATGATGTCTATTTTCTCATGAAAACCCTGGAATCCAAAAATGATAAAGATAGCAAGGCGGCAGTGTCTGCTTTTTTATCCCTGGTTGTCCTGAAGCCGGATAGAATGATCAAAGAAATCAAATTAAATTCAGGATCAGGGGCTAAAATGGATTCAAAATGGAAAGAGCTTTTTCTTTTGTCATTGAATCTTGGCAGCCGGGAGCCCCCCCAGATGAAAACTGCCGGACCGGAAGACAAAATCATATTCACTCTGTTCAAATTCGGTATTCCCGGAACCGATCAAAGCCCGGTTTTCCTTGAGGCGGGCAAAGAAAGAACCTGGAAATCGGAGAATAAGGTCTGGTCTTATTTTCAGGACGACAATGCTGAAATCTATCATTTCAAAAAAGTATCAGACCTTTATAACCCGCCCTACATTGATTTTGAAACCTATATCAACAAGGCTGGAACCCAGTCCCTGGTCAACGTCGGACTAGTATTTGGCAAGCAGATCGGAAGCGGATATTCCTTCACTCTGAAGATGATCAAAGGTGAGTGGAAAATTGTCGGCATGGCGTTCATATGGATATTATAGGGAATTAAATTTATGAAACTGATCGCCGATAATCTTCGGATCACAAAGCCGGAGATCCGGGAGGCGCTGAAAAAGCGTGATTCTGAACCTTTAAGGGCGCTTGTGACGCAGTGCGCAGCAAAGGGGGCTTTTGCCCTTGATGTCAATACCGGGCCCTTGGGAAAAAATCCTGAAGCGGATATGCGGTTTTTCATTGAGGCTGTGGAGAGTGTAACAGATCTGCCGCTGCTGATTGACACGACCAATCCCCTATCCATGCGGGCCGGACTTCTGGCTGCAAAAAACCGGACCATCATCAACGGGTTTTCCCTGGAACCCAGAAAGCTTGAAATGATCCTGCCCCTGGCAAGGGAGTTTGATGTGGATATTGTGGGATTTTTATTGTATCCGGACAGCCGTGTGCCTAAAAATGAGGCAGAGCGGTTTGAGATTGCCCTGGAACTGATGGACAGGGCTGAAGCCGCCGGTGTGGCCAAGGAACGGGTGATTATTGACCCGGTGGTGCCGCCGCTGGTCTGGGAGGACGGGATTGTCCAGGCGAGAGCGGTGCTGAATGTGATCCGGGCTTTGCCGGAATTGCTGGGATTTTCCATCCGGACCATTGGCGGGCTATCCAATCTTGGCACCGGGGCAAAAGACAAGGCCAAAAGACGGCTGCTGGAACAAAACTATGTGGCTATGCTCGCCTCGGCCGGTCTCAGCTTTGCCCTCATGGATATCTTGGATACGGAACTTGTCCGGTCGGCAAGGGTGTCGGGAATCCTGGCCAGAGAGGAGATCTTTTCCTGGGGCATGGTTTGACCTTATTATGAATCAAAAGTCTATGCATCAAAAATTTCAGCCGGGTAAATTCGGACATCTCCGTTCGCAAGATTTTCATTCCACTGGATGTGCCGCCAAGCGCCCTCCGATTTATAAAGAATTGTTTTTTCCCTTGGATCAACAGCAGCCCATTCATCATTTTGGTAAATAATGATGGATAAAAAAGGTCGGTTTGATTCCGTGTTCCAGATATTAAGATTTCCATCATAAGAGCCGGAGAGGATGGTTTTTCCGTCCGGGCTGAAGGCACAACTAGAGACGGAAGAATCATGTCCTTTGAGTGTCCTGAGCATCTTTCCTGTGGTAGTGTCCCAAAGGCGAAGGGTTTTGTCCTCTAAGCCGGAGAGGATGGTTTTGCCATCCGGGCTGAAGGCGCAACTTAAGATGGAAGAATCATGTCCTTTGAGTGTCCTGATCATCTTTCCTGTGGCAGTATCCCAAAGGCGAAGGGTGCCGTCCCTGGAGCCGGAGAGGATGGTTTTTCCGTCTGGGCTGAAGGTGCAACTATAGACGGAATCTTCATGTCCTTTCAGAGTTCTAATCATCTTTCCTGTGGCAGTATCCCAAAGGCGAAGGGTTTTGTCCAAGGATCCTGAGAGGATGGTTTCGCCGTTGGGGCTGAAGGCGCAACTTAAGATGGAAGAATCATGTCCTTTGAGTGTCCTGATCATCTTTACTGTGGCCATGTCCCAAAGGCGAAGGGTGGTGTCCCAGGAGCCTGATAGGATGGTTTTGCCGTCCGGGCTAAAGGCGCAACTAGAGACGGAAGAATCATGGCCCTTGAGAGTTCTTATCATCTTTCCTGTGGCCATGTCCCAAAGGCGAAGGGTGTTGTCTTCTGATCCTGAGAGGATGGTTTTGCCGTCGGAGCTGAAGGCGCAACTATAGACTGAATCTTCATGTCCTTTTAGTGTTCTGATCATTTTTCCTGTGCCTGTGTCCCAAAGGCGAATTGTTTTGTCTTCTGATCCGGAGAGGATGGTTTTGCCGTCGGGGCTGAAGGCACAACTATCGACGGAAGAATCATGGCCCTTGAGAGTTCTTATCATCTTTCCTGTGGCCATGTCCCAAAGGCGAAGGGTGTTGTCTTCTGATCCTGAGAG
>JANNUH010000046.1:0-15940 GCA_031395015.1 Desulfobacterales bacterium | reverse complement strand
AAAGTTGTAAAAGCCAGAGCTGGTAGCTGGCCTATCAATATTACTATGAGGGGTTCGGTAGACACTGAATCCTGAGTGTATTGCCAGACTCAGCTACCACCTTCACTCCACCGGAATTATAAAAACTTGAAGATCGAGTATAAAGATATTTAATCGGTTGATCTCACCCAGGTTGCCCCAAACAATCGGGCCGAACAATGATGATTCCCGGCCACCGCAGCTAAGATAGGTCTTCAGGGCAACTGAATGGATGAGAGTTTTTCCATTGTCCTGTAATCCGTAATATCACACTGGATCGGGGTAATGGAAATATAGTTTTGAGACAGGGCATGGATGTCTGTATCAATTTCCCCCGTAACCCGGTTGACATCCCCATACCAGTAATAAAACCTGTTTTTTGGGTCGACCCGTTTTTCAAACTGCTTTGATAGATTATCCTGGGCCTGCCGGGTGATCCGGACGCCCTCCACCCCATTGACGGGAATGTCCGGCGCATTGATGTTCAGGAAGGTCCCTTGTGGCAGACCAAAATCGTGAACTTTTTCCGAAAGTCCTGCAATAAACCTGGACATGCCCTTGAGATCCATCATATTCCCGGTTTTTCGGATAGACACCGCCATGCTTAGGATCCGGTTCAGTGCGCCTTCTCTTGCAGCCCCCACCGTGCCTGAATAATTGATGTCCACCCCGGTGTTGCAGCCGGGGTTAATCCCTGAAATGATCAGATCCGGCGGTTGTGACGGGCAGAGTTCAAACAGCCCGAGTTTCACACAGTCGGCCGGGGTTCCGGTGATGCCGTATCCTTTTCTGCCGTTGTCCAGGGTTATTTTATTGATCCGCATGGGCTGATTCAGGCTGATGCCGTGGCTCACGGCGCTTTTTTCCCTGTCCGGTGCAATCAGAAGAACCTCATTCACGGCGCTCAGTGCTTCATAAAGGGCAAGGATTCCGGGGGCATTGTAACCGTCATCGTTTGTTAGAAGAATTTTCATGTGCATAATTTAGGGGTTTTATCCGGGTTTTGTCAAGGTTTCGATCCTGAATGATCAGATACTTGTTCTTTTAATTGCTATTTGTTAGTATAATGCCATGTATAAAATAACTTTCAGCAAGAATGCTGACAAAGTCCTTCGGAGAATGCCACAAAACAATGCGGTGATTATAGCCAAAAAAATCAAAGAACTATCTATCAATCCCCATGGAATGCGTAATGTGAGAAAATTGACCAACCACCCTGGCTATAGACTCCGAGTTGGTGATTGGAGGGTTGTTTACACTGTTAATGACAATGAGCTGATAATTCATATAATTAAGGTAAAAACTCGAGGCGAGGTATACAAATGAACGTCCAGATTATTGAAAAAAATGGAAAACCTGAATGGGCTGTTATTCCATTCAGCGAATATAAAAAACTTCAAGAAGCTCTTGAAGACGCAGAGGATATAAAGGACATAGAAACAAATTTTAAAGCAATTCAAGAGGGAAAAGAAATAACTATTCCAGGAGAAGTTACCTTTGCCATCCTTGACGGCACAAATCCCGTCCGTGCCTGGAGAGAATATAAGCAAATCAAAATGAATGAGTTGGCTAAAAATATCGGTATCAGTTCTGCTTATCTTTCTCAAATTGAGACTGATAAAAGAAATCCAACCATTGATACATTAAAGGCTATTGCCAAAGAACTTGAGATAGATATCGAAATGCTCATTTAGCATAACCCAATAAAACAATAAGGTATTATAAAATAATACAGCCTAAATGTGATTTAAGGCATCAGGGTCATTTTTGACTTTTCATGTTCATCAATGGCTTTGTCGCTGAACCACCAGTATTTTTTTTCACCGGACATGAAAGCCTCTATCTGATCTTTCTGATGCGGGTGAAAGGTTCTGCCGGTCACTCCGCCGGGCAGGATAGCCAGGATTTTGTCATTGTCTGAAAAGTCGGCCACCATGCGAAGGGCAGCGCAATGGGTGACATCAAAGGGCTTGTCATAATCATACCATCCCCGGTAAAGGGTTTCTCCTGATCCGCCCATGGGCATGGGTCCGGACCCGAGCAGGGCCTTTCCCACCCCTTTTCTCCGGATGGGGTTGACCAGTTCCAGGGTATGCACCTTTCCCCATTGCCATTTTTCAGGATCAGGCCCCAGGGTCGGATTTAAAAATTCCTTTGCTTTTATGGCGGCCAGATGAAACAGGTCTTCCATGGATTCGGTTTTATCCTTTGTCCGGATATCGTCAAACCAGGGGTCATCCCCGCTTAAAACCATCCGTTCCAGTTTTTCCTGCCAGAAATACCAGTTGTTTAAGAGGGTCATGGCCTTTTCCGGGCCAAGATCATCCTCAACTACCAACATGGCAAAAAACCGGTAGGTGGTTTGAAAGACGGCGGGTGCGGCTTTTTTCGGGTCATCGGTAAAATCCCAGTCTGACAGAATTTTGCCCAGAGCCTTTGTATCCTCATATTTTAACAGGCTTTTGGCCATGATGGGGGAGATTTGTTCAGCCATCAGGTTTTTGATATCCCTTTGGAAAGACCATAAATCATCAATGGATTTTTTCCCCGGAGCCGTCATGAGTTCTGAAATTCTTCTGTAGCGATAGGAAGGGGCAAAATAGGAGGAATAATAATAGGGATAGTCATGGCCTATGGTTTTCTGGTTACAGGTAGCGAGCCAGTTTTTATCAGGGTTCATGGATGAGGGCATCTCGCCTGCCGGAATCCACCCGGTCCAGTTGTCGGTTGAATCTTTTACCGGGAAGGGAAAGGTGCCGTCGCCGTTGGAACGGATGGGGATTTTGCCTGAGGCCTGGAACCCGATATTGCCTTCTGCATCGGCAAAGACCCAGTTAAAGCAGCCCATGGGAACCTGTTTTAAGGCGGTTGCAAGCTCATTGCTGTTTTTGGCCGTTAAAACATCCATGAGACCGATGGCGGGTTCCATGGATTCAAGGGGGGCAAACCGCATACTGATAAGTTTATCTGTGGTGGAGCCTTCCAGGGTGCCGGAAACAATTGGTCCTCGCCGGGTGGCCCGGATAATGACCGGTTCTTCAATGAATCCGTTTGAAGCGGTTTTGTCTTTTATTTTCAAGGTTTCTTTGATCTGTTCAAAGGGGATGGAAGTCTCTCCTTCCATATAATTGTCCGGGTTTTGCGGATCAGGAGTTTCAATATAAAGATCCTGCATATCGCCGTAGTTATTGGTGGCGGATAAGGCGATATGATCGGTCCGGCCCACGGCCATGCCGGGGATACCGGCGATATGAACCCCGACAGCCCGGAACTCAGGAGTAATCAGCCCAATGGGATACCACACCCCAGGCAGAATCCTTGGGTCAAGATGGGGATCACCGCAGAGAACTGCCTTGCCCGTGGCGGAAAGAGCCGGGGATATGGCCCAGTTATTGCTTCCCACACGAAGGGTTCCATCCTGGGTATAGGCGCTGAGCTCCTTGATGGCGGGCAATGAAGCCATAAGGTTTTCTTTTGGCGGCATGGTAAAGTCTCCGGTATCCTCGGGATCATCGGCGTTGATATTCATTGGCATGAGCCGGGAGGCATTTTCATACCCCAGGGTTTCCAGGAGCATCTGGGCCGTGATTTCCGTGCCGAGATTGGCCGATGTTGAATAGCCCATATAATAGAGGACACTCAGGGAATCGGCAACAGTCCATTTTTCAGCCTTGATGCCGGCAAGTTTGAATTCCGCATGGATATCGTCCGGGCAGACATCAATGAATGCATTAATACCGTCCACATAGTTTTGGAAAAAGGCCCTGGTTTTATCATCCAGAATTCGCTCCTGCTTTTGCGCCATTCTATAAAGCCCAATGGTTCTCATGCGGATGTCCAGGTTTTTTGCTACAGGGCCTGCCAGTTCACTGGCCCTTCCCTGGATGACAAGGCGGGTCAACTGCATCTGAAAAAGCCTGTCCTGGGCCGTGACAAAGCCCTGGGCCAGGATGGCATCGTCAGTATTTTTCGCATGAACATAGGCCATCCCGTTTTCATCCCGCTGGATCATGACCTTGTCTTTCAGGCCTTTCAGTTGAAGGTCCCCTTTGTTTTGATAATCATTTAAAAACGGCAGGCAGAAAAATGCCATGAGACTTAAGGCGGCTAAACAGGTCAAAATTGCCAGGCTGTATCGGAACCATTTCATTTGAAACACCTTTCTTTTTTTGATTAAAGCAATCAGGGAGCCATAGAATGCAGATTATGGTGCTGTCAATATTGAAATCCCATTGGAAACCGGTTTTCCAATGGGATTTGACACAATAAAAAATGGTCTTTGATAAAATTATAATTTATGAAGACCGGATTGGTTTTCCTGCAAGAGGGTTGTAAATTTTCATAATTGCAAATTTAATGACATCTACAGTCTTTGTGTTGATTACAATGTCAAAAAGGATGGTTTCAGCTTTTTCCGGGATGGTGCAGCCGTTTGATGCGTCAAAAACCAAATCCGGAAAACCTTTTATAAGTTTTTTATGTTCCTTGTCGCTGAAGGAAACCTGGATTGCCTTTTTGCCGTCAATTTCTTTAATCTGATCAGCCATCTGAGCAGCTTTGATTTTTTCTAATTTTTCGTCATTCAAAAAAATATTGATATTATAGCTTGCCATACTGATAACCCTCCTAATAAAGTTGTTGATTTGTTTTACCCCGTAAACCTAACTAAAAAATCATTTCCATCTAAAGGGATTTTGATGGAGCCAATGTGCGGACTCGAACCGCAGGCCTGCTCATTACGAGTGAGCTGCTCTACCACCTGAGCTACATTGGCTTGGCGCTTAAAATACTAGATTATATTAAAACATTCAAGTAGGAGTCTGATAGAATATCAAATTATTTTTTACCGGTCCGGGAGCTGAATAAGGCCAAATGCCTGTTTCATAAGAGGATTCGAATACTGATCGCAATTTGAACAGCGTTTATTGTTTGAATCTTCTTTCTTTTTGCTTGACACGGATAAGCAAAGAAAATAAGTAGACAAAGATTATCTAATCAGGCCATTGAGCAAAAAGGATTGTTTTGTATGGATATGAAAAGGGATTATTATGAGGATGTAAGGCTTTTTTCCTCTCCGGTCGTTGTCTTCTGGTTTGTTGTTCTCATCGGTGCTCTCTATATTTTCCCCCTGTTTGCAGAGAACTATTATGTGTATGTGGCCAATTATATTGCCATTAACATTATTGTTGCAACGGGCCTGAACCTTCTGGTCGGATATACGGGCCAGATTTCCCTTGGCCATGCGGGTTTTTTTGCCATCGGTGCCTATGGTACGATTATCCTCATGGCAAAGGCAGGATTACCCTTTCTCCTGGCCCTGCCCTGTGCCGGTCTGGTGGCTGCAGGGTTCGGGTTTCTCCTGGGATTGCCCGCCCTTCGGCTTGAAGGGCCCTATCTGGCCATTGCCACCTTGGGCTTCGGCCTCACCATTACCCAGGTCATCGGCAGGATGAAGCTCTTCGGCGGCAGGGAAGGCCTTCACGCACCGAACATTACCATCGGGCCCTGGGTCATTGATACGGACAAGGAATTTTATGTTCTGCTCATCACCCTGACCATTTTCCTGTTGCTTTTCATGCGGAATCTCATCCGGACAAGGGTGGGGCGGGCTTTTATCGCCATCCGGGATGCCGATATAGCCGCCAGCACCATGGGGGTGAACATTCTGTATTATAAAACCCTTGCCTTTGCCGTGAGCGCATTTTATGCAGGCATCGGCGGAGGGCTCTATGCCTTTGTCTTAAAATTCATCGAACCTGAAATTTTCACCCTGATGATGTCCATCATGTTCCTTGCCATGGTCGTGGTGGGCGGACTGGGCTCTATGATGGGTTCCATTGCAGGGGCCACATTGCTTTGCTGGCTGGATCTGAAATTAAGAAATATCCTGGATATTCCCTACATCGGAGACTGGCTGGAACAATTGTCTAAAACTTGGTTTTCCATCACCGGGGTTTCCAATATTCAATTTATCGTATTCGGGACCATCATGATCCTGATCATGCTGTTTGAACCCCTGGGATTGTTCGGGGTCTGGATCAGGACAAAAAAATACTGGCGCACCTGGCCTTTTTAATATCGGAGAATTGAATGACGGATTTAATCCAGATGATTGTCAGCGGTATTGCAACGGGAAGCTCCTATGCACTCATGGGAATTGCCATGGTTATTATTTATAAGACATCTGAGGTGCCGAATTTTGCCCAGGGGGAGATGGCCCTGATCTCATCCTTTTTTGCCATGATGCTGTTGACCTCTTTTAATCTTAATGTTTATCTTGCATTTTCCCTGACATTTTTGTTTGCCGTCATCCTGGGGTGTTTTCTGGAATTTGCCATCCTTCGGCGGGCAAAGGAGCCCAATGTGCTGGGGATGATCGTCATCACCATCGGCATTGAAATGGTGATCCTGGGGGTTGTATCCTGGAAATTCGGAGCTGAGCAGAAAACCATGCCCTTTCCCATAGACCCCTATGACAGCCTCTTTATCGGTGATATCTTTCTGAAAAAACTGGATGTGCTGACCCTGGCAGCAGCCTTATTTCTCATGGCGGTGCTGTTTTTGTTTTTCAGATTCTCAAAGCTGGGTCTTGCCATGAAAGCCACCCAGCAGAACAGTGTGGCGGCCCGGATTGTGGGAGTCAGAACAAATGGGATACTGATGGTGACCTGGGGGATTTCCTCCCTGGTGGGGTCTGTTGCAGGTCTTTTAATCTCTCCCACCATCATGCATCCCTATATGATGTGGGACCCCATGCTCAAAGGCTTTGCTGCCGCGGTCATGGGCGGCATGACCTCTTTGCCCGGAGCGGTGGTGGCGGCCTATATGCTGGGCATTATTGAGAATCTTTTCGGGGGTTATATTTCCATTGAGTTCAAGACGGTGGTGGCCTTTGTGATTATCGTGGCAGTATTGTGTTTCAAACCCAGCGGCCTTTTTGCCCGGCATTATGTGAAAAAGGTATAATAAGGTATAATCCGGGACAAACCTGCGGGGGAGAAAAAATAAATAATCAAAGGAGGGAAAGATGAAAAAAAATTTAATGCTTTTGGTATTTGTTTCTCTGGCTTTTGTATTGAGCCTTGCTCCAACTCTTTTCGCAGAAGTCGGAGTCACCGATAAGGAAATCCATATCGGCCAGTGGGGTCCCCAGACAGGGCCTGCCGCGGCCTGGGGGTCCGTGGCAAGAGGAACCGGCGCCTATTTCCAGTGGATCAACGACAACGGCGGTATCCATGGCAGAAAAATTGTCTATCACATGTTTGATGACGGATATAACCCGGCCAAAACCATGGCAGGTGTAAAGGAACTTCAGGAAGGCACGGGAATCTTTGCCTGGGCCTGCGGCGTTGGAACATCAACGGGCATGGCAGTAAAAGATTACCTGGCCCAGAATAATGTTCCCTGGGTCGGGCCTGCTGCCGGGTCTCTGAACTGGGTCAATCCGCCCCAGAAAAATCTGTTTGCCGTTTACCCACTTTATGATGGTGAGGCAAAAGCCCTGGTCAAATATGCCATTGAGAAAATGGGTAAGAAAAAAGTGGCTGTGGCCTATTTAAATGATGAATACGGCAAGAACGGACTTCGCGGCGCCCAGGAAGAACTGAAAGCCCATGGCCTTGCCACCGTGGCTGAAGTCTCTTTTGAAGCCGGTGATTCTGATCTGAACCCCCATGTGATGAAATTGAAACAATCCGATGCAGACATGGTGCTCATATGGACAACCGTTACCCATGCGGCAAAAATCGTGGGTACCAGCAAAGCCATGAAATTTGAGCCTCAGTTCATGAGTACCAGTACCTGTTCCGATTTCCCTTTGATGATGTCCATCACCAAAGGCATTTGGGAAGGGGTGATCTGTGCGACTTTCGGCGAATTACCCGACTCTGATTTTCCATTGATTGTAAAATATAAAAAAGAAGTGTTTGATAAATATGCAGCCAAGGAAGAACGATGGGGAGTCTTTTATTATTCTGGCATATTGTTTGTAGAACCCATGATTGAAGCATTGAAAAAAGTCGGGCCGGACCTGACAAGGGAGAAATTTATCACGGAAATGGAAAAGATAAAAGGATTCAAAGGGCTCGGCGCAGAGGTCAATTTCAAACCCTTTGACAAAAATGATATGTATTCCCGCCAGGGAACGTCCCAGACCTTTCTCGTCCAGTGTCTGGCCGAGGGAAAAGCAAAGAAACTGACAGAATGGATGGATATTAAATAATATGGACCAGGCTTTTTTCAGGGTGGATGCCCTGTCCATTTCCTTTGGTGGCATCAGGGCCCTGGAAGATATCGGTTTTACCATGAACAAGGGTGAGATCTTTTCCGTTATCGGTCCCAATGGTGCGGGAAAGACCACCCTTTTCAACTGCATATCCGGGCTGTATCAACCGGACAAGGGGACTATTGTCTTTAAGGGCAATTCCATAAACCATAAAAAACCCGATGCCATTGCCAGAATGGGAATTGCCAGGACCTTCCAGAACATTGAGCTGTTTTCCCATATGAACACCATGGAAAATATCATGCTGGGCCGTCATATCCATATGAATACAGGGCTTTTCAAGGGCATGTTCATGTGGGGGAAATCTTCCTCAGCAGGAAAAGAGGAAGTCCTTCACCGGGAACGGGTGGAAAATATCATTGATTTTCTCGAACTTCAGAATGTGAGGAATACCTTTGTGGGTGCCCTTCCCTATGGGACCCAGAAACTCATTGAGCTTGGCCGGGCCCTGGCCCTGGAACCGGATCTCCTTCTTCTGGACGAACCCTGTGCCGGGATGAATTCGGAAGAAAAGCAGGACATGATTTTCTGGATCAAGGATATCCAGGATGAGCTTAAGATTTCCATCCTCCTCATTGAACATGACATGAAAATGGTCATGGATATTTCAGACCGGGTGATGGCCATCAATTTCGGAAAACCCATCACCATCGGCACCCCGGCAGAGGTTCAGACCAATGCCCAGGTTCTCAAAGCTTATATCGGGGAGGGAGATTAACGATGCCGGGCCTGCTTGAAGTTAAAAATATCGAGACCTATTACGATCTGGTCTATGCCATCCGGGGGGCCTCCTTCAGTGTTGAGGAAGGCTCCATAACAGCTATCCTGGGCAATAACGGCGCCGGGAAATCAACCATCCTGAAGACCATTATGGGATTGATCGAGGACCAGCCGGACAAGGGAATCATTGAATTCGACGGAATTCCCATCCAGCACAAGGATACGGATGAGATTGTGCGAAAAGGCATTGCCTATGTGCCCGAAGGCCGTGAGATTTTCAAGGAGCTGACCGTTAATGAACACCTGCTCATGGGGGCTTATACCCGAAAAGACCGGTCCAAAATAAAAGAGGATATTGAAACCGTATTTCAGTATTTCCCGGTTCTCAAGGCAAGGGTGAACCAGTGGGCAGGGACACTCTCCGGTGGCGAGCAGCAGATGCTGGCCATTGGCAGGGCGTTGATGCTCAAACCCCGTCTTCTGATCCTGGACGAACCCTCCCTTGGGCTTTCGCCCATCCTGGTCAAGGAGATCTTCACGATTATTAAAGAGATCAATAAAACCGGGACCACCATTCTTCTGGTGGAACAGAACGCCAATATGGCCCTTTCCATATCATCCACAGGTCTTATTCTCGAAAACGGCCGGTTTGTCATGAAGGGCAGGTCCGAGGACCTTAAGGAAGATAAAGATGTGAAAGAGTTTTATCTTGGCATTAAATCGGAAACATCAGCCAAAGGCTATCAGAGATGGAAACGGAAAAAGGCATGGCGATAGAAAAGAATACGGCATTTGAAACCGTCCCGGAAGTGTTTGAAAGAACAGTGGCTGAAAATTATTCAAAGGTGGCCCTGCGGACAAAGGCCCTGGGCATCTGGCATGATATCACCTGGGCCGAATACCATGACAGAGCTAAAAGAGTAGGCTGCGCCCTTTTATCCTTTGGATTTGAAAAAGGCGAGGCTGCCTGCATTATCGGGGATAACTGCGTTGAATGGGTTGTGGCTGATCTCGGGATTCAATGTGTGGGCGGGGTGTCAGTCGGGGTCTATGCCACCAATGCCTGGCCCCAGGTGGAATATGTGGTCAACCACTGTGAAGCACGGTTCCTGTTTGTGGAAAATGAGGAACAGCTTGATAAATGGCTCATGTTCAAAGATAACGCACCCTTGCTCAAAAAAGTCATTGTGTTTGATACAAAGGGCCTCCGGGCCTTTAAAGATCCCATGGTCATGACCTTTGATGAATTGCTTGAAAAAGGAGCCGCAGCAGAGAAAGAAAATCCATCAGCCTTTGACAAGAGAAAACAAAACATCACCCCGGATGATCTTGCTGTGCTGATCTATACATCAGGCACCACAGGTCCGCCCAAGGGGGCCATGCTCACCCATAAGAATGTGACCTGGATGGCTGGAGCCGTGGAAGGAACCGTAAAGATTCAAAAACACGACAATGTTCTGTCCTTTCTGCCCCTGTGTCATATTTTTGAGCGGCTTTTTACGGTTTTTATCCATATTAAATTTGCCTATATTGTTAATTTTGTGGAAAAACCCGATACTGTCATGCAGAATATGAAGGAAGTATCTCCCACCATCGGGTATGCCGTCCCCAGGATCTGGGAAAAATATTATTCCAGCATCATGATCAAAATGGCGGATGCTACGTGGCTCAAACGCCTTGCCTTTGGCCTCGCCATGAAGGCCGGGAAAAGCCGCTCTGATTTAATAATGAATGAAAAGCCGGTGGGTATTTTTCATAGGGCTGCTTATTTTCTGGCCTGGCTTCTTGTTTTCAGAAAGCTCAAGGAAAGGCTTGGATTTGACAATATCCGGGTGGCCATTTCCGGGGCAGCCCCCATATCAAAGGAAGTGCTGTATTTTTTTCAATCCATCGGGATGAATCTGATTGAAGGATATGGCCAGACCGAGGCGACAGGGGTTACCACCCTTTCTCCGGAAAACGGGGCAAGGCCCGGAACCGTGGGAAGGGCACTGGGCGGTATTAATATCAAAATTGCCGAAGACGGAGAAATTCTGATTCAGTCTCCTGGCGTATTCAAAGGGTATTTTAAGAGCGAGGCTGCCACAGCCGCCACCATGTTGGGGGGATGGCTCTGCACCGGTGATGTGGGAACCATGGATGCGGACGGATTTTTGAAAATCACGGACCGCAAAAAAGATATCATCGTTACCGCAGGCGGAAAGAATATCACTCCCCAGTATATTGAAAACAAACTGAAAGGCAGCGTCTATATTAATGACGCCGTTGTCATCGGGGACCGGCGTAAATTTTTATCCTGCCTGATCATGATCGACGAAGACAATGTCGTTAAATTTGCCCAGGACAATAAAATTCAGTTCTCAACCTATAAGGACCTGACACGGGATACCGAGGTCATTGCCCTCATTGACGGCGAAGTCAAAAAGGTCAACGAAACCCTTTCCAGGGTTGAAAATATCAGAAAATTCACCATCATCCCCAAACGCCTCTATGAAGAGGACGGTGAGGTCACACCCACCATGAAAATCAAGCGGAAAAAGGTTCATGAAGCGTATGCGGATTTGATCGAAGCGATGTATTAGAGATTTTTTCTAAGCTGTTTGATTTTTTCAAAATAAAGTCGTTGGCAGGCATGTTCAACCGATAAAAGGCTTGCAAAGGCCTCTGAAAAATCGTTTTTCCCAATGGTAAAAAGCCCGTGCCCGTAAACAATGGCGCTGTTGTTTTTTTCAAGGGCCAGAGGCAGGGTGTTGCAAAGGCCGAAGGGCCCTGTGCCGACTTCACCCGGAACAATGGGAATACCGTTTGCGGATCGTTTTTTGGGGCATTTAATGTGGCATTGATCTGAGAAATCGCAAGCTGCTTTTTCAACCGGGTCGCAATCCATGGATAAAATCACGGAAAATTTTGGATGGCCGTGGAGAATGGCCTCACAGCCTGTCCGCTGAATGGTTTCCATATGAGCGGACAATTCGCTGGAAGCCGTAATCCCGGCACTGGTGGACCCATCCAGGGGCACAGGGTCAATGCATCCTGCAAGCTCATCCAGGGAACTTCCTGTCTGGCTGATATAAAGGGTGTTGTTCCATAAATAGGAGACATTGCCGAAGAATGAATCCACCAGTCCGTATTCAACGGTTTTAAACCCTGCCTCAATCACGGCTGAATAAACAGCCTCCTCATTTTTAAAGGGTCCTTTCATGAGGCTTGGCATTTTTTTTTGAACGGTCCCCCCAAGGTGGGGTGCGACAGCATCAAACAGGGCATGCTCCCGGTCCGTTGCAATCCCTTTTTGGAGGGCCTCCAGGTAATCGGTAAAAAATTTGATAAACGAGGCAAAGCACACAGAGCTGATGGTGACAAATCCCTGTTCCGGGCTCACCGTGCCATGGGCGATAACGGCAGGGCCGATCTCTTTTGGACCGATTGTTTTCGGGGCAACAATGACAGTTTTCCGGTTTTTTAAAATCCGGATGATTTTGTCAGGATCAAATTCATCAATGACCGGCAGATCATGGAGAAAGGTTCGTGTTTCGCAATCTTTGGGGGATATGGTCCCATGGGACTTCAGCGCTTTTTGGGCAAGAAAGGAAATAATGCTTGCATAAGGTTCAATGGGTCTTAAAAAGGTAAGCGAATTGATATGGAGTCCCTTGAACACTTTTTCAAGAATCCTTGTTTCATCTGCTTTCCGGTTCCAGATAATCCTGTCGTCCAGACCGCCCACGAGGGGTCGGCAAGGACCGGACCGGGCTCCCAGCTTTGCCTGGATGAGTTTATAAGCGAATTTGTCTAAGGTTTTTTCCATACCAGCCCCAGTGTCTTTGCTTTTCCTTCCAGCGGCAGGCCCTTGGCATCAAGGCCCCGGATATCATAATATTTCTTTCTGGCATAAAGGAAGTCTTCACGATTGATGGGAGGGATCAGGATATTATTACCGCTTGATCCGGGTTCAGTGAAAAATCTTTTGGGCAGATCATCGTCTTTGATATCAAATCCGTTCAGGCTATTGATGATCCGCTCGTTATAATAGATAGCCTCGCCTTTTTTCAAAAGATCCTGGGCCGAGGTTTCAATGCCTGTGACGGCTTCAAAGGCATGGGCATATTCTTCCAGCCCGGCAGCAAAAAATACGAATTTGCAGGCTGTAAGGGAGTCAATGACCGCGTTTAAATCTTCGGCAATTTTTATGATGCGCGCCTTGCCGCTGAAACTGAAACGGTCCGTGGCCACAGGTTTTCGAAAGATTTCATGGCTGATGGGATAGGCCCTCAGATGGCAGCCGCCACGGGTGGACAGGGCATACCCAAGGGCCATGCCATAGGCTCCCCGCGGATCATAGGCCGGAAGTTCCATGCCTTTCACTGCCATGGCCGCCTCGGGCTTGCCCATTTTGCTGGCATAGGCGGTGGCACCCAGACCAAGGTCTATACCTTCTCCCCTTTGCAGGGCAATATCTTTTAACAGGGATAAAACCGTTTCCGGGGTGTAGTCCTTTTCTATGATTTCCCTTCTGCAGGCAAGGGTTGAGGCAGCGGAGATGGTGTCCATGCCGTAATGGTTGCAGAGTTCATTGGCCTTGACGACAAGGTCCGTGTCCATGCATCCGATGAGAGCCGTAAAATGGGACATGGTTTCAAATTCCGGCAGGGTGACGGGATTTCCGTCTTTTTGCCCGATCTTTTTGCAGAGGATGTGGCAGCCCAGACATCCGTGTTTTCTGGGCGCATATTTTTCTGCATAACCGGCAGCATTCAATTTGGATGCATGCTCAAACCGGGTCCTGCGAAAATTGTCCGTGGGCATCATCCTGCGGTTGTCCATGAGATCGAACACGGCTCCCGTACCCAGACAGGTAAATCCGAATTTGCCCATGAGGGCGGGAGAGGCTGCCGTTAATCTTAAAATATCCTCCCTTGCCTGTTTTAATTTTTCAGGGTTTTTGATTTTGCAGCGGCCCGTGCCGTCCACCAGCAGATATTTGATGTTTTTTTTTGCAAGGCAGAGGCCAAGGCCGCTGCGCCCGGCGATGAAATGCCTGTCAACGGTGACGGATGCATATTTCACCCCGTTTTCCGCCGCAGGCCCGATCAGGGCAAGGGAACCATGGTGAGGAGCGAGGCGACGGTGAGCCGTTTCCGTGTCCAGCCCCCATAAGTCTTCAGCATCATGGAAAATAACAGTGGAATCCTTTATTTCAATGCCGACCGGATGAGGACACTGGCCTTTGATGACAATTCCGTCCCACCCGGCCTGTTTCATCCGGGTGGCAAGTTTTCCGCCCACGGAGGAGTCACCCACAAGACCTGTTAACGGTGATTTTGAAACCATATGGGCCCGCCCGGAAGTGGGTGAGATGGTCCCTGAAAGAGGGCCTGTGAAAATGCAAATCACCATGTCGGGGTGATGCCAGGGCAGGGTGGCCACAGGCCTCAGATATCTGCCGCCCATGCCTTTGCCGCCGATATAGCGGGTATACACGTCTATGTCCGGTGTCTCAACCGCAACCTCTTTTTTTGTCAGATCAATATGAAGGATGTTCCCGGTCCAGCCGAATATCATGTTCAAACCTATCTTTAAATGGTCAGAGGTTTGTAAAAAACCGCTGATGTTATCTTTCCCAGGATGAAAATCACCTTTTTGTTTTCTATTATCACAGGTCGGGCCGGAATGATAGAAGAAGAGGGGAAGTTTTCCAGGGTAATCCCATGTTACTTTGAACTGCCCGACGTCAATCCCCTCACAGAAGGAGATTCGGATCATTAGCGTAGCATATGCCGACGGTAAAAATACTAAAAACAAACGGGAAAATTATCTGTGAAAACCTAACCGGACACCACTGAATCCATTTATGTTAAGAATGCAATACTTTATGTAAATAGCCTTCTTTACGATCAGTGTCTATTTTTTTTAAACTATTATCCTGAAACAGGGGGATGATCTGAACAGCAATGCTGCGAGGGTTCCATCGGAAATGAGGATATGAGCACAAGCATGAATAATAAAATCCCGGCAGCAAATGCTGTTAGTAGTGTCCCATGGAAAACATCGTTGAAAAGAGACGCACCAATCGGAATTAAAATTAATATCATTCCATAACTCAAACGCCCAAGCAGACTTTGAATAGAAAGAAAAGTGCTCCTTTCCGACTGTTTTAACATGGGTGTCACTTCCGCATTAATCAGAGGTGTTGAGATCGCTTTTGAGACAGTTCTTGCCATCAGTATAACGATAATAACAGGATGAACTACCAAGGCCATCATGCCAATAATTAAAAGCTGAAAAACAGCACAGCCGATCAAAACCAGTCTGACTCTGCACCGATGATGGTAGCCTCCCCCGAACCGGGTAAATAAGCTGCTGATAAGCATAGTTGCTGCCAGGTGGATACCTGTTAAACCGGGTGTTGTTTCAGAAGTTGTGCCCAATATTTGACCGGCCTTTTCAAGATATGGCTGGTAAAATTCATAAGGGAGGTGGAGTAATACGGTCATTGCAACTATATAAAGTGTAAAAAAACGAAATCTTTTATCCCATGCTTTTTTAAACAACTCATAAACAGTTTGAGTTATTGACTCGGTTTTTACAGATTTATCTATTTTCTGAGGTTCTTTCATTTTCAAGATAATCAATAATGATATAAAAGCCGTCAAAAATGATGCCCCATAGATCCATTTAAGATTGTAGACTGCTAAAGCACCACCTACCAAAGCTCCAAAAGCCCCCGCAACAAATGAAAACTGAAGTGCTTTGGCTTCCCGCCGACCGTATTCGTCCTGCTTGTTGTTGATTTTCTTTTTATCCTGACTTAAATTTTCTGATTGTTTTGAATAGGTTGGATATTTTTCAATCTATTTTAAACAAATTTGGAAGTCGCTTCGCTCCGACCGATTTTATTGGGGTTTTTAAGGCATGGGC
>JANNUH010000054.1:0-3701 GCA_031395015.1 Desulfobacterales bacterium | reverse complement strand
CAATTTAATTAGAAAAAACAGGCGGGGTTTGATTCATTTTTTTGTGAAATTTAACAATATGTCATCCATACAGATCTTCCATCCCACCGGGTGGCTGAAATTCTCAAGACTCTGATATCAACTCCTGTATGGATTTCCTGAAGCCATCAATGTCCTTGCTTTGAATGGCAGACCTGTGCAGTCTTTTCAGCAAGAGCCTATTGTTCAAGGCCTGTATTTGTGCGTGGACATCTGCCGGGACATTATTGAACTTTATGTCAAGGGCTTCTAAAACCATCTCTCTGTCTTCAAAAAGCATGCCTTCATTTCTGCCTTCGTTTCTGCCTTCTTCCACATATTCTTTTGCCCATCCTTTAACCATATCAACACCTCTACCTTGAAAAATTGTTTCAACTGCCTCAATAGCATCTGTTCTCGTGATGCTGTTGTCTGTATTTGCCAGATATTTGAAAAAAATATCCACGTATTCGATCGCTTCTTCCTGATCCGGAAAGTCATGGAGCAGTTTTACAATCTCGAATAATTTCTCCCGCATTCCAGGGTCTTTGATATATTTTACCAGCATGAACCAGCACTTGATAACGACGGATGTATTATACCTGTCTTCATCCTCTGTGGCGGCATCGCTTAAAAAATATTGAAAATCCGGGATATACGGCTTCATATCATCATGGGGGATGTTCACGATGTCATGGAAGAAATGCCGGGCGGCCTGGAATATACGAGCCGATATCAGAAAAGCATTCAAATCCAGCCCGGAGCAAATTCAATCCACCATGTTAAGATCGGTTATTTGTTGAAGCAATTTAAAATGATTGTCAAGCGAATATAATTCACAGCTATTCTGGATGGCGTTTTGTGCAATGATCAGATCCGGAATTCCAATTCCATGCATCCCTTTTTTCAGGCAATGGTGTTGTGTGTCAATGAGTTGATCCCAATTGATATTCAATTCCAGCTTATCAATCGAATACAAAAGATCGATAATTTTTCTTTGTTTTTTGATTTTTAAAAAAGGGATTAATTCAGCAAGGATGATATCATTTATAACCAAGGCATTGTCATCAAGGAAAGAATCCAGTTTCCCAGAGTTTTTCCCGTCCCTGAAATAGTCAATCCATATGGAGCTATCCACTAAGGCCGGCATTTCTATTCCGTAATTGGTCTAAGTCAATATCAAGGTCAACCTTGCCTTTAAATCTCTTTAAACCGGCAATTCTGTTTTTTCTGATGAACTCTTCCAGAGCGATGATAATGACTTTGGTTTTTGTTTCGATATGACCGGCTTTCATCGCATCAATCAATAATTGTTCCGGCAAATCCAGTGTAGTTCTCATTATCAGGCCTCCTTATATGCATAAATTTATTATTTTGTGCATAGGATGTCAAGTTTTTTAAAGGGCAATCACATGTAAGTTTTTGACGGGAAGTCTGATCCCCCAAAAAATGTAATTGAGGTTAGTCCTTGCTGATTTCAAGCAATACCAGCTTACCCTAAAAGTTTTTTTAAATCCTTAAGCAACAAAAAAAGATGGAACGGGTCTGTCGGGCTTGGTTCAAAGCCCAAGGAAGAATCTGTTTTGTATCATTACGGACAAAGAACCGGTCAGGACCTTTGCTGCACGAGAGTTTGTCAGCAAAAGGGGCTGAAAATACCAATCACTTTACAAATGCAGAAAACCGGTCAAGCAATATTACATTTATTTTCATGATTCAGTACTGGGGGGCCCCTGTTATCTGAAAATTTCTTCTTGTCTGCCATTCCCCAGCGAATTTTATTTCAACGGACATAACCTAAAGGTCACACGTAACTACATCAGCCACCCGGTCCAAACATCTGAACCATGACGGGTACCTGGCCCAGGTGGAAGTCTGTTCCAATGTCATTTTTAACTCTGCCCGCTCACATTCCAAATCTTTTAAGGGGGTAGTCGGTTAGCTCCACCTGATGTATAATCCCAAGGTAAATTATCCAATGTAGGAGGTGCCGTGGGATTAATACCGCTGAAGTCAGGACTCGACTACCCGAATACCTATCGCGGCTTTGTCGAAATGTTTCCTGATGATGTGACTTGTGCAGCTTATCTTGTAAAATTACGTTGGCCGGAGGGTTTTGTCTGTCCAGCCTGCAAAACGAAAGCAGACCCTTGGCAAGCGAGCCGTGGTCGCCTAACATGTCAGTTTTGCCGCCATCAAGCATCAGCCACTGCAGGAACGATCTTTGATAAAACCCGCACACCTCTGACAACCTGGTTCGAGGCAGCGTGGCACGTAAGCACGGCTAAGAACGGCTTGTCAGCCAAAACGTTGGAGCGTACACTTGGAACAAAATATCGGGTCGCATGGACTATGCTCCAGCGCTTTCGCGTGGCTATGGTCGATGCTGAGCGTAAGCAGCTTTCCGGGAACATTGAAGTTGACGAGGCCTTTATCGGCGGGGTCAAGCAGAGCGGCAAACGCGGTCGTGGCGCTATTAAAAACATTGTGGTGATTGCCATAGAAATCATGGAGCCCACTGGGTTCGGGCGGGTACGAATGCGCCACATACCCGATGCTTCCGGTGACAGTTTGGTGCCTTTTGTATGCGACGTAACCGTTCCAGGAACTGTTGTTCATACCGATGGATGGAACGGCTATAATGGGTTAGCAGTAAATGGGTTCATTAGAAAAATTACTGTGCAATCATCTTCAGGCGACCCCGCTCACGTATCTATGCCGGGAGTCCACCGTGTATCAAGTTTGTTAAAGCGCTGGGTTCTATGAACACACCAAGGATCTGTAGTTCCTGAACACCTTCAATCTTATCTGGAAGAATTCACTTTCAGATTTAATAGACGTACATCTCGGAGCCGCGGCCTTGTTTTCCGGAGGCTGCTTGAAAGGGCAGTTGCAACTGGACCTATTACCGAACGTGACGTAACTAAAGGATATGAATGGGGCTAATTAGTCAGGTGGAGCTAACCGACTACCCCCTATCTTTTATTTACAGGCATGCCTGTGGACCGGCATTGGATTCAATGACCGACTGCTGAACTGCTGCGCTGATGTGAATTTATCTTCCATTTATGATGGTGAAGCTGATCTGTTCGATCAACCGGTTGGAAATGGCTCTGGGCTTCAATTTGCACCATGCTTCATTTTAAAAACCCTGTGATTTCATCTGCTTTTAAAACTGTACCAACAAAACTCTCAACACAAC
Organism: Desulfobacterales bacterium; assembly: GCA_031395015.1. Taxonomy (GTDB): domain Bacteria; phylum Desulfobacterota; class Desulfobacteria; order Desulfobacterales; family Desulfobacteraceae; genus Desulfobacula. The sequence continues at coordinate 502 of JANNUH010000054.1, read as the reverse complement.
CCTACATTCTTGAACAAGGGGTAAGCCTCATCGATCAGGGGTTAAGATAGATTACACAAGGCTTGGCAATGAATATGTGACATCCAGAAAACGTAAATTTTTCTCACGTTTTTCAAGAACAAAGCTTAAAAAACGAATGCATAGTTAATATTGACAATACCCCAATATTTTGATATTGATATTCAAAAAATACCGGGGTATTAAATTATGCTGAATCGTTTTGCAGAAACCTATCTTGAAACGTGGTTCAAGAAATCCAACCGAAAACCTTTGGTGCTCAGAGGAGCCCGCCAGGTCGGCAAATCCACACTGGTCAGGGAATTTGCCAGAAAAAGAAAAATTAATCTTATTGAAATCAATCTGGAACGTCATTTATATCTTGATGATATTTTCAAAACACTTGATATTGACTCTGCTTTAAGAGAGATAGAAGCACTTTGCGGAATATCAGCATCTCTTCCGGATACCCTGCTTTTTCTCGACGAGGTTCAATCCACCCCGC
>JANNUH010000153.1:0-70462 GCA_031395015.1 Desulfobacterales bacterium | reverse complement strand
CAGGCCGGTCAAATTGTAAGAAGTATTATTACCGACGTTCTGATTGAAAATAACCACATTATCGCTATTCCTGCGTGCCCAGAGCCAGTATTGAGTGGCACCGGAAGAAGCGCTCCAGGATAAGTTGACCGAGGTGCCTGCTACATTAGCGTTACTGGCCGGTGAGCTAAGGGTCGGTAGTGCAGGGATGGTGGCGGTGCTTCCGCCGTTAAAGAACCTTCTGGAACTTGACCAGACGCCCCAACCGGTGCTATAGCTACCGGCACGGACCATCCAGAAATAATCGCTTCCGTCGTTCGGCAGGCCGGTCAGGATGTGAGAAGTAATATTACCAACGTTCTGATTGAAAATAACCACATTGTCACTGGTCCTGCGTACCCAGAGATTGTATTGGGAGCCTCCAGGAGAAGCGTTCCAGGAGAAGCTAACCGAGGTGCCTGCCACATTGGCGTTACTGGCTGGTATGCTAAGGATCGGTGGTGCGGGGGCTGCATAGCTATAAGAGGTAGGGATTAAAAACAGATACGCACAAATTGCAATAAATGATAATGTTTTGTGGTGCATAATTTTTCTCCTTTGATAAAAAAAATAAATCACCTCAGTGGCAACCTTCCTATCGTTTGCCCCCCCAGTAGTTTTCCTTCGCTACGTCTCAACAAGTTTGACTTTGTCATATAACATAAATTTCGATTAATTAATTTCAAGAAATTCATTATTAAATATAAATCGATTTGTCAATTGGAAAAATTCTAACAGGAAAAAACAAAACGCCCGTTTAAAAGGACGTTTTGTTGATTCAAAGATATCGGGAAAGATGATTATCCGGCAAAAATGACAGTCACTTCAGCACGTCTTTCAAAGGCTTTTTGCGGTGACGGCTTTTTTGCAGAAAATCTGTATTCACCCGTGGACTCAATTTTAAATATGGAAGGTTTCAGGCCATAACTGACAAGCTGGTGAATGACATTGGTTGCTCTATTGGCGCCCAATTCGAAATTGGAGGGGTATTTTTTATTATGTATTGGAACCTTGTCTGTGTATCCATTTACAATAATTTTGACATCATAGGGTTTGAACAATTCAGCCAATTTCCGGAAAAAGGGTTTATACTCGCCGGCAATGACGGCGCTACCGGTTGGAAAAAGAATGGGCAGGATCGTTTCAAGACGCAGACAGGTTCCTGTACCTTGAATTTCCACCCAGTCCTGCAATCCTGTCTTCTCTATCGCAGCAAGCAATTCGGTTCTGCTGACGCCTGATTTGCCTTTTAGTGAAAAAATTTTTTTGGATTGGCTGACGGTCTCTTTTTTTTCAGACTTTTCGGTTTTTGATTCAAAGGCGGCTATTTTTTTGTCCACAATACTTTCAAATGTACCGTCCTGTTTCGATTTTTCTATGGCTGAATAATATTTTACAAGGGATTCAAGTCTTTTTTTAGTCTTTATCAGCTCTTTAATTTTGTCTTCTCTATTACGGAGGGTTGTTTTCAGAGTCATCGGAACTATTCGGCCCGAATCCTGGATCTGGTTTATTTTTAATAGCATCCAGTCTGAATCGACTTTCAGGTCTTTGATCTGATCCTCAAGAACCTGGATTTCAATTTTATGTTCGTCTGTTTTATTCCTTAATTCATCTAAAGAATATGAATTCATATCCAGCAGTTTTTCTTCCTGATATCCGGCAGACCAGCCTAAAGCAGTAGAAAGAAAAAACAATGCCGATATTACCGGCATATATTTTCTGAATGCTTTGAACAGCAACAGAGATCCCCTCATGGCACCCTCCAAAAAATGGATCAATATGTTAAGATGTTAAAATAATGGTTCTCTTTCCCTGCGAAAAAGTTAGCTTGAGCCGCCGCCGTTGACTGCGCCTTCTGAAAAAGACGACTTTACATCCTTTCCGATTCCAACGGGCCACCAGATCATTCCATCACGTGTAAAATTAATTCTTAAACTCATTCTGGCCGTTGTAATCCCATATTCCACCTGGGTAATCTCCATGATTTCCGTTCCCCGAAGCCAGGATTGAGTTTGAACTTGGATGGTCTCCTGGTCAACGGAACCTCGGCCGGCTCTTAAAAAGGCGTCCACATAAACGCCTCGCAGTTTTTCAACAAGCTGCCGGTATCCGTCAGACACCGCAGCTCTTTCCGCCATCAAAACAGCTTCCCCCTTTGAACGTGCATTTTCAGGTTCAAGCCCCTTGCCGATGACATAAAAGGTAACCACCTTCTGATTATCCGCCTCTCCGTCCAGAGGGCTCAATACCTTTCCCGGACCGCCCACGGAAGAAGACGGCAACCCTCCACAACCGAAGAACAATAGTGAGGAAACAAAAAATCCTGATAATATCAAACCAATTTTTTTCATCTTTCCTTCCCCTTTCAACTGATTATGCTTAACCCCTCAAACAACCTATAAAACCTTTTTACATTGATTCCTCACAATTTTTCATGATACTGATAAATCGTCAGAAAATACTATTAACTTTAACTCATGAAGAATATATTCAAAAATCATGCCTGCTGATTATAAGTGCTGCTTGTTATATGTGCTGTTGTTCACAACATTCTCAATATGGATATTAATTCCTGCAACATACCCGGATGAAGGGATAAACACATATTATATTAAATATGATATCAAGTCATCGAAAAATACTATTGTTAGTGACAATCTATTGATGGTCCCGTCAAAAAATGATTTCCGGGCGGAAAAATTTTCTCGGATTTCCGTTTCAGGAGTAATATCTGCCGCTCCGGGAGAATCAGATGAGTCTGCCCAAAAGCGGATTAAAGAAAATGCCTTAAAGAATATATTACTGAATAATGGATTAAAATCCGTGAAAACAAAAGATTATGATACTGTAATCAGCTATGAAGGAGTGGTTATGACCCCTTTAACCCTTGTAAAAAATACCTATGTTGAAGAGCAGAGCGGATATATGTATGAGGTCAGGGTTGATTTTTGCCCCATTGCTTTTCCCGACAGATGGGAGACCCTTAATTTAAAATATAAAATCAAAGAAATAGTTTATGATTTTTTTCAATTGTTCAAATGAAAAAGAAAGGATTTCGTTAAATGAATAAAGCTCAGATAAAAAAACTTAAAGAAATTTTGCTGAAAAAAAGACCCCTTGTTTTTGATCACCTTGATAAAAAAGATAAAGAACAGGTTTTTCAATTCTGTGAAAAATATAAAGCCTTTTTAGATCAATCCAAGACCGAAAGGGAAGCGGCCCGGCAAATTGTTTGTGCTGCAAAGCAAAAAGGCTTTGTGGATATTGATACGCTTTCAGGGGGAAAAAGCAAATCCCCTAGAAAAGTGTATAAGGTTTTTCAGGACCGTTGTGTGGCCCTGGCCACCCTTGGGAAAAGATTGCCCCGCCTTGGAGCGAACATCATAGCATCCCATATTGATTCTCCCCGGCTGGATTTAAAACAGAACCCAATCTATGAAGACCTGAGTCTGGGGTTGATGAAAACCCATTATTATGGGGGAATTCGAAAATATCACTGGCTGGCGTTGCCTTTGGCACTTCACGGAACGATAATTAAATCCAATAATGAAAGGCTTGATATTACCATTGGTGAACACCCGGATGACCCGGTTTTTACCATTACAGACCTTCTGCCCCACCTGGCAGGAAAAATTCAGTCAACCAAGAATATCTCCGAAGTATTTGAAGGTGAGAAATTAAACCTGGTTGTCGGAAGCATGCCGTTGGGCGGTGAAGATGAAAAAGAGCGCTTTAAATTGGGGGTATTAAACTGCTTATACGAGAAATACGGTATCACTGAAGAGGATTTTGTCAGCGCTGAAATAGAAGCCGTCCCATCGGAAAAGGCAAGGGATGTCGGATTCGACCGATCCATGATCGGCGCCTATGGTCAAGATGACCGAATCTGTGCATATACCGGTCTTGAAGCATTTCTTGATTCAGAGTCACCGGAAAAAACAGCCGTGGCCCTTTTCTTTGACAAAGAGGAAATCGGCAGCGAGGGCAGCAGCGGTGCAAAATCCAATTTCCTGGAAGACTTCATGTCCGATCTTCTCTTTATCAGTGGCGAGAATACCGACAACCGTTCCCTTAGAAAGGCATTGATCAGTTCATCCTGCCTTTCGGCCGATGTAAATGCCGCCATGGACCCGGATTTTAAGGATGTACATGAGGCCATGAATGCTGCAAAACTGGGGTTTGGTATCTGCATGACAAAATTTACAGGTGTCGGCGGTAAATCCGGGTCCAGTGATGCCGGTTCTGAATTTGTCGGTAAAATCCGGCAGATTTTCAATAAAAACCATATTGTCTGGCAGACAGGAGAACTTGGGAAAATCGATCAGGGCGGCGGCGGCACGGTGGCTAAATTTCTTGCCAAATATGGGATGAATGTCCTGGATTGCGGTCCTGCTCTTCTTTCAATGCATTCACCCTTTGAAATATCAAGCAAAGCGGATGTTTATATGACCTATCTGGCGTATAAAGCGTTTTATTCGGATAATGACTAAAAAGCAGATAGCCGTTCAAGTCATTTCAGGGTTATTTGCCGGGCTCGTTCTCTTATCCGTTATTCCCTGTATTTATGCTGAAACCCTGAATACAGGGATCATCTTGGCGGATGATCAGGGCAATATCCTCTATGGACAAAGCAGAGAAAAACAATTTGTTCCGGCCTCGACATTAAAAATTCTGACCAGCCTTGCAGCCATTCACATTCTGGGCGAAGAATATCATTTCCCTGTACATTATGATTATGATGAAAAATCAAAGAATCTTTATATTAAAGGATATGGGGACCCGCTATTCACTTCTGAAGTGATTGAAGAGCTGAGCCAAGACATCATTTTAAAGACAAAAATAAAAGAGGTCCATCATATTCTCATCGATCAGTCTTATTATGCAAAACAGATTGATATCCCCGGCAAAGGCGATTCTTTAAACCCCTATGATGCCCCTGTGGGAGCTTTATGTGCCAATTTCAATACCATTATGTTCCAGTGGGACAATCAAATAAAACGCTTTATCAGTGGTGAACCCCAGACGCCTTTGCTTGATTTTTTCCATGGTGATATCAAAAAGACCAATTTAAAACAGGGAAGAATCATCCTTTCTCAGCAGCAAAGCTATTTATATCCTGGATTATTATTGAAATATTTTCTTGAAAAAAAAATGATACCTGTCACAGGTTCCGTCCGGGTAGAAAATTTTTCCTTAAAAAACGAAAAAGCCTATGTTTTTCTATCTCCCAATGGATTAAAAATAATTATTCAACGGCTGTTGCAATATTCAAATAATTTCACTGCAAATCAGCTTTTTTTATCTATGGGTGCAAAAGCCAACGGGGAACCGGCCACCCTCGAAAAAGGGGAGATAGCTGTCCGAGATTTCTCAAACCGGTATTTAAAACTAAACACCATTGTCATTGATGAAGGCTCCGGGCTTTCAAGATCAAACAGGATCTCTCCGGATCAGATGCTTAAAATATTAATTAATTTCATGCCCTATCATGAATTGATGAGGCACGAGGAGAATGATTTTTTTAAAACAGGGACATTAACCGGGGTCAGGACCCGGGCAGGATACTTAGTGGGAAAGGATGACAGGCTTTATCCCTATGTCATCATGGTAAATGAGGAAAACACAGGATATGACTCCATTCTGAGCCATCTTAAAAACAGGGTGAATCAACTGGGGAATAAATAAAATGAGAAGACCGACCGATCAGGAGGCTGACCCTCTTTCAATGTATGCATATGCGCTATGATTATGAATGGATTCGAAATTTTCAGCGCTTACGGAAAACCAGGTAATATTTTTATCTGCCATCAATGCCTTTGCCACATCCCTTGTTATATCTTCAACAAATTTGGGATTGTTATAGGCTTTTTCCGTAACATATTTTTCATCTTCCCTTTTCAGCACGGAATAAATATCACAGGAGGCTGAAGCTTCAACCAGTCCGACAATATCCTCGATCCAGATAAATTTCTTGAACCGGGTACTGACCAATACTTCGCCCCGCTGATTATGGGCGCCATATTCACTGATTTCCTTTGAACAGGGACATACGGATGTTACAGGAACTGCAACGGTTAGAACGATGTCGGTATTTTTCGTGCCGTTTGAAGATCCGATGATGGAGCAGTTATAATCCATGAGCCCCTTTGATCCTGTCTCAGGGGACTTTTTTTCAATAAAATAGGGGAAGGATATCTCAATATGGGAAGATTTCGCTCCAAGAATTTTTTTCATATCCTCCAGAATATTGGTCAAAGATTCCAACGACACTTTTGTTCTGACCAGATTCAGGATTTCAACAAATCTGCTCATGTGGGTCCCTTTGCACTGATGGGGCAGATCCACATACATATTGATCTGTGCAACCGTCGATTGAAGGAGGCCCGTGGTCTTATCCAGTACTTTTACCGGATATTTCAATCCCTTTATCCCGACTTTGTCGATGGGGATATTTCTGAAATCCGGCTGGTTTTGAATATCTATCATATCTGATTGCCTAAAAGATACTCCGGCACAATATTCCCCATGGACCTGAATATATTGCCTTTGATATTTTTATTACAGTTATATAAAATTTCCAGCATATTCCTTATTTCTGCCCGCTTTGTTTTATCTGCACTGGGGCAGTTATTTTTAAACTCCGGCAAACCAGAGAATTGAGCAAACCGAACAATATCTTTTTTTTCAACATATGCCAGCGGCCTGATGATATCAAGCGTTCCATCAAAAAAAGATTGCCGGGGCTTCATTGTTGCGATCTTTCCGGCATAAAACATATTGATGAACAAGGTCTCGATAATATCATCTTTATTGTGGCCCAATGCAATTTTTTTGCATCCCTGCTCTTTAGCCATTTCGAAAAGCCTGTTTCTTCTCAGGCGGGAACAAAGAAAACAGGGATTTTCCTTATTTTCACAGGAATGAGCAAGGACACCATAATCCTTATACTCAATTTTCAAAGGGCCATAATTATTTTCCACATACCGGCCAAGTTCCTCTGCAAAAGAACCATCAAATCCTGGATCAATATGCACCGGAAGGATTTCAAAATTCACAGGCGCTTTTTTCTTCAGGGAGAATAAAATATTCAGAAGTGCCTGGCTATCCTTTCCGCCGGATATACCCACAAGAATTTTTTCATTATCAAGGATCATCTTCCAGTCGAAAATAGCCTTTCCCACTGCATGATCTATTTTCTTTTTCAGGCTGTTCTTCAATCCTGATATTGGCCTTTGAATTTCATCTTATGGCTCCGATGGTCGGCCCAGCCTTTATTCATAGTCCTTTTCTTTATTCTTCTTAACCACGATCCTGTTGGCCGCAATTTCTCTTAAAACCGAAACAACATCACCATTTCTGGATGATTTTACCAACAGCTCTGCACCTTCTCTTATCTGCCTGACTCTTTTTGCCGCCAGGTGAACAAGTGTAAATCTATTGTCCACATTTTTCAGACAATCTTCAATTGTGACTCTTGCCAAAGCTTATACCTCCACTCTATTTATATAATCTCTAATATCTCATAAACTCTTTTTCCACCCGGAGCCTGCAATACAGCCTCGTCTCCAGGCTTTTTACCCAGAAGCGCACTTCCCAGAGGAGAAGAAACGGAAATTTTCCCTTGTTTGATGTCTGCTTCATCAGGCCCGACAATCATATATTCCACTTTTTCTTCCGAATCCAGATTCTCGACAAGAACCTTGCTTGCAAATCTGACGGCATCCTTTGGAACCGAAGAAGGATCAATTATTTTTGCATTCCCGATTTTATAACTGAGTTCACCAATCCTGCCTTCAAGAAAAGATTGCCTTTCCTTTGCAGCATGGTATTCGGCGTTTTCCTTCAGATCCCCATGGGCTCTGGCAGTTTCAATGGACCTGATAGTTTCCGGCCTCTCAGTTGTCTTTAGTCTTTCGAGTTCTTTTTTTAAAACAGCATAGCCTTCTTTTGTAATGGGTACTTGTTCCAAGTTTTAGTTCACTCCATTTGAATTATTTTTTTAAAGTGATTCGTCTTTTTAAAGCTCTTTGTCTATATTTATTTCATGTGGCCGATAATAGTCGATCCTGCCTTTGTCTTTTCACCGACATGGACAGTAACATCAAAATCATAGGGAAGATATAAATCAAGGCGGGAACCAAACCGTATCATTCCGTATCTGTCTCCCTTTATAATTTTTTCTTTCTCCTTGACGCAATTCACAATCCTTCTGGCAATGAGGCCCGCAATCTGAACGACGGCATACTCTTTTCCATCAGACATTTTTACAATCAACGCATTTCTTTCATTGTGAATTGATGCCTTATCAAAAGAAGCGTTTATGAATTTTCCAGGACTGTACCGAATTTTTTGCACGATGCCGTCAAAGGGAACCCGATTAACATGAACATTAAACACATTCATAAAAATACTGACCTTGGTGCAGGGTCCGGTTAAATATTCACATCCTGATTGCTTTTCAACCACTATCACCTTGCCATCTGCAGGTGATATGAGACCTTTCTCATCTTCGGGGATATCACGATCCGGATCTCTGAAAAACCAGCAGACAAACAAGGTCAAAGCAAAAGAGATCCAGGCGGCTATCATCCACCCAAAATAAAAAAGCATCCCCGTAACAAGGATGGCTATTAAGATAAATATAAGGCCGGGTTGAGCAACAGGTAAAACCGCCCTCGCCGGCCATTTTGAATTATTCATAATCTTTTGTCCCACGCTTATGCGGCGCTTACAATATCAAGGAATGTATTTCATGTCAATATCTCTGATTTTTATCTCTGTATTTTAATCGGCAATTTTGCATCCGATTTTCTGATATACCTGGGAACAAGGCCATCCCCTGATGCAGAAAAATAGTCGTCTCTCAGATACAGAGACTGAACCAGTGCGGCAGCACTTGCATGGTCAGAAAAGCTCTGGGTGAAAATGGGGTGGGTTGCTTCCTTTTCAATAATATCCTTATATGCTTTTGAGCCTGAACCTGCAAATAATGATGATTCTCCCTTTGTCATTTCAATGGCAAGTCTGGGGCTGACAACCACTTCAGGCGTCTTTGAAATCAGGTTGCCATCATTAAAATGATAAATCGAACAATAGACTTCGTTTCTTTTTGCATCCATCATGACACAAACCGGAATTGATGAACAGGTAAATCGAAATGCAATGCCGTCAAGACTCGACACACCCGCAACCGGTTTGTCCATGGCATAGGATAGCCCTTTGATCACACTGATGCCGATTCTGAGTCCGGTAAAACTACCCGGCCCCCTGGCCACCACAAATCCGTCAATATCATTGAGCTTAAAACCTGCCCGGTTTTCCAGCATATATTCAATCATTTTTACAAGTCTTCTGGAATGGGTCAGTTGGGTTGTCCAGAATTCTTCATATATTAATGAAAGACCGTTCACCATCGCAAGGCTGCACCCTTGTTCTGCCGTACTCAGGGAAAGAAGTTTCAAATTACCGGGCGTCTTCTGGCTCATCTTTTTTTTCCAGGGCGATCTCAAGGACTTCTTTTATATCCCGAACGCAGGTAAATTTCATTTTATTCTTTATCATCTTGGGCAAATCATATAAATCCTTCCTGTTTTTCTCCGGAATAATGATGTGCTCAATCCCGGCTCGTAAAGCACCCAGGGCTTTTTCTTTGAGCCCACCGATGGGCAAGACTCTTCCCCTCAGAGAAATCTCTCCTGTCATGCCTACCTTATTATTCACTTTTCTGCCGGTAAACGCTGAAATCAATGCTGTTGCCATGGCAATGCCTGCTGAAGGACCATCCTTGGGAATTGCTCCGGCAGGGACATGAATATGGATATCATTATTATCAAGGTCTTCTTTACTGATACCGAATTGATCTGCATTGGATTTGGCATAGGTAAGAGCGGCCCTTGCAGATTCCTGCATGATTTCACCGATCTGACCCGTCACCAGAAGTTCTCCTTTCCCCTGATAAAGAGACACTTCAATGTAAAGCTGCTCACCGCCGACTTCGGTCCATGCAAGGCCGGTTGCCAATCCAACCTGGCTTTCTTCCTGGTCCAGCTCTGCTATATACTGGGGCGGCCCAAGATAGGTTGTAAGAGATTGCCGGGTAATTGAAAATTTACCTTTTTTACCCTCTGCAATTTTTCTGGCTATTTTTCTGCAAATGGTATCAAGTTTACGTTCAAGACCCCTTAACCCTGCTTCCAGAGTATAGTCGGCAATGATGGACTCAATGGCGCCTGAACTGAAACTGACCGATCTCCGGATGAGTCCGTTGTCTTTCAGTTTTCTTGGAAGCAGATATTTCTGGGCAATAACCTTTTTCTCCTCCCGGGTATACCCCGGAATACCTATGACCTCCATCCTGTCAAGCAAAGCAGATGGAATCGTATCTGAAATATTGGCCGTCAGGATAAAAAGCACATGGGAAAGATCAAAGGGCATATTGAGATAATGATCTGAAAATTCAAAATTCTGCTCGGGATCAAGAGCTTCCAAAAGTGCAGAGGAAGGGTCACCCCGAAAATCATTCCCTAATTTATCGATTTCATCCAGCATGAATACAGGATTATTGGTGCCGCATTGACGAAGCCCCTGTAATATTCTCCCCGGCATGGAACCGATATAGGTTCTCCTGTGCCCCCTGATTTCAGCCTCATCTCTTATTCCTCCCAGAGACACCCGGTGAAACTTGCGCTTCATGGCCTTTGCAATGGCCTTTCCAAGGGAAGTCTTTCCTGCCCCCGGCGGGCCTACAAAACAGATAATCTGCCCTTTTTTCTGGGGGTTCAGCTTTCTGACGCTTAAATATTCAAGAATTCTTTCCTTAACCTTATCCAGACCGAAATGGTTCTTTTCCAAAACTTCCTGGGCCTTTGGGATATCCAGAAAATCTTTGGTGGCTTTGCTCCAGGGCAGTTCAACAATACAATCAAGGTATGTTCGGACGACCGAGGCCTCTGAAGAATCATAATGCATCTGTTCAAGACGTTTCAACTGCTTTTGAGATTCTTTTTCACAGTCCGGAGGCATTTTACATTTTTCAATTTTTGCTTTGAATTCCTGTAGTTCTGCAAATTTATCGTCATTTTCCCCAAGCTCTTTATGAATGGCCTTAACTTGTTCCCTTAAATAATAATCCCTCTGGTTCTTAGAGATTTCATCCTTAACATCGGTTTGTATCCTTGCCTGAACCGTTGAAAGATCCAATTCTCTTGCCAGAAGATCGTTCACTTTTTTCAACCGTTCAATCGCATCAATGATTTCCAGTAATTCCTGGGCATCTTCCACCTTTGGGTTTAAATTGGATGCCACCAGATCGGCAAGTTTGCCCGGAGATTCAATATGGGATAGTAAATCACCAATATCTCCGGAAAGTTCACCCTTGAGTGCCAGTAATTTTTCACTGGCCTCCTTGACGTTCCTCATCAAAGCTTCATCTTCAATGGTAAGCTCTTTGGGGTCGGTATCATCTAAAAATTCAATTCGAACTTTGAAAAACGGCCTTTTTTTAACATATTCCAATGCTTTTGCCTTGGCAATACCCTGGACCAGAGCTTTAATTCTGCCATCGGGCAATTTTATCATTTTTTGGACTCTGCCGACGGTGCCCACAGTATAAACATCGTCTATTGTCGGTTTTTCGACCTCAGAATCTTTCTGTGCCGTCAGAAAAATATAACGATCATATTCAAAGCTTTCTTCAACAGCTCTGATGGATTTCTCCCTTCCGACAAACAATGGCAGCAGCATATCGGTGAATACCACAACATCCCTGACAGGCATCATGGGAATAGTTGTCGGAATATCTTTTATGTTGCTTTCTTTCTCAATAATTTCGATCAGATCATCGATGTCTGCCTCGGCCATTCTTACTCCTTTTTCCCTATAAAAAACCCAATGAGTTCACCCCATCCGGTGATTGCATTAACCATTTGATATTCATCCACAACCCTTGTGAATTGTGATTGTACAATAAAACACATTTCAAGTTTTACAATATCCTTGCAAAAAAAAAATTAAAGGCCGATAAAGGGTGCTGATAATTTTAAAAAAATGAAAAATCATGATTGAATATACACTTTTGCCCGGATTGTTCGCTTTTATATTGGGTGCCTGTATCGGCAGTTTCCTGAATGTCTGCATCTACAGGATACCTGAAAATCGATCCATCATTTCCCCGGGTTCATCCTGTCCGGATTGTCATAACAGCATTCCATTTTATCTCAATATCCCGATCTTAAGCTATGTCTGCCTGAAAGGCCGCTGCAAATTCTGCAGCCACCCGATTTCCATCCGATATCCTTTCATCGAAGCATTGACCGGTGTATTTGCCTTTCTGTTATTTCTGAAATTCGGTATTAATGCGGCCATGTTTTACTGGTTTGTTTTCATCAGTGTCCTGATCACCATTTCCTTCATCGACATGGATCATCAGATTATCCCTGACCGCATATCCATTCCAGGCATATTTATTTTTGCTTCATCCTTTTATTTTCTGCCTGAAATGAATTTCCTGCAATCTTTTACAGGAATCCTGGCAGGCGGTGGAATTTTATATGCCGTTGCGGCATTTTATTATTTACTGAGGAAACAGGAGGGAATGGGCGGCGGGGATATCAAGCTTCTCGCCATGATTGGTGCTGCAACAGGGGTTAAAGGTGTTTTGTTTACAATTTTTGCAGGCTCATTGCTCGGAACCCTTGCAGGGATTTCAACGATGCTTTATATGAAGATGGCAGATACAAAATTCAGGATTCCCTTCGGACCTTTCCTATCCGCTGGAGCAATCTTGTACATTTTCTTTGGAGACGGACTGATTCAATGGTATCTGGGAGTTATCAGCCATTAAGGAATGATTAAAGATAGCTTACCTCAATCACCACCTTCCCTTTTGTCGTTTTGAATGGCAGTGCAATTACATATTTCGCCCCATCAACATGGGGGATTAAAGCATCCTGCCCCATTTTGATCTCCTTGAGCTTGACTTTCACCTTCTTACTCAATTCAGCAATTTTTGTCGTAACATGACCGGCGACCATATTACTGATTTCACCGACTGCATCTTTTATTTCATCGTTAATTTCCGTCATATCCTCTCCAAACATGGCAGAAACAATTCCCAGAATGCTTTTTTCAGAGAAACTGACGGCTGCAGACCCTGTAAGATCTCCGGAGATTTCAAGATATCCGGAAATATCTCCTAAAGATTTTCGGTCTTTTTTTAGAAAAGGGGTTTCAGGTTTTACTTTTACAAATGCGGTAGTATCAAGAATGTGCAAAGTACCTTCAATGAAAGGGTTGACAAGCGCTGCGTCCATATTTTTCTCCTTTTTGGATCAATTTTATGTTTTTTCTCAAAATCCTGCAATATATTTTAAAAAAAATGTGAATAAAGACTTGACACGCCCTTCTCAACGACGTAACGTACCGTGAAAAGCTGATTTGATTGAATAAAAAAATGAAACAAGAGTGTTTTAATGACAAATTTAGTATTTGGAAATTTCTAAAACCTAAAAAAAAGGAGCGATCAAGATGAACAAAGGTGATTTAATCAACAAGGTTTCAGAAGTACTTAACAGCAAAAAAGATGCGCAGGCAGCGGTTGACTGCACAATTAAAGCAATTACTGAAGCCCTGTCCAACAAGGACTCTGTCACGCTGGTCGGCTTTGGCACATTCAAAACCGCAAAAAGAAAAGCCAGAAAAGGAAGAAATCCTCAAACAGGCAAAGAAATTAATATTCCAGCTAGAAACGTACCTAAATTTGTTCCGGGAAAAGCACTTAAAGACGCTGTAAAATAAAATCCTTAAGGATTCATTCAGGCAGTATCTGAAAACCGGATACTGCCTGAATAATTTTCACATTGACCCCTGCCATAGATAAAATATTTCTACCGTCTGTCGGTGTAGATCTGGTTTTCAACATCAATTCCCTGGAGCCCTATTCCAGATCGTCCATCATTTATGACGTTGATTTTAAAAACGAGACGATTACAATTGCCCAGCCCCACAGAGCTTTTTCGAAAAAAACCGGTTTCAAGGAACTGCATCTGACTACAATTCTTCAGGAAAAAAACAGAAAAGCCAGATTTGGTGTAAAATGTCACAGTTTTACTTTGATCGACCAATACCTGCTTGCCAATCAAACAAGTGTGCAGGCTGTAATTTTGAAATATAAGCTGCCGGTGGAGGAAACCAATATCCGATCTGCTTTCCGCCTGCCGCTCAGCACAAAATTTATCATAAAAAGCAATATATTATATGGGGATCTGGAGTATTTCAGTCCAAACGATTTTTCTATCAGAGATATTTCCCTTAACGGGATAGGCCTTGTTGTTCCCAAGACAAATAATAAAAATTTCAACCCTCTTTCTGAGATAAAGGTTAACACAGAAATCGCTATTGGAATCATATTAATCGATACAGACAGCGAAAAACCGGTGGGTACGATTCCCATTGATGCTCAAGTCACAAGAATCAACTCCAGGTATTCTGAAAGCTATATATTGATGGGATTAAAAATCATTAATCTTTCCAATCAAAACGAAGCATTATTAACCAAATTCATCCACGATGCCCAGGTTGACGCTCTTAAAAGGCTAAGCAGAAACAATTAGATATTTTGTATATATTCTTTCAGCCAGGAAATCATCTTTTTTTGATTCGGATCAAAGTTTAATAATGTGTTTTCCAGTTCTTTCAACTCTTCAATCCCCTGATAACAGTTATATTTTGTATCCCCTCTGTACCCCTTGATCCTATGCTCTTCCGAAGAAGATCGCAGTCTGTCTATATGGAATTGATATTCTATGCTCCCTGTCTGAAAAGGTTCTTCCAAAAAATTTCTGTCCAGAATACGGCCTACCAGAACTTTAATCCGAGGACTTTGTATTTGATCCAGAATCCCATGTTTCAGGCCACTTTCTGTCTTATGAAAGAGTTCGCATTGTTTTTTCTCCTTTGCGGAAAAAAAACCGTCCTGATAAAGTGCTGCATCCGGATCAATATCCGGGATATAAGGATATCTGTATTCAATATGGTATTGAATACATTCGAAAAATTTTTTCCACTCTTTTTGAATTTTTGCAAGATTTTCTTCTGAAAACTGTTTGGATAGTCCCGGCATCTTATTCCAGAATCTTTCCAAGGCCGGCAGGATTATCAATTCATCTCCGGGCCGTTTCCTAATCACATAGGCATCATCAGAATTCAGCTCGTTTCCAAAACCCGGAATAGTCTCTGAATCAAGACGCAACCACAGGCTTTGGTTTTTATAAGGCAGTGATTGTCCCAGATGGATGACGGGAGCCATATAATTAACCTTTGAACCAAAAGATAAGGAAATCATGATGCAGATCCTGAAATATCTGTCCTGAATACGAAAATCGCTATTGATACTGTTTATTCTTGCCTCATCTTGTGTTTTGTTAAAAAAATCAAGGCAATAATTCCAGATATCTTTCTGGTGAAATAATTTTTTACTGAGCTCGATAACTGATTCGACATCATTCATTGCTTCATGGGCCCGGCCCGATGTCGATAAATTGTTTTCGCAAGCTATCAAATCAAGTTTCAAGCTTGGTTTTCCGTCTGTCTCAGGCCATTTGATACAAGCAGGATGGAACACTTTATAAACAACTGTGATGGGCAGGACATCCATCCTGCTGCAACCGCTGCTGTATTGATGATTGTATGGATCAAGGAGGTTACGATAGAACAGGAAGCGCAGGAATTCATCATCAAAGCCAAGCGAATTATATCCAAGGCTGATGGTTTCAGGCGTATTTACAATTTTATGAATCTTCAGTGCGGCTTCATATTCATTGATTCCAAGAGCCAACTCGTCATTTGTCAACCCATGCGTTAAAAACGCTTTTGGCGAAGGCACAATGTCCTTTCGCAATCGAATTGTGACAGATTGTCTGTTAATTTCCCGGAAGTAAAGATCAGTCCGGATGCAGGCAAAAGTTAAGATCTGATCAAAGGCAGGGTTCAAACCGCTTGTTTCAACATCGTAGAACAAAAATGTCTTCATTTTTTATGCACAAAGACAAAAAAGGGGCAAGAAAATTGCCCCCTGATGATTTTGAGATATAGAAAAAAACTATCTTTTTGAAAACTGGAAACTGGCTCTTGCACCTTTTTTACCGTATTTTTTCCGCTCTTTCTGCCTGGAATCTCTTGTGAGAAAGCCTGCACTTTTCAACACGCCTCTCAGATCAGGGTCAATAATCACAAGTGCCTTTGAGACACCCAGCCGAATGGCTCCGGCCTGACCGGATTTACCACCACCCATGACTGTGGCGTTGACATCAAAAGCATCACTTTTCTGGGTAAGCACTAAAGGGGAGGTTAATAAATCCGTTGCGACATTCAGATCAAAATATTCATTAACGTCTTTACCATTCACCACAATTCTTCCATTACCAGGTGTTAACCATACTTTGGCAACAGAACTTTTTCTCCTACCAGTCGAATAAAATATGTTTCCGCTATCCATTGATAATTACCGCGTCCTTTTTTCCTTAAATTTCAACAGCATCAGGTTTCTGAGCAGCATGGGGATGCTGATCGCCTGCGTAAACAAACAATTTTCTGCCAAGTTTTCTGCCAAGCCGATTTTTGGGAAGCATACCTCTAACCGCTTTTCTGATAACCTCTGTAGGTTTTTTTTCAAGCAGTTCTTTTGCAGTTTCAGTCGTTAATCCGCCTATATATCCGGAATGGCGGTAATATTTCTTCTGATCCAATTTGTTCCCGGTCATAAGAATTTTATCTGCATTGATAATAATAACCCAGTCACCTGTATCAACGTGGGGTGAAAAAAGAGGGTTATTCTTTCCACGAATTCTATATGCCACCCGTGATGCGAGTCTTCCAAGAATCTTATCTTTGGCATCAATGACACACCAGTTCTCTTTATTGTCCGATCTTTTTGCACTATATGTATACTTTTTCAATTTCCTCAACGCTCCTTTTCATAAACACAATCAGGGATTACTATCTTTTTTTTTAAATTCTGTCAAGCAAATTTTAAAGCTCTATTTGTTTCTTCTCTCTTAAAATATGGGGTTCGAATGGTTTTGAATCCTTTTCAGTAGAAATCTTGCTGGTGGTTTTACAGGTCACTTCAGCATTTAAAACACCCCCATTTTCAACAATAAGATCTTTACACTCTACCTTGCCGGCACATGTTCCGGTCGAAAGAATAATTAATTCTTTTGAAGCAATGAGTTCGCCTTTAAAATTTCCCCCGATGGTCATGCTTGATACTTTTGTTAAACTGGAATTCACCTGTCCGTCTTCGGCAATAATCACCACATCCCCTTCAATGGTACCCGTGACCTGACCCTTGATAATCAACTTTCCACTACTTGATATCGAGCCTTCAATTCTCAGCTCTTTATCAATGATTGAAAGATTCTTGCTGTTTTTTGTTCCCACTTTAAATCTCCTCAATTGCTTATGGCTGGATATCAATAAAAATTTTCCCAACTTCTTTTCCATCCAATGTTGTTACCACATGGTAGCGTTGTCCCTTGTTTTGCACCGAATAACGCCTCATCAGTGATCCTTCGGATATATGAATCATGCGGCCTCGATCTTCACCACTATTATTATCCGAATTGCCGACAAAACCCTTAAAATTTACAATATATTTTGAAGGATCAACAGTCCCGGAAACAATATCTTCAATAACCAGCCTGTCACCCATGCGCATCTTCACATGACTGTAGTTATCGACAAGAACAAGTGTGTTATTAATTCTGAATTTATATTTTAAAACACTTACCTCGCCGGTTTCTGTGACGATAAGCTTTTTCACCGCATCTGAGCCCTGGGAATCAATATCAATAAATACGCTCCCGCATCTATAAAAATCTTTCTTAACTTCAATTCGGGTAGAGTCATTGACAACCAGTTCATTTTTCATATCATTGAACTGATTTCCCAGCCCCAGGACATCAACGCTGAGCCCTCGCTCATAGTTTGCAACTATATCATGGACTTTAATGGTATCTCCCTTATTGACCTTCAGCCGCTGCATTTCTTCGACTACAACCGGAACCGAATTGTTTACGGATATGATCATATATTGCATTTCCGGTTTTTTTAAATCAATATTCGGATTTTTGGGGATAATCTCCATGATTTCCATGAATCCGTTAATGGCATGGATATGCTGCCTGACTTTCTGTTCCAGAGGAAGTATCTTGGCCGATTCTATCCCAAACGCCGGGATCTTGCAGATATTGTAAGCATAATAGGTTGCGGATCTGAGCTGTTCTTTATGAATCGAATCCCTATGATTGGTCATGTGATTGTTAACATGAAAAAAATGATTTTTATTTTCAATGTGAGGATTGATCTTGTCAACAACCCGCCCCGCTATCTTCTCAAGGTTGATAAGTTCTCCTGAACCTGTCCTCTGCAGAACAGAATCATCAATAATGATGGATTGTCCGAATCTTTCAGGATTTTTTTCTTCAGTCTCCCAATTGGGGGAATAAAAACCTGACCCTTCATGAAGGTTCAGAAAACAATCACTTTCACAGATCAGTTTTTTCAGGACACCGACAACCTTTGTTTCATAATTAAAAATATCATCATCCAGAAACTTTCGATTCATATCCTGGTTAATCTGTCTTTCCATTTTCAGAATGGAAGGGAAATTTGCTCTTGGAACCACGATCAGGTTCCCCTTTTCAAGCAAGAAATCTGCGTAGAAGTCAGCAGCAAGATATCCCCCCGGCTCATCACCCTGAATTCCACCGATGATCAATAATGTTTTCCCGGGTTGGGTACCCTTAATCCGATACACATGGAGTTCATTTTCTTCTCCCTCAAAAAAAACCGTATGTGTCTTTTGCCCGGCCAATGTCTGGCTGCACAACAAAAATAAACAAAAAAACAGAATGACAATGATTTTCTTTATAATTGAAGCCTTTTCCATAAAAACCTATTCAGCCTCAGTTATATCGATCAATTTTTCAAAGATGAGATCTCCCTCACCATTAAAAATAAAAATGGAAGCCTTTTTATAAAAATCCGGGTCCACTTCACTTTTTATTCGAAATTTAACCGGTTTAAAGTGAGCAATGGAAAAATACTGGCCCTTCTGATTTTCTGAAGGGGTTCTGTTTTTGAGAGCTGCCGAAGGCATAACAAGCCATTGATCCTCCTGATCATTATCCGGTCTTAAAATTGTAAAGATTCTTCCGGATATCTCTCTCTGGTCCTTGGAAATATTTCTGATACCAAATTGCACCAGCAGATCTTTGCCAGCCCTGTTTCTTACTACGGCAAATTTCTCTATCGAAACTGTTTTATTAATAATTTTGGATTCTGTGGTGTCACGGGTCTCCGTTGCTGTCTGGACAGTCAAACCAATGACGGAATTACCGCCTGCTTTCTCTTCAAGATCATTGTTTAACGTTCTTTCATTTTTTTCCAAGGTTTTTTTAGCGCCCGGCTCTTTTCCAAGAATCACAAGTCTTGCCATCAACAGTTCTTTTTCACCTGTCAATTCATTGATT
Organism: Desulfobacterales bacterium; assembly: GCA_031395015.1. Lineage (GTDB taxonomy): Bacteria > Desulfobacterota > Desulfobacteria > Desulfobacterales > Desulfobacteraceae > Desulfobacula. The sequence continues at coordinate 50,912 of JANNUH010000153.1, read as the reverse complement.
TTTTTTTCAGCCAGAATAAGACTGTCCTTGGCAGAACCAGCCCCCCGGGATAAAGTAAAATAATGGTAAAAAAGCAAGGCTGAGGTTAAAAAAGTCACAATACTGATGAAAGATAGAACTATTAATAGGATTTTCAGGTGATTGCCGGATATTACTTTTCCGAAATCATCCACAATCAGAATTTTTATTTTTCGATTTTTCCTGAAAGGTTTGGGCTTGGATTTGGCTATTTCTCTTTCCAGCTCTCTTGATATATCTTCCATGATCCGCCTTTGTTGACAAGGTTTAACTTTTTTGTGCCCTGGGTCGCTAACCCGCTGGATTTATAGTCCTGAAAAAACGCAACTTCACAAGTATCGTTTGTCTGCTTGATCTGAAAATTTTTACCGGAAATTTTTATCATATCATTTTTCCCCGCGATGCTTCTTTTCCGCTCAACCCATTTTTTCTTGTTCATCCCATCGGAATAAAAATTGTTGGCATAAAAAGACGCATATTTGTCGATATCTTTTGCAGACCATGCTGACAGCCATTGATTAACTGTTTCCTGAACAGGTTGAATTGCCTGATTCGGTTTTGTTTCCTGGGCAGGTTTAGCCGCTATAATTGGTTTTGTTTCCGTGGCCGACTCAGGTTTTGAAACAGGTTTGATGGTTTTTAATGCAGCGGCGAGTAATGGAAATTGAGCGGTCACAAATTCTTTTGAGACATTTTGATAAGCATCTCCAATAATTTTATAGACAGTGCCCTTCTTTTCAAGGAACAGCTTTCTTTTCCCTAATAATATCTTTTCTTTATTTGTTGTTAATGAATAATCAAACAATGCTACAAAAACATGATCGTGAAAATAAATACCTGTCCTGTCTCTTTCTATTTTAAAGCCTGAGTCAGGCCCGGATGAATTTTTGCGTATCTCCATCCATTTTGTCCACCAGTCAATTTCCGGTAGGTATTCATCCGAATAAAAGGACAGATAATCATGATAGCTCCCGCCCTCGACTGCTTTCAGCCATTGGTCCAACACAAGGTTGATCTCTTGTTCCCGTTTAAGGAGCGTTTCCTTATCCATTTTGTTGAGTTCTTCAACCAGAATGACCGGAGTTGAGTCAAGCGCTATAAATTCAGCCAACTTGAGAATACTTGAATTTTCCAGTGCAACACACCCGTTGGAATCCATGGGTTTCAAGACTTTATTCGTGCCGTGTATCCAGATGGCTGACCCGTCTTTGCCTGTTCTCTTATCCATCAGATTAGGATAATCCAAAGGGAATGCCTTTGTCCCGTATATCGGCGCCAAATATTGATCTTCGTACTCATCCTTCAAAAAATAGATGCCTTCAGGGGTTTTCTTATCTCCGGCTTTCTGTTTCACTCCGGATATTTCTCCAGTGGAACAGGGCATTTTTTGTTGAATCACCAGCTCTCCGGACTTAGAACTGTAGAGAAACAGAGTTTGATTTTTCTTCTCAACCAGAATTGCGTTTTCATTTTCCGGCAGTTTAATGATTGAGGATGGGCGGATATAATCATTTGCCAAAATTTCTGAGTGAAATAAAATACCGATCACAAACAGGGTGAACAGGGATGATACATATTGTTTATTAAAATTTGTTTTCTTTTCCATCAACAATTAATACAAGCCTTCATTTTATGGGTAGAGTTTAAGATGATTAAACGCTTTTTCCGATGTTTTCCTGCCACTGGAGGTTCGAAGGACCAAACCGATTTTTAACAAAAAGGGTTCAACCACATCCACAAGAGTATCGGTTTCTTCCTGCAATGTTGCCGCAATGGCTTCAATCCCGACAGGACCTCCTTTGTAAAAATCTATTATCGTTTTTAAATAATTTCTGTCAAGCGTCGTCAATCCGAGATGATCGATGCCTTCGAGACTAAGCGCCGCTTTTACACTTTCGAGAGTCACCTTCCCGTGTGATTTGACAAGTGAATAATCTCTGACTCTTTTTAAAAGTCGATTTGTAATCCTTGGGGTCCCCCTTGACCTCTCAGCGAGCTCCTTTGCGCCGTCATCGGTAATAATGGTATTTAAAATGGCAGCGGATCGCTGGACAATCACTATCAATTGTTCCGGAGTATAAAAATCAAGGGTACGAAAAATTCCAAACCTATCTCTCAATGGGGAAGATAACAGTCCCACGCGGGTTGTCGCCCCGATCAAAACAAACTGTTTGAGCCGGTATCGATGACTTCTTGCATGGATTCCTTTATCAAAAATAAAATCAACTGCAAAATCTTCCATGGCCGGGTATAAAAATTCTTCAACAATTTTTGGAATTCGATGAATTTCATCAATGAAAAGGATATCCCCTTCGCCAAGATTGGTCAGAATCCCGATGAGGTCCCCACCTTTTTCCAGGGTCGGCCCTGAAGTGACGGTCAAATTTTTCCCAATTTCATTGGCAATGATATGGGAAACTGTTGTTTTTCCCAACCCTGGAGGACCGTGAAGCAGAATATGCTCCAGAGGTTCATTCCTCATTTTAGCTGCCTGTATGGCAATTTTCAGGGTTTCAACAGTATCTTTCTGACCGATATAGTCCTTAAAACTTGTGGGCCTTAAAGAAATGATATCAGAGGACAAATCATCAACCGTGCTTTTTGATGTGACAATACCTTTTTTATCAGATTTATCAGAAGAATATGAAATTATTGAATCGCTCATATTTATCTATTCTCCTGATAAATTTCATCAAACAGTTCTTCAGGGGTTGAAATCATCCTGTTTCTTTCAAATGCACTCTTGACCATCCTTTGCGCTGAGGCATGGGAATGCCCCAACTGGTCCACAAGAACATCTTCAACCTGCTGACGGATATCACGAGTTTCGTCTGTCATCGGGTGGTCGTCAACAGAGTCTTGGTTTTCAGAAGTAGAAATAAATCGTTCGACTTTTCCATTCAGTGTTGCAATAATTTTTTCAGCGGTTCGTTTTCCGATTCCATTCAACCCTGCCAGAAAATTTGTATCTTTTTTTTCAATGGCCAAAGCAATATCATTTATGGGGCGGCCCATGGCCTTTACAGCTTTCATGGGGCCGATGGCGTCTACGGTGATAAATTCCTGAAAAAATGCCTTATCTTCAAGTGATTGGAAACCGATCAGAATCGGTTTGGGCTGACGTTCGGTCTGATGATAATAGATATAGAGAGAGATAATGTCGTTATGGGAATTCTGCGATCTTATTCTTTCAAGAACCTGGGGATTTAGAAATATTTCATAGCCGATATGCCCGGCCAATAACAAAATGCCGTCCGACTCAAAATGCAGAATGGATCCTTCAAGGTATCCGATCATAATGTGTTTTTATACCTGTGGTACCCTGTTAAGGCCAGCCCTAATGCATCTGAAGCATGAAAAGGGCGGATGGGCTGACCATGGTTCAACTGGTTTCGAATGGCCCGTTCCATCTGGTATTTGTCTGCACTTCCACTGCCCGAGATGATTTTTTTTACCTCACGGACAGGTATCTCTTCCATATTTAATCCTGCCATATAGCCTGCCAGCAGAAGAACCCCTGCCACTTTTCCGAGCATAATACCGGATTCAGGATATTTTTCAAGGGAGTAAATGTCTTCTATGATGACGTAATCAGGTTTTTGCTCACAAAGAAATTCCAGTGTTTTGGAATAAATCTCGTGAAGCCTGAAATGAATCGGGTCTTTCGCTTTTGTTGCAATGGTTCCGAAAGAATATCCCAGAATATCTCTTTGATTTCCCTGAACGACACCGATCCCCGTGCCGGCAAGGCCTGGGTCAATCCCTACGACTTTGATCATGGGAATAATACATTTACTGTAAGCTTTTTAATTTTTCCTTGGCAAATTTTGCTTCATTTGAATCCGGGTGTTTTTTCAGCAATTCATTCAGGATAAGTCTTGCATTTGATTTTTCACCCAGCTCTGCAAATGAATATCCCTGTTTAAGCCTTGCTGCGGCAGCCTTATTGCTTTTTGGATAATCTTCAAGGACTTTCTGGTATTCAAGGATTGCTTTTTCAAACCATTTTTCGGAAAAATAGCTGTCGGCAATCCAGAATCTGGCATTATCGGCATTTTCAGATTTTGGATACTTTTTTATGAAATCTTCAAACTGAGTCCGGGCATTGGCTTTATCCCCTTCATCAAATAGTTTTTTGGCGGCTGCATAGGATTCCTGTTCTCCAATCACTTTTTTTGGCTCACCAAGAGCAGCGGCTTTATTTTCCTCTTTCTTGGGTTCGACAAAAGCAGCATTTTTATTTTCACTTCCCCCGGCATTTTTTGCAGTGCTTTCTTTAGAGGTATCTACGGCACGGGATGGCTCCAGGCCCAGATATTTTTCGAGTTCAACCAGTTTTTCATAATTCTGGGAAATCGCGTTATCAAGTCTTTCGATTCTCTTGTCAAGCTCTTCCCTGTCCTTTTTACTGTAATTTCCTAGGTTATGATTGATTTCTTCTATGGAGCCTTGAAGCCTTTGATTATTTTCTTTAAGGACTTTGATATCGTACTTCATATCCGCATAATCTTCCGGTTTGATCCCTTCTTTCATTTTTTCCCGAATAACATTAAGCTCTTTATCTTTTTCACTCTGTGCACTAACCTGCTTTTTCTTTTCCATTTCCATTGCTGCGACCCGATTTTCAAGGGCCACAAATTGCTGCGTTTCAACACATCCGGAAAAAAGAAGGAATCCCATGACAATACAAAAAAGACAATTTATTTTCATAACCCAACTCCAACGGCCATAAGGTCTTAATGATTCAGGCGTAATACTTTGTCTGTCAAAGCATTACGCCTGAATTTATTGACTAATATTCCATGGACTATTTAACTGCAAAATGAGCGCGCCTGTTCATAGTATAGGCGAGTTCTGTTTTTCCTGTATCCAATGGTTTTTCTTCACCAAAACTGATGGTATTCATGCGGGCAGCAGCAATCCCCATATCTACCAGATAGGCTTTTACAGCGGTTGATCGGCGTTCGCCCAAGGCAAGGTTGTACTCGGTTGTACCGCGTTCATCACAATGACCTTCAACGGTAACGGCTGCGGAAACATTTTCAGTTAACCATGCTGCTTTAGCTTTTAACAGAGTTTTGGCAGCGGCTGTCAATTCTGAACTGTCATAGTCAAAATGGACATCTTCGTTTTCAAATTGTTTTCTTGCAGCAGCAATCTTTGCAGCTTTTTCTTTTTCTGCTTTTTCTGCTGCGGCTCTTGCAGCATCTGCAGCAGCTTTTGCAGCAGCATCATCAGTAGTAGTCGCTGCTTGCTTTACGGTTCCGGCATCAGATACAACTGCTTTTTTTGCACATGAAACTGTAAAAAAGAGACCTGCTACAAGAACTGCCATTAATACATTAAACCAAATTTTCCTTTTCATTTTTTCCCCCTTTAGAATTATTAAATACCTACATACCTTCTCTTGTACTATCTGAAATTGACCAGTCCGGCTGGGTCTGCTTGCCACTCATGTTCAAAAGCCTTCTCTGATCGGTTCCTGAAGCATTCATGACAAAGATCCTTGGCACACCACCTTCACGCGTCGACGTAAAGGCCAGCATACTTCCATCAGGTGACCAGGCCGGATCTTCATTATCTCCTGAATCCGCAGTCAACTGAACCGGCACGCCTGAATCAATACTCATCACAAAAATATCAATCTGATTCTTTTCTATGCCCACATAGGCAATCTTTCTTCCATCCGGAGACCAAGCCGGCGAGGTATTATTTAAACCACTGAACGTCAACCTTTTCACGCTTCCGGAATCGATATCCTGTATAAATATCTGGGGTGTCCCAGCACGCTTTGATGTAAACGCTATTTTCAAACCATCCGGTGAAAACTTCGGCGATACATCAATTCCCAAACTGTCAGTTATTCTTTTAATCACTTCTCCATTGATGGTCAATAGATAAATTTCCTGATCACCAGAAAAACTTAATGCACCCGCAAGTTTAAGCTGCCCCGGCATCCAGTCAGGAGAGATATTCATTCCTTTGAAATTGACGATAGCCCCTCGATTTTCCTGGAGATTTTTAATATAGATATCCGGTTTCCCCTTTGCATAGGAAACATAAGCAAGCCATTTCCCGTCCGATGACCAGGATGGAGAAAGACTGATGGTTTTATGGGATGTGATCTGTTTAATGTTCTGCCCGTCAAAATCACAGGTAAATATTTCTTTATTGCCATCCACGGTTGAAACAAAAGCCAGTTCGGTATTGAAGACCCCATATTTACCTGTCAGGACAAAAGATATTTCACTGCAAAACATAAGCATCATTTTCCGAATCTGTGATTCAGTGCCTGTATATACCTTTCCTACGAGAAGCTTTGAATTAAATGTGTCCATAAGCCGCAATTCAAATTTTACATTGCCCGGGCTCTCTACAAGAACTCCGCCTGTAATTAAAAGTTCCGCACCTATCCCGGTCCAATCTCTGAAATTGATTTCAGAGAGCTGAATGCCGGATTTAGCCGGACTAGTCAGGAATGCAACGGGATCCATGGTTTTCAGATAGCCAGTAAAATTCAATGCCTCGGTTAATATCTGAACTGCGGTTTTACCGTCCTTTACTTCTTCGGCACTGCCGCTCAGCGCTTTGAAGTCCGGCACGGCAATGGGTGATTTTTTCAGCAAAGGATTGCTGATATTGATATAGGTTACGCCATGGCAAACCGGTATCCAGAAACAACCCAGAAACAGAACACAATAGAACCCCTGTAAAATATTTTTTTTCATCATAAAAAGCATACCATATTGTTTTTAATTATAAAAATTTTTATTTCAAACCTTGAGGCGTAAAAATCAAACCCAAATCATAGGAATACATCCCAGCGGGCAAGGGTTTTAAAGGATTGATCTTCATGATCGCTTTTTTTGCAGATTCATCAAGATACGGATTCCCGGATCGTGTCTCAAAAATAATATCCCTTATTTCTCCGCTTTTCAAAATTTTAATGATAATTCTAACCTCCAGATTCCGATCCATTTTGGCAAGATTGTCATTAAACACCCAGTTCTGTTGAACTCTCGAACCAATCTCATAAAGGTAAAGCTCTAAGGGGCCGGCCCCGGTTTTTCCGGTTCCTCCCGGGGAGCCAGCATTGCCATCGCCTTCACCCTCTCCACCTTTGCCTTGCCGCAATTTATCCTGTTCCGCTACCTTTTTACCCAGACGGCTTAATACGTCGGACATATTGTTATCGGCCTGTTTTTCATTTGATTTGTCCGCTGTTTTTCCGGTGTCCGCTTCCTTCTGGGGTGTCTTCTTATTAATTTTTTCCTCTTTTTTCTTTTCTTCTTCCTTGATCTTTTTCTCCTGCTCGGCCAGAAGGTCTTTTAAATTTTTTGGTTTTGCTTTTAAGCTTATATCCGGTTTGATCACAGAGGGCGGTTCCTCTTTTTTTGCTTCCGCAGGATGGATCGGTACCCCTGCCTCTTTTTTCTCCTGACTTTCTTTTTTTACTTCACCTTTGTCTTCCTTTACCGCTCCACCCCCCCCGCCGGGTTTTTCTGATCCTGCCATGGGCGCAAAAGAAACAAGGTCAATCTGAATAACCGGCGGCATTGATCTTCCGAAATGAAAATCCTGAAAAAAAATAAGGCCGCCAAAAAACAAACCATGAACCACAACAGAAACTACTAAGAAAATAATCCCTGTTTTTTGGTCCTGATCCATTGGGTTTAGAAGAGATGTCCTTCTTTTTTTAAAACTCCCCTGGGAACTCATACCTGTTTATCAGGACTCATCTTCATTATCCGGCAGCGTGATCATCCCAAGACTGTCAACGCCCGCCTTTTTGATCTTGGAAATCACATTGACCACTATTCCATAGGGTACCTGTTTATCCGCCTTAAGATATACATCCTTGTTTTCTAAATTTTCAAGTATTGCCACAAGTTTCTGGGTCAGAAACTCAACACTGACCACCTGCTCATTAATAAAGACCTTCATCTCATTATCAATGGAGATAATCAGGCGATCCTCACTGCTTTTCAAGGCCTTTGCGGTAGCCTTCGGTAAATTCACATCAACACCCTGAACCATCATGGGTGCCGTGACCATGAAAATAATCAGAAGCACCAACATGACATCCACAAAAGGCGTGACATTAATCTCGGACATGAATTCACCATTACCGGACCCTGTTTGCATTATTCCTCCATTTGCTTTTGAATGTCGCGTTCCATTATATTTAAAACATCTGAAGAGAAACTCTGCATTTCAGAATCCAGGACCCGGATTCTGTCGTTAAAGAAATTGTATGCAATAACTGAGGGTATGGCAACTGCCAGCCCGGCAGCAGTTGCTATCAATGCTTCAGAAATACCGGGAGCTACAACCGCAAGACTTGCCGACCCGCTCAAACCGATCCCCTGAAATGTATCCATAATCCCCCAAACCGTTCCGAAAAGCCCAATAAACGGTGCTGTATTGCCTGCCGTTGCAAGAAAGGGGACCAACTGAACCAGTCGTCTGATTTCAACATTCATGGATCGTTTCAACGAGCGGTTAATGCTTCCAATGTTCTGTAAATAGGTCCCCTCTGTTTTTTTTATCGTTGGTTTTTTTGTCTCCTTGCCGTCCGTTCTTGCCATCTCCATATAAGCTGCAATGAAAATTCTGGCCAGCGGGCTTGATCTTAAAGCCTTTGCCTTTGAAAAGGCATCTGCAAGATTCCGGCATTGCCAGAAAACATCTGTAAAGTCATTTGAATCCTTGAATGATTTCCTGATATATCTGATCTTTATAAAGATTATCGCCCAAGATGTTATTGAAAAAAACAGAAGCAGCAGCAGGATGAACTTGACAATCGGACCTGCCTCGCTCAACATATAAAACAGTCCAATACTTTCAGTGGCCATATAACCTCTCTTACAAATTTACCTTCCTGAGATCTGTAAAACAAAAAAAATCATAAACTTTAGTATACGAGCAGTCATTGCATGTCAAGTTCTTATTAAAGACTCTTCCCTTGAGACGGAAGGGTTTTAATGCACACCTGCCGTCCAAATGGTAAAGCTCCTGCACAATAAATATGCAGGAGCTTATATAAACATCATATGAACAGGGTCATTTGATGAAAAATTACATCATTCCGCCCATTCCACCCATTCCGCCCATTCCGCCGCCGCCCATTCCACCACCCGGCATTCCACCGGATTTTTCTTCCGGTTTATCTGCGATCATGGCTTCTGTGGTCAGCATGATCGATGCAACGCTGGCTGCGTTCTGAAGTGCAAAACGGACCACTTTTTTAGGATCCATGACACCTGCTGCAATCAGATCTTCATAAACATCTGTCAGGGCATTGTAGCCAAAAGCGCCTTCACCCTCTTTGACTCTATTAATAACAACAGAACCTTCCACACCGGCGTTTTCTGCAATTTTGCGAAGCGGTTCTTCAATGGCCCTTGCAATAACGGCAACGCCCAGTTTTTCCTCACCCTCAAGCTTTAGTTCCTCAAGGGCCTTGATGCATCTAACAAGTGCAACTCCGCCGCCGGGAACAATCCCTTCTTCAACGGCTGCACGGGTTGCGTTCAGAGCATCTTCTACCCTTGCTTTCTTTTCCTTCATCTCTGTTTCAGTGGCTGCGCCGACATTAATCACCGCAACACCGCCGACAAGCTTGGCAAGCCTTTCCTGTAGTTTTTCCTTATCATAGTCGGAAGTTGTTTCATCCACCTGGGCCCGGAGCATTTTGACTCTGCCCTCAAGGGCTTCTCTGGAACCTGCCCCATCAACAATGGTGGTATTGTCTTTATCAACCGTAATGGATTTGGCCTGGCCTAGGTCCTCAAGCGTTACGTTTTCAAGTTTGATGCCGATATCTTCCGAAACAACCTGGCCGCCGGTCAGTACTGCGATGTCTTCCAACATGGCTTTCCTTCTGTCACCGAAACCCGGGGCTTTGACAGCCGCAACATTCAATGTGCCGCGGAGTTTATTCACAACGAGTGTTGCAAGGGCTTCGCCTTCAATATCTTCGGCAACGATAAGAAGCGGTTTACCGGTTCTTGCGATGGCTTCAAGGACTGGGAGAAGATCTTTCATGGAAGAAATCTTTTTCTCGCAAATCAAGACATAGGGGTTATCAAGAGAAACCACCATTTTTTCGGAATTTGTCACAAAATAGGGAGAAAGATAACCGCGATCAAACTGCATGCCTTCCACAACCTCTAGGGTTGTGTCCATTGATTTGGCTTCTTCTACAGTAATGACGCCTTCCTTTCCGACCTTATCCATGGCTTCTGCAATGATGTTACCAATGGTTTTATCATTATTTGCAGATATAGTTCCGACCTGGGCGATTTCATTTTGATTCTTGGTCGGTTTTGCCATTTTTTCCAGGCATTCGACAACTTTGGCAACGGCTTTATCAATACCCCTTTTGATTCCCATGGGGTTATTCCCGGCAACCACCAATCTCTGACCATGCTCATAGATTGCTCTTGCGAGAACGGTTGCTGTGGTTGTGCCATCACCGGCCATATCAGAGGTCTTGCTGGCAACTTCCTTCACCATCTGGGCGCCCATATTTTCAAATTTGTCCGAAAGCTCAATTTCTTTTGCAACTGTTACACCGTCTTTGGTTACAAGGGGTGACCCCCAGGACTTTTCAATAACCACATTTCTGCCTTTTGGGCCTAAAGTAACCACTACTGCATCTGCAAGTGCCTTTACGCCATTAAGCATCGCTTCACGGGCTTTGGCATCATATTTAATTTCTTTTGCCATCTTTAATAATCTCCATTTCTTTCTTTGTCTTTATGGTTATTCAATAATTCCAAGAACATCATCCTGACGTAAGATAAGATAATCCGAACCGTCAATTTTCACTTCGGTTCCACCGTATTTGCTGAAAAGCACCCGATCGCCGACTTTTACATCCATGGGGAGAAGTTTTCCGTCTTCACCCATCCGACCTCTGCCGGTAGCCACAACTTTTCCTTCTACCGGTTTTTCTTTTGCTGTGTCAGGGATGATAATGCCGCCTTTGGTTTTAACATCCTCTTCCATACGCTGAACCAGAATCCTGTCACTTAGTGGTCTCAAACTCATGATCAATTTCTCCTTTAAATACTATCTGTTGTTTTAATGTAAATGTGTTTGATGGTTTTATTTTGAGTTTCCGCTTTTTTGATCTGAATCTTTAGCAGAAACCGTTTTTGGTTCGTTGGATGTTGTATCGGTTTTTGTCTCTGATTTTATTTCTGATTTTGTTTCGCTTCCTGTCTTTGCTCCCCCATAATCAGTAACATACCAGCCCGATCCTTTCAGATGAAATGAACTTTGTGAAATAAGCTTGTTTAAGCTGCCCTTGCAATGCGAACAAACCGTGCAAACCGGATCTGATATTTTTTGAAATACTTCTCCTATTTTTCCACAATCCTTACATTGATACTCATACACCGGCATTTTTCCAATTCTCCGTTTTTTTTGATCCCTTCGAAAAAGCATTCATAAAATAACTCGCCTTTCTTCCTTGTCAATAACGCCTATTCATTTTTTTTTGCCTTGTCTTCCGAATTGTTTTCAATACGCCACTCTTTATAAAAATCAAATACTTTTATCAATCCGGGAATAGATAAAAGCTTTAAAATATCATGGGTCAGAACATGAACCTGCCTTTCTTCATCCAGAGTGACATCTGCCTCATTTTTATTTTCATAGCGCTGTTTATATTTTGAAAAACGGATTATGTGTATGAGCTCATGGCTGAGAATGTATAAAAGGAAAGGCTCCAGGAGCAGGTCTTTATTTTGAACTGTACAAAGAATGGCATTGTCCTGAAGACAAACCTTGTATAGGGTATACGAAGATGACCCAAGAGATGCCTCTTTTTTTCGCGCTTCATATTTTATCACCTGGGCAAAAGGACCATCCACATGCTCATGCCTGTCAAGATCTCTAGCAGTTTTGATATCATACCTGTTCCTGAGCCATTGGCCTGAAGACATTTTAAAAAAATTATTCACCAGCTCTTCTGCAATTTTAACAACCTCATCCAATTTTAAAAGCTCTTCTCTGTTAAAATATTTTGGCAGATGCATCCAGTGTTTTTCCCTGTATGAATAAAAAAATGGACATTTGGCAAACTGTTATGCTATAGTGACCAGTCAATTAAATCAATAAAATATAAGCTAAATAAAGGAGGTGATTTTTTTGAGCAGTGTAATGAAAAAACGGAGAAAAAAGATGAGAAAACATAAACACAAAAAACTCCTTGCCAAAACCAGACACCAGAGAAAGAAAAAATAGCTTTTAAGATGGGGTATTGAGTTGCAAACAACTCAACTCAATACTCAAATCACTTATTTTAACTCTTTCCCAACCCCTTTCAGATACTTCATGAAATCGGAATTTGTTGAAAGGATAAGCGTTGTATCTTTTTTCAATGACTCCTTATACACTTCCAGCGATTTCACAAATGCATAGAACTCCGGATCAGCGCCGTAAGCTGACGAATAAATCCTTGCCGCTTCCGCATCCGCATCCCCTTTTATTTTCTGAGAATCCCTGTATGCCTGGGATTTGATAACCTGAAGCTCTTTTTCCTTCTCTCCTCGGATATTACTGGCCTCACCTTCTCCCTCGGCCCTGTATTTTTCCGCAATCTGCTTTCTTTCTGCAATCATTCGTTCATATACAGCCTGGCGGACATTATCAATATAATTGATCCGTTTGATCTTTACATCCACAAGCTCGATACCGAATTCTTTGAGCTTTTCACTGGCCTGTTCAACGATCAGTCTAGTGATTTCATCCCGCCCCAGATTGATTTTATATTGAACCCGTTTGACATTTTCATCAACGTCATATTCAAAGGTATCCATGGACCGATCCGTATTCCTGACGCTTTCAACCAGGGGGTGAGAGGTGATCAGGTTCCTTACCGCAGGATCAATAATGCCATTGAGGCGGTCAATAGCAGACAGTTCATTGTTCACCGTCTGAAGAAATTTTACCGGGTCAACAATTTTCCATCTTGCAAAGCTGTCCACATAGATATAGGTTTTATCCTGTGTCGGAACTTGGCCTGGGATACCATTCCAGGTCAGAAGGTTTTTTGCGAAAACATTGGCTTTCTGAAGAAAGGGCAGCTTGAATTTAAGGCCAGCCGATGTTATAGGATCACCCACAACCTTACCAAATTGAGTGATGACCACCTGTTCAGTTTCATCAACAATATAAGCGGAATTATATGCCAGAAAAAGAACTGCGGCGAAAACAATCAAAACAATATTTCTCATCATGCTATTTCTATCCCATCCTTTTATCTAAGGTGTCTGGTTCTGTGGAAGAGAAGCTCCTCCGCTCATGTTTAATAAAGGCAGAAAATTCTTCTGGTCGGAATCAATAATATATTTCGTGCCAAGTTTGGGAAAAACCTCCAGCATTGCTTCCAGATACAACCTTTTTTTTGTGATATCCTTGGCTTTTACATATTCCTGAAAAATTGCCGAATATTTATCTGCATCCCCCTTGGCCCGATTGACCCTGTCAATGGCATATCCTTCAGCATCCTTTATGACTCTTCTGGCTTCACCACGGGCATTCGGCACTGCCTTATTATATTCTTCCCTTGCCTTATAAATGGTTTGCTCTTTTTCCTGGGTCGCCTGGTTTACCTCATTAAAGGAAGGTTGAACAGGATCAGGAACATTTGTTTTTTTCATTTCAATCGTATTAATAATGATGCCGGAGTGGGCACGATCCATCTCTTTTTGAAGAATCTCCCTTGCCGCAAGCGCAATTTCCTCTCTTTTACTGATCACTTCATTGATGCTTCTGTCACCTACCACCGTTCTCATGGTGGCTTCAGACATATCGCGTAAAATGGCCCTGACATCTTTAATTTTAAACAGATAATCCAAGGGGTTGGAAATTTTGTATTGAACAATCCAGGGAACCACTGCAACATTCAGATCCCCGGTCAACATAAGAGGTGTCTCTTGGGAAGCATTATCACTTCCCGATCTGTAATTGACAGATGATTTTTCAGTCTCAACCCCGAATTCTTCCTGATAGACTCTTTTCACCTTTACCTTTGTGATTTTTTCAATTCCGGTCGAAAACTTGAAATTCAATCCGGGCTGGGCTGTCCTGTCATATTTTCCAAATCTCTGGATAACCCCGACCTCATCGGTTCCAATGGTAAAAACACTTGAAATTGCCAAAAGCGCTACTAAAATCAAAAAAGCAATGGGAACAACTCCTGATTTCTTTAAATTTCTGAATCGTTCCAAAAGCTCATCCATCTGGGGTGGCTTAGGCATCCCCATTCCGCCGCCCTCTTTTTTACTCTCGTATTTCTGCTGGTTGTCCCTTAATTTATCCCAATCCCAATTCATAAGCATTATCCTGTAAGTTGGTTTCTCTGATGATATATGAAAATGTTGTCATATATATATTGGTCACCCCTAAAAGGCAATATTTTTTTAAAATCGCTGATCAGCAGGGGGTTGGAAAAGCCGATATATTTTATGGTATATTCGATAGAAATAATATGATATGGGGTAAACAATCTGATTATAATTAAGGATATATTCAATTTGGATAAAAATAAAAAAAACGGTGAACTGATTCATATCAGTGATATTCTAAATTCTGCCCTGGGAAAGTTCCGACCGGCTCAGGACACCTGGATGATGAGGGTCTGGGATATCTGGGAGAATGCTGTGGGCAAACCCATTGCCATGAATGCCAAACCGGATTCCTTTAAGGATGGAATCCTCATTGTGAATGTATCAAGCTCTACATGGATTCATCAGCTCACATTTCTTGAAAAGGAAATGATTCTAAATATCAATAAGCATCTTGACCAGCCGCTGGTCAAAAAGATCCGGTTTAAAATTGGAAAAATTCTCGGTTGATGGCATTTTTCATCATCGACTAACCATATCCCAACCTGAAAAAGGATATCGTTTTTCCATGGACCCGCTGATTCTTGCAGCCCATATTTTTCCCAAAGGCCATGAAAAAGTCATGGATCTGGGATGCGGATGTGGTATTATCCCTCTCCTACTGGCACAGCGATACCCAAAGCTTAAAATTACAGGCATTGAGATTCAGGAAGAGCTATATGCCTTTGCCCGTCAAAACATCATTGACAACGGTTTTGGGGAAATTATTCATATCCTTCATGACGATATCAAAAACATTAAATATACCGAAACAGATACCAGAGCCGATATCATTGTCACCAATCCACCCTATAAAAAACTCGGGACCGGGAGGATTAACCCTGATTCCCAGAAGGCCTGGGCTCGACATGAAATATCCCTTAACATTAATATGCTTCTTGAATGTTCAAGCCGCCTTATCAGAGATCAGGGTCTTTTATTCATCATTTTCCCCTTTGAGCGGCTATCGGAGCTGACCCGGGCCATGGCTTGTCATCATTTTCATCCTGAATTTATCCGGCATATCCATGTCAAGGCAGACACAAAAGCCTCGCGTGTGATTGTCCGTGCAGTGAAAAACGGCAACCGGCAATGTTTTTTATCCCCTCCTCTTTTTATCTATACCCCGGAAAATAAATTTACCGAAGAATATCTTTCCCTGTTTAGAACTTGACACAATTATAAAAAGATACTATTTTGCCCTGAATCAGATTAATGCGGAGAGGTGGCCGAGCTGGCTGAAGGTGCACGCCTGGAAAGCGTGTGTACTCTAACCGGGTACCGAGGGTTCGAATCCCTCCTTCTCCGCCACTAACCATATCGGACAGCATGTCATATCAAGTATTAGCACTCAAATACCGACCCCAGACCTTTGATGATGTGATAGGACAGGATCATGTCACCACCACACTTAAAAATGCCATTTCTTCCGACCGGGTCGCCCATGCCATTCTTTTTACAGGCCCAAGGGGAACAGGAAAAACAACCATTGCCCGGATTCTGGCAAAGGCAATGAACTGCATCAACGGCCCTTCGGCTTTTCCCTGCAATACCTGCCGGATCTGTAAAGATATCATTGAAGGACACTGCACCGATGTCTTTGAAATTGACGGGGCTTCCAATAACAGTGTGGATCAGGTCCGGGATTTACGGGAAAATGTCACCTATATGCCCTCATCGACAAAATATAAAATATATATTATTGATGAAGTGCATATGCTGTCCACGGCTGCCTTTAATGCCCTTCTCAAAACCCTTGAGGAACCGCCTGACCATGTAATGTTCATTTTTGCCACAACTGAAGTGCATAAAATCCCTTCAACTATCCTGTCCCGCTGCCAGCGCCATGATCTGATCCGGGTTCCGGCTGAATTGATTTCAGGTCACCTGAAATTTCTTTCTGAAAAAGAAGGGTTCTTTTTAAAAAAAGAAAGCCTTGACCTCATGGCCCGTGAAGCGGATGGCTCAATACGCGATGGGTTGAGTCTTCTGGACAGGATATTATCTTCGACGGCAACAAAAGAAATTGATCCCGGATGGGTCCTGAATGCCCTTGGCGTCATAGACCATCAGTTGATGCATGATATCTGTGCCTCTATCTTTAAGAAAAACGGTGCAAGGATTATTGAAATCATTGAAAAGGTGAATGACTCAGGAATTGATCTTAAAAAATTTTACAGCGATATCATTCTTTATTTCAGAAATTTCAGCGTGATCCGGTTATGCGGCAAAAAGAGCCCGGCCGTCAATATCACGGAATCGGAAAAGGAAGTCATTTTTCAGGCTACTTCCGATGTTCCCATCGAGCATGTCCATACAATTCTGCAAATCCTTTTAGAGGAAGAAAATATTGTAAGGTATTCATCTCATACCCGGATTGCCATTGAAATGGTCCTGCTGAAACTGTTGCAAATAGATTCCGGAGTCAGGATTGATCACATCATTGGCCGGTTGGATGTTCTTGCAAAACAGATCGGCCCCATGGAAACAGACCCCGGATATTCATCGGCACCAAAGTTTAAACCGGAAGCAGACTTGCCTCCTTTAAGGGAAGATGAGAAACCATGGCCGGCGGAAAAAAAACCGGATGTAACCCGGAATTCTGCAGCAGTCCGGAACAGTTCGCAGGAATCGCCCCCTATCCCCGGACAAAAAACCTGGGAAGGCTTTTTGAAAAAAATAGAAGAAACCCAGCCCTTTATTTTTGCCCTTTTAAAAAAGGGACTCGTCACAGAAAACCCCCAGGATGAAATCATTGTTGAACTTGAAAATTGCTCGTCTTTTGATAAACAGCGGATTGAAAATAAAGAGAATGAATTAAAACATCTGTGCCGGGATTTTCTTGGAAAAACGCTGACCATCAGAATAGTATTACAAAACAGCAGGACAGATGAAACCCTTCCTCAAAAAAATGAGAACAAAGCCCGGCAGGCAGCCTTAAACCATCCCCTGGTGGTTGAAGCCAAGCGGCTGTTTAACGGTGAAATCATTAATTCTTAAATAAAAGGAGTAAATCATGATGAATAATATGCATGCAATGATGAAACAGGCCCAGAAGCTCCAGAAAAAAATGCAGCAAACTCAGCAGGAGATGGCTACAAAGACCATTGAGGCTTCATCGGGCGGGGGTATGGTCAAAGTTGTGGCCAATGGTGCCCAGAAAATCGAATCCATTGTTTTTGAAAAAGAAGTGGTGAATCCCGATGATATTGAAATGCTTCAGGATCTTGTTCTGGCAGCGGTTAATGATGCATTGACCAAGTCCCAGGAAATGGTATCCTCGGAAATGGGCAAACTGACCGGTGGATTGAATATCCCTGGTTTTTAAACCCGTCATGACGCACTATCCTGAACCGATAATAAAACTGATTCATAGCTTGTCCAGACTTCCCGGCATTGGTAAAAAGACCGCTGAAAGGCTGACGCTTCATATCCTTCATGCCTCGCCCGGAGAAGCTGCGACCTTGGCGGCCGATATTATCGAACTTAAAAGCAGTATCCGGCTTTGTGAAATCTGCTTTTCCTTTAGTGATAAGGAAAGATGCCGGATATGTGCAGACCCTGCAAGGGACAAATCCCTTGTCTGTGTTGTGGAAAATCCGACAGATATGGCGGCCATTGAGAAATCAAAGGGGTATAACGGTATTTATCATATCCTGGGCGGACTTCTTTCTCCCATTGACGGCATAGGGCCGGATGATATCCGAATCAAGGAATTGATGAAAAGAGCTGACCCTGAAAAAATAAAGGAAATCATTCTGGCAACAAAAACCAATGTGGAAGGGGAGGCAACAGCTTCCTATATCCTTGCCAAGCTGAAAAAAACAAATATCAGGATCACACGGATTGCTTCCGGAATTCCCATGGGAGGGGATCTGCAATACATCGATCATTTAACCATGCAAAAAGCCCTGGAAAAAAGATATGGATTCTGAACTTTTTATTGGGAATGATATCTTCACATGCCGTCAATGTGGTGATTGCTGCAGAGGATTCGGCGGCACCTATGTCACGGACCGGGACATTGCCCGGATATCCGCCTATATCCAGTTTGACCCGGACCGGTTTGCAGCCCGGTATTGTGAAAAATCCGGATCAAGGTATGTGCTGGGCCTCGGAAAAAACGGCTTCTGCATTTTTTTTGATAAGGAAAAGCAATGCACCATTCATCCTGTCAAACCCTATATGTGCAAAGCCTGGCCCTTTATCGATACCGTCCTCCGCCACCCTGAAAACTGGAATACAATGGGGAATTCATGTCCTGGAATAAAAAAAGATGTGCCTGAAGAAATACTCAAAAAAATTGTACAACTGGAAAAAGAAAATCTGAACATATCTGACTCATAAATCTCTTAATTATTCAGAGTAGTCATTCATCCACCACTCATCCCAGCCTGTCTTGAGGATGGCCTCGGCGATCCTTTGTCCGGTCTGTGTCATAAGTCTCCCCGAAATAATGGGAATCCATTTTTCAGGGCCTTTTACACCGGTGTCCATCAACTTTTTCAATTCCAGGATAAAGGAAATCTGATCGGCATCATTGGCGAGTTTTGCTTCTTTTGATTCCCCCAGGTTAAATTCGTCCACCAGCTCTTTGATATCATTACCAAACGGAATATGCCTGACCATATGGGAAATGGCTTTGGCCTCATCGGTTCTGCAGTATTGCTTCTCCACATAGTTCAAATCCCCGGTCCTTGCTTCGGCAATATCATGAACAAGAGCCATTGCCACGAGTTTCTCACCGTCGGCATCCGGGCTCAGCCTGGCCATGGCAAAACAGATAAATGCCGTCATGAAGCTATGCTCGGCAATGGTTTCTTTTCCTGAACCCAGAAAGGCATATCCGCTTCTGATGATATCCTTTAATAATCTGACTTCAAATAATAAATTGGCAATATGTTCCATATTTGTTTCAATATCCATGATAATCGCAACAATCCTTGACTTTTTATAGAACAGGAGTTTAAATAAAGTCAACAATTCGAATTTAAACTTTGGCAAATCAGGAGGCGATATGCGGGGCGGCAAAACAATAACGGCAGCATTTGTTTTAACCATTATGGGATTTTTGCTCTGTTCGTCCGGATTTGCAGAAGATAAGAAAGACTTTATCCCGGGCGAGGATTCAGGTTTTTATTATACCATTAAAAAAGGCGATACCCTGTGGGATCTGTCCCAAAAATTCTACAATTCCCAGTGGGACTGGCCAGGACTCTGGGAAATGAATCAGGATATTAAAAATCCCCACTGGATTTACCCCGGCAAAAAAATTCGGATCTTTCTGAAAGAAAACCTATCCGCAAAACCCGTTGCTACAAAAGTTGAGGAAGTAAAACAGGAGAACCCCCCTGAAAAGGTTACCCCCTCATTTTCTTATTCTGAAATGGATCATATCGGATTTGTAAGAAAAAATCCCGAGCCTTCCCTTGGCAGTATCATCAGGGACCAGGACAATAAAGTGATGATGTCTTTAAATGATATCATTTATATAAAGCCGTCCGGGAAAGGGACATTGATCCCTGGAAAACTCTATCATATTTTCAATACCAGTCCGGTTGAAAAGAAAACCAAAGATAAGAGCTTCACAGGCGTGAAGCACCTCATCCATGCCCGGATCAAAATCCTTGAGCATAAAGTGACCTATGCAACTGCAAAGGTAGTAAAAGTTTACAGGGCAGTCCGTGAAGGCGATATGGTCATGGAATATAATAAAAGGGAGCCGGTATTGGAGGTTGATGAAACCCCTTCTCCCATCAATGGCAAAATCCTTTGCTCAGAGGATGATAATCTCATGATCAATGACAACCGGATCGCCTTTATCGATATCGGCAGTGCCCATGTCAGGCCGGGACAGATCTATTCCGTGATGAGGATAGTCGATACGGTTGACAACAGCTCCTGGCTAAAAAATAAAAAGGATCAGGTTAAATTTGATAATATTAAAGCCGGCAGAATGATTGTGCTCCATACTGAAGATATTTCATCCACTGTTCTGATCCTATCGTCCAAGTATGAAATTAACCCGGATGATATTGTAAATTAAGATTGTTCCCATCATCCTCCCCTGACCTCTTCTCGGGAATTTCACTATTTTTTAGTCTTTCAGGGTTAAAAGGGGCTGCCTAATCCCATGTAGCCCTTAAGATTTCCTGGTAAGTGGTCTGCCCATTCAGCATTTTTCTGATACCGTTCTCACGCAGAAGCACAAGACCTTCTTCAACTGCTTTTTTCCTGAGCTTATCCAACCCTGCATCGCCTGAAGTCAAAAGCTTAAGCGATTCTGAATAGGGCATGATTTCATAAATCCCGGTACGGCCTTTATAACCGGTATTCCTGCATTTCGAACACCCTTTCCCGTGTTTGAGCTTGATAATGCCCTGGGATTTAATTTTCAGACCCAGGTCGTCAAGCTCCTTTGCATCCATTTCAAAGTCCTGGGCACAGTATGGGCATATTTTTCTGACAAGTCTCTGGGCCACAATCCCATTCAGGGAAGAATGAATCAGATAGGGCGGAATTCCAAGGTCAAGAAGCCTGAAAATTGTTGTTGCAGCATCATTGGTATGAAGAGTGGAAAGTACCAGGTGTCCTGTCAGGGCAGCCTGGACTGCTGCCTGGGCTGTTTCAAGATCCCTTATTTCACCCACCATGATAATATCCGGGTCCTGGCGCAGAATATTTCTCAACACCGACCCAAAGGTCACGTTGATGGCCGGCTGCACGGCAATCTGGTTAAACTCTTCATGAATCATTTCAATGGGATCTTCTATGGTGGTAATATTCACTTCCGGCGAAGACAGCATTCTCAGGCTTGAATAAAGGGTTGTGGACTTGCCGGAACCGGTGGGACCCGTCACAAGAACAATGCCGAAGGGCATGGTGATCAGTTTTTTATATCTTTCAAAATCTTCTTGAAAAAAACCCAGAAGTTCAAGATCCTGGAAAAGAACATCCGGGTCCATGATCCTTAGTACCACTTTTTCACCAAATGCCACAGGAATTGTCGAAACCCTTATTTCGACTTCTTTGTCGTCTTTTTCCATTTTAATCCGGCCGTCCTGGGGCCTTCTTTTTTCAGCCATATCCAGCCTGGAAAGTGATTTTATCCTGCTGACCACGGCATTATGAAGTTTTTTGGGAAGCTTGTAGACCGTATGAAGCACTCCGTCAATCCGCATTCGCACAAGGCAGATATCCCGCTTGGGCTCGATATGGATATCACTGGCCTGCTGGTCAAATGAATAACTGAAAAGATGATTTACCGCATTTACAATATGCTGATCTGTTGAAGGGAACTCATCAAAGGATTTCAAACTGACAAACTGCTCAAGGTTGCCGATATCAATTCCTTTTGCGGAAAAAAGATCCTCGGCCGCAGCAATGGAATGCCTAAATCCGAAAAATTCACTGATGAGCTTTTCAATATCCGATTTTGAGCTGAGAACGGTTTTTACCTTAAGTTTTGACACCATTTCAACATCTTTAATCGCTTCATAATTGAATGGATCAGGCGTTGCAACAATCAATTTGCCTTCCTCAATCATTAATGGAAGCAGAAAATGTTTAGCAGCAAAGGATTTTGATATGGTGCCCGTGACAAGATTAAGTTCCAGCTTCAAAGGATCAATTTTTTTATAAGGTACCTTCCAGACTTCTGCCAGACTTGAATAAATCAGGTCTTCGTCAATGATGATACCAGGCTCGCCGTTTTTTGCCTGCTTTAAATACAAAATAACATCAATAAAAGAGATCAGCTCAGCCTGCTGCTCCTGGGACAATTCATTTTCTTTTCCCTTGATCTTCTGTTTTAAAAGAATCTCCCGGACTCTGTTTTCTTTCTTTAAAAGGTCCTGGGCCTGTTCCCTTGAAATCAACCCGGAGGCCATAAGCGCTTTACAGATATTCTGGGGGGAAAATCTTTTGTCCTTCTGATTCTGCATATTTTTTTCCTGACGGATATAGGGTTTAAAATTATTACTTATTTATCGCTTATTTATCACTATATATAATGGATAGCATATAAAATTGTAAAGCCACAAAAATTTTTGATTTGCAATTTAAATCCCTGGATTTTCATTCAACATGGAGCCCCGGCGTATGAACGACACATCCTTCTTACAGACGGCAACCCAAAAATATTAATAAAAAAAATATCGCTTGACTTTGATAAATTTTTCTATATAATCCTCAACCATGTGCTGATATAAGAGATGCACATATGTTTCTTCTTAAGGTGTACGTCCCTGATATTCAAATGTGATTTGCCCCCCAAAGTTCGAAGCTAATATTTTTTTATTTTTTTTATTACAGGAGATTGCCAACATGGCTACTGGTATCGTAAAATGGTTTAACGACTCAAAAGGTTTTGGATTTATCGAAAGAGAAGACGGCGGAAAGGATGTATTTGTACATCATTCAGGTATTAACACCACAGGTTTTAAATCCCTCAATGAAGGGGCCCGCGTTTCTTTCGATATTGAAGAAGGCCAAAAAGGACCTTCTGCAGCAAATGTAACCGTGATTTAGTTAACCGTTTTATTTGCTTTAGAAAAAAGTTATTTCGATAACTTGAAAAAGCCCCTGGATATTGAAATGTCCAGGGGCTTTGTTATTTTTTCAGAGACCCTGTCATTAAGAAAAAAATGACCTATCTTAAACTATTATCAACGGCTGTGTTCTGGGGCGGAACCTTTATTGCAGGAAAATGGGTTTCCATGAATGTGGACCCCTATTCTGCAGCTTTCTTAAGATTTCTGATTGCCTCTTTTTTTCTCATCTTTCTGACCCTGAAAATTGAAGGCCGTCTTCCAGGAATTTCCCCTCGCAAACTCCTGATCATCATTGCCCTCGGATTTACCGGTATCTTTTCCTACAACCTGTTTTTTTTCTCAGGGCTCTGCCACATCCAGGCCAATCGTGCCTCTTTGATCATTGCCTGCAATCCTATTTTTATCAGCCTCTGCTCTGTTCTTTTTTTCAGGGAGCGTCTTAATATTCTGAAAATCATCGGGCTTTGCCTCTCGGTCACAGGTGCCCTGATCGTCATTTCTAAAGGAAATCTCTTCAGGATATTCGAATCCGGAATCGGAAAAGGCGAGCTTCTGATTTTTGGGTGTGTGATCTCCTGGGTTATCTATTCAATTCTTGGCAAGAAGGCCATGAATGACCTGTCACCCATCGTTTCCGTTTGCTATTCATCCGTTGCCGGTACGGTTTTGCTCTTTTTTCCGGCTTTGAATAAAGGGGTTTTTACAAACCTTTTGAACTACAGTCCGTTAGAATGGGCCTGTCTTTTTTATCTTGGATTTTTCGGTACTGTGCTGGGATTTTTCTGGTATTATGAAGGGATCAAAGAAATCGGCCCCATGAAAGCTGGCGTTTTTATCAATTTTGTTCCTATCAGCGCCATCATCATGTCTTTTTTTATTTTGAATGAACCGTTAACCACATCGCTTATGGCGGGTGCGGTACTGGTGATAGCAGGAGTATATTTTACCAATACAGCAATGAAATAAGACTGCCGGATCATTCAGTTGAACATCCGGCAGCCCTGTCTATCCTAAGATATTTTTCGAGCTAGTCTTCTTCAACTACAATAGCATCTTCTTCACAAACTTCAACGCAGCTTTCACAGCCCATGCACTCTTCAGCATTTACAGGAACGGATTTTTCATCTTGCATCTCAAACACTTCTACCGGGCAAACGTCTACACATTCTTCACAACCCACACATTTTGATTCATCAACAATTGGATGGAATCCCATTTTAATATCCCCCTTAAGTAAAATTAACATTATTATATTATAAATTCATTCTTTAAATATAATCTGTATAAAAAACGCATTTATAACATGTAATCCATTAAAATCAAGTTTTTTATCACTTTATTCTAATCCAACAGACTGCTATCTGTTTATCTCTAAGATTAAAGAGATTGTGAATATTATTCCCGGAAAAAAGACTTAATTTTATCTGCC
Organism: Desulfobacterales bacterium; assembly: GCA_031395015.1. Lineage (GTDB taxonomy): Bacteria > Desulfobacterota > Desulfobacteria > Desulfobacterales > Desulfobacteraceae > Desulfobacula. Next base: position 26,514 of record JANNUH010000153.1, on the reverse strand, counting down.
CTGAAAGAGAACATCCATCCTTCACTTCAGGCAGATGGTTCTGCCAGCCGGCATCGCCTTTTGCAGCACATCTGAGTAGTTCAGAGACCTGCCGCTGCCATTCGGGTTTATTTTCACAATCATTTTCATGCACTTTTATCAGATCGATGTCAAGGGCATTTATTACATCCGAACAAATAGTCTCAAGATAATCAACCACAGCCTCACTGGTCGTTACAAATACCGGGATTTCGCCTGCTTTTTGAAAAGCATTGTGATACACCATGCACCGTGACCAGGCTTCAATTCGCTCACGGGTCATCACTGCGCCTGGATCAGGAATGTCTGTTTCCCTTACTGCTACCCGCGCATCCATTGACTCTTCTTCCCCCATAAGGGTTGAAAGCATCCTGTCCCTGCTTTTATCAATGCTTCTGAGTTGAAGATCAATGTTCTCATTTTCTTCATCACACTGTTTTGCCATCTTTAAAAACAGCAGGTTCCGATGCAATATATCCTTTCCTGACCGTTGGGGGTCTGTTTTTTCCCTTGTGCCCCTGATTTGTGATTTAATGGCTGGCAGATCTGAGTCACTGGTAAAATAAGGGTTGTCCTTTAACAGGAATCTGAGATTATGCTCATTTCCCCTATGCACTTTTACCCAGGCCATATATTTTTCGAATGTATCATCAACCAAAGACAGATCATCCTCTGATGAAAAAACCGGCACTGCCCCACCTCCATCGGCCGGTTCCTTCAGCCATTGAAGATGCTTTAAATCCTTGGCCACAGGGAAAAAGGTAAATGATGGAAAAACCACCTGGATAGCCCCGAGCTGATCTTGTGAGATATGGGAAAAAGGGAAAAAAATATAATGCCCTGTCATGCTTCCACCTTTTTATCATGAACATTGACACCCAAAGCCGTTAATTTTTCCCTGATCCTGTCGGCCAGTTCAAAATTATTCTCTTCCCTTGCCTGTTCACGATCTTTTATGAGATTTTGAATATCCTCCGGATGTTCAAGCATTTTATCAAAATTGAATATCCTTAAAACAGCATCCATATCCTTGAAACACCCTAACAGCTTTTTAGCACTTTCAGTACCCAGCCGATTCTGATTAATGAGACTGTTAATGGTTTTCACATTTGCCAGCAATGAAGACACAACCCCGGATATCTTTAGATCGTCTTCCATGAATTTCAGGAATGTGGACCGGATATCATACAGGAGTTGATCGATCTCTTCATAAACCTGCCCATCTTGAACCTGCCCATCTTGAATCGCATTCAGGGTATCCAGGCACCGGTTGATTTTATCCAATGTGTACTGGGCCTCTTTCAGCGATTGTTCAGACAGATGAAGTGTTTTTCTGTAATGATTGGAAATGAGCCAGAGACGAAGGGTTTTCAGTTCCCAGCCCTGACGGGTGAGATATTCAAGGGTCAAAGAATCCATGTCCGGCACTCCCAGTGACCCATCATATTTCACCGGAGCACAATGAAGCCAGTACCGGGCAAGCGAAGCTCCCTTGGCCGCCCTTGCAATGGCCACTTCATTTTCATGATGGGGAAAAATAAGCTCCCGGCTACCGGTTTGAATATCAAACTCATTCCCCAGGTATTTCATGGCAATGGCGGCGCACTGAAGGTGGAGAGAGGGCCGCACGTTTCCCCATTGGGTTTTGATCCCGACCCCTCTTTTCAGCTCTGAAAGCCGAACCCGTTTAAACAGTGTAAAATCCTTGGGATTTCGTTTCTCATATTCATCAAGATCAACGGTGGCTCCGGGCTTTATTTTATCAAGATCGATTCCGGAAAATTCCCCATACCCGGGCAGGCTTGAAATATCAAAATAAAGGGAATGCAGTTTTTCATAGGAATGTTGCCTGGATTGAAGCTGACTTGCCACTTCGATCATTTCATCAAAATGATCCGATACTTTGGGATATGCTTCAGCCGGCCGGATTTTAAGTTTTTCAAGGTCTCCTCTGAAAAGATCAAGATACTGCTGGGTAAACCCGGGCAGGGTCATTCCTTCCTGTTGTGATCCCTGGATGGTTTTGTCATCATAGTCTGTAATGTTCACGATATGATTGACGCTGATATTGTGGTACTCGATATACCGGATCAGAAGATCTGTAAAGGCATATCGCCGTAGTTGACCGATATTGAGTCTTTTATGAACCGTGGGTCCGCAGGTATAAATCGATACTTTCCCGTTCTCAAGCGGTTCAAAGGGGTTTTTCGATTTTGAAAACGAATTAAAAAGGGATAGGGCAATCGGTTTTTCCACTGAAAAAAGGCTTGTGGACAGATATCTTTCCCCGCTGTCGGGAAAGATAACGACCACCACACCGGTTTTAATCTTTCCGGCTTCTTCAATGGCTGCGGCCATGGCGGCCCCACTGCTCATGCCGACAAAGATACCTTCCTTGACTGCCAGCATACGGGCCATCTGAAAAGCGGTTTCATCATCAATATTCACTTTTTCATCAAGCAGGCTTTTATCCATGATTTCAGGGGTATAGGACTCTTTCATGTTTTTGAGCCCCTGTATCTTATGGCCGAGATAGGGCTCGACGCAGATGATCCGGATATCCTTATTGTATTCTTTCAGTCTTCTGGAAAGCCCCATGAGGGTCCCGCTGGTGCCGATGGTTGCCACCACACTGGAAACCGATCCTCTGGTCTGGTCAATGATTTCAGGACCTGTGGTATGGTAATGGGCTTTCCAGTTGGCATCATTATTATATTGATCCGTCAAAAAGTATTTATCCGGATTTTCCCTGGCAAGTCTGTAGGCTTCTTCAATGGCCCCGTCAGACCCCAGGTGTCTGGGGGTTAAAATAATCCTGGCACCCCTTGCCCGTAAAATGCTTTTGCGTTCCTCGCTTGCATTCTCAGCCATGGTAAGGGCGATTTGATACCCTTTCACAGCACAGATCATGGCAAGGCCGATGCCTGTGTTTCCGCTGGTGGCCTCAATAACGGTTTTGTCGGGAGTCAACTCCCCCGATTTTTCCGCCTCGGTAATCATATAAAGAGCGGCCCTGTCTTTCACTGACCCGCCCGGGTTCATATATTCCAGTTTGGCAAAAATCCTCACCCCTTCCACGGGATTCATCTTTTTGATCTCCACAAGGGGAGTATTGCCGATGGAATCTAAAATCGAAAATGCCATTTTCCCTTACCTCTACCCTGATAAACCATGGAAATCATGATTCAGGCTTGACTTTTAAAGTATAAAATGGCTTTATACAGGAAATTCAAAGGATGTGCAATTTTTTACTGGAAAGAACATGATCTCTTTTTCAAGGTGGAAGTATCTGTTGGTTCATGCAGCAGTTGCTTTTTTTTATTGCCTCAATTTTTTTCAGGCTTCGGCTTTTGCTGATCCTCTGCCTGAAAACCCCAAAGAAATCCCCTGGCACATCTCGGCCCTGTCCGTAACCTTTGACAACACGCGCGACCTTTATATTGCCGAGAAAGAAGTGGTCATCACAGGGGGCAAAACCCGGCTTGAGGCAGACTATGTGGAATTTTCAAATAAAACAAAGGATGCCTTTGCCCAAGGCAATGTCATCCTCATTTCCGGGGAGGATTCCATTTCATGCGATGCCATGAACATCAACCTGGAAACAGAAATCGGCACAATTAATAAAGGTACCATATTTATCCAAAAGGATAATTTCTATATCAGTGGTGAAGACATACGAAAGACAGGCCAATTCACCTATAGCCTTGAAAAAGGAAGCATCACCTCGTGTTCCGGAGACTCGCCGGACTGGAAAATCTCCGGCAGAAAGGTCAAAGTCACGGTTGAAGGATATGGCACTGCCAGGGATGCGGTTCTCTGGGCAAAGAACGTCCCTGCCGCCTACACCCCTTTTCTGATGTTCCCGGTCAAAACCAAACGCCAGACCGGGTTTCTGATGCCGGGTGTCTCAAGCTCCATCAGGAAGGGATATCAATACGAACAACCTTTCTTTCTTGCCATTTCAGAAAGCAGCGATGCCACCCTTTATGCAGATTATATGTCGGACCGGGGAACAAAAACAGGGGTTGAATACCGATATATTCTCGACAACCGATCCAAGGGAACCGTATTCTTTGATTATCTCAAAGACAGCAAAATTGATGACGGAACAGCAGGAACGGAAGACTATAGCTTTTCCTCAACCCCCCAGAGAACCAATGAGGACCGATACTGGTTCAGGATGAAACACAATCAGAAACTTCCCAACGGCTTTTCCGCCAAACTGGATCTGGATGTAGTAAGCGATGCCGATTATCTCCATGAATTCCAGGATGGTTTTTCAGGCTACAGACAAACCAAAGCCTATCTGGAAACGGAATACGGCAGGGGCCTCGATGAATATGACCAGACCATCCGGAGAAACCGGTTGAATGTCAACAAATCATGGTCAACCTATATATTGAATATGGATGCCCTGTGGTATGACAATGTCACTGCCAGACGCCAGGGCATAGATGATACAACCCTACAGACCCTCCCGGCCATTCAGTTTGATGCGTTCAGACAGCAGCTCGGCTCCTCGGAGTTCTATTATACCCTTGACAGTGAACACCGGTCTTTTTACCGGCAGGATACAACGGCAACTCTGGTCAAGGGCCAGAGAACGGATATTTACCCCAGGGTGTATCTTCCCATTAGGCTGAATAAAATCTTTTATTTTGAACCCTCCCTGGGAGCCAGGGAGACGCTCTGGTATACAGATGATTTCACATCTGCAGATGGAGATTCCGATGCTTTACGAACAAGGCACATGGCTGATTTCGGCGCAGAAATATCTACAAAAATTTTCAGAGTCTATGGTATGGACAATTCCTTTGCCGAAAAGATCAAACATGAAATGATTCCAAAGCTTCAATACTCCTTTATCCCGGATGTGGGTCAAAAAGACCTGCCTTTATTTGATTCCCTGGATAGAATAGCCGAACAAAACCTCATTACCTGGAGCCTGACAAATTATCTGATTTCCAGGAAAACCTTTGTTACACCCCAGGGAAAAGAAATCCGGACCTATCGTGATTTTGCCTATGCCCAGCTTTCACAAAGCTATGATATAAATAAAGATAACAATGACAAACCTTTTTCAGACATCCTGCTGACCGGCATACTGAATCTGAATGAATTTGTTGCCGTAAATACCGATTTTTCCTGGTCTCCCTATGATAATGAATATAAAATATTCAACATTGGAACCACCCTTAAAGACAGGCGGGGTGACGCATTGGCACTTGAATACCGCTTTAACAGAGACATCCTGGAATCTGTATATTCGGAAATCGACATTGCCTTGACGGATAAATTAATTACCTATTATACGGTTGAAAAAAACCTTAAAGATGACAGGACGGTTCAGACTCAGGCAGGATTCATCATGACAAAACAGTGCTGGACCTTTGATCTTGCCGTCACTGAAACAAGAACCGACTTAAGTGTTGGGATGCTGGTCACGCTTCACGGCATCGGAGAACTCGGTAATGGACCCAAGAAGAATTTGATTTCTGATCCAAATTATCGAAATCGGAGACTTGAGTTTAAATGACGGATCAATTGAACTGGTTTGCGCTTTTAACAAAAAGCAATTTTGAGCGGACAGTCTATAACACCATTCTTAAAAAGAAAATCCCGGCATTTCTGCCGCTGATAAGACGGAAAAGTATACGAAAGGATAGGCACCTCATGGTTGAATATCCTCTTTTTCCCGGTTATATTTTTATCCGGTCAACCTTCCAGGCAGCAGATCAGTTGGCCATCCTGAAAACGATTGGCGCTGTCCGGCTCCTTGGATCTCAAACCGGCCCTGTGGCCATACCGGATATTCAGGTTGAATCTCTGAAAATTCTGACCAGCTCCCATATGGATCTGATCACCGGGGCCAATATCAGCCTTAAAAAGGGAGATTCGGTCATGATCATTGAGGGCCCCCTGGCCGGGATCAGGGGAGAATTCATCCGGCAGAAGGGCAAAGGCCGTGTGGTGATTAAAATAGATATTCTGAGGCAATATGCAGGGACTGAGATAGAAGAAGATAAAATTGAAAAACTCCCTGAATTGTTGACATAAGTCCTTGACTTTTTATCAAATTTTCAATAGAACCAGAAAAAAATAGGACCATGGATTTACCAGAAACAAGAAAAGAGGACGTATGAATAAGCTTGAATTGATTTCAGCACTAAAAGATAGAGCCGGTTTGACAAAATCCGAAGCAGCCGATGTCATCAATCTGTTTTTTGACTCGCTTTCCGATGCCTTTAAAAAAGGTGACCGCGTAGAAATAAGAGGATTTTGCAGTTTTCACATCAAAGAATATAAAAGTTATACCGGCAGAAACCCGAAAACAGGCCAAAAAGTCACTATTCCACCCAAACGCCTGCCTTTTTTCAAATGCGGAAAAGAGCTCAAGGAGCGGGTGGATTATTAGCCCATGGAGATAGATCAAACCGCATCTGATTTTGATCCAATGCAATACCAATCCGAGGCCTTTCTAGAATTAACGCACATCATTCAGACCAAAGCAATTCCAAATGCCCTTCTTTTCTACGGTCATGAAAATACCGGCAGAAAAGAAGCTGCTTTTATATTCGCAAAAGGGTGCAACTGCAGAAGCGGCACAGGACTTTTTTGCAGTATTTGCAACTCATGCCGCAAAATTGACAATGGTAATCATCCGGATATGATATTCATTGACCCTCCGGCAGGAAAAAATATCATTCCCATATCCTTGATCCGGGAACTCGGAATCACCCTTTCTTCCAGGCCCAATGAGGCAAAATACAGGATGGTTCTCATCTCAAAAGCAGATACAATGAATGTCCAGGCCCAGAATGCCTTGTTAAAAATGCTGGAGGAGCCTCCTGAAAATACTTTTTTTATTCTAATGGCGGTTAAAACAGACCTTCTCCTTGCCACCATCATTTCCAGATGCCGAAAAATCAGGTTCAAGCCCTTGAGCAGCAAGCTCATTGCAAAGCGCCTCATCTCTGAATTCCAAATCGATCCCGAGCTTGCCTATATTGTATCTGAAACCGTTGATTCCGATTTCAAAAAAATCCTGGCCTGTCTGAACCTGATCATTGAAAAAGACCCAGAAGAAAAAGACTCAGGTGAAAAAGAGGGTTCCAACTGGGTCAAAAAAAGAAAATGGCTCCTTGAAACCCTGATTGACATCATTTCAAATGGCAAAGAGGGCGTATCAAAAGGATTGATGTTGTCTCAGAAATTAAGCCTTGAACCCGGATTTGTCAGTGACGCCTCAGCCATTATGAAAACGTTTTTCCGGGATCTCATGATCTTTGATATTCTCCCGGAAAAAATAGTTAACCTTGATTTTTTTAATTCTTTTTCCCATATTAGGCAAATGGTACATAAAGACAGATATTGTGAATGGTTGAAAGGCCTTTATGAATCAGAAAAAAAAATGGAAGCCAACTGCACCTTGAGGCTAGTCCTGGACAGTTTTTTCCTTACCATAGCAGAGAACAGAAGGAAAGTTTGTATATGCTGAAAATTGCCGGCGTTAAATTTAAAACAGCAGGAAAAATATATGATTTCAACAGCAGCGCCTTTGTACTGAAAGAAGGGGATGCCGTTATCGTCGAAACTGAACAGGGGCTTGGATTTGGAAAAATTGCCCTCCCCCCGTCAGAAGCAGAGAATCAGGATAAGGTATTCAAACAGATTATCCGCATTGCCACAAAAGAAGATTTTTTAAGAATGGAAGAAATCAGGAGCCTTGAAAACCATGCCTTTGATTTCTGCATTCAATGCATCAATGATCTGGATCTTCTCATGAACCTGTTCAGCGTCGAATGTGCGTTTGACCGCAATAAACTGACTTTTTTCTACACAGCCGACGGCCGGATCGATTTCAGGGAACTGATCAAGCTTCTGGTGAAAGAATTCAATATCCGGATTGAAATGCGTCAGGTCGGGATCCGCAATCTTTCGAAACACTGTGGCGGGGTAGGCAAATGCGGAAGAGAAATCTGCTGTTCCTCTTTTCTGCCAGCCTTTGAACCTGTCTCCATTAAAATGGCCAAAGAACAGGGTCTGTCATTAAACCCCGCAAAGATATCCGGGGTTTGTGGCAGGCTCATGTGCTGCCTGACCTTTGAAAATGAAACTTATAAAAGCCTGAAACGGGACATGCCCAAGCTGGGTAAAAAAATAAATCTCAAAGAGGGGCAGGGAAAAGTCGTCCGCCAGAATGTCCTGAAAGAGACCGTTACCCTGCGCATGGAGGACAATACGGAAATTGACAGGCACATCCGTGATCTGGAGGAGTAAAAACACGAAATAAAATGAAAACACAATATTTCACCACACCCATATATTATGTCAATGCAAAACCGCATTTAGGCCATGCCTATACCTCCATTGTCGCTGATGTGGCAACACGGTTTAAAAAAATGGATGGGGTTGAAACCTATTTTCTCACGGGAACCGATGAACACGGGGACAAAATTGTCCAGGCTGCAGAAAAGCAGAATACAAGCCCTAAGGAATATGCAGACAAAATCAGCAGACTTTTCCAGGATCTTCTGCCGGTTCTGGGTGTTGACAACAACGATTTTATACGAACCACAGACCCGGCTCATATTCGAATTGTGGAAGCCCTTCTTTCAAAAATTCATGACTCCGGGGATATATATTTTTCAAGTTATGAAGGACTTTATTGTTTTGGATGCGAGCGGTTCTACCAGGAAAGGGAATTGGTTGAGGGAAAATGCCCGGATCATGGGGTTGCTCCCCAGAAAATAAAAGAATCCAATTATTTTTTCAAAATGAGCAAATACCAGGACTGGCTCATCCATCATATTAAAACCAACCCTGGATTCATCTATCCTTCCCAATATGAAACCGAAATTCTCTCTTTTTTGAAAGAACCCCTGGAAGACCTCTGCATTTCCCGTCCTAAAACCCGCCTGACCTGGGGCATCACCCTGCCATTTGACAAGGATTATGTGACCTATGTGTGGTTTGACGCCCTTGTCAATTATATTTCCGCCCTGGGTTACCCGGATGGAGACCTGTTTAAAAAATTCTGGCCAGGCACCCGCCATTTCGTGGCCAAAGACATTATCAAACCCCACGGAATTTACTGGCCCATAATGCTGAAGGCTGCGGGCATAGAAATTTATAACGGGCTGAATGTTCACGGGTTCTGGAACATTAAAGGCAGTAAAATGTCAAAAAGTATCGGCAATGTGACAGACCCCTTAGAAGTGATAAAAGAATACGGCATTGATCCGTTCAGATATTTTCTCATGCGGGAAATGGCCTTTGGCCTGGATGCCAATTTCACCGAAGCCATTCTTGTGACACGGATCAACTCCGATCTTGCCAATGATCTCGGCAATCTTTTTTCACGGGTTCTTTCAATGACGGTAAGGTATTTCAAAGGAGAAATTCAGGCAACCCACCCTGAAATTGAAAAACAAAGAAATCTTTCCCTTGCTCCGGAAGCTGCAAAAACCATTGAAGAATTCAAACAGGCCATGGCCTTATATGAATTTCATAAAGGCTTGGGAGCGGTCTGGCAGTACATCAGCGCCATGAACAAATATATTGATACCACCGAACCCTGGGCCCTGGCAAAAGATAAGGCCACCCTCCCTGTCCTTGAAACCGTGCTTTATAATCTCATCGAGGGGCTGAGGGTCGTTTCCTGTCTGATTTATCCCATCATGCCCCAAACCTCTGAAAAAATGCAGAAAGCCCTTGGTATTGCAAAAAAGGACAATGGAGTTTATTCTCTTGAAGAAATCTCGGTATGGGGGCAGATTAAAAAAGGAACCCTTATCCAGCCCCCGGAAATTTTATTTCCCCGGATTGATACAAAAAAAATTAAGCCAGGGCATCCGGTAAAATAAACATGTTGAAACCATTACTAAAAAGAATTGGATATCATCTTGGATAATTACAGCAGAGACAATTCATGGCGGGAGTTTCAATTTGAATATATTGTTCAGAAAAAAAAGAAAGAACATTTTATCAGAACCGTAAAATCCATTATGGGTATTCTGACCCTTGCTTTTCTTTTTGCCGGTATATTCTTTTTAAATATCGAGGTGCCTGAAAAAAATAAGATTTCTTCTCCCATTCCGGATGAAAGACCCGAAGAGGTGACGCAGACTCCGCCCCCACCCCCATCGCCGGAGACAGGCAAATTCTCAAAAGAAAAACTCTTCACCATCCTTTCAAAGACCGATGTTTCCAAAACCGATAAAAATATTATTCTGGTGGATACACCGGAGACCCAATTTAAAATTTTTACCAGCATTGATACTCCTCTCCAGGAATATCTTTTCTCCCTTATCACTCAGATGAAACAACTGACACGGGGAAAACCCCAAAGAATTGCCTTTGTCGTCATGGAACCGGATACAGGAAAAATAATTGCCATGGCCGGTTATGATCTGGACAAACCCCAAAGCAATCCCTGTCTTGAATCGGATTACCCGGCTGCCAGCGTCTTTAAGATTGTAACCGCAGCCGCAGCCGTTGAAACCCTGGGATATGACCCTGAGACTCAATTGTATTTCAACGGCAATAAATACACCTTATACAAAGGCCAGATTAAAGACGGAAATAACAAACACGCCTATCAGATTTCTTTTTCCAGCGCCTTTGCCGAATCCGTGAACCCGGTATTTGGGAAAATCGGGAAAAACCGCCTTGGAAAAGAAAAGCTTGAATCCTATGCCAATGCCTTTGGATTCAACCAGCTCATTCATTCGGAATTGCCTTTTGTTTCCGGCAGTTTTGAAACCAACAGCAACGAGTTCCATCTGGCCGAACTGGGCAGCGGCTATAACTATGATACCACCATTTCCCCGATCTTCGGGGCCATGCTCATATCCGCCGTTGTCAATAAAGGCCGGGTCATGATGCCTACCCTTGTTGAACATGTCACCGACTCCGGCGGAGACGTGATTTACAAAAGCGAGCCAACCCCCTATAAATCCCCCATAACACCGAAAACCGCAGAAACCATGATGCAGATCATGCAGAAAACCATTACCATCGGGACCGCGAAAAAATCCTTTAGAAATGCATCCAAAGACCCTGTTCTTTCCAAACTGGTCATGGGCGGAAAAACCGGTTCTCTTAACAACCGGGAGCACACCATCAAATATGACTGGTTCACGGGTTTCGGCAAAGAAAAAAATGGGAACAAAAAAATTGCCATGGCCATTGTTGTGGGTCATGGTGAATATATCGGGACAAAATCCAGTGCCTATGGAAATATGATTTTAAAACAGTATTTTAAAACAAAACCCGATACCCGTGCACAAATATAGTTGAAAAAACCTGTTTTCATCTGGGAGGACCAATGATCAAGCCCGTAACTGTTTCTTTGAATCGGCTCAGAAAACTCTTTTCTTTGAACATTGAAATCGGATGTTCCATTGCAGCGGCAAAGGAAAATTCCATTATTTTCCTGCCCTATCAGCCGAACACGCTTTCCTGCGGTATATCCGCCTTTGTTGCCTTTAAGGGAAACCTTTTGTTACCACCCTCTTTGCTTGGGACCCTTAAGGAAAAAGCCCTTTCATTAAACGAAAAAACAGTATCCGCCTTAACTCACCCCTTTCAGGAGGATTTTCTAGGAGGGGAGGATTTTTTAAATGGTTTTTACGAGGATTGCCAGGGATTAAAACAGGAAAGCCCTTTTTCCGATATTTTTTTTGACAAGGACCGGCAAGCCCTTCTTCTTTTTATCAAGGATCATCTTGAAAAACTTGTTGCAGATCAGAAGACACAGTTTAAAAACAGAATTTCAGCTTTTTCACCTGTTGAGGCTGAAACTATTGCCCTGCGTCTTGAAAGACTTTGTGACATCTCCTGGTGCATCAGAAAAGAAATCCTGGATAATATTGCTGCCATCGGCAATCTTGCCCAGGGTCTTGAAAATTCAGGGAACGCAAAGGGATTAAGCGTATTTAAACGGATCAATGCCGTATTAAACAGCATTGACCGGCTTGAAGTCCGGGGAAGGGATTCCGCCGGCATAAGCGTCATCTTCACCTTTACCAAAGAGGAATTTGAACATTTCAGGGAAGGCCTCATCAAGGCCGGGCATTCGGAAAGGCTCAGGCAGAGAACCAACCATATTGTCCTGTCCAATAACAGCCTGACCATTCACGACACATTTCCGGAAAGCGGCGGGCATTTTGTTTCCATATCCTTTGTCTACAAATTTGCCGCTGAAATCGGCGCCCTTGGAGACAATGTAGCCTTTCTTCGGAGCCAGATCAAAAATGACCAACTCCTTCAATTGCTCTCTCTTTATGATTTCACTGCCAATTCCATATCCGCCCACACCCGCTGGGCCTCGGTGGGGGATATCACCGTTGCCAACTGCCATCCCCAGGACAATACGCCCACAGATAAAAGCATCGGAAAAACCGGGATTATCCATGTCTGCCTGAACGGCGATATTGATAATTATCTGGAACTCAAAACCGAATATGAAGCAAGGTATGATAAAATCCATGCCGATATCAACACGGACACCAAACTCATTCCGCTTCAAATCGAGCATTATCTCAAACAGGGCAACCCCCTTGAAGAAGCCTTCAGGCTATCCCTCAATGATTTTGAAGGCTCCCATGCCATCAGCATGCATTCGGATCTGACTCCAGGAAAACTCTTTCTTGCCCAGAAAGGAAGTGGTCAGGCCATTTTTGTCGGAATCGCAAAAGATCATTATATCGCTGCCTCAGAACTCTACGGAATCGTGGAGGAAACCCAGGACTATATCAAGCTCAACGGGGAAGACATGGGTCAGATAGTCATTCTGGACCAGGAATCCACAGGCGGGGTATCCGGCATCCGATCCTGTTATTATGATCGCACCCCCATCACCATGGATGAAGCCGGCATCATGACCAGCAAAATTACATCCAGGGACATTGACCGGCAAAACTTCCCCCACTATTTTTTAAAAGAAATTTCAGAATCTCCGAACTCTGTTGAGAAAACCCTTGAAAACAAATTCAGGCAATCTCCTGAAACCCGGCTTTTTACCACTATCCTGGACCAGAAAGTCATTCCCGGATTGCTGGAGGATGATTTTAGACAGAAAAGAATCAAAAAAATCTATTTTATCGGCCAGGGAACCGCCGGCATCGCAGCCCAGGGCTGTGCCGATCTTATGAAATATTATATCGGGGATATCGGCATCACTATCAGGGCCCTGAAATCTTCAGAACTTTCCGGTTTCTGTATCATTGAAGGAAAAAATGGTGAAAAAACCATGACCGATACTCTGGTGGTGGCCATCAGCCAGTCCGGCACCACCACAGACACCAATCGGACCGTTGACATGGTCAAGGCCTGCGGTGCCAGGACCCTTGCCATTGTCAACCGACGGGACTCCGATCTCACCTTCAAGACCGACGGGGTTTTATATACCAGCTCAGGCCGGGATATTGAAATGTCCGTGGCTTCCACCAAGGCATTTTATTCCCAGATTGCCGCAGGTGCTGTTTTCGGTCTTCACATGGCAGCCCTCACAGAGACCCGATCTGCTGAATTTATTACGGAAGAAATCCATGAAATCCTTTCCCTGCCGGACAAAATGAGAACCATCCTTAACATGAAGGATGAGATTAAGGCCTCGGCCGACCGTCTGGCCGTGTCAAAATATTACTGGGCCACCGTGGGATCAGGATCAAACAAGACCTCTTCCGATGAAATCCGTATTAAACTCAGCGAGCTCTGCTATAAAACCATTTCATCTGATTTTATTGAGGATAAAAAACATATTGATCTCTCCAGCGAACCCTTGATCATTATCTGTGCCGCCGGGACAAGGGAAAGCGTTCTCGGAGACATCATCAAGGATACAGCCATCTTCCGTGCCCACAAAGCAACCCCCGTGGTCATCACGACCATTGGTGAAGACCGGTTTGACCCCTATGCCGCCGATGTATTTAAAATCCCGGAAACCAAAGAACATTTTGCCCCGATTTTAAATACCCTGGTCGGGCATATCTGGGGGTATTATGCCGCCCTTGCCATCAATGACGGTTCCCGGTTCATGTATGACGCCAGGGCTGAAATCCAGGATCTTCTGGATGAATATACCGCCATGGGTCATGACGCCTATGAAGTCCTTCTTGAAAAACGATTCAGGGAAACCATTGCCCAGTTCTATAACCGGTTTTCAAAAAAACGCCGCCAGGGAGGATTCCCTGCTGCCATGGGTCTGGACAATGCCGCCAATATCACCCTGCTCTTAAAATACCTTTCCGGCCGCCTGCCTGTATCGGATTTTGAAATTGATTTTGAAACAAAAGGCACACCGACCCATATGCTGAATACGTTTTTCACCAATATCAACTATTCCATCAATATCATGGCAAGGCCGGTGGATGCAATCAAGCACCAGGCAAAAACAGTCACCGTGGGAACCAGCAGGATTACGGAGAAATTCGAAGGTATTCTTTTCAACGAACTTTATATCAATAATATTCAAATTTCCCAGATCAACAATAAAAATGTCCTGGTTATTAAAAACCTTCAGGAAGTCATTTCCAGGGTCAACGGCGGACTCGTTTACCAGGTTTCAGGGTTGAGCCTCCTGGGCGAAGTTACGCCGGAAACCAAAATCAGAATCATTAATAAAACAGGGGCTCTCAAAGAAGAACCGTCCAGGGTTGAAACCGACCCCAGGCTCAAAGGCACAAAAAATATCATTGTCCGGGAAGGAAACGTCTATATCGGCAGGGGAAGAAAAGACAACAAGAACATCCTGGTGATCCCTGTCATTTCGTCAAATCCGGCCACCCCCAATATCATTGAATATCTCTTGTCCCTGAATATCATTTTCAAATCTTCCGAAGATGTCCCCCTTCTGAAAAAAATCAAGGCCCTGGGCGGGAAATACAACCGGCTCAAGGACTGGATTCTTGAAAGCGGTAATTTCCAGTGGGATGACCGGTATCTGAATCTGGTGGAGGTGGATACCCTGTTTGGAGATACAGCGGAAAAAGTGGTTGAAGCCATTGTTTCAAAAATTAAACTATAGCCGGAAGAAAGCCCATAGGAAAGAACATATCAGCTCGGAGATATGCCTTCCTTTTTCTCCAAAGGAGGGTCTTCGAAAAGGGTTATGGAAAAAGAGGTTTCTTTTCCCGGGGTTGAGTTCACATAGATCTGCCCCCCATGCTCCTGGATGATCCCGTATACCACGGAGAGCCCGAGCCCCACCCCCTTCCCTTTTTTCTTGGTGGTATAAAAAGGTTCGAATATCTTTGAAATTATTTCCTGGGGGATTCCGCTGCCTGTATCAATGACTTCTATCCCCACGGTCTTCCCCTTTTCTTTCTGAAAGGTTTTGATGGTGAGCCATTTTCTTGAAGCCTTGCCCATACTTTCCACGGCATTGGAAAGCAGATTCATGATCACCTGTTTGATCTGATCTTCAGAACCTTTTATCAGCGGCAGATTATGCTCAAGTTCTTCTATGACCCGTATCCTGTTTAATTTCAGAAGATTTGAATTCAAAAGAAGGGTCTGCTCGATCAATTCATTGAGGTCAAACCGGACAAATTCGATTTTGGATTGCCGGGCGAAGGTCAGAAGATTGCCCACGATCCTTCCGATGCGCCGTGTTTCTGTTTCCATGAGCCCGAGATACTGACGGAAAAGCTCCAGTTCCGATGCCTTGACCTCATCCTCCTTCAGAATCCGCTGGGACAGCATGACAAGATTCAATATCCCGGCCACAGGGTTATTGATCTCATGCACCACGGCTGAAGACAATTTCCCCAGAGAGGCCATTTTATCCTGGTGAAGCATCCGCTCATGGCTCTCTTTGAGCTGCCGTGTCCGCTCTTCCACCATCCTCATGAGATAGTCCTGGGTCTGTTTCTCATCGGATTTGCGTTGGGTGATATCCCGGCTGATTTCAATAAATTTGCAGATTTTTCCTTTCTTTTCCCATATGGGGAATATGGTCAATTCCGTATACCTTGGTTTTCCGTCGCTCCCAAGCCGGATCAACTCGGCCCGGCAATGGTGTTTTTCCCGGATCACCTTTTCCAAAGGGCATTTTTCATGGCAATTGCTGCTTTTCCGTGTCACCTCCCGGAAAACCTCATAGCATTTGCGGCCGATGACGTCCTCCCTTTTTTGATCCATATGTTTTAAAAAGGCATCGTTGGTTTCAAGAATGACCCGATCAGGAGAAATGATCAGAATAAAATCCCGGATACCGTTAAAGATGGTTTCCATTTCATTTTTGGGAAGGTTCACCATCAACTCCTTTGGAAAAATATGTATAAGGATGAAACATTTTTTTTATTCCTACCATAGGACCAGCGAAAGCTGCAAGGGGTTGCCGGAAAATAAGACTGGCTGTGGTAAAATCCGGCATCACGGATTTCACACGCCGGCCAGGGCTTTCGGAAGAATTGTCTGTCTTCTGGAAAAATACCTGCCGTAAAATCCTGCATCTTCAAATTTTTAATTGTTTTTCACTCAAAAAATGATGGCTTCGTGGAAAACCCCTTGAAATAAAGCATTTCCAATGTTTTTAGATGTAAAATTCAAGATGGCATCGTTCTTGCTCTATAGTATTTTTAAAAAGATAGAGAAAATAAACCCATAAAAACAAACAGATTAATAACAAACCCACAAGGAGGCCCCAAATGACACAGACACTTAAAAACAAATCATCAAAACAAAATATCTCCGCTAAAGATGAAGCAATTCGACCCTGTATCTGGATGCAGGCAGGCGTAGCCGCCAAAAAAGACTGCAACAACTATCATGACTGCACCTCCTGCAAATACGATACTGCCATGGGCAAACAGGCCATTGCCGGAAAACACCTTTCCTGGCAGGAGTCCCTGAGGAAAAGAGACAGCCTGGACAGAACCTGCCGCCATGCCCTGACCGGACGAGTTGACCACAGAACCTGCGCCATGAATTACAATTGTTCCCATTGCGATTTTGACCAGTTGTTTGAAGACACCCTGTCCCCCGGCAAAGGGAATTCAGGGCTTCACATGAAAGATATAAAAGGATTCAAACTGGCGGACGGGTATTTCTTCCACATGGGGCACACCTGGGCCGGCATTGGCAGCGGCGGCATCATCAGAGTCGGCATGGATGATTTTGCATTTAAAGTATTGGGTGGCCCGGACGGGTTTGAGCTGCCCCTCATGGGACAGGAATTGAATCTTGGCAGGCCTGGCTGGGGAATCAAACGAAACTCGAATCTTGCAGACATCCTTTCCCCTGTCAACGGCGTAATCACAAAGGTCAATCCATCTCTTTTCGCATCACCCGCTCTGCCGGAACAAAAACCCTATGAAGACGGCTGGCTCTTCACGGTCCACAATTCCGATCTCAAAGGGGCCGTCAAACACCTCATGGGTGATGAAGCAAGCGTTACATGGCTGAATGGAGAAATCACGACCCTGGAAGGAATGATTGAAGAAGTTGCCGGTCCCCTCAGTGCCGACGGCGGTCTTTTGATGAAGGATGTATTCGGTAATCTTCCGGCCCTTGGATGGGAAAATCTGACCCGAAGATTTCTTAGATCCTGATTAACCCGAAATAAAATGGGGGTATCTTCAATGAACCTGTCATTATTACAGAAAACCACGCCTGACTGTCTCTGGACCCAGGCAGGCGTGGTCCTGAAAAAAAAGTGTTATAAAGAATTCGCCTGCACAAGTTGCCGGTTTGAAAAGACCATGGCAAGCGTATGCAAAGACAATGAAATCCTGAGGGGAAAAGGCATTGCACCCCAGGGGAAAAAGGCGGGCTTTGTTTTCTGGACCGACCGGCTCATGAAAATGCCCCTTGCCAAACGGCCCTGCATTCATCACATGAAAGGCCATATCGGTTTTAAAAACTGTACCAATGCCTATCACTGCATTGACTGCGAATTTGAACAGTATTTCTATGACCAGTTCAAGGTCAATACCGTATTAAAGCCGGTTAAATTTGAAGATTTCCATGGCATTTCCCTTCCCAGCGGATATTATCTGCATCCCGGTCATACCTGGATAAAAATTGAAGACCAGGGCATGGTCCGCATGGGCATTGATGATTTTGCAGGAAAGCTCCTGGGAAAATTCGATGCGGTGTCCACCCCGCTCATCGGGAAAAAGCTCACCCAGGGCAAAACCGCCTTTACCCTGTCCCGGGACGGTCATGAAGTATCCTTTGTTTCTCCGGTCAACGGGGTCATTACGGAAGTCAATGCCCGGATCTCATCAAAACCGGGCCTTATCAATGATGATCCCTATACGGACGGATGGGTGTTCATCCTTCACTGCCCTACCCTGAAACAGGATTTAAAGCGCCTTATGTTCATGGATTCCTCAAAGGGATTCATGGGAGAATCAGTAAACCGGCTCTATGATTTTCTTGAAGAAGAAGCAGGTATCAAGGCTGCGGACGGAGGAACTCTGGTGGCGGATATTTACGGCAATCTTCCCGGGACATCCTGGGAAACCCTTGTCAAAAAATTCATTTCGCAAGGACTTTGATGGCATCGGAGAGAAAAATCTTGCAGTACCGGCAGAATTTATCGGATTTATAGTCCACATCCTCGAGTTTCCGGCAATAATGCATGATGCAGTGCTGATCCTCGCAATGCCGGAGATCAAAGGTGTGACCCAGTTCATGGGCAGCTTCCTTGACAATCCTTTCCCGGCTTTTTTTCAAATCACCAGCTTCAGGATAATCAATGAGGCGGGAAATGGAAATGATGGCTGCCCTGCCGCCCAACTGCGCCTCACCATAGACATGGGTCAGAATCGGGATAAAAAGATCTTCCCCTGTCACGGCCAGGACCTTGATACAGTCCTGTGGCGCTTTTTTCTCCAGCTCTCCCAGAATGGCAGTGGAATAATACTGACTCCTTTTTTCGTCAAAGGCAAACACAATATCTTCCAGTAGTGACACCACCCTTGCCTTGAACCCGAAAACCGTTTCAATATTTTCAGCAACCGCCTTGCTGATCCAGTCCGGAATCTCACCAATGGGTGAAATGAGTATGCTTACTTGTGGAATCATGCGCATCAGCACGGCAAAAACCCCTTTATTCCGGTTTGAGGTCGTAGCGGTTGATTTTATTGTAAAGCGTTGACCGGTCAATCCCAAGGATGGTGGAACTCTTTGAAATATTCCATCCGGTCTGGTTCAATGTTTTAAGGATATGCTCTTTTTCAACATCATCCAGGGAAAAATACCGGGTTTTAAGCTCTTCATCCTGGAACGAACCAATGGGAAGGTCCAAGGGCGTGATGGTCCTTGTACGGCACACCACCACTGCCCGCTCCACGGCATTGGAAAGTTCCCGGACATTCCCCGGCCATTCATAGAGCATGAGTTCATCCATGGCATCCCGGCTGATCCTCTCCACCCCCCGGTTCACCTCCTGGGTGAATTTTTTCAGAAAATGCTCGGCTAAAAGGGGGATGTCTTCTTTTCGTTCCCTTAACGGCGGCATGGTAAAGGAAATCACATTCAGGCGGTAATACAAATCCTCCCGAAAGGTCCGGTCTTTGATGGCCTGCTCAAGGTCTGCATTGGTGGCGGCAATCACCCTGAAATCCGCTGTAATGGGCTGGGTTCCGCCGACCTTGTAAAATATTTTATCCTCCAGCACCTGCAAGAGATCGATCTGCATGCGCATACTGATTTCGCCGATTTCATCCAGAAAGAGCGTACCCCCGGAAGCCATTTCCAGACGCCCCTTCCGGGTTTCCTTGGCATCGGTAAAGGCGCCTTTTCTATGCCCGAAAAGCTCGCTTTCCATGATGTGTTTGGGAATGGCGCCGCAGTTCACGGCGACAAAGGGGCCGTTCCGAAATTTGCTGTTGGAATGAATGGCCTTGGCTGCCAGGCCTTTTCCGGTCCCGGTTTCTCCCGTGATCAGAACCGAGGAAGGCACATCCTTGATATCTTCAATGAGCCGGAAAAGGTCCTGCATGACCTTGGACTGCCCGATCATGCTTTCAAACCGGGTCCGGATCTCATATTCTTCTTTCAGAAAAATATTTTCCTGTTTCCGTGCCCTGTGTTCAACCAGTTTTTTGATCATCAGGCCCAGTTCGTCCGGGTCAAAGGGCTTTAAAAGATAATCAAAGGCAAGGGATTTCATGGCCTGAACCGCAGACTGGACAGACCCGAAGGCCGTGATCATGACCACATCGATGTCCGGGTATTCTTCCTTGACATGGCTTAAAAGCTCCATGCCGCTCATCCCATCCAGTTGAATATCCAGCAAAAGGATATCAAACCCCTTCTGCTTCAACAGATCAATTGCTTCTTCCCCGCTTGCCACGGTGCCGACATCATAGCCGTCTCTTCTCAGCCACCCGGCAAGCGATTCGCGGATGACCATTTCATCATCCACCACAAGAATCCTGGTCTGTGCCATAACGATCTCCTTGTTCAGGCTTTCAAGATAATTCCATCCTTCATCAGAGCAGCAAGTTCAGAACAGATGGCAAAGAGTATAAATAATTCTTTTTATAAACAAAAGGAAATAGATGACGGGCCATCATTTGCTTTGATTTTTTCTTGAATTTTTTTTCCCTTTAATGATGTTATAACCCACTGTGTAGCAGTAAAGACTCGTCGGGACGAAGTCTATATTAACATTGTCTATTTGTATTCTTCCAATTTTATTCCGAGTTGTAACTGAGGCTTCCTCTAAATGATTCGTGTGGCAAAAGTGAATTAAATTTTTTAGCTCTTGCGGCTTCTGATAAAATCTATCGGTCCACTTTACTTCTATTGCCCATTTTACTTTCTGGCTATCGTCTAAATGGACTATATCGACCTCGCCGTCTTTCCATCTTGCATAATACAAAGTGGTGTCCGAATGAAACCATTGAGAGAATATCGCTGTTTCAGCGAGAGCTCCCATAGCTGTGTCAGAGATATCAACAGGAGAGAATAATGCGGTTCTGATGGATGGATTTGTCAAATAGACTTTAAAAAAATTAGCGCGCCTAAATCGTTTTGCCGATCTATCTATTCTATGAACAGTTCTAATTAAAAATGCAGCTTCTAAATATTCTATGTATTTTTTTATAGTATTTTTTGCAACTCCTGAACCTTGAGATAATTCTTCTAACGAAACTTCGTTTGAAGAATTGAAAGCCAGAGTGGTAAAAAGATAATTAAGCTCCTGTACGTCCTGAACTCCATAGAGTCCTGGCAAATCTCTAAGAAGAACTTTATCAATAATGTCGTTTTTAATAAAACGCCCAGGATCTGATTGGATTGTTTCCGAAAAAATTACCTCTGGATAGCCCCCATAATTCAGGTAATGAATAAAATTTTGATTTAGTTCTTCTATATTGTCAGACTTGAAAAGTCCTTCTTCATTCTCAATCGGAACAAGCAAATTTTTTTTCCCTAATAATTCAAGATATTCATGGAAAGTCAACGGCGGCAAAAGAAAATCCGTAAACCTTCCTGCCCCTGATTCTGAACTTTTCAGCCGAAGGGCTGCTGCTGCTGATCCTGAGACGGTGCATTTTACATTTGGAATCCTATCAACAAGAATCTTAAGATGAACCTCCCAGCTTTTTAAATACTGGATTTCATCGAAGAAAATATAGCATTCTTCTTCAAGATAAGAAATGCCTGTTGCTTCTGAATACAGACCTAAGAGTTCCTCTAAGCCTAAGCCGTTATATATGGGATGATCAACTGAAAAATATCCGATTTTATTTGGAGAAATACCTTGATCAACAAGCTGTTGTATCGCATGATGGAGCATTACCGTTTTTCCTACGCGCCTTGGCCCCATCAGGACGATAGCCCTGCGAATTTTCTTTGACTCAACTAAAGGATAAAAAAGTTCAAGGTAAGCGCGTGGATTTAACGAAAGATAAATAGAGGGTATTTTTTTTGTTTCCCACCAGGGATTCTCAATCTTAAGACGTTTAATAACTTGTTCGGAAGGGATTTTTTTCATAGCGTCCTTATTAAAATCATTGTTTTGATCTTAATATACAAAACACATAGCTAAAGTCAATGCATTAATCTTATTTGAAGTAGTAGCCATGGTTTGCATGATTTTCTTGCCCATTACAGGCCGCCCTGACCGATTGGAATAAGAACGGATTCCAATCAATTGCTTGCTGTAACGCGAATTTCCTGAACCAGATACTCAGAAAAAAAAGGTATCCGGCCGTGCAGCATAAGATTTCTTGAAATTTTCAAGCAGACATTATAAAAGCATAATTCCATGTGACACATATCAATAAAGGGCGGAATAAAAAACAGATCGTTAAAAGGACAGGGCAAATTAATGAAGATGATATTTCCAACAAAAAAAGTTTTAAGATGCAGGTACCTGATTATTTCCATATGCTTTATAGTCATGGCTTATGGCTGTGCCTTTCAGCCACAGGGGATGCGTGAACCGGAGGAAGTGGGCCAGGTCAACGATCAGAATAAACTCGCCGACATTGCAATTACAGATATCAGAATGGATCAACGAAAAGCGGCTGTTGAAAAAATTATGGATCAGAATTTGCTGGCCAAGGTTGCGCTTTTATCAGATGAAGAAATAAGTCTGGCCGCCATTGAAAAAATCTCTGACCAGAAGATCCTGGCAGATATCATTATTCAAAAAAAATATAAGCTATTTTCAAAACCAATGATCGAAAGGATTACGGATCAGCAGGCCCTGGCAGATATCGCCTTTAAGGCCTGCGATTCCGCATCAGGCAGATCTGCCATTGAAAAATTAAGCGATCAGTCGATTCTGGCAAACCTGACCATTGAAAAAGACCTGCCTGAAGAAATGAGAATGACAGCTATCAGTAAAATCAGTGACCAGCAACTTCTGACAAAACTCATTACTGACTCTGATTTTGATCCTGGCACACAGGAGACAATCTTTAGAAAAATCAATGACCCTCAACACTTGGTGGCTATTGCGCTCTCCACTAAATCCGGAAACATGAAAATAGGCGTCAATGCCGCCCAGCAGATAGCTGATCCGTCCGACCTGTTCAGAATCGTGATGGAATCTCAAAATGTCATTGTCCGCCGTGTTGCCTATCTCAAACTGAATGATCACACCCTGTTGGCAAGGCTTGCCAAAGAACCAAAAGACCCGGCGGTCCGAATTGCAACGGCTCTGCGCCTGGGTAAGACCTCATGGAAAGAAGTCATCGGCCAGGCAACCCAAAACAAACTTTATCCCGGCGATGTCATTGGAGCCATGGTGCTGGCCTTTTCCGATCCGGTGATGAAAGATTCCTTAGTACCGGTCTTTTCTGCATATTTCAGAAAGGGTGATACATCCAGGCTCCCGGAACTTGTCTTTCTGTTAAATCTTTATGGTACAAGAGCGCTTGCTGAAGATTATCTTTACTGTGGAAACGATGAACTCAGAAATGCAGGAGAAAAATGGCTGCAAAACAATGGCATGAGAACCAATCTTTCAAAAAAGGGAAAAGTATCCCACCGGCTGCACTGGGGCCGGAAAAAATAAAGGTTTTCTTATATTTGATCACAGGCATTGTTTATTCCAGAACTATTCTTTTAGATATTTCCATAAAAAACTCCCTGCTCCATACATTCATGGCTGCTTGGTCTTTTAGAAAGGGAAAAACATCTTCTTTTGCTTTTTCAAAATCTATGGTTTCTATCCGCTCAAAAAGAAGTTCTTTAAAGGCTTGCGCTGTAAAGGATTCACTGGCTGAAACATGCCCGGTCTGTTGCAGCCTTTTTTCAAGATGGTTGAGGTTAAGGGGCACATTTTTGCCGATGTACCAGATAAAGTCATACCAGTCCCTGCCTTTCACCCGGGTTTTCCAGTCTCGGCAAAGCACCGCGTGCATTTTACCCGCAAAAAGGTGGGGCAGTTTATAGGTATTGACGGAGAACGGGATCGGATTCAGCAGATATTTTGCCTCGGTTTCAAAACCGGGGGGAGGGTCAATGTCCACCTCAATCTTTACTTTCATTGTTTTTGATTTTGAAACCCTATTCATAATCGACCCCGGAGCTTCAATAATCATCAGGTTTTTCAGGGTTCCGGCTTTAATAAATGCAGACTCAATATTTGTGTCTATTCCTTTTGATTTGCGCTCAACACTAACGACAAAACCAAAGGATGATAATTCATCACGGACAGCTCTGGTATAATGATCAATATTGAAATTTTTATCCGGCTTAAGAAGTGAAAAATCAATGTCTTCCGAAAATCGGTCAAGCCCGTAAAGAAGACGCAATGACGTCCCGCCGTAAAAGGCTGCTTTTTCGAAAAATTTGGCTCTCCACATGCCCAGAAGGGTTATTTCCTGAATAATCTCCTTAATTGCATTTTCATAATCATCGGCACTGGCCGGGCTGTATCGATCCAGCATGGTTTTGACGGCGCTGTTCATTTGATCTCCTTCAAATAATCGGCCAGAGCCGACATATTTTTGCCATAGAGCCCGGCCAGGCGGTTCACTTTCTTTTTGTTGAGTTGTTTTACTGCCCCCTCTTCAATTCTGAGATGGTTGAAAAGATAGTCGCAAAGATGCTGAACGGTTCCCATTGTTTCAGCAAAATAAAGCATGTCACAAACCGCTTTTTCCTTTGATGCGATCAGGATATTATGCCTTTCATCAAGCTGAAGAATGTCAACCTCTTCCGCATAAAGACCCGGATGAAGATAACGGTATGAAAAACATCCCACAGGGGTTTCAAATATTTTATTTCTCTTGTTGGTGATGGCAGTGACGGTTGTTGTTCTTTCAGGGATCATCCCATAAAAGGAAAGCGCATATTCAAGGGAAATATAGGATGGCCCGTAAATCAGATTTGAAAGGGTCTCCCTGTAAAAAGGCGCGGTTGAGTTTGGCACTCCCAAGACATAAAGACCTTTTTTTATCCGGGTGATCTCGTTTTTCTTCAACATGTCGTTAATTTTGACACGGATATTTTTATATCCGGAAAGATAGGATTTTAGATAATTGTAATCAATCTCCTCTATGGGAAACGAGGCTTTAGAATCCATGGCATAATCTCCAGTATGTTAGCATATTACTAACTTACTGGTCGAATGTCAATTGCGCTCATCATTTTCTGGATATTTGCCATAAGAATCATATTTATCCCCCTTTAAATGTTCTTTTCTTCCATTTTCCTGATAAATTCGTGGGATACGCCGCCCAGCATATTTTCAGAGCTGATTTCCCGGATCACGCAGTTGATGTCTGTGGGATCGATGTCGGTATGGGAATGGATGATGGAAATAAGTTTCTTTAAAAAGGTTTCTTTCAGTTCTTTTGTCCGGCCTTTATACATGGTGATTTCAACAAAGACAAACCGGCTATCACGGGAGGCATGGGAACTGCGGTTTTCAAGCGGGGCTTCATAGAGAATCACCTGGCCGATATGATCCGGCACCCCCAGTATTTCCGGGATGGTTTTTCTGACTTCAGCCACAAGATTCTTTCGTTTCTCAGGGGTCATGGACAGGGTTGTGTGGATGATGACCATGGGCATATTGTTTCTCCAAAGCTATACGGTTGCTGTTGCTTAAGGCTTATCAGAATCGAAAATCTGTGTAAAGGCAATTTCAATGGATTTTTGCCATGACCACCGTCATGTTATCCTTTCCTCCTGCTTCCATGGATAGCTGAATAAGATGTTCGGATGCGTGGACAGTGGAATCGGCTTTTTTCAATACCTCTTCCATGGTTTTTTCATCCATGGCTCGATGGACTCCGTCAGACATAAGGATGAGCATATCCCCGGATTCAAGCCGGATTTCCCCGGTTTCAGGCATCAGATCCCGGCAGCCGATAACCTGTTCCAGCACATTTTCAGAATAATGGGTTTTGGCTTCTTCCTTAGAAAGTTCTCCCTCATTGATTAAAAACCGGGCAAGGGTCTGATCCTGTGTGATCTGCGTCAGCTTCTGGTTTTTGAAATGATACAGGCGACTGTCGCCTGCATGAACCCAGAAGGCATGACGGTCTTTGATTGCAACCAGGATCAGGGTGGTTGCCATGCCGGACAGGGCCTCATTTTCTTCGGCCATGGCGACCATTTCCCTGTTCATCTGGTAAAAAAAATCAACCAGGGCTGACGGAAGTTTTTCATGATTTAAGAATGCATGGCCCTCCAGGCTTTCCATGACACGGCCGGATGCGATTTCCCCGCCCGGTTCTCCGCCAAGCCCGTCAGCCAAAGCCATCAGAACCGAACCATCTGAAAGCAATCTTATCCCGTATCGATCCTGATTGGTTTTCCGTTTTCGGCCGATATCGGTCCCGGCTGAAATAACCATGTCTTCAGTCTGGAAATGATCCTGTTTTTTATCCCAGAGGGCGTTCTTCTGATTTTCGATAATTTGTTTATCCTTTAACCCTACAACGTTATTTAAACTCCATTGACAATAAATAAAGCCTTTTCCTCCGATGAGAAAGGTAGGCTTGGTGGTTTCTGTTTTGCACCCACATAATTTGACCAAGCAATGTATTCAAAGTCTCCTTTTTCATCGGA
>JANNUH010000147.1:0-5532 GCA_031395015.1 Desulfobacterales bacterium | reverse complement strand
CGACCGTGTTTTTGATACCGGACGCATTGCCGGAGAATTGAAGCATTTTTTTCTGAGAGCCACCGGCAATCCCTTTGCTGCCGAGCCATTCATCGGGCATTTTCTCTGGGAATACGCCTGCCATTTTCCAGACCGTGACCGGGCTTTTTGTGCTATCACCAACAGGGTGCCTGCCAGTTCTCGTGGTGGTGCGATGGCCGTTCGGACGCCGCAGAAGAGGATAAACCCTACGCCATTGCCAAGGAAATAGCGAGAAAAGCTCTCAACCGGCAACTACCGGACCGGACCGCTGGTGCAATGTATTTCCACCAGCGGAAAGTAAAACCTGGCTGGTCCGCGGAATACGTCAAGACAGTGACTATCGGCGAGCATATCTTCTACAAGCCTCAAGGCGGCGGCGCAAAATAGGCAGGTCTTGAAACGCCCCATCCCTCATCAGCAGGTGTAGGTATGGTCTTCACAACGTAATCGCCGGATCCATGAAGAGAGCCGCTCATATAGTAACGCTCTTTGTTGTCCTCGGCTGTCAAAGAGAAAATCGATTTGTCGTAGGAACGAACCCGCAAAGACATCGGCACATCCATCAGATCGAGAAGCGTTGCAAAATTGTTCAGATGAGAAACCCGGATACCGGAGGAAATACCGGTTAAGGACTCCTTCTTGTCATATTGCAGGCCGAACACGAAAAACGCGGGGACATCAACGATCACCTTGTCGGGCTTCAAATGGGTATATACCTGCCCATGCTCGGCCAAAGTCTGGCCATGGTCCGATGTGTAAAGGATGACGTAATTCTGATTCGTTGTCTTTGAGACGAGCTCACGGAAGAATTCATCCACCTGAAATCGAATCCCGTTGTCATAGGTATTGACAAGCTTCTCGCGTCCTGCCGGATCGGTGCTGATGGGCTCCGATGGTTCCATAACCGGCTTCCAAAACGTAAAGGCCGGATCATCCGGGTAGGTATTGCGATAGTGAAAATGAAGTCCCTTCTTGTTGACGAGAATGAAATAACCGCTTCTTTCATTCAGGAGGCTGCTCAGATATCGGGCGATGCCCAAATCTTTTGTCGTTTCAAGATCGATCTGCCGATCCCTGAACGATTGATCATTCATCCACCGGTCCAGGGATCTTACGTGACCCTCCTGTGCCGTTTCCAGGAGTGTGGAAAGATAGCCGCTATCGACATCAATATAGATTGTCTCATAGCCCATTTTTTTTGCATAATCAAACAGGGTGGGATTCTTGAATGTTTGAAAGGTGTCGTCGGGAAATGCGTTGTGGCCGGTGACCAGATAGGCATTGCTGAGATAGGAATAGGTGCCGGCAGCAACGCAAATGCCGAGATTCTTGAGGCTTCCCTGGGTTTCGATGGATTGAAGAAACGGCGTGGTGGCGCGCGGGTAGCCGTTCAGACTGAGATGGCTGCCACGAATGGATTCATCAATGATATAGATGATGCTGTTCAGCGGCCGTTGGGAGGTTTTAAGGGCCGGCAGCGCTTCCCGGGGCCCATGATATTCGCAAAGAGTTTCAAACTCGTGATGAAGTGCTGTACGGAGCAGGGAGGTCAGGGGATTCACATGGAAATTGCCTTCTGCCGCGTAAAGAAACAGGGCATAATTGGAAACGAGGAGGTAGAGAACGGGCAGGAGGCTGAGTGCAAGGGACTTTCGGAATGTGGATCTGACAGGGACAAAAATCAGTGCAAAGAGAACGATGGTGTAAGGAAGCGTATACCAGAGGATAAGTGGTTTAAAGAAGCTTGAGGTGGCTCCTTCGAGATTGTCAGCGCTGACATTCAGGATGAGAAACAGGTCGGTGCTGGTAATGAACTGGTTTAGCGTCAGCCAATAGGAAAATTGAACAATTATAACGAAAACAGAAAGAAGGACGACGACGGGGCGGAGAAGCCTGGGCAAGAGAAGGAGAAGATAGAGCAGGGCGACCATCTGTAGAAAGACCAGCGTCAGGGTGACTGAGAACTTCATGGCGCCGAGCCCTGAAAAAAAATGCAGCAGATCCCTGTAACTGCTGAATCTGAAAATGAGATCGATAAGGACAGCGAGCGCTGCTGCAAGCAAGGCGGCAATGGTAATGGGAACTCGATGTTTAAACAATATTTACAGACCTCTTTTTCAGTGTCATACATTCTCCTGTTAATAGCAATTCGCCGGTTGGATCAAACCCGGTATGGCCGGGTGCCGGCGTGATCGTCAGTCTTTCAAATTCAGATACCACTCGGTGACATCGCTCCCGATTCCCATCCGGGCAAGCTGGCGTAGATCCGTGTCCAGAACTTCGGGAGTGCCGAATTCCAGTATGCGGTATTGCGGATCCGTCCAGATACGGAGTGTCCCACCCAATAACGTTGCCTCCTGCGGCAAGGTGAGGCGAATGCGCTGGATCAGATGGATGCCGGCCATGGCCGCCGTCTCCATTACCAGATCGGTGCAGTTGCCGGTCCTCAGACCAAACTGGTCGTACTTGCGCTGCATCACATATTCATAGATCATTTGATACCGTCGTCGGGCAATCGGCATTTTCCAGACGAACGTGGGGCGGCGGTCGGGCTTTCCGATCTGGAATTGACCATCGGACATCGTCTGCCATAAATAGGCAATAGGATTGGGATCCCCCTCCTGAATCCTCTGCATCACGCCATCCTGGTAACGTGGCGCCTCCTGTCCGAAGTTGCCGATGTGGCCGAATTCCATGCGATTCCCGGGACTTTCCAGAATGATCCAGCTATGCTCTGAAGGGCGCAGCCAAATGGAAAAGAGAAGCGACGACGCATCGCTGAAGTCCCAATTGGCAGGCTCGGTCAGGATATAAAAAAAATACCCCTCGTCCCCCACAGGAGTTCTGGTGTCGGGATCCAGATCGGCATCAGGGGCAAAACGACACATGATCGCAACAGGCTGGGCACTCCATCCATCGGGTTGCATCGGAGCATGGATCGAATGGGCGCAGCCGGCCACAACTCCCGTCAACACTATCAGCACCGCAAGAAGCCGCGCCTGATATAATCGTTTGACTACTTTCCTGTTCATTCGATATTCCTCATTTGTCCATTGTCAACAAAACGGTCAGCCCCCCTGAAAATTGTCTGTCTCATTGCCTGGCATTGAAGAGTAGCAGTATTAAATTGTTTGCTTGTAAAACTCTTCCTGGCTGGTGACTGCATCCGGATCTTTGGTTTGCTCGGTCGGTACGGTTCCTTCTTTGAAACACTCAAGAATCACCTTTTTTGATCCGAAAATTGGCAACAGCCCTGTTTCGGCATCAATTTTTGCAAAAACAACGCCTTCCGGCACTTGAAAGAACTGGATCGGCTTATCTGCCAGTATTCTTTTCATAAACCCCAGCCAGATTGGGCTTGCCGCTCTGGAGCCGGTTTCTCCTTTACCCAGAGCCCCTTCCTCATCAAACCCTACCCATGTTCCGGTAATATATCTGGGCGTATACCCGACAAACCAGGCATCATACAGGTTGTTGGTGGTGCCTGTTTTGCCGGCAACCGGCCGTTTCAACGCCCGAACCCGCTGCCCGGTTCCCTGCTGAACCACCCCTTCCAGCAGGCTGGTGATGATATAAGCGGTGCTTTTTTCTATTATCTTCTTGTGGGCCGGCATTGCCTCTTCAAGGACGTTTCCGTTCCGGTCTATAATTTTTACAATAAAAACAGGTTCAATCAGGTATCCGGCATTGTCAAACACGGAATATGCCTTGACGATTTCCAGCAAAGAAATACCGGACGAACCCAGCGCAATGGACAGATTCCGATCCAACGGTGAGGTAATACCCAGTTTTCGGGCATAATCGATGGCGTAATCAATACCGATATCTTTTAAAATTTTGATGGCGATCAGATTACATGAATGCTCCAGAGCATTGCGCAGCAGGGTCGGTCCTTGAAATGTTCCATTATAGTTTTGCGGTTCCCACTTAAAATTACGTTCCATATCCTGATAAACAATCGGTGAATCGATTAGAACGATAGCAGGCGTATAGCCCTTATCGATAGCGGCGGCATATACAAGCGGCTTAAAAGCGGAGCCCGGCTGACGCCGGGACTGAGTGGCGCGATTGAACTGACTTCGATTAAAATCACTTCCCCCCACCATCACTTTAACATGACCTGTTTCAGCTTCCAGTGACAGTAACGCGGACTGGACTTTCGGAGTTTGTTCCAGGGCCAACTCCCAGGGTTCCGGATCTGTCTTTTTCAGTTTTATCCTGACCAGAATAACATCCCCAACTTTTACGGCGCCTGAGGGGTGCTTCAACCGGGTTTCATTGAAGGCAACTTCCGGGTCCGGTCTTCTCGCCCAGCGCATATCATCGATATCAATGATCCCGATTGCCTTTCCCATACGAACGGCTACGGAACCCTGAGCATCGTCAACGGTTATGACGATCCCCTCAACCGTTTGCCCCTCCTGTGGAATCGATTCTTCCAGTTTTAACTGATTTTTTGAATACGCTTCGATTTCTTCGGTTGCCGGACGCCGGATCGGTCCGCGGTATCCCTGACGTTTATCGAGCGCTAATAATCCTTTTCCGATTTCCTCGATCGCAATCTTTTGCATTTCAATATTAACGGCCGTGTATACCCGCAGTCCGCCAGCATATAACACATCTGTACCATATTTACTCTCGATATACTGCCGAACATATTCGGTGTAAAACGGTGTCTCTTCAATATACCAGTTGCGCCGATCCTTAATTTCCAGCAGGGTGTTGATGGCTTCGGCGGCTTGAATATTTGAAATATATCCTTCATCAACCATACGGTTTAACACATAAATTTGTCTTTTTTTGGCCAGCTCCGGATGCCGGGAGGGTGAGTATCGACTGGGGGCTTGTGGTAATCCTGCTAAAATGGCGCATTCAGCAAGGTTCAGCTCTGAAACGGATTTGCCAAAATAATTTTCAGCCGCAGCCTGAACACCGTACGCGCCATAACCCAGATATATCTGGTTCAAATACAAAAATAGAATTTCCTCTTTTTTAAACGCATGTTCCATCCGATAGGACAGAATGGCTTCCTTGATTTTGCGGGTATAACTTTTTTCCGGGGTCAGGAAAAATGCTTTTGTAACCTGCTGGGTAATGGTACTGCCCCCCTGTAAAATGGTTTCCGCCCCGATATTTTTTAAAAAAGCTCTGATAATACTAAAACCATCAATCCCATGATGTTTAAAAAAGCGTGAATCCTCTGCCGCTACAAACGCCTGTTTCAGCACCAAGGGCATTTCATCCAGGGAAATGACGATGCGGCGTTCTTTAAAAAATTCTCCAATTTTATGGTTATCATCCGAATACACGGTCGTAATGATGGGGGGCCGGTAATCGGCAAGGAGGGTTGAAATCCTTGGGAGATCTTTGCTGAGGTAGAAATACACGCCCAAAACTGCGATCGAGGTGCAGGAAGCCATAATGGCAATGAGGACGAACAGCATTTGAAATATTCTGGACAGACGGTTTGCCGGGCTGTGGGGCTTATTTTTTGAAGGGACTGATGTCTTG
>JANNUH010000123.1:0-3010 GCA_031395015.1 Desulfobacterales bacterium | reverse complement strand
GCTTCGGGGAATTTCCAGTGGAGGTTTGATTGCCTTGCAACGACCGGATTGCCTGCGATTTTTGTAAAAGTTCTAAAGGCCTGGAATGTTAAAACGGCGGACTGTTTGAGGGAAGCATGACCGAGTTTCCGCCGTTTAATGGAAGGCCTTTCTGAACTTTAAAAAATCGTTCAGGCAATAGGGAGTGCAAGGTGATCAGACCGGAACGGGTATTAGCGTAAATTGGTTGGAAAATATGATTCTTATGGCAAATATCCAGAGAAGAAATTTTGATCATCGGTTCAATCCCGGAATTTTACTATAGATAGCCTTGCCGTCACCCGGCTCATAGAAATCTTCCAGGACCACTTCGCAATGGTAACCGCATCGTTCGTAAAAAGAACGGGTCGAAGCATATCTCATTTGCGTTGAGGTTTCCACATAGGCTCTTTTCCCATTGGATTCAAAGATCAGGCGCTCCATTTCCGTGAGAATGCTTTTCCCCAGGCCCATGCCCTGAAAATCCGGGGAAACGGCAATCCAGTATATGTCATGGCTTGTCAAAGTACAGGGAATCGGTCCGTAACAGCCATAGCCGATAACTTTTCCGGCCTGTTGGGCAACCACAAAAAAATAGCCGCTCCCAGGGCCCTTCTCAAGACGTTCCTCCACCAGCTCAACTGCAATTTTTACTTCATCCGGCCTGAAAAAGCCGGTGGCCTCCACAAGGGTCCCGATCCGCGCCACATCTTCTTTAACCACTTCATACCGGATGCTCACCCCTTTCAGTTGAAGATCATCAGGGGAAATATAGCCGTCACTTCCAATGAGTGATTCAATTTTGTCGCCAACACAATTTCTAATATTCATATCAAGGCTCTGAAAAGGCTGTTTTTAAAATCTGTTCCACTGCAAAGGAATAGGAAATCCCGGCCCGGCTGAGAGCTGCCGCAAACCCGGCATCCGGTGAGATGCAGGGATTGGCATTGATTTCAAGGATAAAGGGTCGGCCTTTATCATCCACCCTAAAATCCACCCGGGCATATCCTTTCAGACCAAAATTCTGCCAGCATCGGAGAGCCAGGTTTTCAAGAGTTGACAATAGGTCCTTGTCTGCACTCAAAAAATCAAAACATCGGGGGGTATTGTGATATTCAGCCGAATCCGCCATCCATTTTGCGCTGTAACCAACAATCCTGGGTGTGTCTGCGTCAAATCCCTGGAACAGAATTTCCGCCGGAGGAAGAACTCTGACACCATTTTTTGTATCCAGAAGCGAAAGGTTAAATTCCCTGCCCTCGATAAAGGCTTCGGCAAAGCAGGCACCGCCCAGACCCGGTTTGTATCCGGACAGAAGTCCATGAATTTCTTTGGCAGTTCCATGAACCAGATTTTCCTTTTCCAGACCGATGGATGCATGTTCCCAGAGAGATTTAATAATCCACACCCTTTCGTGGGGGTCCTCAAAACCGATTACCCCTGCCCAGGGGATATCCTGTGGAACCGGATTGATCCAGTCCGGTGTCGGTAGTCCTACCGCCTTCATCCTTTCCTTAGCCATGACTTTATGCGATGTTGCTAAAATTGCTTCGGCCGGACACCCGGTATAGGGAATGCCCAGGGCATCCAGAAGCGTCGGGACAACATTGATCAATCGCCCGTGGCCATCCAGGGATTCGACCAGGTTAAAAACGGCGATAGGCCCAAGGGTAATCAGTCTTGATTTCAGATTTTCAAGGTCAAGATCGCAGGGCAAAGGCGCTGCTTTATAACCCAGGGCCATAAGGGCAGTTGATACCGCCTCAACCTGAATCAGCACATCCTGTTCATCGGGCAGACTGCTGTCCTTTACCGCGTTGTGGACAACCGCAATGGTTTGATTCACGATCCCTCACGCTTTGGAATCCGCTGAGCCGCAGATTCCAGAATCATTTCGATAAGTCGGACATATGAAGTCCCAAAAAAACCGCAGACCATTGGCAGATCTGAATATTCAGGGCGAAGCCCGGCAAGGGGATTCACCTCAATAAACCCCGGCCGGCCAAGATGATCGCACCGAATATCAATGCGCCCACCGTCCCTGCACCCCAGAACATTCCAGGACTTTAAGGCCAGGGTTTCCACTGCTTTTATCAGGGGATCTTTTTCAGGACTGACCGGCTTGTATTCAACCCGACCTTCCCAGCCTTCTTTGTTTTTAAAGGAATAGACTTCTTTTTCCGCCTCATCCAGGAGCAGAATTTCCATGGTTCCAAGAACCCTTGCCGCGTTACCGGTACCGGCGAGCCCCACTGTAAATTCTCTTCCCGGTAAAAATTCTTCAATCAGAACCGGCTGCCGGAATTGTTCAAGGAGATCACGGCAGGCATCTCGAAGATCTCTATGGGAGCGTATCACGGATCTGGCCGTAATTCCCATGCCGGTCCCTTCGGCTACCGGTTTAACAAAAAACGGAGGGTTAAACGCAACAAGGTTTGCATCCTCAAAGGAATGGACCACCATGAAATCTGCCGTGACCAGTCCTGCATCGCGGATAATCTGCTTGGTCATCCCTTTGTGAAGACAAAGGCTCATTACAAGGGGATCCGAGAAGGTATAGGGGATTTCATATAAATCCAGAATGGCTGGCACCTGGGCCTCCCTTCCAACTCCCCTGAGTCCTTCTGCAATATTAAAAACCAGGTCCCAGCGGTCTCCCATGACAAGGCATTCGGTGAGCCTCCGGCCATTACCGATGCGGACGGTTTCATGGCCCAGAGTGAAAAGTGCTTCTTCCAGGCCCTCAACAGTTTCAATGGAATCAAATTCTGCTGTCTCAAGCTCACTGTAGCCCATGTCCAGGTAATCCTGGCGCAGGTCATAGGTCAATCCGATTTTCATTATCCTTCTCCTGGTAAAAGGTTACATCCCAATGGGGTGCACGACAAATTTATAGGTAACAATTTCAGACTGCCGCCCGATGTTCCCAAAAATCTTCCCAGCGGTTGCTCAGAATACTACAGCGCAGGGCTATGATGCTATTTGCGCCCTC
>JANNUH010000110.1:0-9521 GCA_031395015.1 Desulfobacterales bacterium | reverse complement strand
CGGCTTTCAATGGTATTGGCAAGCTCTTTCCATTGATCTTTGGGCAGGTCCAGAAAGCCCAGGTTTAAAACCAGGGCCTGCCTTGGCCCATTGGGCGTGCGGATGGATTCTACCAACTGGTGCTGGAAATATTTTTTTCCTTTTTTGGATTTGACTGTTTCCCGGATAAACATGGGTTGACTATAAAGGTAGATTTTCCATTTGTCAATAAATAATTTAATCGTTCAGTCACTACATTTGCTTTTCTGCAATTCAGATCTAATAATATCAGATAGTTAAAAACAAAAACCACCTGCTTTCGCTGTTTTTAACTAAATTTTGTCGAACTTGGGTTAAACACTATTTGGCTATACTGCCAAAAAATCATTTTAAATATAATTATTTTGAGTCATTAAAACGTGTTATCGACAAAGAAAGCCTGAAAAAGAGAAAGGGTTTTCGTCCGCCCTCTACAGTACAATCTAATAAAAAAAAGAAAAAAGATAAGGCCCGGAAAAAAAGATAAATCAAAAAATTTAAGGACTATATCTTATCAATACTCCCTGCCGCAAGGGAAAGCCTTGTGGCCGCCGCTTTGTAATCATGCAGGGATTTCAAATGGTTCATCCGGCTTTGCTGCACTGCAACTTCCGCATCCAGAAGATCGGTGATGGTGAAGAGTCCGCTGTCGTAGCGGTTTTTGACGATGCGCAGGGATTCCTCAGCTTGGCCCACGGCAGCTTTCGCAACCGGTATCCGCTCCCATGAACTTTTGGCATTGAAAAAGGCCTGGCGGGTTTCGCCGCAGACCTGCTGATTCAGGCTTCTGAGCATGGCATCGGTCTGTTTCAGATTGCTCTCGGCTTCCCGGATGGCGGCTGAAATCCTGCCGCCGGTATAGAGCGGGAGGGAAAGGGCGGCTCCGACGGTGTAGCTGTTGCCGTGGTCATCCAGTTCTTGGGAATTGATTTCATAATTGCCTGTCAGGTTCACTGAAGGAAGACGGGCGGCTTTAGATTTATCCACTTCTTTTTTGGCAATATCCTTTTGAAGGGAAAGGGATTTTAAATCCGGACGGGCGGCTATCGCTTTATTGATCCATGAATCAAGATCGCCTGCAATGGCTTCTCCGGGTTCCAGGGGCGAAGTCAGAGTCAGGTCAAAATCTCCGGCAACGCCCATGACAACGGTGAGGCGGCATTTGGCAATATCGGTCCCGCTTTTGGCTTCGGCCAGTTGCTGTTCCAGATCGGCGATATGAACCTGGGCCCGCAAAAGATCGCTTTTGGCCACAAACCCGCCATCGTACCGGGATTGGATCAATTTTAAGTGGGTGCGGGCCGTGTCTGCGGCCTGACGGATGACGATTTCATTTTCTCTTGCCAGCAAAGCCCCGATATAGGCGGTGATGGTTCCGGCAATGACTTCCTGACGCGCCCGCTGTGCATAAAGCGTGGCCGAATCCTGGTTCAAATGGGCCTGCTGGAGGCCGTACCAGGTACGTCCCTGGTCATACACCGGCCAGACCACGGACAGCGAAGACCCATAATTTCCGATGCTGTCCGGGTCATTCAGCCGGGCAGGGTCGAAATCCTGTGATGTGATGGCTTCCTGGTTCAGTTTGGTGCCAAAGGCCCACATGGGGCTGGTGGTCCGGCTGTACCCGCCGTTGAGATAAACCTGGGGCAGTGCCCCGGATCTGGCCTGGATGGTTTTTTCCGATGCCGCGTCCACCCGAAATCCGGCAGCCTCAAGGCCCGGGTTTTTGGCAAGAGCTGTGTCGATGGCCTCAGAAAGGGTGAGATCCGAAGCAAAACCTTGAACCGGGATCAGAAAAAAGCAGGAGATGCAAAAAACGGCAATCGTGCAATTGAAGAATGCGCTGATAGATTTCATGGATTACTCCTTTGGTTTAACATGGGCCGATTCCCAGCGTTTGTCCATAAAATACAGGACCGGCACCGTCATCCTGGAAAAAAGCAGGGATGCGACTTCACCGGCCATCAGCGATATGGCAAGGCCCTGGAAAATCGGATCAAACAGGATCACGGACGCACCCACAACCACGGCCGCAGCCGTCAGCATCATGGGACGGAACCGGACGGCACCGGCATCGATGACGGCCTGATCCAGGGGCATGCCCTGCTGGAGTCTGAGTTCAATAAAATCCACAAGGATGATGGAGTTCCTGACCACGATCCCGGCGCCGGCAATAAACCCGATCATGGAGGTGGCTGTGAAAAAGGCGTTCATGGCCCAGTGGGCCGGAAGAATGCCGATGAGGGAAAACGGGATGGCCACCATGATGACAAAGGGAGTTGAGAAAGACTGGAACCACCCCACCACCAGGACAAAAATCAGGACCAGTACCACGCCGAATGCAAAGCCCAGGTCACGGAAGACTTCGTAGGTGATATGCCATTCGCCGTCCCATTTCATGGAAAGCTGCCGGTCGGAGCTTGGCAGGGCTGCCGTGTGCTGGACAATGCTGTACCCTTCCGGGGTTTTGATCTTGTCGATTTTCTTTTTCATCTCCAGGATGGCATAGACCGGGCTTTCATTGGCCCCGGCCATATCGGCCGTGACATAGATGACTGGCATGAGATTTTTATGGTAAATGCTCCGGTCGATTTCCGTCTCCTGAATACTGAGAAGGGATGAGAGCGCCACAAGACTCCCGTCGGCAGCAGGCAGCTGGACAGCGCCCAGCCGGTCCACACCGGCCCGGTCGGCAAGAGCGGGCTGAAGCACAATGGAAAGATCCTCTTTTTCCAGGGGTTGGTGAAGAAGTCCAGGGGCCTGCCCTTCCAGAACGGTTCTCAGGGTCCGGGCAATCCTGCCCGTGCTGATGCCGTGCAGGGCCGCCTTTTCCTGGTCTATATCCAGTTGAAACCGGGTCTGGTTTTCTTCCATGTACCAGTCTGCATCCAC
The DNA here is from genome assembly GCA_031395015.1 of Desulfobacterales bacterium. Classification (GTDB taxonomy): domain Bacteria; phylum Desulfobacterota; class Desulfobacteria; order Desulfobacterales; family Desulfobacteraceae; genus Desulfobacula. The sequence continues at coordinate 6,611 of JANNUH010000110.1, read as the reverse complement.
GACCCCTTCGGTTCCTTCAAAAATATCGCGGATCTTCAGGGCCAGTTCTTTTTGTTTATCATAATCCGGGCCGTAGACTTCAGCCACCAGGGTGGACAATACCGGCGGTCCGGGCGGGACTTCGGCGATCTTGACCCGCGCCCCATTGCGGTCGGCAATGGTTTTCAAGGCTGGTCTCACCCGTTTGGCAATATCATGGCTCTGGTGTTTGCGCTTGCCTTTTCCTGCCAGGTTAACCTGGATATCGGCCATGTGGGGTTTGTTTCTTAAATCATAGTGACGGACCAGACCGTTGAAATTGAAGGGGCCTGGGGTTCCGGTGTGGATCTCATAGTCCACCACCTCATTGACGGTTGCAAGGTATTCCCCCATTTCCAGGGCCACGGCGGACGTGTCCTCCAGGGTGGCGGTTTCCGGCATGTCCAGGATAACCTGGAATTCACTTTTATTATCAAAGGGCAGCATTTTAACCCGGACAAGGCCAAAGGCCACCATGGCGCAGGCCAGGAGCAAAAGACCGGCCACGCCAAAAAGAAACCCCCGCTGCCAGACCTGTTTATGCAGAAGTTTGTCCATGACCTTGCGGTAGAGCCGGGTGGACCAGTCATCGACTTGGTCGTGCCCGCCGGCATGGCCCCCGTCCGCCTTGATCATCCGGACCGATGCCCAGGGCGTCACAATAAAGGCCACAAGAAGAGAAAAAAACATGGCAGCCGAAGCGCCGACAGGGATGGGCCGCATATAAGGCCCCATGAGCCCGCCCACAAAAGCCATGGGCAGGATGGCGGCGATCACGGTAAAAGTCGCAAGAATGGTGGGATTGCCCACTTCATCCACGGCCTCGATGGCCACGTCGAATTTGGAACGGCCCTGGTTTTCCGGCAGCCGGTAATGCCGGACCATGTTTTCCACCACCACAATGGCGTCATCCACCAGGATACCGATGGAAAAAATCAGAGCAAAAAGGGTGATGCGGTTCAGGGTGTATCCGTAAAGATAAAAGGTCGTCAGGGTCAGGGCCAGGGTCACGGGAATGGCAAAGGCCACGACCCCGGATTCCCGGTGGCCCAGGGTGAACCAGATGAGAATGGTCACCGACACCACGGCGATGAGCATGTGGAGCAGGAGCTCGTCGGACTTTTCTTTTGAAGTTTCGCCGTAATGGCGGGTGATGGTCATGTGGACATTGTCCGGGATGATCCGGCCCTTGGCATCCTCCACCCGTTCCAGTACTTTTTCAGCCACGCTGATGGCATTGGTGCCCTTGCGTTTGGCAACGGTCAGGGTGACGGCAGGGAACACGCCTTTGGATGCGTCGATCTTGGGAATTTCTTTCTCAGCAGCCGCAGGGCCGGTTCCGAAAAATACATATTGGCCCGGATCGGACGGCCCATCTTCGATCACGGCCACATCCCTTAAATAAACCGGGCGGCCCTTGTACACATTAATGACTACCCGGCCCACATCTTCGGCATCTTTCAGAAGACCGCCCGTGTGAACTACGACTTGTCCTTTCGAGGACGGAAAGCTGCCGGAATCTGAGGCATTATTGGCTGCGGCCACCTGGCCTGCCACCTGCTCCATGTCAAGGCCGTAAGCAGCCAGACGGGCAGGGTCGAGGCGCACATTGACCTTTCTCTGTTCACCGCCGATGAGGGTGGTGATGGAGACATTGGGCTCCTGCTTGACGCTGTCCTCCACTTCCGCCACGAGACGCCGGAGCAGATAATGGTCAACCTCTTCGCTCCAGAAGGTCAGGGCAAGAATCGGGACATCGTCGATATACCGGGGACGGATGAGCGGCGGGCTCACGCCGGATGGAATCCGGTCATAATTGGATGTGAGCTTGGATTGAAGCTTGACAATGGACGCTTCTTCATCCTGGCCCACAAGAAACCGGACCACGGCCATGGACATGCCCGGCATGGAAGTGGAATAGATATATTCGACGCCAGGAATCTCCCAGAGGAGTTTTTCCATGGGTTTGGTGACGCGCTGTTCTACTTCCCTGGCTGATGCGCCCGGCATTTGGACAAAAACATCGATCATGGGAACGATGATCTGGGGCTCTTCTTCCCTGGGCAAAGCAATGACCGCGGCCATGCCGAGAAGAATGGAAGCTATGATGATGAGCGGCGTCAGCTTGGAGTTGATGAAATAACCGGCTATCTTTCCGGCCGGTCCAAAATGTGCGCTCATGATGCATCCTCGACTTTGATGCCGTTCTTTAACCCGGCCGGAGGCGATACCACATACCGGATGCCGGGTTTCATGCCGGAGATGATTTCGATCCTGTTCCCGAATGTCCGTCCTGTCCGCACCAGCCGGAACCGGGCAATGGCTCCTTCATCCACCATGAAAAATCCTGTGAGCTGTCCCTGGGTCACGACGGCTGATTCCGGAATCAGAAGCATGCCTCCCTGGCCCACCGGAATATTGACCCTGGCAAACATACCTGAGCGAAGCAGGGGGGTTTCAGGAAGAATGACCTTGACCGTAAAGGACCGGCTCCGGGCGTCCGCCATAGGAGAGATGGTTTCCACAACCCCTTTAATGAGAGAGGAACCGGTCTGGGCCGGGATGCTGATGTCCATGGTCTGGCCCACCCGGACAGCCGCTATATGATGTTCCGGGACGACCAGTTCAGCCTGAAAGCCCCCGGTTTTCTCCAGTGTGAGCAAGGGAGTTCCGGGAGAAGCCAGGTCTCCGGCATTGATCATCTTGGCGGTGACGATGCCGTCATAGGGGGCCAGGATTGTGGCATCCTTTTCCGAAATACCGGCCGAGGAAACGCCGGCCTCGGCCTGCTGAACCCGTGATTTTGCCGCCGACAGCATGGCGTCTGCCTGGGCTAAAGCCGCCTGGGCCTGGCGGTGCCGGGCCTCGACTTCTTCAAATTCCTGTTGGGTGGCGGATTCTTCCTTTAAAAGTTTCTGATATCGCATATAAGTGGCTTCGGCCAGTTTTGCACCGGCCTCTGCTGCATTTCGGGCTGAAGCAGCAGCAGTAACCGCTTTTCCCGCCTCAGACAAACCCGCCTCGCTCTGGCGAAGCCCGGCTTCCACCTGTCTTTTGTCCAGGACCACCAGGACATCGCCCTGTTTAACGCGGCTTCCTTCCCGAACATTCACGGACTTGACCGTCCCCATGATTTTGCCGGACAACGTGCTGACCGCCTGGGCCGTGATGGTGCCGACGGCTTCATAAACAAAAGGCTGGGTGCTGACTTCGGCCACGGCCAGGCCCGCTTTTATGGATGACTGCGTCCCTGACCCGGTAGTGCCGGGCTTGATTTTATCACCGCAGCCCATGAAAAAGAAAACAACTCCCAGTAATATCCCCAGCCCTTGCAGCGATTGTTTAGCCATTTCCTTCCCCCTTATTTTTTTCAAAACCGTGACCGGTTTGATATTTCTCGACTCCTGATATTTAAAGAATAAAACGATAGTATTATGTTCAGGAATTTCAGCCTTGTCAATCATTCATTGCAACTGAAATCAGGGTTGACCTTAGTCACGCCATGCGTTATTATGAAATACATGATCAAATCATTCAAATGCAAATATACCGAAACGCTCTCAAAAGGAAAGCCTGTCAAACAGTTTGTGAATATTGCCAATGTTGCACGGCGCAAAATCAGACAGCTTGAGATCGCTAATCGGCTGGAAGATTTGAGAGTTCCGCCCGGCAACCGCCTTGAAGCGCTTAAGGAAGATCGTTCCGGTCAATATAGTATTCGTATCAATGATCAGTGGCGGGTCTGCTTTTATTGGACGGATGCAGGCGCGGAAAGCGTAGAAATAGTTGATTACCATTGAGGAGAATATAACATGAGCAACCTGAAACCGATCACTCCGGGAGAGCTTCTACTGGAAGAATATCTTAAGCCTATGGAAATCAGCCAATATCGTCTGGCCAAGGAAATTGGTGTTCCTGCTCAACGCATCAGTGAAATTATTGCCGGAAAGCGCTCTATAACTGCGGATACGGATTTACGGCTGTGCCGATTTTTTGCTTTATCCAACGGTTATTGGCTGCGCGCCCAGGCAGCCCACGATACTGAAGTTGCAGAGCAGATGCTGAGTGCCGTCATCAAAAATATCAAACCCTGGTCTGAGAGCAATCCCCGGCAAATAGCTTAAATGAGCCGTCACGCCTTAAGGCCCATAACCATGAAGCACATGAAGACCATGAAGAAATAAGATCCGACAACTTCATGTCCTTCATGCACTTCATGGTAAAAAAAACCGCTTTACAATAATTCATCAGCAATCTTCAGACGCAATATCTGTACCTATTATTTTTTTGAAAATCTGTAACTGTTTTTCGAAAGACCAATAAAGTATCTTTTCCTTAAAACACCATGTAAAGGGTGAACCCTAAATCAGGAGACCAGAATGAATAAAAGCCGTGAGCTGATATCTTTATCAAATGTTCTTGGCGCCAGGGAGATATTGCGAAAATTCCTTGTCCCCACACCGCTGAGGCAATACCCGAGCCTGGATCGCCTTGTCGGCGCAGAGGTATTTATCAAGCATGAAAACCATAATCCCACCGGAACCTTTAAAATACGCGGCGGAATAAACCTGATGCATCATCTCAGTCAAGAGGAGACAAAGGGGGTCATCACCTATTCAACGGGGAATCATGGCACATCAGTGGCGACCAGTGCAAAACTCTTTAATCTGGATGCCGTCGTAGTCGTCCCTGAAAACTCCAACCCGCTGAAAATCCGCAGTATAAAAGATGCCGGTGCTGAGCTGATTGAATATGGAAAGGATTTTGAAGAATCCGGCAGAAAAGTTGCAGAACTGGTCGAAAAGCGCGGTCTCTATTTTGTTCACCCGGCAAACGAGGCCGGGCTGATCAATGGCGTGGGTACGGAATTTTTGGAAATCCTTGAAATGGTTCCTGATCTGGATGTCATGATCATTCCCATCGGTGCCGGCAGCGAAGCGGCTGCGGCAATTACCGTACTGAAACAGATTCGCCCGGACATCCGCATCATCGGCGTCCAGGCCCAAGCCTCCAGCGCAGCCTATCTGTCCTGGAAAGAAAAAAAAATAGTCTCTTCGCCAAATACAACCTTTGCAGGCGGAATTGCCACGGGCACGGCCTATGAAATACCGTTTTCTCTGTATAAAGATGCGCTTGATGATTTTGTCCTTCTGACGGAAGAAGAATTATACCAGGGAATTGCACTTGCCGCCCATCATACCCGAAATCTTACTGAAGGCGCAGGGTCTGCGTGCCTGAGAGCGGCCATAAAAATCCGGAGCCGGTTAAAGGCTAAGAAAGTTGCCATCCAGATGAGCGGAGGCAATGCATCGGGCACTGAATTGCAGGAGGCCATGGTCCAGCCCTGCCTCATCAGCGGGGTGGTTGATTAAGATCGTTGCCCTGAAAGTATCGATCAAACTTCTCCACCCAGCGTTAGGGCTCCGGGGTTCATGGTGCCGTGGGGCTCAAACCTATTTTTGTAATGAAATGAAAGTGGAAAGATATTGATTTAACATTTATTAATCAATATAGTGAAAGCAAGAGGTAAAATATGATAGAACTATCTGAAAAAATATATGAACAGGCTCTTGATCTTCCAATTAATGATCGCCTGATTCTAATAGATAAACTGATCATCAGTACAAACCTGCCAACTCAGAATGATATAGATCAGGCTTGGGCAAATGAAGTCGAACGCCGATGTCAAGAAATTGATAACGGGACCGCAAAACTAATTCCAGGTGAAGAAGTTTTTGAAAAAATCAAGAAAAAATTTTCAAAATGACATACAGCTTTCATGAGTCTGCAGAGATAGAGTTTTTTGCTGCAATTGAGTATTATGAAGAATGTCAGCAAGGATTGGGACTGAAATTTTCCGAAGAAGTTTACGCTACTATAGAACGGATATGTGTAAATCCGTCTGCATGGACTAAAATCGACACAAAAACAAGTCGTTGCCTCACAAACAAGTTTCCTTATGGTATCCTCTATCGAATTTTTGAAAATAACATCCGGATTATGGCGATAATGCATTTGCATAGAAAACCAAATTACTGGAAAGACAGATAAAAGCCCACAGGCAAATGGCACAGCACCATCATTCCCCACCCAGCACCGGTGGGCATTCTTTCTACCAGAACAAAAATGGTGTGCCTGAATTAAATTTCTTTACAGGTACTACAATTACTGATACGCAATTCCCGACGAGGGGGCTTTAGTTGAAATCATTATGAATTAGTATTTCTTTTAATGAAAGGTTAGCATGACATTTAAAATTGAAACATTTAAAGATTTTTTCCAAAATTATGAATTTATCAAATTGGATATTTTCCAACCAGATCATGCTAACTTTCTATTAATTTTTTTGTTTATCGTTCTGATTATGCTGACAATAACTAAAAAAACTGACCCTAATCCAAGTGAGAAAGGATTACTTAGCCTATCGCATACAGATCAATTAAGAGGGATAGCGATTTTTTTTGTTGTACTTGGTCATTTATGGGTGCATGTATCCAGCCCTTTCAAGGTAGTACTAACGAGCTAAATATAAAATGAATTGCATTCAGAAATTAAATCTAGACATTTTAGTTTCTAGCAGATACAAACCGGAG
>JANNUH010000102.1:0-99135 GCA_031395015.1 Desulfobacterales bacterium | reverse complement strand
CAGTCGGGTATGCACTGGACGGTTGAGGGCGCAAATAGCATCATAGCCCTGCGCTGTAGTATTCTGAGCAACCGCTGGGAAGATTTTTGGGAACATCGGGCGGCAGTCTGAAATTGTTACCTATAAATTTGTCGTGCACCCTTGGCTGATGGTATTATTTACAAAATTAAATAATTATGTCATAGTCTTCAAAACTTGGTGATAACAAAGGATTTTTCATGAAAATATTACTTACCTCCGTATTTGGCCCCTATGGAGTTGATGATGATTTTGGCAGAAAAGAAAACATTATGGAACTTTTTCATAATCAGATAACAAGAGAGCAAGGACTTTTTTCTCTTCGGTTTAACCATCAGAGCTTTGGATTATATTTTCTTGCTGAAAATATAGACGTACCGACAACCGTGCTTGATTTTCCATCAAAGGAAAGATTCATAAAAGAGATCAAGAAAAGTTACGATTACATCGGGATTTCATTTATTGTGCCAAATTTCATTAAGGCCAAGTATATGGCTGAACAAATCAGAAAATATGCACCCAAAACCAAAATATTACTTGGGGGTCACGGCACTGCGATTCCCGGGATCGAAACACTTATAGAAAATGATAACATCTGTCGTGGTGAAGGCGTAAAATGGTTAAGGGAATTGCTGGGTGAAAACACAAAAAAACCGATTAACCATCCAATCATAGATTCTGTTTTTTCAAAACGAATCCTGGGCATGAAACTAAAAACAGATGCCGCAGTGTTAATCCCCGGAGTTGGCTGCAAGAATGGTTGCCGGTTTTGTGCGACAACACATTTCTTCGAAAAAAAATACACGCCCTTTTTCAACACCGGCAAAGAACTTTTTGATGTCTGCCAAAAAATTGAAAAAAAATTAGGCCATGATGAATTTTTCATCATGGATGAAAATTTTTTAAAGGTTCCGGAACGTGCCATTGAACTTGTAGAGCTGATGGAAAAACACAACAAACTTTATCGCTTTGGAATTTTCAGTTCTGCTGAAACCATCAAGCAAATGGGTCCAAAATTCCTGGCACGTCTGGGTGTATCTTTTCTTTGGGTTGGTGTTGAATCAAAGCATGAGATTTATGAAAAAAATCGTGACGTTGATATTAAACAAATGATTAAAGACCTAAGAGACCATGGAATAAGCGTACTGGCGTCCGGAATTTTATTTTCCGAACATCATGACCAGCAAACCATCATGGATGATATAAAATTTATGGTCGATCTGGAATCTGATTTTGTTCAATTCATGGGTTTGGGGCCATTGCCCGGGACAAAACTTTATAGCGACTATGACGAGCAAGGATTATTAAGAAAAGATATTCCCTATGAAGAATGGCACGGGCAGCACCAGATCTGGTTTAAGCATCCACATTTCAACCTGGAAGAATCTGCCGGATTTTTAAAAAATGCATTCCGATATGATTACGATAAACAAGGATCATCCTTGCTGAGGATGAGTGACACGGTGCTGAGAGGGTATGTGACAATTTCAAAGTACAAAGATTCATTTATGCAGAAAAGAGCACAGCAGTTAAAAAGCTGGGCTGAATATTATCGCATGATGTTAGAGGCATTACATCGCTTTGCCCATAATGATATCGTTCTGAATAAGACAAAAGAAACCATTGAAAGATATAACCATGAATTCGGTCCGAAATCACTGAAGCAGAGGATTGGGACAAGATTTGCTTCCTATCACGCAAAGAGGGAAGCAATAAAAATTCTTTTGGGTCAAAACAATTATCAGCCCAAAACAATGATCACCAGATACCGTGTGTCGGTAAAAAATCTTGCTGCCGAGGCCTTAAAAGGCAAGTCATTCTCAAACATATTGGATATTAATCTAAATTGGAATCATGAACCGATAATGGTTGAATTGGCCGGCACACTCGACAAGGTCAATGCAAGGGCCTTTGCTAAAAATATTTTAGGCAAGTTAAAAAGGGAAGATTGTATTGTCAAACTGAATTTAAATCAATTGATTGCAATTGAAGATGAGTCATTGAAACGATTATTAAAAAAGATAAAAAAATACAACCAAAGAGTTCAGATTGTGTTCAATGATGGCGTAAAAGTCGTTGATGATGCTTTTGCGGGTCTTCCCGAAAAACTTAAAACAATGTTCGTAAAGGAAGAATTTGCACTATCATAAATACTTAATATTTGCCGTCCTGGGCATTCTATGGCTTACGTCCCAGACCGTGTCTGCCAAATCTCCTGTAACGGTTCAGGTCAGTATCCTGCCCCAGAAATATTTTGTTGAAAGAATCGGAAAGGACCGGGTGAATGTCGATGTCCTTGTTAAACCGGGCAAAAGCCCTGAAATCTATTCCCCTTCCCCGGATCAGATCAAAAAACTCATGTCCGCCGATGTCTATTTCAGGATCGGGATCGATTTTGAAAACGGGATCATCCCTAAACTTGAATCAGGCTCCGGGCTGAAGATTGTGGACACCCGTGACGGCATTGTCTTAAGAGATATGGACGAGCATCATGAAGCCGAAGATCAGGGTCATGATCCTCATAAGGAGAATAAGAATCACGCCCATTCCGGCAAAGACCCCCATATCTGGATGAGCCCTGAAAATGTAAAAATTCAGGCCCTTACCATTTTCAAGACACTTTCAGATCTTGATCCCGAGGGTCGGGAGGAGTATCGGAAAAATTACGATCTTTTTCTCAAAGACCTGGATGATCTTGATCTTCACCTGAAAACCATACTCAAAGGGCTAAAGGGAGAAAATATCTTTGTTTTCCACCCGGCCTTTGGATATTTTACAGACCGTTACGGCTTAAACCAGATTGCCGTGGAAACCATGGGAAAAGCGCCCAAGGGCAAGGAATTGTCCGATATCATCAAGCTTGCAAAAAAGGAAAAAACACGGGTTATTTTTGTCCAGCCCCAGTTTGATCAGGCGGCAGCGCAAAAAATTGCTTCAGCCATAAACGGAGCTGTGGTGTCCATTGACAATCTTGCCTATGATTATCCGGCCAACATGGAAACCATGGCCAATACCATTGCAAAAGCTTTGAAATAGATCAAGGAGTTTTGTATGCAGGGATGAAACCGTTTTTGCCTTTGCATATTTAATATTACATGGTCCTTTCTTGACAATTTTCCGGAATATCACTATTTACCAGGAGTCGTCAATCAGGTGGCCCATATGGCCTCCTGATGATTTTATTGAGCCGGAGCAATCCTTGCTCCATACACCATAACCATAAAAAAGGATTCATAACATGTTTAAAAGAAACCTCGTAATTCTGGTCGGGATCATGGCGCTTCTTCTGGCGGGCAGCGGTCAGGCCTTTGCAGGAAAGAAAATTGTAAACGGAATTGATGCAAACTTTCCTCCTTTTGCGTTTATTGATCCAAAGGGGGTTCCCAGCGGCTTTGACGTGGAGGCCATGAACTGGATCGCCAAGGAGATGGGGTATGAAGTGGAGCACAAGGCCTTTGACTGGGATGGAATCATCACCAGCCTGCTCACCAAAAAAATCGACATGGTTGCCTCGGGCATGAGCATTACGCCGGACCGCCTGGAAAAGGTCGCCTTTACCAACCCCTACTGGAAAATCGAACAGGTGATGGTGGTTAAAAAAGATTCCGCCCTGACCCTGGACGACATTCTCAAAGGCAAAAAAATGGTCGGAGTTCAGCAGGGAACTTCTGAGGCCAAATGGCTCAAGGAAGCAGCCGAGAAAAGCGGATGGAATCTTGAACTCAGATATTATGAGTCTTCTCCTCTGGCCATTGAAGACATCCTCAACGGAAGAATTGCCGCTGCCGCCATGGACGATGCCCCGGCAAAAGACGCTTCAGACAAAAAGGCCGTGAAAATCCTCAGTACCTTTGGAATGGCGGCCGAGAATTTCGGATATGCCGTCCGCAAAGAAGACACCCAACTGCTCAAGGATATGAATGAGGGACTGAAACGCCTCATGGCGTCTAGTTATTGGAAAGAACTTGTTAAAAAATACGATCTAAAATAATCATCAGAGGGCCGCTATGCCTTTTGGCATAGCGGCCGGTTTATGAAATGCCGGAAAGTTTATCGATTATCAAAGGCGCTTTGCCCTATCTTCTTTCGGGCAGCCTGATCACGGCCGGAATCGTGGCCGGTGCCATGGCCCTTGGACTGATTCTGGGGCTATCCATGGCCGTGGGTCAGGTTTACGGCAAAAAATCCCTTCAAAGGGCCATCGGCCTCTATGTCTGGTTCTTCCAGGGAGTCCCCATCCTGGTTCTGCTCTTTCTTTTCTATTTCGGATTGTTTAATTATATGGGGCTCAATCTCAGCGCGATTGCAGCCGTCACCGTGGTCCTGGGAATGACCACGGCGGCTTACCAGGCAAACATATTCAGGGGCGCCATCCTCTCACTTCCCCAGGGCCAGTTCAAAGCAGCCGGCTCTCTGGGCATGAGTGATGCCCAGGCCATTTTAACCATCATCCTGCCCCAGGCCCTGCGGTTGTCCATACCGGCCTGGTCCAATGAATTCTCCATCGTCTTGAAGGATTCGGCCCTGGCCTTTGTCCTGGGAGCACCGGAAATCATGGCCAGGGCAAAATTTGTGGCATCACGGACCTACCAGCACCTTCCCATTTATATCATTGCGGGGCTGATTTATTTTGTCCTGACCTGGGCCGGTGTCAGGGCCCTGGCAAAACTGGAAAAGACCGTCAGAATACCCGGATATTCGGATAAAGGAATGTAACCATGAATAATCCCATTCTCAGGGTGGAAAACATAACCAAATCCTTTGGCGGCGAGCCCATTCTCAAGGGAGTGGATTTAAGCTTAAACAAGGGTGAGATCAAAATCCTGGTCGGGCCTTCCGGTGGAGGCAAAAGCACCTTTCTTCAATGCATGAACTGTCTCATATCCCCTGATTCAGGCAAATTCTGGCTGGAAGAAAAACCCGTGGATATCTTCAGCAAAAAAGAGCTTTACCGCTATCGGCAGCAGGTGGGAATGATTTTCCAGGATTTCAACCTGTTTGACCACCTGACTGCCCTGGACAATGTAACCCTGGCACTTCGCAAGGTAAAAAAAATGGATAAAAAAGCAGCATTGTCCCGGGCCATGATCGAACTATCCCAGGTGGGGCTGGAAGACAAGATAAAGCTTTATCCGGCAGAACTTTCCGGCGGACAGAAACAGCGGGTGGCCATTGCCAGGGCCTTGGCCATGGACCCCAAGGTGCTGCTTCTGGATGAACCCACCTCGGCCCTGGACCCGGACCTGACCGGCGAGGTCATTGACGTCATCCGGAACCTGGCCCAAAAAGGCATGACCATGGTCATGGCCACCCACCAGATCAGCCTCATCCGCACCCTGGCCGATGAAATCCTGTTTATGGAGGCAGGGACGGTGGTGGAACAGGGCAGCCCCAGGACCCTTCTGGTCCCCGGCACCCGGAGCCAGGGATTCTGCGACAAGCTCAACAGCCTGTCCGGAGAAGGGATATAAAATAGTGATGTCCCCTTTTTTCCAGGAATTGTTTGAAGCCCTGAACCGCGGTCTTGTCATGAGTATTGCATTGATCGTTCCGTCTGCCGTGGGCGGCGTCCTGGTCGGCATCATCACCGGATGTCTCAGGGCCTTCGGGGACCCCTTGATCCGAAAAATCTGCAACACCTATACGGCTGTTTTCCGCGGCACCCCGCTGGTGGTTCAGCTTTTTATTCTTTATTTCGGCTTTCCCAACATCGGGATCTATCTGACGCCCTATGCGGCGGCTGTGACGGGATTCATCCTGTGCAGCGGGGCCTATCAGTCGGAATATGTCCGCGGCGCACTGCTCTCCATCAAAAGAAACCAGTATTTCGGGGCCCAGGCCCTGGGATTGTCCAAATTCCAGTCCATTTTCTGGATCATCGTTCCCCAGGCCATGCGCAAAGCCCTGCCCGGATGCGGAAATGAGGTCATCTATCTCATCAAATATTCTTCCCTGGCCTATATCGTCACCTTTATGGAACTGACCGGGGAGGGAAAAACCCTTGCCACGGAATATTTCCGGTTTACCGAGGTGTTTGCCGTCATCGGCCTCTATTATCTGGCCCTGGTGTCCATGGCCATTCTTGTCTTAAAAAAAGTGGAAAAAGCCGTCCAAATCCCGGGATTCGGAAAGGGGTAAATGGCCTTCCTTTGACAGGATTGAGGCCTTTATCGGTCAAAACTATGAATTATACTCTAATTGATTCGGGATGATCCTTTTTCCGGACCAGTGGACATCCATGGCCTGGATGAATTCCGGTCTGACAATCTTTGCCCGGCCCCCTACCCATCGGCCATCATCATGGCGAAGGTAAAGGCCTTCTGCTGATTCATAACCAAAGCAGGATTTTCCCATCAATGCCGTTAAATCCTTTAAAGAAAAAACACCTTTCCGGATAAAAGGAACAGGTAAGATATTCATATCTTCAAACAGCTTGTTCCTCGATTCAAAAGAAAAGAATTGCCTGTTTTGTTTATCAAAAACATCAAACCCTAAAAAAAAATCCGGCAGTTTGTCATAGCCGACCGAATGCCTTGCAAAACACCATTCACCGAACAGGATATATCGATCATAAAGATGGTCAAAGAGAATATCCAGACGGGACCGCAGCCAATCATCTATTTTTTTCCATTGGCCTGAATGGGTAGCCGAAAGATAAGCCCCACGGTTTTGAAGGTTTGGCCTCCCTGTATGATCAAAGGAAATCCCTAAATTCGCACCGTCTATTTTTTCTTCAACCGTCAGCTCATGAGCCAAAAATTGGTTTCGTTCTTTATCAAAAAAAACTTTGTCATTTCTCACAGGGCTTGTTCCAAGAACTACCAGATGGGGCGTGGATGGAAATTTGAAGAAATCCTGAGTCATTGTTCCATCTTTTCCTGATATTTGTTCTTGATATAATCCGGGCAGAGAAAATTGACAATGATCCCGGATTCTTTAAGCGCCTCTTTCAATCCCCACCATTTACTGTCCGTGGCTTCCAGTATAGGAGGCTTATCAGCATGTGCATTGGCTACAGCCACAAATTTTCTATCACTGATATCAAAATTGCTGAGACCATCATGATCCGGAAACTCACCATAGGAATCCCCGATTTTTGTAATGGAAACCCTGTCAGAGGATGGGAACCCGAAGCGACAGTCATAAACCCATTTTAAAAATTTATCCCCTATCCCGGGCTGTCCGCTCATGGAGAGCTGCCTGCGATATTCATTAAAAATCTCATCTCCATCATCTATCACCAACCCTCCTTTTTTGATAATATTTTCAATGGAATTAACACATTGGGCAACACAAAAAACAAGGTCATCTGAAATTGAAGCAGGCTTCTTTGAAAGATTGGCAGTTTTAGGAACATTGGTGTCAACAACGACTTTAGAAGAGATTTTCTTATTCATCTTTTGTTTTCCCCTGAGGCGCTATCTGCCTGATTCTTTTATCCATTGCAGCTCTGGCGTGTGCGGTAACATCCCCCATTTCATCACCGAAAAAATTTTTCGGCCAATTGTGAATATTCCCAAAAAGATCGATTTCCAACGGCTCCAGCTTAGCCGGCAATTGGTCCACTTTTGCAAAATAAGCCGAAATCTTCTCCTGAGACACCTTTTCCTCAGCAATCCGCCTTTGGATACGTTTTAAAAAATGTTCGGAGTGGGTCTCGATGATGAGTTGAATATTTCTATCCTTACCATCCTCTTTTGAATTAATGACATCCATCATGACATCAGCCAAATCGGACTGAGCGCCTGGATGAAGATGAATCTCAGGTTGCTCCATGATGATGATGGAATTGGCAGGAGCATAAAAGCATTGAACCAAAACCGGAAGTACTTGGGAAACGCCAAACCCCACATCCGGGAGGTCTACCCAGTTTTTTGATCCTTTGGTTTGCACCTTAACTTCATATTCCTGTCGTTGCTCTGAAATCGGATTGACCTTGAAATCATCAATTAATCCCATATTCTTTAAACTGACTGCAATCACCTGCTCAAAGGGATGATACGGTCTTTTATAACCGAGACTGATTGTTCTTTCACGGGCTGCAAGCATGGCTGATACAGTATTTTCTCCTGAATAGCCCACACTCTCGGGTGTGACGCCTGTCCAGGAATACAGCCTTTCGGTTTTCGTGCGCAGGGGTCCGAGATAGAATATGGATTTAAACAGATTCTCATGCTCAAGATTCAAACTCTGAACAAATTGAGCATTCTTATGATAATTAATCACTTCATCCGGAAAACCGTAAAACCTTACAGGAGTAGGGGGATACCAGACTCTCCCCGGATTTCTTTTTAACCGGTAGTGGTCGCATGAAATATCATATTCTTCCTTACGGCCGTTTTTTTTCTCCATGCCGATGGTGACTTCTATCTGGTTTGCTTTTTTCAAGGCATAGGAAAAATGGACCATAAACAATTTATTGGAATGGTCTTTCTGAACGGCAATGGATCCATTAAATTCAATCCGGGTTGCAGAATATTTTTTACCGGACAGGGCGTCCTTAAATTTCAGCTCCTTTGCCAATTCCCATGTATAATTGAAATGTATAGGTTTTTCGATATCCCGCCCGAATACCATTTCTTGAAAAGAGCCCATCTGGACTGCTGAATTTTTATCTCCCGGATAAAGGATAGCTTTTCTGTCAGGTGATTCCACGGTTTGTTTTAACATCATCAGAAATTGTCCGATACTTGATTTCCCGGAACTGTTGGTTCCAAAAAACAGTGTGATGGGTGCCATTTGAATAAGTTCCGTATCTTTCCACCCTTTAAAATTCCGTATTTGTAAATTTTGGAGCATTTCCGCCTCCTGAAACTCTTTTATTGATTCAAACAACTTACATCACTGGCCCAACCCTTCATAATTTAAAACCATAGCATAATCAATATGAAAAACCCAAGCCTTGTATCCATCAGGCCCTTTTTTCCACTTAGAAATTAAAACCGTTTAATACTATTCCCCCGGCACCTCCCATTTCAACTGGAATTCAATTTCTTCGGCACCCCCTTCTCTTTCATGCTCGATATTAAATACGGCATCGGCCGGGACAGAGATTCTTTCCCCTGCGATCTGTATCCTGAACCTTTTGTTTTGTTCCAGAGCATCAGCCAGTCTTCGGAGCTTATTCACAAAGTCTTTACGGGTGTAAACTTTTTCCAGATCTTTTTCCTGTTTTGCGTTTCGTTGGGTCATGGGTCCTCTCTTCATCGGTTATTAATATTATTGTTAAAGGTACGGGTCAGGCAAAAAAGAAACCTGCCGTTTTATCCGGGCAAGGGTTGCCGGGTCTGCTTTAAAGGGGATTTCAGGTGCATTCGGTATCGCCAGCGGACAGGTCTTCGGAGTATCCTTGATCTTCATATTGTAAGCCATGACCATGAGGGTCTCAAGATTGACCACATCCTCAATATTGTAGGCCAAAAGGGTTTCAAGGGCTTTTTCGTTCCGATTCCGTTGATAGTCCTGCCAGAGCAGAACGGCAAAATACCCGTCCACCCCGTCCAGGTCCCCCCGATCCAAACCCAGGGCCTTTTCACAGGATTTAAGCCCTCCGCCATATCCCAGGCTTTTCAGAACATACCGCAAATCAATGTGGCCCTGGTTCAGCTTTGTTCTGAAATACCCTTCAATAAAGGGCACATCAAAGGTTTTTCCATTGTAGGTGACAATGACCTTGTATTTTTCAATATCGCGAATAAAGTCTTCCAGGTTTCTCCCCTGAATATAATATTTGATAGTGGTCCCGTCATACAAGGCAATGGTGGTGATGTCAAATCCCCAATGGTCCAGGCCGGTGGTCTCGATATCCAGGTAGGCAATGGAAGATCTGAATTCAGGGAAAATACACCAATGGCGGTCCGGCGGCAGTAAATCCAGAAAAAACCCCGGGTTATTGCCGGCCAGATGATGATTGGACGCCTCAATATAGGTTTTTATGGTTTCACGCCGTTTTGGGGAAAGACTTACGGGAGATGTTGCTTTGGAAAAGCTGTCCCAGTCGAGTATACCTGCTTCCCACAATTGTCTTTCCGTTTTTGCCCCGATTCCGGGGATGTGTTGATATGAATGCTTCAGCATCGGTCGCCTTTCAGCTTGATTGTTTTCCCTGTCAACATCGTCGATCCTTTCTGTCTGCCTCACCTGCATACATGGGATCATCCTCAAAATCAATTATTTTATCCGGGTCTTCGGATAAACCGTTCAAGTTTTTTAAAAACAAACTGGTTTGGATGCTGAAAAACTTGCCATCCGCATGAATGCGGGTTATTTTAGGTCAATAGTTTTACATCAGCCCTGGGTTGATATTGTGCAAGGAGATGTGTTGTGATCCAAATACAGAATCTGAATAAAACCTATAAAACCGTCCAGGCCCTGAAGGATGTTAACCTGGAGGTGAATAAGGGAGAACTCTTTGCCTTTCTCGGGCCCAATGGTGCAGGCAAAACCACAACTATCCGGATATTGACGGGATTGACCAGGCTCAGCTCGGGAACGGCTACGCTCAACGGATTTGATGTGGGCAACCGCTCCATTGAGAGCCGCAGGCAGTGCGGCCTTGTGCCCCAGTCCATTAATCTGGACCGGGAATTGTCCGTGGTTGAAAATTTAACCATCCACGGCAAACTCTTCAGGATGGACAAACAGGAAAGAAATGCCAGGATCGATGAACTCCTGGACTATGTGGAAATGGGGGACCGGAAAGAGACCCTGGTGAAAAACCTGTCCGGCGGTCTGAAACGGCGGCTCATGATTGCAAGAGCCCTTCTGCATTCCCCTTCCATCCTGTTTCTGGATGAGCCCACCGTGGGGCTGGACGCGGGGATGCGCCGCAAAATCTGGGCCCTGATCCGGAAAATCCAGCAGCACGGCACCACCATTTTCCTGACCACCCATTATATTGAAGAGGCGGAATTCCTTGCCGGCCGGGTGGCTTTTCTAGACAAGGGGTCCATTGTGGTGGTGGATACGCCGGAAAATCTGATGAAACAGATGGGCGTCTGGGCTCTCGACCGCCTTAAGGAAGATGACATGGAAACCCTTTATTTTAATGACCGGAAAGAGGCCAATGACCATATCGCCGCTCACAAGGACAGTTTTACCCTGAGGCGGGTCAACCTGGAGGATGCTTTCCTTTCTTTGACAGGGAAAAAAGTAAAATGATACAAGGTGCCTTTGCAGTTTATTACAGGGAATTGTTGATCTTAAAACGCCGGCTGACAAGGCTGATCCCTTCCTGGTGCGTCTCTCCCCTTCTCTACCTCATCGCATTCGGCTTTGCCATGGGAAAACATGTGACCCTGGACGGCCACACCTATATGGAATTTCTCATCCCCGGACTCATTGCCATGACCAGTATGACCCAGGCCTTTGCCATTTCCAGCGAAATCAATATTGCCCGATTTTACTGGAATATTTTTGAGGAGATCCAGGCGGCTCCGGTTTCGGATATTTCCTATGTGGCCGGTGAGGTTCTGGCCGGTATGACCCGGGCCTTCCTGGCCATCCTCGTGGTGCTGATCCTGGGATTATTGTTCGGGGTGGTTCTGTCCCTGAATGCCTGGTTCTGGCTGGCCATCCTTTTAAACAGCTTTTTGTTTGCCTCCCTGGCCGTGGGCATTGCCATGCTGGTAAAATCCCACGCCGACCAGAGCCTTATGACCAGCTTTGTGATCACGCCAATGGCTTTTTTAAGCGGCACTTTCTTTCCCCTGGAAAATTTTCCGGAATGGGCCCGGAACATCATTTATTTTCTGCCCCTGACCCATGCCGCCACTGCCATTAGGGCCGCCGCTTTCGGCCACCGGCCATCATGGGTTTCCCTTATGATTCTCGCAGGCATCGGAATCCTGTTTTTTTGTATTTCCGTATGGTGCGTCAAAAAAGCAAAGGATTGATTCCATTTATTGAATCCAAAGAAGATGAACAGATTCTTTTTGTATGGAAAAACAGACCAGGGTCTTTATAGAAAGAAAAATGAGGACTTCATAATGGTCAATGAGGATAAGGGATTTTGCCTTGTTGCTGATGGTATCGGGGGGACTGCCGCAGGCGATATTGCAAGCCGGATATTTGCAGAGACCGCCCGGGATGTTTTTTCCATGACACAGAATTCAGAGGATAGGGACTCTGATCAGGTTCAAAAAACCTTTCAGATTGCCAATGACCGCATTTTAAAATATGCAGAAAGCAATCCAGCCTGCCAGGGCATGGGATGCACGGCAGAATTGCTGGCATTTCATGACAATGGGTTTGTCCTTGGCCACATGGGTGACAGCCGGACCTACCGCCTCCGGAAGGGGGTTTTCAAACAATTGACTGCGGACCATTCCCTGGTACAGGAGCAGTTGACCCAGGGATTGATAACCCGGGAGGAAGCTGCCAGGCACTCATTTAAGAATATTATTTTAAGAGCAGTGGGGATTAAAAAAAATCCAGCCCTGGATATATTAAAAGGCAATATCTTCCCCGACGATCTTTTTCTGCTTTGCTCAGACGGTCTTACCGATATGATAGCGGATGACTTGATTAAAAAGCACCTGGAGGAGTCAGGTTCAGACCTTCAAAAAAAGACTGAACATCTTATAAATGAGGCCAATGCCGGTGGAGGAAGAGACAATATATCCGTTGTGCTGGCACAAATAACAGGGCTTTAACGTCTCTGCCATTGATGATGGTTCTAATCGATTTTCTTTTTAAGCTCTTCTATGAGTTTCTGATAATTGTCTCTCTGAAGGATTTCATCAAACTGGGAGCGGTAATTTCCCACGAGGCTGACACCTTCAATGATCAGGTCATAGACCATCCATGACCCATCCTTTTCCTGGTACAACCGATAATCAATGGGAATTTCAATTTTTTCGGTGATAATCCGGGTATTGACCTGGGCTTTTTTATCCGTAATAACTTCTTTTAAATATTCGACTTTTTCATCGGTATACCCTTCAATCTTGGAAATATAGGTTTCCTCAAGGAGTTTCCCAAACAATTCGATAAACACTTTTTTTTCATCTTCAGTCCTGTCCTTCCAGTGCTTACCAAGGCATAACTGAGACATTTTTTCAAAACTGAATCTCTCATAGATCACTTTGCGAAGGGTTTCTCTTCTTTGTTTTGCAAAAGCATCCCCTTTGAATGCCGGATCTCTTAAAATCTCAATCACTTTACTGATGGTGACCTTCAGTTGATCCTGAACAGGTGATGCCAGGCAATTGCTTACAGGAGAAAAAACATATACTGCAATAAAAATAAGGGCCGCAATTTGAAATTGTTTCATCGATTCCTCCAGGCATGGTAGGCCTAGTTAACTGTTACGCAATTGTTGATATGCACCATCTGTATCGGTTTTTATACTGAACACATTATTGAGCTTGGTAAGGGTCAGGGCATTCAGCACATTGGTTCCAAGTCCTGTCAGAATAAATTGCCGTTTTTCCTTTTTACTCCATTGAAGACCTTCCACAAGGGTTGCAATCCCTGAACTGTCCATGAAGGAAACGCCTGAAAGATCTACGATTATTCCCTTTACCGTTTTTTTAAAAAAAGGAAGCAGTCTATCCCGCAGGTTCGGAGACGTGAACATATCCACCTCGCCTTCAACCACCACCAACCCGATATTCTCTTTTATCCTGCTTTTAATGTTAAACGTCATAATCTGTTATTTTTTAAAAATATATTTACTGACCAGTTCTTCCAGGCTGATGGCAGATTCGGTATCCATCAAAGCCCCCTTATCTTTTAACACATCATCCGAGCCCCCGGGTGATAATTTGACAAATTTGTCCCCGATAATGCCTTTTGTACGGATGGAAGCAATGGTATCATCGGAAATCTTGGTTCCTTTTTTGATTTCCATTTCCACAAAGGCCTGGTTTTCCTCAAGAGTGATTCTTTTTACTTTTCCCACCGGAACACCGGCAATCTCAACCGAGGCAGCCACCTCAAGGCCTTCGATGGACCCGAATTTTGCGCTGATCACATATGCATCGGAACCGAAAAGGTCGACACTGCCCAGGCGGACAGACAGATAAATGAGGCAGAAAATGCCCGCCACCATGAAAATACCCACTGAAATCTCTGTTTTTTTGCCGTACATGATGATTAGTTTAAATCCTATAGCAATAAAGATGTCAAGATATAATCCACAATCAGAATGGAAAGCGAGGTCAGGACTACCGTATTTGTAGTGGCGCGGCTGACGCCTTCGGTTGTTGCTTCTGCCGTATATCCCATGAATGTGGCGATCCAGGTGATGAGAAGTCCGAAACAAAATGATTTTATGATGCCGCCGTAAATATCTTTAAACGTTACCGCTGCCGCGAGCTTGCCGATATAGGCCCCCTCGCTGACCCCCAAAAGCTTCACCCCGACCAGATACCCGCCCGCGATCCCGATGAGGTCAAAAAACGCCGTCAAAAGCGGAAGCGAAATAATCCCTGCAATCACCTTGGGGCTGGCCACATATTTTAAGGGATCTATGGCCATCATCTCAAGGGCGGGAAACTGATCCGTGATCTTCATGATCCCCAGTTCCGCAGTAATGGCTGAGCCAGCCCGTCCGGTCACCATGAGGGCGCACAAAACAGGCCCCAGCTCTCGGATGATGGAAAGAGCCACCATGACACCAAGGGCCGCTTCTGCCCCGAACTGACTCAAAGAATAATATCCCTGGATACCCAGGACCATGCCTGTGAAAAGAGCTGTAACAAAAACAATCAGAAATGATTTAGAACCGATGAAATCAATTTCCTTGATAAGGCGGGATATCCTGAAGGGCGGCACAAAAGCCTGAACAATGGCGGTAAAAATGAAAATACCGCTCCTGCCCAGAATCTGGATGCGATATAAGGTCAAACGGCCCAGTGATGCTGCAGCTTCCACAATTCTATAATTCTCCTTCAATCATACAAAATTTCATCCAGATAATTCTTTGCCGTTCGGGCAAAGGGAATAGGGCCTTCCGGCTCTCCATGGATAAACTGTTTCACCCGTTCATCAGTGCTGTTTCTGATTTCATCCACTGTTCCATTGGCAATGATCTCCCCGTAATACAAAAGGATAATATTGTCGGCTATTTTAAAACAGGAGTTGATATCATGGGATACCACAATGGACGTAATATTCAAGGCTTTGTTGAGATCCTTGATGAGTTTTCCGATCACTCCGGTTGAAATGGGGTCAAGACCGGATGTGGGCTCATCATAGAAAATGACAGTGGGGTCCATGACTACAGCCCTTGCAAGCCCGACCCGTTTCATCATCCCGCCGGAAAGCTGGGAAGGCATCAGATGCTCGGTTCCCCTTAACCCCACCATTTCAAGCTTCATGGTAACGATGGTTTTGATGATATTGCCCGCAATTTTCGTGTGCTCCCGCAGAGGAAATGCGATATTTTCAAAAATATTCATATAATTGAAAAGAGCAGATCCCTGGAACAGCATGCCCATTTTTTTGCGGATATCGAATAGTTTCTTTCTGCTCAGGGTTGTCAGATCCTTGCCATCGAAATAAACAGCACCCTCATCCGGTTTTTCAAGGCCTGTCAGTTGTCTTAAGAGAGTGCTTTTCCCGGACCCGCTGCCACCCAGAATCACCGTGACTTTGCCTTTTTCAAATCGACAGTTGAGATGGTTTGAAGCAATAATGCCGTCATATCGTTTAACAAGATTTTCAACTCGGATCATAGATGGAATCCGTCGCTTTTGCAATTATGAGTTTTTTGCAACCATAACTTACCGAACTTGTAGTGTCAACGGGAATTGCAAGGATTGACAAACCTTGAAATGCTTTATATAAATTATGGCATGGAAAAAAATATCCCGGAGTTCATGATTACCGATCATTCTTCAGACCTTAAGGCCTGCATCGGCAAAGTCGAACGCCTGTCCAACTGCATTGAAATTGCCAATCTGATCAATTCCGAACTGTCCATCGGAAAGCTGCTTTCCAATGTCATGACCGCCACACAGAAGGCATTCCTGGCGGAATCGGTCAGTCTTCTCCTGATCGATGAAAAAACAGGAGACCTGACCTTTCAGATTGCCCTTGGCGAGGTTGGAGACGAGATCATAGAATTGTATCGACTGAAAAAAGGAGAAGGGATTGCCGGTCTGGTGGCTGAAACCGGGACCCCTATCAATCTTGAAGACGCTTATGAACATCCGAATTTTTCTTCTGAGGCAGACAGGAAAACCCACTACAGGACCCGTGCCATGCTTTGCGTCCCCCTGAAAATCAGGGGCGAAATCATTGGAGTGATCCAGGTGATGAACAAACTGACCAAACCCTTTGTCTTTTCTTTTGAAGAGCTTGAAATGCTGATGACCATCGCCGGCAGCGCTGCCGTTGCCATTGACACGGCAAAAATGCACAGGATCATCCTCCAGAGGGAAACCCTGGAACGGGATTTGAAACTTGCCAGGGAGGTCCAGGAAAGCTTTCTGCCGAGAGATCTTCCCGTTATTCAAAATTACAGGTTTGCCACGGTGAATCAGCCTGCCCTTGAAATCGGAGGGGATTTTTACAATTTTTTCAGGCTGCCGTCTGATAAACTCGGCATTGTTCTCGGAGATGTGTCGGGCAAAGGGATTTCAGCTTCTCTTTTCATGGCCAGACTGACCAGCGACCTTCAATACTATACACTATTGCACCCTGAACCCAAAGAGCTTCTCACCCGGATGAACAAAGTCTTATATGACCGGGCCAAAAGGGGCATGTTTGTGACCTTGATCTACCTTTTGCTGGACCCGGACAAAAACCGTATCCAGATTGCAAACGGTGGGCATCTGCCGCCTGTTTATTGTAATGGAAAAGAGGCTGTCCTTCTGGGGGATGACCGGAAAAAAGGCCCACCCCTGGGCATTCTTCCCGATGCTGAATATGATCAGGAAATATTTGATCTTGCAGAACACTCCAGCATCACCCTTTTTACGGACGGCGTTATTGAAGCAAAAAACACTGCGGCTGATCTGTTCGGGCTGAAAAGGCTTTTAAGGGTCATCAAATCCCAGCCCAATGACCCTGAGATGATCTGCCGGGGCATTACAAACTCAGTGGACCGGTTTACCTCAACCGACGGCAGAAGTGATGATTTAACCCTGATGGCATTTACAGTGAATTGACCCTTTTAATGAAATATATTTAATGCATTATGGGATTTGACCCGATTCACATCAATATCACAGCGCGCCCGGAAAACCTGAAACAGATCCGGGCCATGATGGCAAAGGTCACGTCTGCGGCCATGCTTTCAAAGGAAGAGGCCGGGTCCGTCATCCTTGCAGTGGATGAAGCCTGTTCCAATATAATCAAACACTGCTGCAAAGATGATCCGACGCGAAGCATTGATGTGACCATCACCCTTGATAAAGATTCTCTTGCCGTTACCATGGTTGATAATGGTAATTGTTTTGATATTGATTCCATTAAACCCAGGAACCTTCAGGACATAAAACCTGGCGGGCTGGGCGTTCACATTATCCGGGAAGTCATGGACAAGGTGGAATACAGCCATACTCCGGAAGGCCTGAATCAGGTTAAACTCATAAAAAGGATATCTAATCATGAAATTTGAACAGGTGATCGTTGAAACAAAAGAATCCCATGTCGCTACCCTGACCTTGAACCGTCCGGAAAGCATGAACACCTTCAGCAGCAAGATGGCGACAGAGCTTAAAGAGGCCTTGTGTGAGCTGGATGCCGATCCTTTTGTCCGGGTGATCCTTTTAAAAGGAGCGGGCAAAGCCTTTTGCGCCGGGATTGATGTGAATGAGCTGGAAGGAAAAACCGGCATTGAATACCAGAAATGGATCGAGCACATGGAAGCCCCGCTGGTGACCATTTCCAAAATCAAAACCCCTGTCATTGCACAGCTTCACGGAGTTGCCGCAGCCAACGGCATGGGACTCATTGCTGCGGCGGACCTTGTCATTGCCGCAGACAATGCCCGTATGGGCCTTACCGCCATCAATGTGGGTCTCAACTGCGTCGGACCCGTTATTGCCGTGGCAAGGTGTGTGGGACGAAAAAAAGCACTGGAACTTCTGCTTTGCGGCAATCTTATCAAGGCAGAGGAAGCCCTGTCCCTTGGCCTGATCAATAAAATTGTACCCAGAGACGAACTTGACGTCAAGGCCATGGAATGGGCCAAAGAACTGGCCCAGAAAAGTCCCATAGCGGTCCAGATTGCCAAATCCGCCTTTTATCAGTCGGAAGACATGAGTTATGGAGATCAGTTTGCCTATATGAACGAGGCTTTTGCCCGTCTCTGCACCACCAATGATGCCAAGGAAGGGGTCAAGGCCTTCTTTGAAAAACGCATCCCGGTCTGGCAGGAGAAATAAAAGACAGCAATAGAAATCTTATCCGGGCACAGGCGGATCAAAGGGCCTGTAATCCGTATATCCTTCTTTTCCGGGAGTATACCAGAGCGACATGTCTTCAAAGGGCGTCAGGGGCCAATTGTTCTCAAACCGCAACGGCAGATCCGAATTGGTAATAAAAGGGCGGCCGAAGGCGGCCATGTCTGCTTCGCCCTTAGAAATTCTCTCCTCGGCCGATTCTTTTGTATACCCGCAATTGCCCATGATGAGCCCCTTGTAAACGGATCTGAACTCAGAAAGGGCCATGGGCTCGCCATTTCCGTGAAAACCAAAGGCAAGGCCGTCCATGATGTGCAGATATGCGAGATTCATCTTGTTCAGTTCCTCTGCCACATAAAGATAGGTTTCCCTGAAATCGGAACTTCCCATATCATTGAATACGCCGTTGGGTGAAATCCGAACCCCTACCCGGTGGGGCGGGTAAACCTCCAGCACCGCATTCATAACTTCCCTTAAAAATCTGAACTTGTTTTCAAGGCTGCCGCCATATTGGTCTTTCCTGAGATTGGTTTTTGAATCCAGGAACTGATTGATCAGATAACCGTTGGCGCTATGGACTTCCACACCAGTAAAGCCTGCTTTTTTTGCATTTTCAGCGGCCCTTTGGTAATCCTTCACAATGGACTTGATCTCATCCGTTGCCAAGGCCCGGGGAACTTCATATTCTTTTTTCCCCAGCGGGGTGTGGATGCCGTCACCATTGAGTTTAACGGCTGATGCAGAAACCGGCAATGCCCCTTTATGAAAATCACTATGCGATGCCCTTCCGCAATGCCAGAGCTGGAGAAACAGATATGATCCCGCCGGGCTTATCTTTTGATTTAGTTTTTTCCATCCTTCAACCATCTCATCCGTATAAATCCCGGGTGACCCGATCCAGCCGATCCCCTGTTCGGATATGACTGTAGCCTCGGTAATCATCAGCCCGGCAGAAGCCCTCTGAAAATAATACTCCGCCATCAGATCGTTGGGCACTCTTTTCTCCCCGGCACGGCCACGGGTCATGGGTGCCATGACGATCCTGTTTTTAAGTTTCAGATCTCCCATTAAAACAGATTCAAACAAATTCTTTTGTTTCATGTTCACCTCTCCTGTTATTGGTTGTTCCGGCCTTTCCATAATTCACAATGATGTGCACGGATCAGATAAATACAAGATATGGGGGCTTAAAACCGGGAATCGCTTTTTTAAGCTTATTTGGCCTTGACTTCAAGCCAGCCTTCAAATGAACGATCAATCAACCCTTCACGATATTCTTTGGAATAAATAGCCCCATCTTTGGAAAGATAGGTTAAATTTTTAATTCGTTCATTTTTCGACGTATAGCCGATATCAACACCCAGTATCCGGGCACAATCTTCAGGAAGCTCTAAATTAACCGCATTGCCGGTCCACCTCGAAATAGCGCGCGATTGAATAAAGTCATCCCCTTTACCGTTAGGAACCCAGCGGATAACGCCCTCAAACGGATTTACATCCATAAATTCCTGGGTATATACAAAACCGTCCGTGGCCAGGAAAGTGACATCCTTAACCGTTGAACTGCCTCGTTTATCAAAGCTGATGCTGATGAATTCCTTGAAATTTTCAACTTTCAACACCTGACGATGGTCTTTCCCGCCAAGACGGGACGCCGTTCTTCCGCAGGCAAACAAAAGCATTGAAATTGAAATCATTCCGATAATGGCCATTACCGCAACTCTATTTTTTTCCATTGTGTAATCTCCTCTATTCTCTTATGCATGAAAAAATTGATCAGGGCTGGAAAAAGAAAAACCACATTTAAAAACCATTAAAATCAAAATAGCCCTCGACTAAAAAGTTGAGAGCTATCGACATCAGTGGTGCGCCCGGAGAGATTCGAACCCCCGACCTACGGATTAGAAGTCCGTTGCTCTATCCAACTGAGCTACGGGCGCAAAAGCAAACAAAAAATTCTTTTACCAGATATGTCGTGACTTGTCCATAAAAAAATAGGCTGGAAATTTTTAGGGTATCAATATATTGCTTTTATCACAATCAGGATAATGATATACTCCGTTTTTATTAAAATGATTAAAGGTATTATACGAGGTGAATGACATCAACCAGGACAATCAGAACAACACGCGACTTACCAAGGCAGATTTTCTCATTCCTGCCAATAAGGCAAAAACTTCAAGTTCAAAAGCACTCGTAAAATCAGACCCGATCCAGAGCTATCTCAATGAAATCAGCCGATATAAACTATTGACAAGGGAACAGGAACTCGAACTGGGCAAACGTATCCAGGAAGAAGGCGACCAGGAAGCAGCCTATATCATGACAACTTCCAATCTGCGCCTGGTCGTTAAAATTGCTCTGGAATTCCAGAGAATCTGGATGCAGAACCTTCTGGATCTGATCCAGGAAGGCAATATCGGACTTGTTCAGGCCGTCAAGAAATTTGACCCTTATAAAAACGTAAAATTTTCTTATTATGCCTCTTTCTGGATAAAAGCCTATATCCTGAAATTCATCATGGACAACTGGCGCATGGTTAAAATCGGAACCACCCAGGGGCAACGCAAACTTTTTTTCAGGCTGAAAAAAGAAAAACGACGATTGATCGAGCAGGGATTTGATCCAAAGCCGAAATTATTATCGGAACGGCTGGGGGTATCGGTAAAGGAAGTCATTGACATGGACCAGAGACTTGACAACTGGGACTTGAGCCTGGATGAACCCTTGAAAAGCGATTCAAATACGGAAAGAATTGAATTTATCAATATTGAGTCGGATTCATCGGAAGACCGCATGGCTAAAAAAGAAATCGAAGACATTCTTCATGCCAAGGTCAATGAGTTTAAAAAAAGCCTGAACAAAAGAGAGCTGGAAATTTTTGAACGCCGTATTTTTTCCGACAGCCCTGAAACACTTCAGGAAATCGGAGAAGAATATACCATATCACGGGAACGGGTTCGCCAGATTGAAAATAATATCTTAAAAAAAATGAAAGCCTTTTTCAAAAAAGATATGCCTGATTTTGATATGTATGACCACAGCCGATAACCATCACTGCTATTCTTTAAAAGAGACTGCAAATCATGAAAAAAAATCTTATATTTTGTTTCTTCATTTTTATCTTTTGCCTGACCGGCTGTGTACCGTTAGACCCTGACCGGGCACATCAAGGCCATCGTCAAGCAAAAGGCCCTGCAACCGGGGAAGATAATGATTTATCAGCGAATTATTATTATCTTGAATCAAGGCTTCATATTAAAAACAATGACTTTGACAAAGCCGTCATCTCACTTGAAAAGGCTCTGACCATGGACCCGGAATCCTTTGTCATCACCTGGGACCTTGTCGGTCTTTACCTTCGGGATCAGAATACTGAAAAGGCTTTGGCTGCGGCGGAAAGACTCGTCCGGATAAACCCTGAAAGTGTTGATGGACTGATGCTTCTCATCGAATTAAAAAAAGATAGCCTTAATGAAAAAGAGATTCTTGAAACGCTTAACAGAGTCCTTTCCCTTGATCCTGAAAACAAGGATGCTTTCCTTCGTCTGGGAAAACTGTATCTTGAAAAGGAGAACTATGAAAAAGCCCGGGGCCTGTTTGAAAAAATGACAGAACAATTCCCCGACTATTATGTGGCTTTTTATTATCTGGGCGAAATCTATATCAATCAGAAAGAGTATGATCTCGCCAAAACCCAGTTTCTGAGGAGCATCGAACTTGAACCGGATCTTGTTGAGCCAAGGTTTAAGCTTATAGAGATCCTGAACATTGAAAATCCGGCCGAAAACAGCCAGACCATACTGGATTATTATAAGGAAATTCTGGATATTGATCCGGAAAACGAGCAGGCGGAAATCGGCATGGCGCTTCACTATTACAAGAACAAAATGATGCCGGAAGCAAGAGATATTTTTTTAAAGCTTGGGCGGGGAATCGAAAAAAACTCAAAACTCGCCATGATTGCTGTGGAAGAATATATTTCCAAAAAAAAATACAAGGATGCCGTCATTGTCTTTTCCGAGATGCTGAAAGCGGAGCCTGAAAATTCAACCCTGAACTTTTTCACCGGCATGGCCCATGAGGCAAACGATGACTTCAGAGCTGCCATTATCCGTTTTAAAAAAATCAAACCGGAACATCCCCAGTATAAAAAAACAATCATCCGGACTGCTTATCTTTACAAGCAGCTCGGAGAAAATCAGACCGCGGTTGAATACCTTGAAGACAAGGTTCGCACCTATCCAAAAGATATCGATATCATTACCTTTCTTGCATCCTTTTTTGAAAAGGACGGCCATTTTGAAAAAGCATTGGGCGTGTTAAACAAAGGCCTTGAGAATTCTCCTGACAATACCTCTCTTTTATTCAAACTGGGTGCTGTGCAGGATAAGGCCGGTCTGAAGGATGAGAGCATCCTGACCATGAAAAAAATCATTCAGCTTGATCCCAATGATGCCGGCGCACTGAATTATCTCGGGTATTCCTATGCAGACAAGGGCATCCATCTTGACGAGGCATTATCCTTGATTCAAAAGGCCTACGAACTGAAACCCGACGATGGATACATCATTGACAGCCTGGGGTGGGTCTATTACAAAAGAGGTGACTATGACAAAGCTGTTGAATATCTTGAAAAAGCCGCAGAACTGACTTCTTTTGAATCCATCATATCAGACCACCTTGGCGATGCTTACCAGAAGATCAATAAGCTGAAACATGCCCTTGAAATCTATAAAAAGGCCTTATCCAATGCCGGAGAAGAGGATAAGGAACTTGTGAATCAGCTTCAGGAAAAGATCGAGACTGTCCGGAAACTCTTAAATGAATAACCGGAATCCATTCTCTGTACTCTTTGTTCTTGGGGCCATGATCCTTTCCGGTTGTATGCCGCTGCGCCCCACAACCGATCCCCTGATGGATCAAAAAGCGTTCTCCCTGTCCAATGAGATGAGATCCTTTAACCGGCACATTACGGCAAGTCGGGGGAAGGGTTGGGCAAAGCTTGAAACACCAGGCAAAACAGACCGGTATCGAATGGCATGGGCCGCTGTCTTTCCGGATAAAATCAGGATTACCTTTCTTTTGTCCGGAAACCCGGTGGAAACCGTTATTTCCACGGGTGAAAAAATCAGTTTTATTTCACATACAGGCAAGCACGACCTTTATATATCTGACTCAAAAGATCCGGATCTGAAAGATTACCTTGAAGTTCCGGTGAAAATGTCCGAACTCATCTCCATTTTATTGGGCCGTTTCCCTTTAATGAATTTTGATGATGCCTATTTTTCGCCTTTGGATTCATCTCCTGCCGTCATTATCACCCGGCAAAAAGAAAAGGGGCAGACCCAGCATCTGAATTTCAATAGTGATGGAAAAATAAGCCGGATTCAATCCATGGATAGTTTTGGAAAACCATTATATGAAATTCATGTGCTGGAATACAAAACCCATGGGTCCGATGATATTCCAATAAAGCTTCAGATTAAAGACCGTGAGAACAGAATGCTGACCCTGGACATTAGTGATTTTGAGCCCAATCCCATCATAAAAGACGCTGTGTTTCAGTTGACAGAATAAAGAAAGTGAACATATTGATGGGACTTGTTAACCATATTCTTAAAGGAGTTTTAATAAAATGATTCACGAAAGTGTTGATAAGGCCCAAAAAGGCGGCGGTTGCCCTTCCCAGGGTGGCGGCGGCAATATGGCGGATCGGCAGAAAAAAGAAGAGGATGCCATTAAAGCCTCTCTTTCACGGATAAAGCATAAAATCTTTGTTTTAAGCGGAAAAGGGGGCGTTGGAAAAAGCAGTGTTTCTGCCAATCTTGCCGCCTGTCTTTCGAGAAAAGGGTACAAAACCGGCTTGATGGATGTGGACGTGCACGGCCCTTCCATTGCCCATATGCTGGGATTAACGGAAATCCTGGATATCTCCGAAGACCATCTTCTCATCCCCAAACAGGTCAATGAAAATTTAAAGGTGGTTTCCGTACAGGCCCTGATGCAGGATAAAGACCAGGCCATTATCTGGCGGGGCCCTGCAAAAACAGGGATGATCAGACAGTTTGTCAGTTCAGTGGAATGGGGCGATCTTGATTTTCTGATTATTGATGCCCCTCCGGGCACCGGCGATGAGCCCCTGACCGTTGTTCAAACCATTCCCGAAGCCCTGGGCGTCATTGTCACAACTCCCCAGGAAGTGGCTCTGGCCGATATCCGGAAATCCATTTCCTTTTGCAAGACCGTTCGGTTAAAAACCCTTGGCATCGTTGAAAATATGGCGGGATTCAAATGTCCGCATTGCCATGAACCCATTGACCTCTTCAGTTCAGGAGGCGGTGAAAGAACGGCAAAGTCCCAGGGGCTTACCTTTTTAGGGTCCATCCCCTTTGACACGGATGTCGTTGCCTCCGGGGACAATGGGGTTCCCATCATGTTTCAGGACAAGAAAACCGAATTTACCATGGCCTTTGATAAGGTTGTGGAAAATATTATCAAGCAATTGTAAACACACTATTGAATGACAATTTTGAAAAAGCCAGGGAACTCAAAGCGCTTCTTACCTTAAGGGAGAAAGAAAACCTTCGTCCCCTGGCCTGTTTCAGCCATACGGCCATCCGGCGCAAAAATGAAGAATTTGCTGAAAATGAATACCGGCAGGCGTTTTCCGCCGATGCCGACCGAATTCTGAATTCCCTTGCCTTTACCCGGTATATCGATAAAACCCAGGTCTTTTCCCTGATCAACAATGATCACCTCACCCACAGGGTCGTCCATGTCCAGCTTGTCTCAAGGATTGCCAGAACCATTGGCCGGTATCTGGGCCTCAACGAAGACCTCATTGAGGCGGCTAGCCTGGGTCATGATATCGGGCACACCCCATTCGGACATGACGGTGAACAATTCCTGTCCGGACTGACCCATGAGCATGGCGCCGGTTTTTTCCATCACAGCCTTCAAAGCATCCAGTTTCTCGACCGGATTGAAAAAAACGGCAAAGGATGGAATTTAAGCCTCCAGACCATGGATGCCATTGTCTGCCACAATGGTGAAGTTCATTCCATCCGGCTGACGCCTCAAGGGAATCGGACCTTTCAGGAATTTGACGTCTGGCTGGAAAATTTAAGGCAGAAAAAAACCTGTGATGAAATCCCCATGACCCTGGAAGGCTGCGTGGTCCGAATGGCCGATACCATCAGCTATATCGGCCGGGATCTGGAAGATGCCATCCGGCTTAAACTGGTGAAACGGGAAGATATCCCGGAGGAGTGCACCCAAGTTCTTGGCCGGACCAATGGTACCATGGTCTTTAA
Organism: Desulfobacterales bacterium; assembly: GCA_031395015.1. Taxonomy (GTDB): domain Bacteria; phylum Desulfobacterota; class Desulfobacteria; order Desulfobacterales; family Desulfobacteraceae; genus Desulfobacula. The sequence goes on along the minus strand of JANNUH010000102.1, from coordinate 73,445 downwards.
CCTTGTGACGGATCTCATCGCAAACAGCCTTGACCAACCCTTTATCGGTTTTTCAGATAAGGTGTCCAGGGCATTGAAAGCACTCAAAGCCTTTAACTATCAATATATTTACAAAAACCCGGCCATTAAAAAGCATTTATCTTCCATTTCAGATATTTTCTCTTTTCTCTTTGAAAAATACCTGGATGATCTTAAAAAAGAAAACCTGGAATCGGTCATTTTTACGGATTTTCTATCGGGCATGTCTTTCGAATACCCAGACCGGCATTCCCATGCTGAAATCGTAAGGGATTATATTTCCGGCATGACCGACTCCTATCTCATCCGCCAGGCCCCGGATCATTTAAAACCCAAAAGCATTGAAAATGTTTGAGAACCGTACTTATAGAAGCCTGCATCAGAAAAAAGGACTCATCCCCTTTAATGTCACGGTCAAAGAGACCAATTTAAATATCCAGGCTGAAACGGACCTGACGGATATTGCCTTAAAATCTGCCCTTGAATGCAGGAACAAGATTGAAACCTATATTCAGTTCCACCCGGAATTTGCCACATCCCTTGTGCCGGTAAAAAACCTTTTCCCTGTTCCTTCCATTATCACGGATATGCTGGAGGCCGGGCGCCTGGCCCAGGTGGGCCCCATGGCGGCCGTGGCAGGGGCCGTGGCGGAGTTTACCGGAAAAGCGCTGTTAAATCATACCCGTGAAGTGATTGTTGAAAACGGGGGCGATATTTTTATCAAATCAGATTCTGAAACCATTTTCAGCATTTATGCCAAAAATTCCCCTTTCAGCATGACCACGGGTATCCGGATTGAAAAGCGAGACAAGCCTTATGGATTATGCACATCCTCCGGGACCTTTGGCCATTCAAAAAGTTTTGGCAGGGCCGATGCAGCCACTATCCTGTCGGATTCCTGCTCCCTGGCCGATGCGGTTGCCACAATGGTCGGCAATATGGTTCAAACCGGCCGGGATATTAAAGCCGCCATTGATGCGGGAAAATCCGTTCCCGGCGTCCTGGGAATCGTGATCATTATCGGGGAAAATATCGGCTTATGGGGAGATCTGAAATTGGTCAAGCTCTCCCCGTAAAACAAATTTAAGGGGATAGTAAGATCAAAAATTTCATTATTATCAGCAAAATCCTCATGGATCATAAATCATAGTTATCAGGTAAAACTTATTATTTCGGAGCTAACTTTTAGTATGTATAAAGCTGAATCATAGATAGGATAATCTTGAATGCAGCACAAAGACTTTAGCCAGTATGCTCGCTATACGGCATTTTGAATTATTGAACATTCCTAAGGCAGATTAAAATATTCAGCTTTTTAAAAAAGTAACACCATTTTTGATCCCAACAAAAGCAATCAAAATGTCCCGAAAGAAACCTCTATCGAATTCTGGTTTATAATTGATTTTAGAGGTTTGATATTCTTGAATATGTCCCTAAAATATGTTTCTTCAATAAAAATTTGATGGCGATTCATGATTGTATGATGTTTAATAAAATTTGCACTACCCCCACCCAACAATAAAAGAGATTCTTCCCAGACCATTATCACTGCTATGACATGGGAGTGTTTTCTATAGAACAAATCAAGGAAAACCTCAATTTCGTTTTGGAAATTTCTTATAGAAATTAATTTTTTTTGTATTTTTATAATTATTATACTTTTACCGCTTTCCGGTAACTGACCTGAGGCTCTGTAAATCTTGTTTTTTAACTTATTTATATCAATAGATGCGTTTTGCCTTCTACACTTGAGTTCAGCACATAATGGGATACCATTTTTTAAAATGATATCTAAATCGTAATCCTCTTTTGGCTTATTTGATGGCTTCCGAAAAGTTATTTGATGCCCTTCATCAAGAATCATCTTTGCAAGTAATAATTCTATTATATAATCTTCAGCCGTAACATCTGGTTTGGATGGTGATAGTTCTCTCAGCTGTTTTAGTTTGACCTCAAACCCATTTACATATTGGAGGGCAAATAAGCAGTCCGCGAATAATACTGTCCGAAAAACGTGTGATTGAAGTTCTATTTGATTTTTTTGATCCGTTAAAAGATAGTTCATTCGATTTTCATTTTTACGCCTTGCATTTTTTATGTTGTCTTCATGCCATTTTTCACCTAGCATGGAACAGATGATCATGAGTGAAACCCAATATATTTCTAATTCATCTTGTATAATGGGGATAAGCCTATCATTCACTAGCGAAGTTCTATCTTGATAAGTCTTCCTAAAAGTACGAATCTGTTTTTCTGATATGTTTCGCATCAAACAGAGACTGCAAGGAATAAAGAATCCATTTTTTTTGAAATCATTTTTTATTATTTCGATATTTAATTTATTGAAGGATGCAAGAAAACCACAAATTTTTTCTATTTGTTCGCTTGTGAATTGTTTTAAATCAATGTCATAAACAGGTCCACTCGGTGAAAGGCCTATCATTCTTTCGGTAAGTTTAAGCTTGTTACGACCTACTGTCTCAAATAGAAATTGTTGGCATTTTTCATCCACAACCTCAACAAATGGCTCTATTTCTCTTTCGACTGAATTTTCAATTATTTCCATTTGCAATTACCTAAGAAGAAAATATATGAATACTTCCTAATAATGTTTCAATACAATGTAAAGATATTTTTAGGCATAGCGAAGAAAAATACTTATACGTTCATTATTGGTGATTGCTCTGAATATTTCAGTTCCAAAATTCAAGTTTAAAGGATATAAAGGTCAATAAAGCCTGATTGCAGCCATTCTTATTTTTAATATATAATCAGGCTAAAGCTATTAAAAAAATTATAGTTTCAGGTTGTTTTGATAAACAATATAAATCAAGTTGTGAGATGGAAAATTGCCAGAAATTACAAGATGTTATGGGATTATTATATAGCTTTTCTTCGAAGACCCTTCGCCGCCCCACTTTCATGCAGTTTATGGTGAATATTTGGCTCTTTTTAGTATAGATACCTTGGAAGTTATTGAAGGAGATCTTCCTGCAAGGGCAGGAAAACTGGTTGTTGAATGGGCTGAGAAATACAAAACAGAACTGCGGACAATCTGGAAAACTCAGGAGTTTAAAAAATTACCCCTTTGGAATAAATTTTAAAATGTTGATACCCAAAATTAAAAGTGCCGTTGCTTCGGATCATAGAACGCTATCTATAGTTTTTTCAAACGGTGAGAAAAAACTATATGACATCGGCCGATTGCTGGACCTTGATATGTTTGCGCCGCTTAAAAATTCATCCTTCTTTAAAAATGTCAAAGTTGAAGCCGGAGGCTACGCAGTTTATTGGAACGATAAGATCGATATCAGTGAATATGAACTCTGGAAAAATGGCAAATCCATATAACATCTCTGATCGCTCCCCGCTAAAAACAGATCAATAAAGTTTCCCCACTTTATTTTCCACAGCCCTGACAATATCACCGCTCAGGAGAAGTTCCTTTACCACGGCAATGTCTTTGGATAAGATACGATCTTCTTTCATGTAGCCCACCTTGCTTCGAATCACTTCATAGGCTGCAAGGGTTCCATCCCCGGCCTTCATATTAGTGAAAAGATCAATGGCCTGGGCAGCACATAAAAGCTCAATGGCAATGACATATTCCACATTGGCAACAATCTCCCGGCATTTGCGGGCTGCAATGGAGCCCATGGACACATGGTCTTCCTTGTTAGCAGAGGTAGGGATGGAATCCACCGATGCCGGATGGGCCAGGACCTTATTTTCGGAAACCAGAGAAGCAGCCGCATACTGGGCAATCATGAATCCGGAATTGAGCCCCCCGTCTTCCACCAGGAAGGCCGGAAGCCCGGAAAGCTGGGGATTCACAAGTCTTTCGATTCTCCGCTCCGAGATATTGGCAAGCTCTGCAATGGCAATGCCTAAAAAATCACAGGCCAGGGCCAGGGGCTGACCATGGAAATTCCCGCCGGACAGGAATTCTTCGGATTCCGGAAAAATCAGAGGGTTCTCAGTGGATGAATTCATTTCCACCCGGATCACATTGTCCACATAGCCGAAAGCATCCCAGGAAGCGCCATGGACCTGGGGAGAACACCTAAGGGTATAGGCATCCTGAACCCGTGAACAATCCTTGTGGGACGAAATGATATCTGAATTGGCTGTAATCCTCAACATATTGTCGGCTGCCATGATCTGGCCTTTATGGGGCCTTGCCCGATGAATCCTGGGGTCAAAGGCAGACCGGGTTCCCATCAGTGTTTCAAGGCTCATGCCCGCTGCAATGTCGGCATGCTTGCAAAGATTTAAAGCATCATGCAGGGCAAGGCACCCCAGGGCGATCATGAGCTGGGTGCCGTTGATAAGGGCAATCCCCTCTCCTGCCTCAAGTTCCAGGGGCTGGATCTTTTTCTTCTTCAATGCCTCGGCTCCGGTCATTTTTTTACCGTTCACAACGGCTTCCCCCTCTCCGATCAGCACAAGGGAAAGATGGGCCATGGGGACCAGATCACCGCTGGCCCCGACAGATCCTTTTTCAGGTACAACAGGGATAATCCCTTGATTTAAGAGCTGGGCCAGTTTTTCTATGGTTTCAAGTCTGAGGCCTGAATTGCCCCGACAAAAATCATTGACCCGCAGGGCGATCATGGCCCTGACCACATCCTCATCCAGGTTTTTCCCGATGCCTGCTGCGTGGCTGAACAAGATCTTTTTCTGAAGCTTTTTGGTATCTTTACTAGAGATGGTGACGCTGGACAAGGCACCAAATCCTGTGGTGACCCCATAGATTCTTTCGCCGTTTTTCACCCACCGGTCAATGAGTTCCCTTGCCTTATGAATTCTGGACACGGATTCCTCTGATATCTGAATTCCCACCCCATGTCTTGCGATCCGGACCAGGTCTTCGAGCTGAAACCCATCCCCATGCAATATGATTTTTTCCTTCATGTTGTTATCCTCTGATAAATTTACCCTTTAGTTTATATCGTGATCCCGGAGATATGATGATACTGTAAGTGGCCACCCTGTCAAAGGACCAGGTCCGCCTTGTCAGAGACAGGCAGGGTTCGCCCGGTTTGATTTTCAATCGCTTCTGGATTTCCTTTTTGCAGGTAATGGCCTCGATAATATGCTCTGCCTGCTGAACCGGAGCCACTTCCAGGAGGTATTCGCTGGGGGTTATCCTATTAAAATCCTGTTTCAGATAATCCGGGGCGACCATTGGATTGATAAACCGCTCGGAGTGCTGGACACATATATCTCCGTCTTTATGAAGCATAATGGAATGAAAAACAAGGTCAAGAGGTGTTAAATCCATTTTCTTTGCAATTTCTTCACTCGCATTTTCTTCCCGCAACATCAGGATTTCCGAAGAATGTGCCCCTCCCCATTCGGCAATTTCCCTGGCAATGCTTTTGATCTCGAGAAGGGCGGCATCGGGCTTGGGTCTTGCCACAAAGCTGCCCGACCCCTGCACCCGGATGATCCTGCCTTCATCGGTGAGTTCTTTCAAGGCACGGTTCGCCGTCATTCTTGAGGTATTAAACAATTTTGTAAGCTCTGTTTCCGATGGCGTTTTATCGCCTTGTTTCAGCTTTCCAGATTCAATATCATTGACAATGCTTTTCTTGATTCTTTCAAATAAAGCAAAGGGTTGTTCCAGTCCTGCCATGTGTTTCCCTATCCTTACTATAAATAAAAATAACTTGACATCAGATTCATACTTGTATAGACAAGTAGTATCCAATTCAAAAATAAAAGTCAACCCTATTGGGAGGAAAATCATGACCAACAAAGAAAAAATTTTAAAAGATCTGAATATCGGATGCGGGGTTGCCCGTCCGGTCCGGGCCCCCAGAGGCACTGAACTTCATTGCAAGGGCTGGTACCAGGAAGCTGCCCTGCGCATGCTCTGCAACAATCTTGACCCGGACAATGGCGAAAATCCGGACCAGCTCATTGTTTACGGCGGCCTTGGCAAAGCGGCCCGGAACTGGGACTGTTTTGACGCCATTGTCAGAACCCTTCTGGATCTTGAAAATGATGAAACCCTGCTGATTCAATCCGGCAAACCCGTGGGCGTTCTCAAAACCCATGAAAGCTCGCCCAGGGTCCTCATTGCCAATGCCAATATTGTCCCGAAATGGGCCAATTGGGATTATTTCCACGAGCTGGACAAAAAAGGGCTCATCATGTACGGCCAGATGACGGCAGGCTCATGGATTTATATCGGAACCCAGGGAATCCTCCAGGGCACCTATGAAACCTTTGCCGCCCTGGGGCAGAAACATTACAAATCCGATCTCGGGGGAAAAATCGTCGTGACCGCAGGTCTTGGCGGCATGGGCGGGGCCCAGCCCCTTTCCGTCACCATGGCCGGCGGGGTTGCTATCTGTGTTGAAATTGATCCTTCCCGAATCGCCAAAAGGCTTGAAAAACTATACCTGGACATTGAAGCAAAAGACCTTGACGACGCCATTCTTAAGGCAAGGGAAGCGGCCAGAAGCAAAAATCCCCTTTCCATCGGTCTTTGCGCAAATATCGGGGATATTCTTCCGGCCATGATCCAAAAAGGATTTATCCCGGATGTGGTGACCGATCAGACCAGTGCCCATGATGAACTCAACGGCTACTTCCCCAAAGGACTTTCCTTTGAGGACGCCTTACACCTTCGCAAAACCGATCCTGAAACCTATAAGGATAAGGCCTTAAATTCCATGGCCGATCATGTCAGAGTCATCCTTGAAATGAAGAGCAAAGGCGCCATTGCCTTTGATTATGGGAATAATCTCAGAGCCCAGGCCATGAAAAGGGGCGTTCACAATGCCATGGATTATCCCGGATTTGTGCCTGCCTATATCCGTGATCTGTTCTGTAACGGCGAAGGTCCTTTCCGGTGGGTTGCCCTTTCCGGCGACCCGGAAGACATAAGGGTGACGGACCGGGAACTGATGAAATTGTTTCCTGAAAAAAAGAAAATGATCAACTGGCTTAAGATGGCCGAGGAAAAAGTCGAGCACATGGGACTTCCCGCAAGAATCTGCTGGCTGGGGTATGGGGAAAGAGAAAAGGCAGGAAAACTCTTTAATGATCTTGTCCGGGATAAAAAAGTCAAGGCCCCCATCGTCATTGGGCGGGATCATCTGGACTGCGGGTCCGTGGCCTCCCCCTACCGGGAGACCGAGTCCATGAAAGACGGGTCCGATGCCGTGGCAGACTGGGCCTTGCTCAATTGTATGACCAATGTGGCCTCCGGTGCTGCCTGGGTGTCTTTCCATGATGGCGGCGGGGTCGGCATCGGGTATGCCCTCCATGCCGGGCAGGTGACGGTGGCCGACGGCACCCCTGAAGCTGAAAAACGGGTCACAACGGTTCTTAGAAACGACCCGGGAACAGGCATCATCCGCCATGCCGATGCGGGTTATGAAACTGCCATAGAGGTGGCCAAAACCAGAGGCGTGAAGCTTCCCATGATCAATATGCACGGGAACCGGTAATGGAAAATGGTATGAAAAACCTGCTGCCGGATAAAATTGATACGCTTTTTGTAAACTGTCATCTGGCCACCATGGCCGGCAATAACCTTTCCATCATTGAAAACGGGGCAATAGCTGTTTCAGGGGAAAAAATTTCATGGGTGGGCCCCCAAAAAGGCCTGCCTGAAAATTACAGCACCCAGTGTAGAAATATCATGGATTGCCATAACCAATGGATTCTGCCGGGATTTGTGGACTGCCACACCCATCTGGTCTTTGCCGGGTCAAGATCCCATGAGTTTGAACTGCGGCTGAAGGGAGCCACCTATGAAGAGCTTTCAAAAAAAGGTGGCGGCATTTTTTCAACCGTCAAGGCTACCCGGGCCGCATCGAAAGAAAAACTCCTGGCCCTTGCCTCAAAACGAGTGAAGGCCTTAATCCACCAGGGAATCACCACCCTTGAAATCAAATCCGGGTATGGGCTCGATTTAGAGACTGAACTGAAAATTCTTGATGTCATAGGAGAATTGAAAAAATCTTTTCCCATTACCATTGAACCCACCTTCCTGGGTGCCCATGCGCTTCCCCCGGAATTTTCCGGCAATTCAGACGGCTATATAGAACGAGTCACAAAGACCATGCTGCCGGCCGTCAAAGATCAGGGAATTGCCACCGCAGTGGATGTGTTCTGTGAACGCATTGCCTTTTCCCTTGAACAAACTAGAAGAGTGTTTGAAGCTTCAAAAAATCTGGGGCTCAGGGTAAAGCTCCATGCTGAGCAGTTATCCGATTCCAACGGCGCCGCCCTTGCATCAAAATTCAATGCCCTTTCCTGCGATCATCTGGAATATCTATCGCTCAACGGGGCAACAGAAATGTCCCGGCACAAGGTGACCGCGGTTCTTCTGCCCGGTGCATTTTATTATTTAAAAGAAAAACAAAAACCGCCGGTTCAAACCTTCAGGAACCTGAAGATTCCCATGGCAGTGTCCACGGATCTGAATCCCGGCTCAAGTCCTGTTCACTCCATGACGCTTATTCTGAACATGGCCTGCATTCTCTTTGGCCTGACCTGTGAAGAAGCCTTGCTGGGAGCTACCATCAACGGGGCTAAAGCGCTGGGCCTTGAACTTTCAAAGGGTAGCCTTGAACCCGGAAAAGATGCCGATCTGGTGGTCTGGGATATTGATCAGCCATCGGATCTCTGCTATTTTACCGGACTTACCCCTGTTGATCAGGTCATGATAAAAGGTCATCTATACCAGGGCACCCTTGACGATTAACGGATTTTAACGGAGACATTTCTATGGCAGACCTCCTGACCATCATGAACGCAATCATTCTTGCTTCTTCAAGTTTTTTTCTTTTCCTGCTTTGCATCTCCTCCATTCATGAAAAAGAATATAGGGCTTTTCTCATCTCTTCCGGCTTATTTATTTTGAACACTTTGGTCTGGACCTTTTTTCTCTACGCTCCAGATGATTTTTTATTGGTGAACACCATCATGGTATCCCTTCTCTGCTTTTTTGGTTTTTTATCCATCCTTTGCTTTTTTCCAGGAAGCGCCCCGGCACGGGATACTCGGAATGCGACCCAATATGATGAACGGGATACCCTGTTTGCGAGAAACAATATCCGTCATCACCCGGAATTGATGGAAGCCTATTATGCCCTTCACCCTGAAAATGAATCCATGGACCGGCAGATACATCGAAAGCCCGACTTTGGATCAAAAGACCAGGTTTACCATGACCCATATACTGCCCCGGTTTTTGAAGCTGCCTTTGAATATCTGGAAAGGTCCATTCCTCTTTCAACAGGAGAACCGGCACAGGAACAAAAAGCCATAGACCCGGCTCTTTTTTGCAGAACCCTTACCGAATTTGCAAAATTCTATGGCGCCTGTGATATCGCATTTCTCAAATTAAAACCCCACCATTATTACAGCCATAAAGGCAGGCATGCAACAAGCTGGGGAAGCAAAACCGACCAGACCTATACAACTGCCATTTCCATTGTGGTTCCCATGAGGGTTGAAATGATCAAACAAGGTCCCACAAGCTGTGTTCTTCAGGAATCGGCCCAAAAATATGTGGAAGCTGCCAAAATATCCAATATTGTTGCTGCCTATATCCGCAATTTCGGATACCGGGCACGGGCCCATAATGATGCCAATTATGACGTTCTATGCGTTCCCATCGCCGTTGAATCAGGCCTTGGAGAACTTGGTCGGATGGGAGTCTTCATGCATAGAAAATATGGCCCCTGCGTCAGGCTTGCAATTGTGACCACCGATCTTGAGCTGCCTGCTTCTCCGCAAAAGCCAACCCTTTATATGGAAGAATTCTGCAAGATCTGTAAAAAATGTGCGGATAACTGCCCTTCCAGGTCCATCAGCAAAGGCGATGAACCCTCCAGCCGGAATGTCCGGCACTGGTCCATTCTTCAGGAAAAATGTTTCTCCTACTGGAAAACCATCGGTTCAGACTGCGGGTTCTGTATATCCGTCTGCCCCTACACCAAACCCGATACTCTGATCCACAAATTTGTCAGATTTTATATTTCGAGAAACCCCCTGAACCAGCAAATCGCCCTTTTCATGGACGATCTGCTATATGGCCGGTATAAAAAAATCCCAGAAAAAAATCCTGAAAATATATTTATTACGCATTAATATTTTTTTAACCATGAAGCGCATTAAGGACATGAAGATGTTGTCTCGCAATGAAGACAGGCAATCAAATTCAGCAAAATGAATTTTTTATATTGGTTGAACTATAGGGAATGGATTCTAATAATGTTTTCAGAAAATAAAGTTTAACAATGCCATCACCGGCGGAAATGGAGCGCAGCGAAATTTCCATCTACGTGCATGGCATTGTTATGACTCTTTTGATGATTTTGGTATTTCATTGGTGTTAGATACTCCACCAAATGCATGTTCTGCATCTACAAATCGGGTACAATCCTCTTTTGTCCGCGCAGTGAAGTCCATAGTTCCAGTTGTTTTACGGTCAGTCCAATATTTTGCCGTCATTGTTGCTGGGTGAAGACTATGTCCGTGCGTTTCTATAATCATCGCACCTTGGTGCATCTCGCTAATTCTTTCATCTCTCAAGTGAATATTGGGCTCATTTGTGTAGACAACAATCACTTGGAAGCCATTGCCATTTGGAGAATTTCGTACATGGTCAGCGATTAACCACGACTCTGACTCAGGGGTCATAAGGTGCATTTTTAGTGTTGAGAGCGTCTGTTTTACACCCATATAGCACACAATCATTGGCACTCGCTCTTTGGTTTCAGGGCGAACATAACTGGACTGAATTTCAACACGCCACGTTCCGCGGAGATCAGGACGCTTAAAAAACCAACCGTGCAAAAATGTCTGGCGCCAGAGCACGAATTCGAAAAGCAATCCGAGAATTACTATACTGCTGACAACAATACTGAATGGACGCGCATGGTCCAAACTAATAGCTGTGCCTTGACATAGCAATACAACCATCCAAATGAAAGCGGCGATACCTACAAAAACAGTAATGTGGAGCCGTTCAAACTTCATATAGGCTTTACCCCAACATAGTCCCAGATATCGTTAATAATGGCGTGTGCCTGTTCTCTTGTCCAAGGCTGAGTAATATGAAATAGATACTTGATATCATCAACCTCACACCAGCTTTTGCAAAGCTCAGAGTCCTTAGTATTTTGCCAAAGGAATCTCAATACAGACTGGATACGATCCACCCATGTGTCTTGGCTAAAACACCAATCTGGTGCATTCCAACCAAGACACTCTAAAAGATACCCTGGGGAGGCTGCAGCCGTTTGATTGCCATTTTCCTCTAGTTCGATCCGTAATTTTTTTATAATACGGACGATACCTTTATAGCGACGCTGGGTAGCAGTGTTTTTCGAAACTCCATTCTCGTAATGTAACGGTGTGGCCGGCCAGTAGTCAACCAACCGCTCAGGATAATTTTCAATTATTCTGCCGCTATTGTCTGGGATAAGTGCTACCCCCGCACGGTAGTCACCATTATCCCAGTATCGGCGAAACTCAAAGAGCGGCACAACATCTGCTTCAACCTGTGATTGAGATGCTTTAATATCGAATGCTTTATTGCCTCTCTTAACTGCAGCACGGCCGAAATAACTCACGAGAGCATCTTCGAGTTCATTTTTGAATTGTGAGAACGAATAGCCTGCATCGCTATTCCCGAAATCAGCGTCTCTTTTCCCTTCTGGGTATTGTGCTAAAAAATATTGGTATAGCATAACTCCAACATCCACGTCGCTTTCCTGACGGACGTTGACACGGTTACGAAACGAGCCTTGTGTAAAAACCAATATTTTACGTTCCTGTAACTTCGGGCTTTTGCCAACAGCCATATTTATCGCTCGAATAACCCGTTCACAACGTTCTTGTTCAGTCTTGCTGGGCGGCTGTGCCCAGGAGGAAAAGATACTTTCCCAATTTCTATCCAATGTCATTCTCCCTATCTGTGACAACGCTATCAGTCATAACAAGCTAATGTGTGATTCTGTGTATCTTGCAAATTTGAATGATATCCGACTAAATAAATCATAAAATACATTCTGGAAATCCATATCAACATCGCAGAACCCTGTAAAGTCATTTTAAAATTTCTACTTTGGTGTAAATATAGTTTATCCGGCAAGGATCTGCCAAAATGGTTTTTATTGGAGACAAAGACCCCCTCTGAAACCACCTTTTTTTGACAATAGATAATTTTTGAATGCTTGATAATTGCCGTTGTGACTGATTTCTCGCATGATTGAAAATTTGCCCGGCCCAAATTTTACAACAGTTATGAATCATGAGCCTTTTTGAGATCTGAAATGATAATGCCGATGGCTTCAGCAAGTTTTGGTATATCTTCTTTCTTCAGGGTCTTCATGGTAATAATTAAAATGCAAATGCCCCTTAAGACCTATTTCCAGGGCAATTTAAAAAATATTTTTTATTATTTGATTTTATATTTGATTTTATTTCTAATTACATTTATATTGCATACCATAAAATAGATTTAAAAATCACCAGGACTTTGATAAACATAAAAACGGTCTCAGGGGAAAACAGAACATGGGTTTAAAAGGTGAATTATGAATGACGCAAAGGAAGTAAAAGCTGCCTTAGCGCCGGGCAGTTATTTTTTTACAGGCAATGAAGCCGCTGCAGAAGGTGCCATTGCTGCCGGCTGCCGGTATTATGCAGGTTATCCCATCACGCCTTCCAGTGAAATCATGGAGCGCATGTCCCAGCGGCTGAAAGAGGTGTCCGGCGTGTTCATGCAGATGGAAGATGAAATAGCCTCCATCTGTTCGGTGGTCGGAGCCTCCTGGTCCGGGGCCAAGTCCATGACCGCAACGTCAGGACCGGGTTTCAGCCTGATGCAGGAAGCCATCGGATACGGGGTTTTTACGGAAACACCCCTGGTGATTGTGGACATTCAACGCGCCGGGCCCTGTACAGGCCAGGCCACCAAGGTCGGCAGCGGGGATCTGATGCAGGCCAAATGGGGGTCCCACGGGGATTACCAGATCATTGCATTATCACCCTGGTCGGTCCAGGAGATGTATGACCAGACCATTGATGCCTTTAATCTTTCCGAGCAATACCGGGTCCCGGTTTTTGTCATGAGCGACGAGGCCGTCGGGCATTTGCGGGAACGCATGGATATCAGCCCCACCGTAAAAATTATAAACCGATATAAAAAAAGCGGGGCTGCCCCTTTCGGAACTGAAGAAAAAGACGGGGTGCCGCCCATGCCGTCCTTTGGCGAAGGCGAGAGCATTACGGTCACAGGCTCCACCCACAATGAATTCGGGGTGCGTAAAACCGATGACCCCGTTGTTCAGGAAAGGCTGGTGGGCCGTCTCAACAATAAAATCTTAAATAACCGGGATAAAATCGTTCAGAGCGAATCCTATTACATGGATGACGCAGACGTGATTGTAGTCGCCTATGGTTTCACGGCCCGGAGTGCTTTTTTTGCCGTGGATCAGCTTCGAAAATCCGGGAAAAAAGCAGGACTTCTCCGGTTAAAAACCATCTGGCCCTTTGCCGATCATTTGATCAAGGAAGTGAGCCAGAAAGGAAAAAAACTCTTTGTCCCGGAAATGAACAGCGGGCAGATCTACGGGGAAATCAGGAAATATGCAGACTGTGATGTCATCCCCTATCACCAGACCAACGGCAGGATCATTCACCCCAAAGAAATCATGCAACAAATAGAGAGGATTTTATAATGGCAAGGGATCTGGATGCCTATTTACGGCAGGAAGTCAAATCAACACCCTTTTGTCCGGGCTGCGGGCATGGGATTTTGATGAATATCATTTTGCGGGCCATTGCAGATCTGCAACTGGACATGAAAAACATTTTATTTGTTTCCGGCATTGGGTGCGCGGCCTGGATTCCCAGCCCCCATTTTAACGGGGATACCCTTCATACCCTTCACGGCCGGGCCATTGCCTTTGCCACGGGCGCCAAGATGGCCAACCCAAAGCTGAAAGTCATTGTCATCAGCGGGGACGGGGATCTGACCTCCATCGGCGGGAATCACCTGATCCATGCCGCCCGCCGCAATACCAATCTTACGGTCATCTGTGCCAACAATATGATATACGGCATGACCGGCGGCCAGGTGGCTTCCACATCGCCTCTGGGTGCGGTGACTGCCACCACCGGAGACGGAAACCCTTACCGGCCTTTTGACCTCTGCCGCCTGGTATTGGGCGCCGGGGCCGAATATGCAGCTCGCTTCAGTGTAACCCAGCCTTTGGTCCTCATGGCCGCCATTAAAAAGGCCCTGGGTATTGAAGCCTTTACGTTCATTGAAGCCCTATCTCCCTGCCCGACTCAATTCGGACGCCGCAACCAGGCCGATTCATCGGTGCAGATGCTCAAAGCCCTGATGCAGGACTGCGTTACAAGAGAGCAGGCCTCAAAAATGGATAAAGCCGTTTTAAAGACCAAGATCATTACAGGAGAGTTTAACCATGAGTAACGTCAAACAAGTCCGTTTGATCGGATTCGGTGGTCAGGGTGTGGTCTTGGCCGGAACAATTTTAGCCCATTCCGCAATCAAGGACGGCCGCTGGGTTGCCGGCTCCAGCGCCTATGGGGCCCAGGCCAGAGGCGGCACAGCCCGGTATGATGTCATTGTAGCTGAAGATCAAATCAAATTTCCCCACATGATCAGCACAGACATCCTGATCGCTTTTTCCCAGAAAGCCTATGATGAATCCCTTGGACAGTTGTCGAAAGAAAATGCCCTGGTCATCTATGACGATCTCCTGGTCAAACCTGAGACCTTGACCAAAGCCGTCCAGATCGGTGTGCCTGCCACGGACCGGGCCATCAAGGATCTGGGCAACAAGCAGGCCGCCAATATGGTCATGCTGGCGGCCTCAGCCGTCCTGACGGGTCTGACAAGCCAGTCCTCCCTTTTGAAAGCTCTGGAAGAGAACAGCGCCGAGCGGTTTCTAGAGATCAATCGAAAGGCCCTTGCACTGGGACAGGAGATCGGACTTAATATTCAAAAAAATATAAATAGGAAAGAATAAACCCATGGCCGTAGAAGGAAGAACCCATAAACCGGTTGTCGATGTTGAACGTTGCAGTTTCTGTGCTGTGTGCATGGAGGCCTGCCCTGCGGAAATCATGCCTGAGATGCGTCGGGAAATAGACACCATGCGAGGCAAAATCTATTCAGATGAGGACATAGAGGTCCATCTGAAAGAGGACGATATTATCCAATTGCCGAAATGTCAGAACGCCTGCCCGATTTCCCAGGATGTCCGGGGCTATATCCGCCTCATCGCAAAAAAACAATATAAGGAGGCCCTGGAACTGATCCGGGATGCCAACCCCCTGCCCTCCATCTGCGGATATGTCTGCCATCATCCCTGCGAATCCGCCTGTGTCCGGGGCAATCTGGATGAGGCCCTATCCATCCGGTCCCTGAAGCGGGTTGCAGCAGACCTTGCATCTCTGTCCCTGGTGCCGGTCAAACCCGTTGCATCCATTAATAAGAAGGTGACCATTATCGGTTCAGGACCGGCCGGACTTGCGGCTGCCTATGAACTGGGAAAAACCGGATACAAGGTTGAAGTCATCGAATCCTATAAGCGACCCGGCGGACTCCTGGCCTGGGGCATTCCTGAATTCAGGCTCCCCCGGGAAATCCTGCAAAGGGATATTGATTTTATAATGCAGACCGGGGTCGAGATCCGGACCGGGATTGAATTTGGAAAGGATATCACCCTTTTTGATCTTGAAAAAGCCGGAACAGATGCCGTCATCATTGCCACCGGCACCCAGAAAGGACTGAAACTGGAGCTTGAAAACGAAGGTGATTACGAAGGATACTCAGAATGCCTCCAGTTTTTGCGCGGCATTTCAGACGGCATGAAAATAGAACCGGGAAGGCAGGTCATTGTGGTGGGCGGAGGCAATGCAGCCATGGATTCAGCCCGCTCCGCCCTGAAACAGGGCGCTGCCAAAGTGACCCTGATCTATCGCCGCGGCCCCCTGGAAATGCCTGCAGACCGGGAAGAGGTCAAAGCTGCCATGGGTGAGGGCGTGGACATCCAATTTTATACCATGCCCCTGACGTTTATCAGCAAAGACAACCGCATCACCGGCCTTTGCTGTGCCAAAACTGAATTAAAAGATCAGGACGGCCAGGATCGGCCAAGACCCGTTCAGATTGAAGGCTCAGAATTTATGATCCCTGCGGATATGGTCATTTCCGCTGTGGGCCAGAAAGCAGATCATGACAGCCTTAAAAACGGGTTGGGGTTAAAAGGCAAAAAACTTATCGCCGACTCCGACCACCTGACCACGAATCTGCCAAAAGTTTTTGTGGCCGGTGATTTTGCCCGAGGGTCCTCCACGGTTGTGGAAGCCATGGCCCATGGGAAAAAAGCGGCTAAAAAGGTTCATGAATATTTATCCGGAATAAAATAAATAAGAGATTATACAAGGTTGAAATACATATCATGACTGAAACAAAACAGATTATCCCCAAAGAATGCAAATTTGAAAAATCGCTGCGCATGCCCCTTGAACCTGAAGCCGGACTTGAAGCCGGACTTGAAGCCGGACCTGAAAATGGATTAGATGAAGCTGCCGCTGTTAAAGAGGCCCGGCGGTGCCTTGGCAATCATTTCTGCCAGAGCTGCGATCTTTGCCGCATCACCTGCCCGGAACTCTGCATCACACGCAACCCGGCCAGCGGCCGCATTGAAATTGATCTTGAATTCTGCAAAGGATGCGGCATCTGCGCCTTTATCTGCCCGCGAAAAGCCATTAAGATGGAAAGAGAAGAATAAAAAAGACTGAATACTGATCAAGAACCCATTCGACAGGAGCCTGACATGAAAATCACGAACAGTATCGGCCAAGGTGACTATCATCTTCACTCCTCAACCCTGTCGGATGGATTGAATTCCATTGATGAAATCGTTATCCAGGCAGGTTTCCTGAACTACAGGGAAATTGCCCTCACGGATCATAACCAGGAATATATGGACAGATATGGATTTAAGAGCAATACCCACTACAGCATCATTGCCTCGGGCCGGTGGAAGAATATCCATAATTCCGTTCAGGTGATATTCGGGGTGGAGGCGGATTTACTCAATGAAAATTGGGATATCTGCAACCATATCCAGGGGCTTTCCCCGGAATTTGTGATATTGTCGGCCCATGAAAAAATCTATTCAGGGAGTTCCGGGTCACTGAAAATAGGTTATCTGAATGCCATAAAAAGACATGGCTCGAACATAAACCTCCTGGGTCATTTATGCTCAAAACAGTTTTCAGACCGGCTCAGCACAGACGATATTGTAAAGATTGTAACGGCGGCCAACACGGCCGGCATTGCGCTGGAGCTGAACTGTGCCAATCTTGTGAACGACAAAACAAGCCTTCCCCATCTCAAGGCCATGCTTTCCTCTTGCAATACCTTATATGTGAACAGTGATGCCCATACCCTCCATGAATTGATAAACTTACGGAATAAAGGATTTGCTTATCTGAAAGAAAATCATCTTATCTGAAGATGAAAATCCGGCCATAAAAAAGGAAACAACCATGCGGATCTATGCCGTCGCCGATATTCACGGGAAGATGGATAACATTGAGAGAATCAAAGCGGTTATCCAAAAAGAGCGCCCTGATTTACTGGTCATTGCAGGAGATATTACCCAATACAGCTCACCCTTGAAAACCCTGAATCAGTTTAATAATATTGAGATCCCGGTTTTTGCCGTCCGGGGAAACTCGGATTTTAAATGCGTTGAAACCCTTATCAAGGATCACGGAAAAATCATTCTTTTAAATCAGAACCCTTTAGAATACCAGGGAAATAAATTTCTCGGGCTGAACGGGACTCTGCCCTTGCCCTTTGTTTCAAAGGTCTGCCTGAATGAGGCAAAGCGCTTCAGGGAAATTGAAAATCTGATCACACCCGGAACCATCCTGGTTGTTCATCCGCCGCCAAGGGGGATCTGTGATAAAGTGGGGAACCGATTCAGGGCCGGTAGTTTTTGTTTAAGGCGCTTTATTGAAAATCATCCCCCTTTAATGGTAGTATGCGGCCATATTCATGAGCAGGCCGGATACCGGTATTTAAAAAATACACTGATTGTCAACTGTGCTGTGAATAAAACCTTTATCGGAGCGATCATTGATTGTGACAGGGATATGCCGCTGAAAATCAAAATGGTATTAAATGATTGAAAAATGAACAAAGGAAACCCTCATGTGTGATTTCAATGCCTATTTAAAAAAAGACAATGCTGAAAAACTGATCATGGAGAATGTGACAAACGTAACCCCGATGGGTGAAAATATATTTCTTTTAAAAGGGCTTCTGGGAGAAAGAATGGAAGTTCAAGCCCTGATTGAAGATATCAATCTTTCAGGCAACAGGATTGTTTTAAAAGCCCTGTAATGAAAAAATTCCCAGGGTATCTCGCAGCCATTTCCAGGCTGAATGGCCTTGGAAACGGCCGACCGATTGAATGGCTCTTCCACTGTGGGATGCTGTTTTCAAGCAGGGATAAATGGTGGGGGGATTTCGGATTCAGGGCTTCAATCCATGAAGGGATTGACATTACCTATTACAGAACCCGTCCGGAAGAGATTTGCTGCTTTGATGATACTGTTCAGATACCGGCCATGGAAGACGGCCGAATTATAAACATCTGTGATGATTTTTTAGGTCAAACCCTTGTGGTTGAGCTGGAAAAAGAAGGATCTGCAGAAACACGGGTCATTTTTGTCTATGCCCACATCCTGCCGGACAGTCGACTCGGCATCGGCTGTTGCATCAAAAAAGACGAACCCATCGCCAGGGTCTGTGATACCCGGAAAAATCCCCAACTGCCGCCACATCTTCATTTTTCCTGCTTTGAAGTTGAGAGGGGCGGTTTACCTGGGGATCTGAACTGGACCCTCTTTTCAAACAACCGGGATATTAAAAGGATTCACCCTGTTTTTCTATAAATTGTTCAAATTCAATCGATTGAACCTTTAAATTCAATATCCAGGCCGGTTTGTCATGAAAAGAAGAATTGAAAAAAAACCGGATTTAATCTATGATCACCAAAACTTAAGATTTACTATAAATAATCCTCTAAATGGAGCTGATAAATGAAAACAATAAAAACCCTTTTCTGGCTTATCATCCTCTCACTTCTTGGAACCCTGATTTATCAGAATCAGGCCTATTTCATGACAATGACCACCCTGGATTTTGATCTCAAGGTTGCAGAATGGAAATGGACCATACCTCCAATTCAGAATATTGCCTATTTCGGCATCTGTTTTCTTCTGGGTCTGATTCTTGCCGGTATAAAAGGCCTTCTGGCTGTTTTCAGGTTGAAAAAACAAATCAAAAGCAACAATAAAATCAATGTTTCCCTTCAGTCAGAGATCAATTCATTGAAAACCGAGTTGGATGTATTCAAGCATGATCCTTATATTAAAAAGGAAATTGAAAACAAGGCTGCTGCTGGCAACAATCCATAGGATGATTCCCCAGCCCGGGGCCGCTAAACCTGGCAATACGTTACAATCGGTTGATTCTGCATTCAAAAGATAGCCCATGAATCCCAAAAAAAATACTCCCATGATGGACCAGTATTTGTCCATCAAAGAATCCCATGAAGATGCTATTCTGTTTTACAGGATGGGAGATTTTTATGAAATGTTCAATGAAGATGCCATCAAAGCCTCTTCCATCCTTGAAATCACCCTGACATCAAGAAATAAAAACGATGAAGACCCGGTTCCCATGTGCGGCGTCCCCTGCCGGGCTGCCGACAATTATATTGCAAGGCTCATTGAAAACGGGTGCAAGGTGGCCGTGTGTGAACAGATGGAAGATGCTTCGGCCACCAAGGGGCTTGTCAAACGAGAAGTGGTCCGTGTCATCACGCCGGGAATGATATTAAATGAAGAGCTCCTGGATAAAACATCCAATAATTTTCTTCTGGCCCTTTCAAAAACCCGTGAAGCAGCCGGAATTGCCTATCTTGATATCTCGACGGGAACCTTTAAAACCACAGAGATGGAAAGCAGGCAGTCAAAAATCCCGCCTGAATTGATAGATGAGGCCCTGAAGGTGGACCCTAAAGAAATCCTTCTGCCAAAAAGTTTTGAGAAAGACCCGTCCTTTAAACAGCTCCTTCGGGTTTTTCAGGGGAGGCAGATCACCTATCTTGATAAAACCTGTTTTGATATTGAAGAAGCAAAGGAACAGCTTTTAAAAACATTTAAAACCCGGGGCCTTGAAGGTTTCGGCCTTGAGCACAGGAATGCTTCCGTTTCTGCTGCCGGTGCCATCCTTTCCTATGTAAAGGATACCCAGCTTCAGGAAACAACCCATATTTTTCAGATCACCCCCTATGACCTTAAAAATTTTCTCGTAATAGATGATAAATCCTGTAAAAACCTGGAGCTTCTGACCAATATCCAGACCCTGGATAAAAAAGGCTCCCTCATCCATATCCTTGACCGGACCGTCACAGCCATGGGATCACGGCTCATGAAAAACTGGGTCCGCTATCCCTTGACCGATATTAACGAAATCCGGCGCCGCCTTGACTCTGTTGAAGAAATCACAAAGGCCTCCCATATTCATCAATTGATCATCAACCATCTAAAATCCGTATATGATCTTGAACGCCTGGGCAGTAAAATTTCCATGGGCCAGGGAAATGCAAGGGATATGATAGCGTTGAAACGGTCCTTAAAACGGCTGCCCCTTCTTTTTAAGGAACTGGGTCTGTTTAAAAATGATCTCATCAACGGGAAAATGCTGGAAGATCATGAGGCGATGATCAACGAGCTTCAATCCCTGGCCGATCTCATTGAAAAAGCCATACGGGAAGATGCCCCCCATATACTGAATGAAGGCGGTCTCATCAATGACGGGTTCAGCCCTGAACTGGATGAACTTCTGTTGATCTCAAGGGATGGAAAATCCTGGATTGCCAAAGCCGAGGCAACGGAAAAGGAAAAAACAAAACTGTCTTCGCTGAAGATCCGGTATAATAAAGTCTTCGGGTATTTTATAGAGGTGTCCAAGGCCCAGGCGGAATCGGTTCCCAGCCACTATATCCGAAAGCAGACCCTGGTCAATGCGGAAAGATTCATCACCGATGACATGAAAACCGTTGAATCCACCATTCTCAATGCCCAGGAAAAGCGCAATTCACTGGAATACGATATCTTCTGCACCATCCGGGATCATGTGGTGATAAAATCCTTTCAAATCCTGAAAACAGCAGAATTTATTGCCGTCCTGGATGCACTCCAGGGCCTTGCCCTTGTGGCTTCGGAAAACGGATATACAAAACCCCTGATCAATGAGGACGATGCCATCATCATTGAAGACGGAAGACATCCGGTGGTGGAAAAACTCATCAAAGGGGAACGCTTTGTCCCCAATTCCATTCACATGGATAATACGGAAAACCAGATCCTGCTCATCACCGGGCCCAATATGGCGGGTAAATCCACGGTCCTCCGGCAGGTGGCACTCACCGTCCTCATGGCCCAGATGGGGTCCTTTGTCCCGGCAAAAAACGCCTCACTGCCCATTGTGGACCGGATATTCACAAGAGTCGGGGCCCTGGATAATCTTTCTTCCGGGCAGAGTACATTTATGGTGGAGATGGAAGAAACCGCCAATATTGTCAATAATGCCACCCCTAAAAGCCTGGTCATCCTCGATGAAATCGGAAGGGGAACCAGCACCTATGACGGCATGAGCATTGCCTGGGCCGTTGCCGAATATCTTCATGACCTTGACGGAAAAGGGGTTAAAACCCTTTTTGCCACCCATTACCATGAATTGATAAAGCTGGAGGAACTTAAACCCAGAATTAAAAATTACAATATTGCGGTAAAAGAATTTAATGATAATATCGTGTTTTTGCGGCAGCTTGTCCGGGGAGGGACCAATAAAAGTTACGGCATCCAGGTGGCAAGACTTGCCGGAGTACCGGACAGGGTCATCCGTATTGCAAAAGAGATATTGTCCGCAACCGAACAGAAAAACAATTTGATTCAACCCGTGATTCTGCCTGAACCGGTGGGAATAAAGAAAAGAAAAAAGAAAACCGATGATCATCAACTGGAATTATTCGGCAGCCATGAGCAATCCATAAAAAAAATGTTGGAAAAGATTGATATTTCCAGTATGACTCCCCTTGAAGCACTGAATTTTTTAAATGAATTAAAACTAAAAGCATTAAAATAAAAAATATGCGGCCGCTTAAACCATCCATACAGACAATCTTTTTTTTCTTCATCCTCATATCAGGATTTTTTATTTTCCCGGCAACCGGATTTTGCGACGCTGCCAAGGAACATTATCTCCAGGCAGACGACTATTACAAAAAACTGAAAAGCTCAGAAGCCCTGCAGAAAAAAGAAACAGAATGGCTTAACTGTATTTCAAAATATGAAAACATACAAAGGCTGTACCCGGATAGTTCATGGGCTCCGGCCGGTATGTATAAGGCGGCCCAGTTAAGTCTGACCCTTGCAAAAATATCCGGAAAAGCAATATATCAGGATCAGGCTGCCGATCTTCTTGCAAGACTGAGGAATAAATATCCCCAAAGCTCCTATAATGGACCTGCTAAAA
Source organism: Desulfobacterales bacterium (assembly GCA_031395015.1). Lineage (GTDB taxonomy): Bacteria > Desulfobacterota > Desulfobacteria > Desulfobacterales > Desulfobacteraceae > Desulfobacula. Next base: position 50,791 of record JANNUH010000102.1, on the reverse strand, counting down.
CACTTTTAAAATCCATCAGTCCCGCTACCTCCGCTTCAACGTCGCCGCCTGCTGAAGAAAAAGAACCGGCAGCTCATTCATCAAACGATTCAGGCAGGCCAAGCCCCAAAGTTTCTAAAAAAGAGCAGACCAAGCATGATAATCTGAGCCATAAATCCGTTCAGAAAAAAGAGAAACCAAAAGAAGCCCAACAGGAAAAACACATTTCCCAGGAAAAGGAAAGCCAGGCTGGAGAAAAAGCAGAGCCGGAGAAAACAGCCCTATCCAATGAGTCGGATAAAGCCTCTCCGCTGCCAGTAACACCATCGCCCGGAGACAGTGTCATCACAGATCTGAGGGTCTGGTCCAACCCTGAATATACAAGAATCGTTGTTAATATCGGCCATGAAAGAGGGTATTCCCACAGGCTCCTGAATAAGGACCCGGACATTAATAAACCCTTTCAACGCCTTTATGTTGATGTTGAACAGACAAAACTGGGAAGAAATCTTGCCGAGCATACCCCCATCAATGACAATCTCCTGATACAGGCCCGTGCAGGACAATATCTTCCCCACACCGTAAGAGTTGTTGTGGATATCAAATCCTTTGAGAATTATAAAGTATTCTCCTTAAAAGATCCCTTCCGGATTGTCATTGATGTCTGGGGAAAAGGCTCCAATGGAGGCCCTCCCATTGCAAGCGCCCCTGCCATTGCGGATACGGACAAGCCTCCTGAACCCGAAAAACAGACTTCCGGCATGACCACCGACAACCTGCAATCCTCTAATATCACGCGTCAGTTTGCACTCGGTGTCAAAAAAATCATCATTGACCCGGGACATGGCGGATCAGATCCGGGCGCTCCTGGATTCCACACCGATGTATGGGAAAAAGACATTGTCCTGAAAATGGCCCATAGGCTGGCCGATATTTTAAAGGACCGGTTAAAATGTACGGTATTGCTCACCCGCTCGGAAGACAAGAGACTGACCCTTGAAGAAAGAACCGCCATTGCCAATACAAAAAGAGCGGATCTCTTTATTTCTCTTCACTGCAATGCCGCTAAAAATAAGGAACTCAAAGGCATTGAAACCTATTTCCTGAACCTTGCCACGGACAGCCAGGCCATTGCCGTGGCTGCCAGAGAAAATGCAACCTCTGAAAAAAATATTTCCGATCTGGACTATATTTTAAGCGATCTGATGAAAAATACCAAAATTGAAGAGTCCACGCGGCTTGCCAATATAGTCCACCAGAATTTTGTTAAAGGAATGAAATCAAAATATTCAGACATTAATGATCTCGGGGTAAAGCAGGCACCTTTTTATGTCCTCTTAGGTGCAAGAATGCCATCCATCCTCATTGAGACATCATTTGTCAGCAATAAAATCGAAGGCCAGCGGCTCATGGAAGAGTCCTACCAAAAAGCGGTTTGTGAATCCATTGCCGATGGAATTGAAAAATATATTGGTACAACAAATCCAAAACATTTATAGACCATAAAGGAGACCCAAATGTTGTTTGAAAACATTATTCTTGAGAAGAAAGGCCCTGTTGCGACCCTGTTTTTTAACCGGCCCAAAGCCTTGAATGCTCTGAACAACGCACTTTTTGATGAACTGGACCTGGCCCTTGACGAGGTCAAAAAAAATAAAGAGATCCGAGTTCTGATCCTCACCGGAGCAGGGGATAAGGCCTTTGTGGCTGGCGCAGACATTGCCGAACTGGTGAAAATGAACCCCCTTGAAGCAAAAACATTTTCCCGCAAAGGACAGAAGGTTTTTTCAAAAATTGAGGACCTCCCCATTCCCGCCATTGCTGCGGTGAACGGATTTGCCCTGGGCGGGGGCACGGAGGCGGCACTTGCCTGTGATTTTATCTATGCCTCTGATAAAGCTATTTTCGGGCTCCCGGAAATCACTCTTGGCCTGATCCCAGGATTTGGCGGAACACAGAGACTGGCAAGACTTGTCGGTGTAAACCGGGCCAAGGAAATGATTTTTTCAGGAAAAGCCATCAAGGCCGAGGAAGCATTGGCCCATGGGATTGTCAATAAAATCTGCGAGCATGATAAACTCATGGAAGAAGTGATGAAAACTGCAGAACTCATTGCATCCAGAGGCAGCGTGGCTTTACGATCAGCCAAGGAAGTCATCCAGAATGGTTTAAAAACAGATCTGGAAACCGGATGCAGGATGGAAAATGATGCCTTTGGCCTTACCATGGTCAGTGAAGATGCAAAGGAAGGAACCAGTGCTTTCCTTGAAAAGCGCAAGCCCGTGTTCAAGGGAAAGCTGTATTAACCGTTTGAACAAATAGTGTAGCTAAGGGGTATATATAATGTTTGTAGAACAGATATCCATATTCGTTGAAAATAAGGAAGGCCGTCTCGCAGAAGTGACTGCGATCTTAAGAGATGCCGGGGTCAATATCAGGGCATTGTCTCTTGCCGATACAACTGATTTTGGTGTCTTGAGGCTGATTGTAAACAACAATGAAAAAGCTGAAAAAGCCCTGAAAAAAGAGGGTTTTACCGTTGGCATGACCAAGGTTATGGCTGTTGAAGTGATAGACAAACCCGGCGGGTTAAATCAAATTCTGGACCCGCTCAGCGAAAATGAAGTCAATGTGGAATATATGTATGCCTTTTCAAATCCCCAATGCGAAAATGCCGTCATGGTTTTCCGTTTCGATGATTATGACAAGGCCCTGAAAATATTGAAAGAGAAAAATATCAGAGTGGTCCCGCGAGAGGAAATCGACAGGCTGTAAAGCGCCTAAGCCAGGGGCAGGCTGATAGTAAATTTTGTTCCCTTTAAGGGCCTGGAAGATGCCTCTATCCGGCCCTTATGGTTTTCGGTAACAATGAAATAGGAAACTGCAAGCCCGAGCCCTGTCCCTTCACCCACCGCCTTTGTCGTAAAAAAAGGTTAAAATATCCTTTTTCTTGTTTCTTCCTTCATCCCCGGCCCATTATCGGATATTTCAATTCCGATGCCATTCTCCTGCCTCTGTATCTTCAAAATAAAGCAGGGGTCAAGAATATCATCCCAGGACATCATGGCCTGTGCCCCATTGGACAGGATATTGAAAAAGACCTGCTGAATCTCACTGGCCTTGCACTGGATTCTCGGTATTTCATTACCATAATCCTTAACAATCTTAATTCTTTTAAAATCAAATTTCTTTTTCAGATTATAATCGCTTTCCGCGAGTTCCAGGGTTTTGTCCAAAAGCTCAGATATATCTTCCAACATAAAGCTGGATGAGCTTTTCCTGGAAAAGGACAGCATGTTCGATACAATGGCTGCGGCTCTTTTCCCGGCATCCAGAACAGAATCAATCATCTTGAAAATATCTCTTTTTTCCATATATGCCTGGATCATGTCCAGCTCAAGCCCGAGCTGTCTTGCAACAGAGACATTGGCCGGCAGTTTTTCCTTTAACCGGTTCCGGATCACCTGGGTGTTCTGTAAGATCCCGGCAAGCGGGTTATTGATTTCATGGGCCATCCCGGCTGCAAGCCCGCCGATGGAAACCATTTTTTCAGATTGGACCATCATCTCTTCAAGGTTTTTTTTCTCATCTTCCCTTTTTTTCAGGCTCAATGCTTCCACAAGGGCAACCGCCAGCATTTCACAAGCTTGCCTGTCATCTTCATCATATCCTCCTTTTTTCCCGGCAAAGGCAATAATCCCTTTTATCTCAGACCCGAGCTTCATGGGAACTCCCAAAAAAGAATCAATGGGAATATGGTCAGGGGGTAATTTTACAAAATCCGGGTGAATCATGGGATCATTTGAAATAATTGTTTTATTCCGGTGAATAATGCAGGCCCTGATCCCTCTGATTTCCTGGCCCTTGAGCCGGGCTGTTTTCTTCATCTCAGCCATCTTGCAATCCTTCACGGCCCCCTCGGAAATGGCCAGGATATCCATTAAATCTTTGTTTCCCTTTGTAGCTTCCCCGATAAAACAATATTTACCGGGAATTACCTCAAGGGCAATGGGGATAAACATCTCGGCAATCTCTTCATAGGTATCAGCCAGCATGGCTTTTTGGAAAAAAGTATTCACAGAAGAAATGATCATGCTTTGTCTTAAAATCTTCTTTTCATTCATTTCCTTCTGAACTATTTCCTTTTCAAGATTTTGGTTGCTTCTTGCAAGATCATTGATTTTTTCTTTAATGGCATCCCGCATGACGGCAAAATTTCTTGAAAGTTCTCCAACCTCACCCACTCCGCCCTGTTCAATATCCCTGTCAAGGTTCCCGGATGCAATTTCAGATGCGGCCTTTGCAAGATCGGTTACCGGCTGCAAGAGTTTATTCACAAGGATAATCAGGACCACTGCCAGGCCGGCAATAACCGTAAATGTAAACGACAGCATCCGGTTTCTGATTCCCATGAGGGTCTCTTCGATCCGCCCGGTTGAATAAACGACCACCATGCTGCCGAGCCTCATGCCCTGATAATAAATATCAAACCGTTTCTCAATATCAACCCCCCTATTTGTCCCAAACTCTCTTTTTAGCCTGATATCGATATCAATCTTGCTCTCGGTTAGGGCAATGCTCTTCATGTTTTCATCTTCAAAAAAAGTCTCCATATTCACTCGAAGCGTTTCTTTATCCACGTTATAAAGGGGCCGTGAATTCACAAGGGTCATCATATGAATTGATTTTTCAATTCTTTGATAAAGATTTTCAAGTTCAGCACCCTTTATTTTTTCCGTGAAATAAAAGCATAGAAACAAATTGATAATGGTGCAGGCAATCACAACGGATATGATGATTTTCGTCCGGAGTCTCACGAATGTTTTCCCTTTTTGAGCCACATGATGGGGTCGATTCTCTCTGATTAAAGAAGAGCGGCCTTATCCTGGGTCACTTTTTTTACAAGCTCCCTGTAATCGGCGGATGCCGTAGAGCCCGGAGCAAACTCAAATATGGATTTCCCATAGGATGGGGCCTCGGAAAGACTCTCACTGTAGCGAATGGGTGTGCATATATATTCCGGATAAAGCTTTTTAAGCTGAGCGTATATGGCTTCCGGGCCCTTGACCCTTGTATCCATAAACGTCGGAACAATATATTTCAACACAATTTCCTTTCTGTATTTCTGAATGGACCCCAGGCTTTTCATGAATTCCGACAGGCCTTGAAGGGGCATGACCTCCAGCGCCACCGGAACCAGAACTTCAGTGGCATAAAAAAGAACATTGACGATCAACTGGTCCCAGCCCGGTGCAGTATCAATGATAACGTAATCATACCGATGGTCCAGGTCCTTTAATGCTTCCGACAGGGTCCATTCTGCTCCGAAACTCTTTCGGTCAATGATCCTTTTGACGCCTGCCAGGGACTTTCCCCCGGAAAGGAGCCAGAGATTTTTTCTGGCCCGGATAATGCATTCTTCCGGACTCAACTCCTTTGTCAGCAGTTCAGTCAGGCCTGCCCTCGGCTTTGTTCCAAGAATATAGGAAGACTGACCCTGGGTATCGGTATCCACCAGAAGGACCTTATGCCCGGCAAGGGCAAGGCCTGCACTCAGATTGACGGAGGTGGTGGTCTTGCCCACACCGCCCTTGCTTAAGGTCACACAGATTCTCCGGATGGCTGTTCGGGGTCCCTCTGTCTGCTTTTTATCCTGTTCAAAAAGCCTATCAAGCGCCACGGGAAATTTATGGCCGCAGGATTTACATCGCGCGGCAATGTTTTTTCCTGAAGGCATGTTCTCTTTGATCGTATCTAAATTGACATTGTGCTTTTTTTCACATTTAGGACAGACGATAATGGCCACTAATCCTCCTTCTTAAGTTCCTGAAGAATAGCTTCAACAGCGACATCAGCAATTCTTTTCATGGGTATGGTCTTTTATCGGATCTCATCCGCTGAATAAGGAATATTTCCCAGCAATTGATCCTTCAGCTTGCCTACAATGGCTGAAATCCGATCAGAAGCCTCTTTTTCAAGGCCTGTCCACTGAATCCCATATTTCCAGTTCTGGCCCAAATCCGTTGACATATGCACTATGCGACCATTTAAATTTTTAATGGATATATCAAAATAATAAAGCTCGCAATTTAAAAGGGGCTGATCCACAAAAAAGGCCAGGCTGTCTTTGACCGTAATGCCGATCCCATCGAGGCAGATGTCCTGGACCGGATACCGGATATCATTGATCAATACACGGATATTTTTTGTATCTTGAACCGGAACACGAAATGATTTACGAACGGTTTTTAATAATGGCGAATCTTCCTTTATCCTGTCGAACTCAATGGATGGGGAATTCATTTAGCCCCCTTAAAAATTTCACAAAGATTTTAGAATTTTGTCTAATACTTTATCAGACCGCTTCTTAAAAAATATAGCAATATTGCCAAGGCCAGGCAAGAAAAATCATTAAGCAGCAAAAAAAAGGGGGAAGACATGAACTGTCTTCCCCCTTTTTAAAAAACTATCGATCTGATTCAGAAATAAGGCTTATGCGCCAAATGCAACTTTTATTGCACTTTGAAGTGCGGGATGTGCATACATCAGAATCAGGGCAACAACCAATGCATAAATACAAAGAGATTCGATCATGGCAAGACCGATCAGCATGTTGACCTGGATTTTACCGGCTGCTTCCGGGTTTCTTGAAATACCGGTCATTGCTGCTGAAAGACCAAGGCCCTGGCCGATGGCAGCACCAAAAGCTGCGATACCGATGGCAAGACCTGCTGCCCATACACTACTTACTAGAAATTCCATGTTTTACTCCTTATTAGTATAAAAAAATTAATATGAAAATAACGGGCTTCTTCCGTTCCCCGTAAAACGTCTGATTAATGTGCCTCTTCTATTGCACCTGCAATATACATGGTGGAAAGAAGGAAAAATACCAGGGCCTGAACCAGGGCCACAAATGTGCCCAGCGCCATTACCGGCAGGGGCGCCAGGAACATGCCGCCAAGGGTCAACAGGATAATCGTAACCAGTTCATGCCCGGCCATGTTTCCGAAAAGACGGAAGGTAAGGGAAAGAACCCTTGCCGTATGGCCGATGATTTCAATGGGCAGAAAAAGCGGGATCATTGCCGGGATAGGCCCCAGAAAATGCTTGATATATTTAATGCCGTGAAGCTGGATACCGATCACATGGCTCCATGCAACGGCGATGAAGGCCAGGGCAAGAGTGGTATTGATATTTGCCGTGGGCGGGAAAAAAGTAGGAACAAGCCCCATGAGATTGCCGAACAGGACAAAAATGAAGATGGTCAGCACCAAAGGAAAGGATTTTCTTCCCTCGTCTCCGGTAATGGTGACCATGAAGTCTTCAAGACCTGAAATCAGGACTTCAAATACATTCTGTGCTTTTTTCGGAACCATGGAGATACTCTTTCCGCCCAGCCAGCCCAGAAAGATGAGGATGATCATGGCAAGCCACATATATACAACGTGGGGGTTCTTTGCCGCCCATCCGTCCAGACCAAACATTCCAAACAATGAAGTAAGAATTAAATATGGATGTCCCACTTTATACTGCCTCCTTGAAAAATAATCTTGTTAACTCAAGCATTGTCGCCAGAAACATGCTTGCCACCACCACCGATAGACCTGCCAGAAGACCCAGCGGATGAACAATATGGTTTGATATAAGCAGATAAATCATGAAACCGCTTATTCCAAATCGAATATAATACTTGACAAGGGTGCTGCCCACAACCGAGCGCCCTTTCTCTGATACAATTTCCGGGCTGAAAGCTGTTTTAAGGGTCTTTTTCAGAAGATGAAAATTAACTGCAACAATCAAACCGCCGAGAATGATCCCCAGGGCAAATTCCCCCGGAGTCATCATCAGGCCGATCATTCCTGCAAACAATAAAATCAGCCAGTTTGAAGTTGTAATAAAATCAACGAGTTTCTGAACATCCTGCATTAAAATTTTCTTCCCTTTTTCCCTGCCCTGACAATATTACTGAACCCTGCGGCAATCCCGAGTGCAAGGCCGATAAACATCAGAACAGGACCTGTATCAAATTTCTTGTCCAGCCAGAGGCCCAGAAAAAGACCCAGAAAAATCGAAAGCGCCACAGACATTCCAAGGCTGGCAAAATATCCGAGTTCCCTGAATACACTGCCGGTTTCTTTCTTCATCTATCGCCTTTCTTCACCCTTTTTCCGACCATCAAAGATCAATTTATCCTGAGAGCAAATAGCACATGCTGAATCTCAAGTCAATGTGAAAAAGCACTAAATCAACTGTAAAAAACCCGTGGCGCTGTCATCGTGAATCTCACCTATTATCCAGGCTTCCCGGCCGCTGGTTTTCATTTTTCCGACAAAGGCCTGGGCCTTATTTTTATTCAGACTGATCAGCAATCCGCCGGATGTCTGGGGATCGAACATCAGATCAATGACAGCCCTGTCCAAATCCGGGTCAATCCGTGTCAAGGGCTCGAAAAATTTCCGGTTTTTATGGGCACCGGCCGGCACAAATCCCATTTTTGCAAAATCCAATACATATTTCAGCAAAGGAACATTTTCCGTGTGGATCAGGATATCTTTTCCTGATCCTTTTGCCATTTCAAGCAAATGCCCGGCCAGGCCAAACCCGGTAACATCGGTGCAGGCATGAATGTGAAATTCTTTCATAACCTCTGCAGCACCCTTGTTCAGCATGGACATGACGGCTACGGATTCTTCTATATTCTGCCTTGTCGCAACCCTTGCCTTGATGGCCGTTGCCATGACACCAGTGCCGATGGGTTTGGTTAAAATAACGGCATCGCCCTTTTCTGCCCCTGAATTGGTCAAGACCTTGTCCGGGTGAACGATCCCCGTCACTGAAAGGCCATATTTAAATTCTTGATCATCCACGGAATGACCGCCCACCAGGACGGCTCCTGATTCATGGATTTTATCCAGTCCGCCCCGCAATGTTTCGGCCAATACTTCCTCGGGAAGGTCACAGCTTGGAAAACAGACAATATTCATGACCGTAATGGGTTCTCCGCCCATGGCATAAACATCGCTTAAGGAATTGGCGGCTGCAATCATCCCGAATTCATAGGGAGAATCCGTGACCGGTGTCAGAAAATCAAGGGTCTGGATCAGTGCGGTTTCTTCATTAAGCTTGTACACCCCGGCATCATCCGGGGAATCAAGGCCCACAATGAGGTTGGGGTGGGATTTGATATCAAGCCCTCGTACAATTCGATCCAGCGTCCCTGGATCAAGTTTGGCCGCTCACCCGGATGCCTTGACCTTTTGTGTCAGAAAAATGGTATTGATTTTTTCCATTTTTAGTTTTTTCCCTATTTGCCTCTTTAATTTTTTTGCCTTTGTGAAGGCCCTTCCCATATCCTTAGATCAAACCATGGAAATCACACAGGCAAACCTTCCCGTGGTTTTTTCTCCCCGATAGGAATAAAAAATATCAGTATTACATTTTGTACAGATTTCCATATTTTGGATGCTTTCTTTTTTAACCCCTTTTTCCATGAGCTGATCCCGGCTCATGGCCCAAAAATCAAAAAAATCCTTGTCCTTATGTTTATACTGCCACAAATGCTCCGGGATCTCCTCTTTATAGTTTATAAACTCCGAACAACAGGGCCCAAGGGATGGAGAAATCCCGGCCAGTATATTTTCCGGCCGGCACCCGAATTCCAAAACCATCTTGTCCACGCATTGGCCAATGATATTTGCCACACTTCCCCGCCATCCGGAATGGATATTGGCAATGAGTTTTTTATCCGGATCATACAGCATAACGGACTGGCAATCGGCGACCTGGATGACAAGGGATACTCCCTTCATATCAGTAATGATACCATCTGCCATATAGGTCTCTTTTCCTGGGATAAAGAGTTGGGACAGATCATTGTCGTCTTTTTTCAATACCTTGATGGTATCTCCGTGAACCTGGTTTAAAAAAACAAGGGGCTTCATCCCCATCTTTTTTATGATGCACTTTCTGTTGTTTGAAACGGCTGTCTGATCATCCCCTGAATCCATGCCGATATTCAGCGAATCAAAAACTCCCCTGCTGGTTCCGCCGATTCTTGTAAAAACACCATGAAGGATATGGGCTTCTTGTTTCAGATGCTCAAACTCATGGACCTTGATATCATTGATTTCATTATTTTCCATAGTACAGTTCACCAATCCGTTCAATTATCCGTGTTGTGGAAATCCCGGCCTCCAAATCAACCCTTTCAATCCTTCCCCCATTTTGCCTTACAATATCACCACCGATAATCTCATTTTCCTGCCAGTCCGATCCCTTGACCAGGACATCCGGCCGGATTGCTTCAATCAACCTTCCCGGGTCAGGTTCATCAAAGAGAACCACATGATCCACGCAAAAAAGGGCTGAAAGCAGATACGCACGGTGGTCTTGGCCGATCACCGGCCGCTTTTCGCCTTTAATGCATTTTACCGAACGGTCGGTATTCAGCCCCAGGATAAGGACATCCCCGAATTCTGCCGCCCTTGACAGATATTTCACATGCCCGGCATGGAGAATATCAAAACATCCATTGGTAAAGACAATTTTTTTCCCCGCAGCCTTATATTCTGCACAAAGGATTTTAATTTCTGAAAATGTGAGGATCTTATCCATATACCTCCGGCCGCCGGTCCGTCATGCAGGGGATCAGGGTTCTCATCTGTTTCACTGCCCCAGGATCGATTTCTGCAAAGACCGCTGTATCATCACATCCGGCATGGGCCATAATTCTTCCCATGGGATCAACAATCATGGACATCCCGGGAAAGCTAAGGCCTGCTTCCGTTCCTGTCCGGTTTGAGCAGATCATGAACAATTGATTTTCAATAGCCCTTGCCCTGACCAGCGTTTCCCAGTGTTCTTTTCTGGGTTCCGGCCATTGAGCCGAGACCACAATGGCTTGAGCGCCCTTGAGGAACAATGCCCTTGCGAGTTCAGGAAACCTTAAATCATAGCAGGTCATGAGCCCGATCCTGCCCAGGGTTGACTCCACCATCACAATATCGCTTCCTGCCGTATAAAACAGATGCTCCCCCGTGAGCCTGAAAAGATGTAGTTTTCTGTATTTTCCTTTTATTTTTCCATCTGCATCAATGAATATCATGGTATTGAAAATCCGGCCATCTTCCAGTTCCGGAAGGGTCCCGGCAATGGCCATCTTGTAATCAAGAGCAAGAATAGAAAGGGTTTCAATGATTTTTTGGGTTAGTCCTGAATGCTCCTTCAAATTTTGATTGTCAAAGGAACAGGAAAACATCTCCGGCAGAACGGCAAGGGAAACAGTTTCAGATGCAAGCGTTTCAAGATGGCCGGATATTTTTGTAAGATTGGCCTCAATCTTGCCGCATTCCACGTCAAACTGAACCACTCCGGCTTTAAATTTATTATTCACCCCGTATCCTTTATCTTTTAATATCCTTTTGACCTTCAACATGACATAAAACCCATTCAACATATAATTTCAATGAATCATCGTCAATCTTTTTATCCAGGCCTGGATATTTGCCATAAGAATCATATTTTCCAACCAATTTACGCCAATACCCGTTCCGGTCTGATCACCTTGCACTCCCTAGTGCCTGAACGATTTTTTAAAGTTCAAAAAGGCCTTCCATTAAACGGCGGAAACTCGGTCGGTCCCTCAAACAGTCCGCCGTTTTAACATTCCAGGCTTTTAGAACTTTTACAAAAATCGCAGGCAATCCGGTCGTTGCAAGGCAATCAAACCTCCACTGGAAGATGTCGCAAGATTACCTGAAAACCCAATCCATGTCAGAGTGATAAACAAACACTATCATTGGTGGAATTTATTCTTTGTTTGGGCTTCGGGGAATTTCCAGTTGAGGTTTGATTGCCTTGCAACGACAGGCACTAGGGAGTGCAAGGTGATCAGACCGGAACGGGTATTGGCGTAAATTGGTTGGAAAATATGATTCTTATAGCAAATATCCAGAGGATACTGTGTTCCAACATAAGTTTTTTTGATTATTTTTTCTAACAGACGGTTGACTTTGATATCAGTATTGATACTATATAGGCATGGCTGATATTGATACTATTGTACAGAATATAAAGCAAAACCAGAAAGGAGTAAGGTTTACAGATCTTTGCAAAGTCTGTGATCACTATTTTGGTGATGCAAGACAAAAAAGCAGCAGCCATAGAATTTACAGAACACCCTGGGCAGGAAATCCAAGGGTAAACATCCAGAATGATAAAGGGCATAGCAAAGTATATCAGGTGAAACAGGTGCTTTTAGCTATTGAAAGAATAAAATAAGGAGGTTGTCATGCTGAAAAATGACCACTATACATACAGAGTTACCTGGTCTGGGGATGACAATGAACATGTTGGCTTGTGCGTTGAATTTCCAGGCCTGAGCTGGCTGGAGAATACACCGGAAGCCGCTTTAAAAGGGATTCGGAAAGTCGTAGCCGAAGTTGTCATTGATATGGAAAAATTCGGAGAAAAAATACCAGAGCCCCTGGCTGAAAAAAAATATAGTGGGAAATTTATGGTCCGGCTACTGCCGGAACAGCATAGAGAACTTGCCATTCAAGCCGCAGAAACCGGCGTGAGTCTTAATCGCCTTGTCGGTGCACGCCTTTGCACCGGTTGAGGAATCAGAATTCGAAATCAGACCCCTGATTATTTTTAGCCGGTTCAGGCAGAAAATGGAGATTCATTTTTCCGAATTAAGCTTTTTCCCAGGCGGTCTAAAAAACGATACATTTTTATAAAGGCTTTGAACAAGGCTGTAAAAGAAAAATTTTTTGTGATATAGTTTTCCGGCAATATAAACGGAAAGATAAAGGAAACAGAATTTGAAAGAATTAAAAGGATCGCAGAAGAAATATTTAAGAGGACTCGCCCACAGTTTGAATCCGGCGGCCTTGGTCGGCCAGAAAGGATTGACGGATACCTTGATGGCAGAGATTGATAGGGCCCTTGAGGCTTTGGAACTGATCAAAGTAAAATTCAATGAGTTTAAGGAAAAAGATCAGAAAAAAGAATTGGTTGAGAAGATTGCCCTGGCCACACAATCCCAAGTGGCCGGTATGATTGGGCATGTGGCCATTTTTTACCGTCAAAATAAAGACCCGGAAAAACAGATCATCAAATTACCATAGCGTTTCAGGTAAAGACTGATGAAGCCGTTACTACTGAAATTTACCGCCCTTGAAGGCAACAGCATGAAGCTGGATGGCGGTGCCATGTTCGGCAATGCTGCCAAGGCCCAGTGGAACCGATGGATGCCCTCGGACGACCGCAATATGATCCCTATCGGCTCAAGATCTCTTCTGATTGAAACCCGGCATTATAAAATTCTGTTTGAAACCGGGACCGGGGCTTATCTGTCTCCGGACATGAAAGAAAGGTTCCGGATGGCTGAGACCCACCATGTTCTCTTAACATCACTGGCCCGGATTGGATTATCCCATGAAGACATCACCCATGTGATTTTATCCCATCTTCATTTTGATCATGCAGGAGGGCTTCTGCGGCAATGGGAAGAGGGGAGGGCGCCGGAACTTTTATTTCCCAATGCGAAATTCCATGTGGGAAAAGAAAATTTTCATCGCTCATGCCGCCCTCATATCAGGGACAAAGCCTCTTTTATCCCGGAACTCTCCCATCTCCTTGAAGATACCGGACGGCTGACGCTCCTCAATGACAAGGATGGGCTCATCCTTGATGAGGTCACGGTTGAATTTATTGAAAGCCAGGGACACACGCCCGGCATGATGCTCTCCTGCATCCGGACACCAGGGCAGAACCTTTTCTTTGCAGGGGATATTGCTCCGGGTCATGCCTGGATTCATCTTCCCATCACCATGGGATATGACCGGTTTCCTGAATGCCTGATCGATGAAAAAATGCGTTTTTTCCAGCGGGTTCTTGAAGAAAATGCCTGGGTTTTTTATACCCATGACCTTGCCTATGCTGCTTCAAAACTCAGTTACGATAAGGCCTCCAAGAAATATGCCCCATGGGATCTTATCCCGGATCTTCATCCCCTGAACCTCTTGTAACAGAAGACATTCATCTTTTCTCTCCCCCTTTTAAAATTATCCATTGACAAACATGAGAAATAGTATTTATATGATTTATAGAACGTCGTTCGAAAAATGAATTAAATATTTTCATGTTTCCCGGGGCATACCCCCGATCCTAGAGGTGGACTATGGGAATACAGGAAAGAAAAGTATTGGAAAAGCAGCTTCGTAGGAGCCAGATCCTGAATGCGGCACGGCTGCTTCTTTTTTCTTCCGGCATCGACAGCGTTTCCATCAGCGGGATCGCAAGCAAGGCTGAGCTGGGGGTCGGGACCATCTATTTTTATTTTAAGAACAAAGAAGAAATCTTTGCTGCACTTCAGGAAGAAGGCCTGACCCTTCTTTATTCCAATATCAGTCAATTGATAGAAAAAGAGCCTGTTCCTGAAAAACAATTGGCCGGGATTGCAAACGCATATTACCGGTTCAGCGAAGAAAATAAAAATTATTTTGACATCATTAATTATTTTTTGTCCTCCCCCACTATTTTTTTTGAGCAGGAATTGAAACAGCAGATTGATATGTCAGGTCATAAAATCCTGAAAATTATTCGGGATACGATTCTAAACGGAATCCGCCAGGGTTTTTTCAAGGAAGCCGAACCCGGAAGATTTTCCATCATGTTCTGGGGAACTCTCCATGGGCTCCTGCATTTTAAAAAACTTGAACATACGGTTCTTGAACATGAAAACCATAGGGACCTCTACGAATATAGCGTGAATAAATTAATTGATGCGATTAAGTGTCAATGACGTGAACAGGAGAGAAAAAAAATGAAATTAAAAGGGAAAACAGCACTGGTGACCGGTTCCGGCAAAAAGACCGGGATCGGGTATGCCATGGCCAGAAAATTTGCGTCTGAGGGCTGTAACATCATCATTGCCGATTACGGGAGTGAAAAGGGCCTGAATGCGGATGTAAAGACCGGGTCCATGAATGAAATGATGGTGATCGGAGAGGAACTCAAGAAGGCCTTTCAGGTGGAAACCCTGGTGGTGAATGTGGATGTGACTCTGACCCAGACCATCGTGGACATGGTGTCCCTTGTCCGTGAAAAATTCGAAAGCGTGGATATCCTCTGCAACAATGCCGGTGCCACCTTTGGCGTGCCCAATGGGATTCATACCTATGATGAGACAGCATGGATGAAAACCATTGATGTCAACCTGAATGGCGTTTTCAGGATGTCAAAGGCCGTTGTTCCCCTGATGATGAAAAAAGGAGGGGCCATTATCAATACCGCCTCCCGTGCCGGCAAGGTTCCGGCCCTTTTCAACGGTGCCTATTCCGTGTCCAAGGCCGGAGTGATCATGCTGACCAAGGTCATGGCCAAAGAGCTGGCCGGTCTGAAGATCCGGGTCAATGCCATCTGCCCCGGCCAGATCATGACCGACCTTGAAAGATGGCGGTTTGGCCTGGAAGCCCAATTTTTCAATACAACGGTGGAGGAACAGGAGCGGAAAATGTGCGAAACCATTCCCATGGGTCGCATCGGATCACCTGAAGAGGTGGCAGACATGGCCCTTTTCCTTGCATCGGATGCCTCTTCCTATGTTACGGGCCAGGCATTGAATATCTGCGGGGGTCAGTTGATGGAACTTTGAAACCGGTGGGAAACGATACCGTGTCATCACTATATATAATGTATTTTTATTGAAAAGGAGCCAAACCATGACGGAAACCATAACAGGGGCGCAGCTTGTCGCCCAAGCATTGATAGACAGGAAGATAGAGCATATTTTTTCACTGAGCGGAGGTCATATAACGCCTATCTATCAATACCTTGAAGGATCAAACGTAAAGATTTTCGATACACGGCACGAACAGTCTGCCGTGTTCATGGCCGAAGCCTTTGGAAAACTGACCCGGACGGCCGGTGTGGCCATGGTAACGGCAGGTCCCGGATTTACCAATGCCCTGACCGGTGTGGCCAGCGCCCATTTTTCAAATACACCCCTCGTGCTCATCGCAGGGTGCGTGGGGCTCAATAACAAGGAAAAACTGGATCTCCAGGACATGGCCCAGGAGGCTGTCATCAAACCCATGGTGAAAAAAGCCCTGGTCTGCCAGAAGGCCGAACGGGTTCCGGAATATGTGGATCTTGCCTTTAGAATTGCCCAGAGCGGGCGGCCCGGCCCGGTTTATCTTGAATTCCCCATTGATGTCTTAAACACGCCGGTTGATAAGGCCCTGGTCAAATATCCCCGCACAGATGTGGTTTCATCCCCGGCTGATCCTGCCAAAGCCAAAGCATTGATTGAAATGCTCAAAGCTGCAAAACAGCCGGTGGTGATCGCCGGTTCCGGTGCCTGGCAGTCCCATGCTGAAGCTGAGCTGAAAACCTTTATTGAAAAAACGGGCATGCCCATATTCACCTCCCTGTCCGGCAGGGGAACGGTGTCGGACGAGCATCCGCTCTGCTTTGAGGGTGCGGTTGCCGTCCGACCGGGATGCACTTTTACTGCCTATTTTGAGACGGATCTGATTATTATCCTGGGTTCCAGAATTTGCCTGTATTATCTTTTTGGTGATCTTTTCAACCCGGCGGCCAAAATGGTTCAGGTGGATATTGAGCCTGAGGAAATCGGCAGAAATAAAAGTATCGACCTTCCCGTGGTCAGCGACGTAAAAGCATTTCTTGAGGTCTTAAATCAATTATTGGGTTCTGATCTTGAAGATGAACTCAAATCAAAATTTGCTCCCTGGATCGGAAAGTTGACAGCGGCCCATAAGGAAAGTAAAGATTTGTCTCAAAAGGACTGGCAGTCGGATCATATCCCCATCCATCCCCTGCGCCTTGCCAGGGAAATCAATGAATTCATGAACCAAGAGACGGATCTGGTCATTGCCGATGGAGGAGACACCACCACCTGGATGGGAATGACAAGGACCATGACCCGGCCGGGGCATTTCCTGGATTACGGTATTTTCGGGTCCCTGGCCGTGGGGCTTCCCTATGCAAACACTGCCCAGCTTCTGAACCCCGGCAGCCGGGTCTGTCTCATGACCGGCGATGGATCAGTGGGCTTTAATTTCATGGAATTTGAAACCGCCATCCGAAAAAATCTTCCCATTGTCGTGGTCATCTCCAATGACCTTGGCTGGGGCATGATCCGCCACAGTCAGGAGCTTCGCATCGGCCATGCCATTGCGGACGGGACCTTTATCGGGAAAGTGGATTATCATAAAATGGTGGAGGCCATCGGCGGCAAGGGTTTTTTTGTTGAAAAACCGGGAGATATCCGGCCGGCACTGGAACAGGCCTTTGCATCCAAAAAAGTATGCTGCATCAATGTCATGACAGATCCGACCACAGTGAGTCCAGCCAGTATGATGCTGGCCAATGTGGGCGCGTATAAGGCATAGAGTTTAACGAAACCAGGCAGGGGGGGGCTTTGACAATGCCGCGTCACTTTTTACAAGATAAGGTGGCCGTCGTTACCGGCGGGGCTTCCGGCATCGGCCTTGCCGTGTGCCGGGAGTTAGCAACACACGGGGCAAGGATCGCCATGCTGGACATGGATCAGGAGGCGCTTGGGAAAATTTCAAAGGAGTTTTCTGAAGAAGGGATTTCGGTCCTTAGCATTGTCTGTAACGTGACGGACGAGGAATCCTGCAAAGCTGCCATGGATAAAGTCCTGGCAGAATTCGGCCAAATCGACATCCTGTTCAACAATGCCGGAATCACCCAGAGAGGCTTGTTTGAAAAAACAGAGACCCGTGTGTTCAGGCAGGTTATGGAAGTCAATTTTTTCGGGGCCTTATATTGCACCAAGGCGGCACTGCCGGCATTGATCCGAGCCAAAGGCATTATCATTGTGAATGAATCCATAGCCGGGGTGGCCCCCTTGCTGGGCAGGACCGGGTACAGCGCCAGTAAACACGCCCTGCATGGGATGTTTACCTCTTTGCGGTGCGAATTGCGCCACAAAGGGGTTCATGTCATGATCGTCTGTCCCGGTTTTATCCGGACCAATCTTCAGACAAGGGCTCTTGGCTGTGACGGCAAGGTTCCGACCCATGAACAGACAAGGGTTGGAACTGAAGACACCCCTGAAAACGTGGCAAGACAGATCATCAAAGGGATAAAAAAGAAAAAAGCCATCCTGGTACTGACCTTTATGGGAAAATTGGGCTACCTTGTTTCGCGTCTGTCCCCGGTTTTATATGAACATCTCATGACCCGGCAGTTTAAAAAAGAATTGGATGAATAAAAAGATAGAGGAGTAAAAAAATGACTAAACAGAAAATGACACCCAGCGAAGCTCTTGTGGAAACTCTTGTGGCCGAAGGGGTTCAATATGTGTTCGGGATTGTCGGATCAGCCTATATGGATGCCCTGGACCTTTTTCCGGCGGCAGGCATCCGGTTTATTCCCGTGGCCCATGAACAGGCTGCCTGCCATGCGGCAGACGGTCTTGCCAGGGTGACGGGGAAACCCCAGGCCTGCATTGCCCAGAACGGTCCTGGGGCTGCCAATTTTGTTTCCGCCCTGACGGCAGCCTATTGGGCCCATTCCCCGGTGGTGGCCATAGCTCCTGAAACCGGGTCCATGGGAATCGGCACCGGTGGTTTCCAGGAACTGGATCAGATGGCTATGTTTGAAAAACAGACGGTTTACCAGGTCCGGGTTAACCGGCCCGAAAGAATGGCTGAGCTGACCCGGCAATGTTTTTTTCGGGCTAAACTGGAAAACGGCCCCACGCATTTAAATATTCCACGGGATTATTTTTATGGTGTCTGCGAGGATGAGATTTATACAACCCTGGCATTATCCCGGGGGATCGGCTCAAGACACGCCATTGAAGCAGCGGCAAAGCTTTTAGTCGAAGCAAAATACCCGGTGATTCTGTCCGGCGGCGGGGTCAGCCAGGGGAACGCCTTAAAAGAGGTTGTGGCCCTGGCCGAATACCTGAGTGCACCCGTGGTCAATTCCTATCTTCACAATGATACTTTTCCCGGTGATCATCCTCTCTCCTGCGGCCCCATCGGGTATTGCGGGTCCAAGGCAGCCATGAGAACCATTGCCAAAGCCGATGTTGTCCTGGCCCTGGGGTCACGGCTCGGACCCTTTGGGACCTTGCCTCAGTATGATATGGAATACTGGCCGAAATCTGCAAAGATTATCCAGGTGGATGCCAATGCAAAGGTTCTGGGATTGTCAAAGAAAGTCGATGTGGCCAGCATCGCCGATGCAAAAGAGTATGCAGAGGAACTTCTCAGAATGATTCAGACTCTGAAGCCGGGTATTGAAGTGAATACGGAACGATTGGCCGATGTTCAAAAAGAAAAACAAACCTGGAATAAGGAACTGGATACCTGGTCCGGCTCAACAAATTCGCTCATGCATCCGAGACGGTTTTTACAGGAACTGACCAGGGCCATGCCCAAAGGCTCAATTGTGGCCACCGATATCGGCAATAATTCTTCCATGTGCAATGCCTATCTGAAATTTACCGATATCCGGCAGCATATCTCGGCCCTTTCCTGGGGTAACTGCGGGTTTGCCTATGGGGCGGCCCTGGGCGCAAAAATGGGCTGTCCGGACAAGCCGGTATTTGCCTTTCAGGGAGACGGGGCCTATGGGATCAGCGGAATTGCCGAAGTCATGACCGCGGTCAGGGAAAATATCCCGGTCATTGCCATCGTGGCCAATAATTTTGAATGGGGCGCTGAAAAGAAAAACCAGATTGACTATTACAACAACCGGTTTGTGGGGGCCAACCTGCTTTCAAACCCGGATTATGCAAAGCTTGCCGAGGATATGGGTGCAAAAGGCTACAGGGTTGAGGACTACCGGGAAGTCGGGGATGTGGTCAAGGATGCCGTGGCATCGGGCAGGCCCTGCGTCATCAATGCCATCATCCAGGGCGGAGAAGAAGTGCTGGCAGAACCTTTCCGGCGGGATGCCTTGAAAATGCCGGTGCGGTATCTTGAAAAATACAAACATCTGAATGCATAAAACCATCAGGAACCAGGGAAGGCCTGAATCATATTCCCTGGTTCCTGGCTACCCTGCTGCTGTCTTTAGGGTCAGGTTCCCGCCAAGGCTGAACCCGAGACGGCTTTGACCATGCCTTTGACATAGGCCCTGTGGGTATTGCCTTCAAGGCCGTGGGAGATGACCGCAAGGCGATCATGCCCCTTGACGGACCAGTCAAGGTCTAAAAAGTCATTATCAAAGGTTGCAATTCTTTCTCTTTCATAGAGGACAGACCCCACTTTTCTGAAAAGCACGGGAAAAATAGTCTGGACATGGCCGTTCCCAAAAAGGAAAGGTGGGGTATAGAGATTTTCAGGCACTGATCAGCTCCTTATTTCTGCTGTTTAATTCTTCATGAATCTGATATATTATTTCCCTTGTGATGTAAAATTGAATTAAAAAAAAGGATATGCCGGAAATATGAAGGTTGGAATTATCGGCCTGCCCCAGACAGGCAAAAAAATGTTATTTCAGATTTTGACGGGAAACGAGGTAAAAGATGCATCCAAGGCATCTAAACTTTTGCCGGGTGCTGCAGATATCATAGATTCAAGGTTTGATAAGCTCGTTGACCTCTATGAGCCCAAAAAAAATGTCAGGGCCAGGATCGATCTTGTTCTCTTGCCCCGGATGGAGGCGGAAACCATATCAAAGGGGGAGATTTTTAAGGATATTGCAGACATGGACGCCGTCTGTCATGTGGTCCGGGCCTTTGAAGATGAAGCCATTTACCATGCCGGGGGTTCGGTGGATGCCTTGCGGGATTTTGAGATGGTTAATTCCGAACTGATCCTCCATGACCAGATATTTGCTGAAAAGCGCATCGAACGGCTTTCCGCCATGGTCAAAAAGATAAAGGATGAAGATCAGCAGAAAGAACTGGTTCTGATGAATAAATTAAAGGATTTTCTGGAGTCTGAAAAGCCGTTGAGGATGATTGAACTGAGTGAAGATGAAGAAAAGATGATCAGAAGCTATCCCTTTATTACCCGGAAAAAACTCGTCATTGCCGTTAATGTGTCGGAACATAATCTCAGTGACGATGCCGTTCTTTCATCGTTTCAAGAGCGGTGTGAAAACCAGATGATTGAAGCCATGCAGGTCTCGGCCAAGGTTGAAGCTGAAATCGCCCTTCTGGATACAAAGGAGGAAAAAGAAGAGTTTTTAAAGGATCTCGGCATAAAAGAAACCGCCCTTGAAAGTCTGACCAAGCTCTGCCTGAAATCCCTGGATCTGATTTCATTTTTTACGGTGGGAAAGGATGAGGTCCGCCAGTGGTTGATCCGGAAAGGCTCAAAAGCGCCCAAGGCGGCAGGCGTGATCCATTCCGATCTTGAAAGGGGATTTATCCGGGCCGAAGTCTTTAAATATGCAGACTTGATGGAAAAAGGCAGTGAAGCAGAGCTTAAGAAAGTCGGTCGGATTTTTGTTGAAGGCAAAGACTATGTGGTGGAAGACGGGGATATTTTGAATATCCGGTTTTCCGTATGATGAGAAAATAATGATTTCCTGCCGGTTTACCAGTCGCCCGAAGGACGGATGGCCGATTCTATCCCAAGTTTTTCCTTCAGGGCAGCAGCACCCTTTTTTGCTTCATCAGAAGAGGGATAGCTGCCTGACCGGACAAGATACCAGTCCCGGCCTTTTGTATCTTTCAGGGTAAGGACATCGGCCTCAAATCCGTTCTCAATCAGTCTTGTTTTCACCTTGTCTGCATTGGGACGGCTTAAAAATGCGCCTGCCTGTAGTGAAAGACTTGCACTGGAACTCTTATGAATGACAGGGCGGCTATTTTGAGGCTCAGGATCTTCCTTTTCTTTTCCTTTAAGCAATGCCAGTTTATCTTTGGCATAGGCATTATTCGGGTCCTTCTGCAATGCGGTTTCATAGGATTCAACCGCCTTTGCAACATCTCCCGACCGGGCCAGAAGATCCCCTCTGTAGCAGAGGGCCCAGTAAAAATCAGGTTTCAGATCCAGCGTTCTGGCCAGCGCATCAAGGGCGTCTTTGTCGCGGCGAAGTTCGGCAAGGCAAAGGGCCCGGTTGAAATGGGCCACATGATTTTCAGGGGCCATTTCTATTTCAATATCATAATTTTGAATGGCTTTTTCATATTCTTTCTTGTAATACCAGGCAACCCCAAGATTGCTGTAAAGGCCTTTTAATTCGGGGAATAATGCCTTTGCCTTTTCAAAATCCGGAATGGCCAGATCAAATTTTTCCTGTTTCATATAGCAGACACCCCGGTTTTTGTAAGCATCGGCATTGCCGGGAGCGATTTCGATCAGATTTGAGAATTTATCAACGGCGCCCTGATATTGGCCTTGTTTGAAAAGAAGGACACCATTGTCAAAGAGTTCTTTTTCCGTTTCAGCAAAACAAAATGTATGGCAGAATACGGATAATAAGGCCAAAATGATGATTTTTTTCAAACAGGGTCTCCCTTTCTATTTGTTTTCCATAAGATTTATTATATAACCAAATATGCTCAAATCAATAAAAAAATATCTTAACAAGGCAAAAGAAGAGATCGCAAAAGAATACGCCATTACTCCCGAAGAAACCGTTGTGATCGATTCTGAAAAAAAAATCCTGCCGAAAATCTGGACAGGGGTGGACCTTGACGGAACCCTTGCATGCCTGGACAGGAATTCTTCCTACGATGAAGTGGGCCAGCCGGTTCCGGCCATGCTGGACCTGGTCAGAAAAATGATCAATAGCGGTATCAGGATAAAGATATTCACGGCCAGGGCCGAGGACCCGGAACAATTTCCGATTATCCGGAAATGGCTTAAGGACAATAACCTGCCGGAGCTTGAAATTACCAATGTGAAAGACTATAATATGCAACGGCTTTATGATGACCGTTGCATTCAGGTGGAAAGAAATACAGGCCGTCTCATTGTTGACGACAAATAATGTGAAAAGGACAGTGCAAAGATGAGGTATATTTACTACATACTTGTGATCATGATTGTTTTTTCCGGGCTTGCAGCCTATGGTCTCTTCGACACCCGTGTCGAAATTTCGAAACCGTTTTTAACCGTCAATGACAGGATTATTTCCGAGGCTGAATTTGATACGGCATTAAAAAGAAAGCCTTCCTATATGAGCCGGGAGCAGTTTGCAGAATCTTTGATTGACAAGCAGCTTTTGATTCAGGAAGCGATCAGAATGGAGATTAATAAGGAAGAAAGCTTCAGAAGCTCGGTTGAAAATTTTTATGAGCAATCATTGATAAAAATACTTCTGGATCGGAAACTGAACTCTCTGGTGGCTGATGTCACCAATGAAGAAATGGGAAAATACGAAGAATTGGCCCAAAGCAGAATTTTTCTAACTAAATTGGTTTATCCGACACTGAAGGATATGCAGGAAAGAACCAATGAAACCGTTCAGGACCTGGAAGCTGATTTTGCCGATCTGTCCAATGACCTGAAATTTGCCTTGCTTTCCCTTGAAAAAGGGGAATCTTCAAAGCCGATGAAAAAAGGTATGGAAGGCGTTTTGGTTTACAGGCTGAAGGATATACAAAAAATAGAAAAAACTGAAGCAGAAAAACTTGAAGAATTTGATATTAAAAAGGTCTCCTTGCTTATTCAGGACAAAAAAAAGGAGAAGCTTCTTGATGAATGGACGGATTCAATCCGTGAATCTGCAGAAATCTGGAGGAAAAAATGAACGCCTACCCTCAATATAAGCGACGAAATTATTTTATTAACAAAGAATTTCAAGGCCGGTATATCTTTAATTATTTCCTCCTTGCAACCATTGGAAGCCTTCTGTTCATAGCGGTATTCAGTTTTTTTTCTTCCAATACCCTCTCGATTGTCTATGACAATTATCATCTTCAAATAGGGGTTACCCCGGAAATCCTGTTCAAGAAAATCCTGAGTACCCAATGGTTTTTTATCGTTCTTGGCGGGGGTATAGTCGTTATTGTCACACTTATTCTAACCCATCGAGTGGCTGGACCGTTTTACAGGTTTGAAAAAACGTTGGATCAAATGATGGATGGCGATATCTCAAGAAAAATCATACTGCGAAGCAAAGATGAGGGCAAAGACCTGGCTCAGAAAATGAATGCATTTAATGATATGCTGGGTGACAAGCTTTCGACGATAGAGAATTTTAATTCCAAGATTGCAGTGTCATCCCTGCATTTAAAGAAGGCTATAGATAAATCGGATCTGGGTGTTGAAAGATTCGCCCCTCTTTTGAATGAAATCCTGGACAGTCAGAAAAATATTCAGGCCATGATTAATGACTATACATTCCCCAGAGAAAAACTTTAGGAATGATGCTTGATGTATCATTCCAGAACCCTATATTTCATCCTATTCATGGGTATGCTGATTTGTTTTCCCTGCAAATCAGATGCCATTGATCTTGAGTCAAGATATGCCGTCATCACCTTTGATGATCATGACGCATTAAGACGGTTCAATAATGAGCTGTATATGGGTCGTATCGGCTCCCAGATGAGAAGAAATTCAGGAGATACCATTGAGGATGAGGTGATATCTAAAATCGATTTTACCGTTGAAAAGGTGATGACCGCCCTGGACATGTTTCTCCCCCAGTTGAAATTTTTCATCGTGATTCACCGGGATGAAAAAATGGTTCAAAAGGATTTCCGCGAGATCTACAGAGTTGATGTGGATTATATTGCCTTTTTTTCGCCTTCCAGAAAAACGGTGTTCTATTCCGCTAATAATGCATCTTTAAGGGTTGTGGCCCATGAGATCGGTCATGTGGTCGCTGAAAATTATTTTCCCATTTCCCCTCCCCGGCGAATTCATGAAGTGATGGCCCAGTTCGCAGAACAGCATGTTACGGATTGATTTTTTTAACCATTTTTAATGCATGGGGGTTCCCTGGATTAAGAAGCAGGGCATGGTCATATTTATCCAAAGCTTTAAACAGAATCCCCTGCTGATAATACAAGTCTGCCAAAGCAATTTTGATATCCGGGTCCATGGGAAGATTTTTCTCTGCTTTTTCTATGGTATCCATGGCATTTCGGAGATCATTGTGGCTTTTAAAAAATCGGAACACGGTGAGATAATGAGATTTTTTAATTTTGTCTTGCTCTGCCTGACTCTGAAAAGAAGAAAATTTCATGTTCTCTATTAAATCAACGGATTTGACAAACCGGTCAATGGCAAGCTCAATGTTTCTTGTCTCAAATAAAAACCGGGCAAATTCAATGGCAGGGCCTGGTGTTTCGGGGATGGCCTCTTCTATTGTTGTCGACTCAATTCCAGCCACAATCATTGCAGTCAAAGCCCGTTCCATGAATTTCCCATTCATTTCCAATGTTTTTTTCATATAGACAAGCCCCTGTTCCAGATCCTTTTTCGAAAGGAGCCAGGCTGCATACTGAAATGTATGTTCCGGGTTGCTTTTGTCATACAGCATACTTTTTTTGAATGCTGTTTCCGCTTTTTCCGAGTCGTTTTTGCGGGCCAGGAAAGTCGCATACCGATTCAGATATCTTGAATTCAATGGGTCTAGATAAAGAGATGAGATAAACAGATCTTCAGATCCCTTCATATCATTCTGGAACCAGGCCGCATTGGCGGATATAAAACGATATTCGGCCTGGATCGGATCAAAGCATAATGCAAACCCGGCCACTTTTTTAATTGTTTGAACCGTCGGTATCGGTGTATTGGCGCTGATGGTATAATTTTTTATATTTGAATAGTAAAAAAGGCCTATTAAATTAGAAAAATTATATGTAATGGAAAAGACAGTGATCAAACAGAGGATCACGCCAGCGCCTGTTTTTTTTATTGTGGACTCAATGGCCAAAAGTCGTGTAGGCCGACTTTGTTTTCTTATGCCGGTATTGGCTGAAGTAACCGCAATCCCGGCAACAAAAAAGAACCAGAGGCCATTGGCACCGATGTGCAGATTGAAATCGGTTAAGCTGTGTAACAGAATTGCAACAAGGGCAGTGATGCTTCCCATGTAAAGGTAAATTGAAATCGCATCCCGCCGGGTTGAAAAGGTTTTATATGTTTTATAAAAAAGGGTTAGAAGAAAAGAAAAAACAATAAGAAAACCGATGATCCCGCCTTCGGAAAGAAGTTCAAGATAATCATTATGGGCATGGTCCAGAAATAATTCACTGATAAGGGAACGGTGCAACGGATAGATGTGGGAAAAGGCTCCAAGACCCGCACCGGTAATTTTAAAATGCTTGATAATATCAATACTGTCTTTCCAGAAATCAAGCCTGGATTCGTAAATAATTCCCTGGGTGTTTTTCAGTTTGGCAAATCGATCAAAAATCTGATCCCAGCCGAACCATCCGATGGAAAGAGCAGCGATCAGAATAACGAAAATGACCAGAGTGGTATTGCCTTTGCTGATTTTCCGGTTCATCAGAAAAAAGGTAAAGAGCAGAAGAGACAGGCAGGTGCTGATCATGGCGCCTCTGGAAAGGCTGACGAATATGGAAATAATGATTAATAATGCAGACGTGCCGATCAGAATATGGATATTGGCTTTTTCCTGGGAAAATATTTCAGCAATTCCTTTAATCAGGGAGGTATTTCCAATTCTTGGCCGGTAAAACAAAAAAAGTCCCAGCACAATGGGAAACATCATTTCCATTAATCCGGCATAGTGATTGTGATTCACATAGGGACCCACAACAATTGAATTGCTCGGTGTATGACGGAACCAAAGGGCCATATCATCGGTCAGGTAAAACTGCAGAATAGAAGAAAATGCAAGGAGCCCGCCAAAAAAGGTGATGGTGAGGGCAGTGGCCTGAAGGTTTTCTTTTCTGCTGAGCAATTGAACCGTGAGTACATAAAACATCACATAGGTTGAGTATCTGAAGAATTCGGATAAGGTTGCTTTTGGATTGACGGTCAGGGGCATCCACGAATCCGTACTGGTAATCAGTCGGGTTGTCTGATGGATATCAAATGCTTCCGGAGAAAGAAATCCGACAATAACCGGTGGAAGCGGAATCAATTGAAAAATAATATAGAAAAGGAAGATCAGTAAGGGGGTGATACCTGGAACTGCATAAAGGGGGGCTTTGTTTTTAAAAATATGGATAAAAAAAAAGCAACATGCCAGGGCGCAAAGGATTTCCATGATTGCATAGGACCATGGTTCCGTAGTCCCAAAAGCCAATGGCGTGAAAATAAATAAAAAGAAAAATAGGCTTTTTGAAAGTCTCAAAGACATATTATTTATGATTCAGACGAGTAATAATAGTCACCATAATTATAATAATACCCGCTTTTTTTTGCATTGAAACGGTTTAAAACCAGACCGGTCAATGGAGCATTCACTTCTCTGAGCTGTTTCAAACCCTTTGCCAGCATTTCATAAGTGGTTTTCCCGGCCCAGGTAACAAGAATGACACCGTCAACATGTTTGCTTAAGATCACCGGGTCTGTAACGCTTGCAAGAGGGGGTGTATCAATAATGATCATATCAAAGTCGGAAGATACTCTTGATAAAAGATCTTTGAGCTTTTTTGAACTCAAGAGCTCAGACGGATTCGGGGGAACAGGGCCTGAAGTGATGAGAGAAAGATTTTCAACAGGCTGCTCCATTTTGATTTCGCTTTCACTTGTAACGCCTGCCAGAAATGAACTTAATCCGGATGTATTTTCAAAATTAAAATTTTTGTGCTGCACAGGCCGTCTCATGTCTGCATCAATGAGCAGCACTTTTTTTCCTGCATGGGCAAGAGACATGGCCAGACCGGCGCTGATGGAAGATTTTCCTTCTCCCGGTGTAAAACTGCTGACAAGAAGAATTTTTGGCGGATTATCTGCGGAAGAAAGCAAGACAGCGGTTCTCATCCCCTTGAAGCTTTCTGCAATCAAAGAAGATGCATCGCCCATAAGATTCTGGACAACGGTCTGCTTTTTGTCTTTAATCAGATCAATGGTGCTGATGACGGGGATATTGAATTTTTCCTCTACATCTTCAGGCGTCTTTACGGTGTTGTCCAGGTATTCAAAAAAGAAAGCAAGGCCAATGCCGCCAAACAGCCCCAGAATGATCCCGAGAAGGATATTTCTCTTCTTGTTAGGCTTGGCAGGGTCTTCAGGCAGTTCTGCTTTTTCAATAATCCATACATTGACGGACTGATTTCTTTCGGTGATATCCCGCTCTTTCATCTTTTTAACAAGGGCATCATAGAGGAATCTGTTCGTATCCACTTTTCGCTGAAGCATACCCAGTTGAATGGATTTTTCTCCAAATCTTTCCGCCTCAAACCGGGTTTGATCCACAAGTCCCTTTAAATCCCGCTCATTTCCTTCAGCAAGCTGGTATTCATTTTTTATGGTCTCAACCACTTTTTCAAGCTCTGAATATTTTTTTCCTTTCAGGCTTTCCAGCTCATTTTTTGCGGTGATCATTTTAGGATGCTTTGGGCCATATTTTTTGGACAGCTCTGAAATTTTCTGATCCGCCATAATAATTTTCTGATTGATGGATTCAAGAGAGACATTTTTAACAACGGCAGGAATGGATTCAAGCTGCTCTTTTCTGACATTTTTAACCTGGTTGTAGACGGCCAGCAATTCCTTTTTTTTTGTTTCAGAGACTGTCATATTCCTTGATAGATCGGCCAGTCTTTCCGGCAGGACAGTAACCTTATCTTCAATGGTAACAATATCCTGTTGTTTCTTGTACACCTGCAATTCCTGTTCGGATTCTTCCAGCTTTTTCCGCTGGACTTCGGATTTTTGTGACATCCAACTGATACTATATCCGGAGACCTCCATCTGCATGTCGACAAGCTTCTCAATAAAGGCCTGGGCAACGGCATCGGCGACTTTCATTGAAATCGCGGGATTGTCGGAAAGATATCCGATTTGCAGGATCCTTGAATTTTCAACAGGTATGACGGATATATTCTGTTTAATCAAATTCCCGAGAATCTGGGCCTTGGTCAGGGGGATATCACTAGAAATCTTTTTTTCAACAGCATCATCCGAGGTTGAAAAAAGATTTTCAATCCCGACCATCTCTTTTAATGAAAGGTATTGGTCTTTAATCCATCCTGCAAAGGCATAAATATAGGATTTTTTTTCTTCTGTTTTTTTAAAAAACGTATCATAGATTTTTTCCGGATTCAGGCTTTCAACTGCCTTTTCAATCACAGCCGTACTCATAATCAATTGATTATGAGTTTCAATAAATTCAGGATCATAGGCGGTATAAGTAGAAGTTGTGGTTAATGAGCCCGCAGTATTTTTTTCTATCATTACCTTGGTGCTGGTAAAATATAAGGGGGTTGCCGTAAAAGTCGCAATGATCACAATGAGAAGCGTCAGAACAAAAAAGGTAAGAATCGACCCTTTGCGCTTGCTGATAATTCGAAGATAGTCTCTTAAATGTATTTCTTTTTCATCCATAATCTAAAAAAAACTTTCAGGTACGACAATCACATCATCCGGAAGTACCGGCTCGTCCATGTTAACCTTTTCAAGAATTTTTTTATCGCCCTTTATAAGCCGGATAATCTGAACTTTATCCTTTGCGGCTATTTTTGAAAAGCCCCCTGCCATTGTAATCGCCTTAATGACGGTTAACTCCTGTTCGTATACATATTGGTTGGGTTTAACCACTTCGCCGGAAACATAATAGGTTTTTGCCTTGGAAATATAGATGCTGTCATTATCCTGAATCGGGACATTTAAGGAAACATCTCCTTTTTTTATGAGTTTTTCAAGATCCAGAACAATCTGATCTTTATTCTCGCCGGACCCAGTCGTTCGTTTAATGGTTGCCGTTCCGCCTGCATCCGTCGTCAACCCGCCCGCCGTGGAAATAAATTCCAGAATGGTTACCTTGCCCCTGAGTTCATATTGACCCGGATTTTTCACCTGCCCCAGAATAACGGCTTTTTTGCTTCGGTGTTCTTTAATGAAAACATCGACCTGGGGGCTGACAAGATACCCGTCGGCATATAATCCTTCAATTTTTGATGATATCTGGGAAACCGTCAGATCCTTAATGGAAATTTCGCCTATAAGCGGAACCCGTATGGTGCTGTTGGAACTGACCCGGACAGTGGTGGACAGGTCGTCATTTTCATATACCTTGATATCAAGAACATCGCCTTCACCAATGGTATATTCCTGGGAAAATGCAATCAGGGGCATGAAGAACAAGAACAGAATCAATATGACTTTATATTTTTTTTGCATTCTTCTTTTACATGGACAAGGTTGCTCTGAAATAAATCTGGTTGGCATCATAGTCATAGGTCGTTACATTAGAGTTATTCAGATAATAATTATAACCCAGATCAAAAATCAGCCATTTTCTGGGTTCAAACCTGACTGCCGGGCCAATTCCGAATAGATCATCGTTCCGGTCAAATCCTTTATATTCATTTTTTTCAAAAGAGACATCAAAAGTTCCGGACCATTTCTCAGTAAACCGTTGTAACAGAGCAATATCAATCCCGGTGGAAAGGAAAGTGGATGCATTGCCGAAATCCGACTCATTGAATTTCCGGTATCCATTGATCTGGAGCCCTCTTTTGGGAGTCAGATTATGCTGGGTCTGGAGTTCAACGGAAAAACCTTCCTGGTCTTCGATGGTCGGGGCGTCAAAATCTTTTTGAATATATCCCAGTTTCAGAGTTCCCCGTGTATTCGCGGTCATATCCCAGTTTACACCGGCATAATACCGGTTTTCAGTACTGTCGGTTGAAATCCCGCCGTCAAAATCAATGTCTGAAAAATTATATTCCACAAAAAGAGAGGTTTTGGGCCAGAATTTGTAAAATGCAGAGATGCCGATGGAATTGTCATTTCTGTTCCTGTAGGATGCAGCAATATCTTCATAATCGATGTCGTAATTTGAGTAGTCCAGCTCAAATTTGAATTTTCCTGAAGGGGCTGCATAGGTGGCGACCAAATCCAGAAGATTGTCTTTATATCTGTAAAGCGTATCAATGATACCGTTGCCGGCAATATCTTCTTTATCATGGAAAAGATCAATGATGTCAAAGGAAAACCCTGAATTTAAATTATACTGGAAAAGTCCCTCTGCCTTGTGATTCACATGATCAAGGGATGAATGGTCGGAGTATAGCAAAAATTCCGGTGAATAAAGAAAATAGGATTGATACCTCCGGGTGGTTTCAGGCTTGATACGGCTTAAATTAAGCCCTCCTGGAGAAGTTGTTGTCGTGTCTATGGATAAAAGCTTTTCTCTGTTGGCAGGAAAAGAAAGCCAGACACCCGGGGCAAGGGTGGTAATAAAATCGCTTTTTGTATTGGAATGTGTGGCAAAAAGATTGTCGGTATAAACTTCCTGAAAGATTATAAACGGATGGAAGTTTCCGCCCTGCTTCCCGAAAATATCAGCGCCGATGCCCCCATCCTCGGAAACCGGTTTTTCTTTGGATTGGCCTTCAGGTATGGATGAGGGTTCGCTTTTTGACTGGCCGACAGGAGGCGTGTCATCGGCATAGGCACCATGGGTTAACAAAACAACAAATAAAACCATGATAAAGAACTGGATGAAATTTTTATGATATCTCATTTTGTTTACTCACCTTTGACATAATAAGTTTGACTAAATTACTAAATGAAAAAGCTTCTAAAGAAATCAACCCAATAGTATCAATATTGAGTTTGAAGCAACATAATATTTACAAAGATATAATGTCAATAAAAAAACGCCCTGTTGTAAGGAATTCAGGGCGTTTTTTTATTTTTCCAATTTTCTATGAAGCGCTCGGGCTCGATACGGAAAATGGTTTTGGCGGCGGCGGTGGCGGGATGGGCGGCGGCGGGATTTCTAATGCCGTATACCCCAATCCTATTTCCCTCAAGCATTGGGCCTGGGTAATTTCATCCCGTGGGAAAACCGGGGTTCCCAGTGGGGTTATGGCTTTTGTGGCAGCCTCGGCAACGATCTGTTTATTGACACCGCTTTCCGTGGCACACATACAAAGCTGATCCAGATTCACTTCTCCTGCATAACCAAAAATATTTTTTAAAACTGAAAACGAGTTGTATTTTAGATCCACAGCGATTTTCATTGCTTCACAGGGCGGGGCTTTTAAATCCATTGCTTTTTTAATCGCACCCTCCAGCACGGTTTCTTCAGCAGGCGTGTATCCCAACCCCTGTGCCTGGCCGGCCGGGATTATTTTGCCCTTCTGAAGGGCCTGTACGAATTCTTTTTCCCAGGACTTCTCTTCTGCCATGCAGGGATATGAAAACATCAGCAACCCGATGATAAGAAGGCTTGTGATCATTCTGTTTTTCATTTTAACTCTCCTGTTCTTTGTCATATTTAATTATACTCTTGTGTTCTTTGTAATGGTAAAGCAAACAATGTGCCATGATAAAAAGCCTATGAATTTCAGCCAGCTCAAGGGATTTTTTTAAAAAATTATGTAATTAAAGTAATAAAAACTAACATTTATTCCACAATTTTATGAAAAATACTGCCTATCCTTGTTTTGCAAAGGGTTTGGCAAAGGGTTTGGCAAAGGCACCTTCCAGATTTTCCAGCAATGTGAGAACCTCTTTCGGGTTCTGGTTTTTTTTGTCCCCATAGGAGCTGAAGGAAAGTCCGGTCTGGTATCGATAGCTCTGTTCCGGATTTTTTGATATCCATCGGACTTCCGCATTGATTTCCGATTCTGTTTCAATGCCGGGGATTTTTATTTTTACAATCAGGGAAGCCCCGGCTTTGAGTCTCTGATTGCATAAAAAACTGACCCCTCCCTTGCTCATATTGATGACCGGATAATAATCATCTGAATATTTCCCCCTACCGAAAAATCGGGGTTTATTCTTATAATAAAGGATAGTACCCGGAATGCCGAACCTTTCGCAATTTCTCTTTTTCACAGCGCCATCTCCATTGAACATCTGGTGGACTCGTCGATCATGATTTAATCATTCATATTAAATCATGAAAAATATTTCAACTTAAAAAAAATATACAGGCAAAAATAAAATCCGGCAGCGGGTATGACAAATTAAGGGTGCCGGTCTGACAAAAATTGTTTCTGTTTTGATTATTGGTACCCCTTTGCCTGGGTATTGTAAAGACGGCTGTATTTTCCACCCCTGGCCATCAGCTCTTCATGGGAACCCTGCTCAACAATCTGCCCCTTATCCAGAACAAGGATTTTATCAGCCATTTTAACCGTTGAATACCGGTGGCTGATAATCAGGGCCGACCGCCCCTGGATCAATTTTTTCAGTTTTGAAAAAATATTCATTTCCGTTTCCGGATCAAGGGCGCTGGAGGGTTCATCCAGAACAACAATTTCAGCATCCCTGAAAAATGCCCTTGAGATCGCCACCATCTGCCATTGCCCCATGCTCAATTCTTCACCGCCTTTAAACCATCGGCCCAGCAGAGTGTCATACCCCAGAGAAAAGCTTTCTATTTTTTTATCTGCATCGGTCTGTCCGGCAGCCTGCTTTATTCTTTCCATATTGTCTTTCTGGGAAAGATCTCCAAGAAAGATATTTTCCCCGGCAGACAACTGGTATCGGATATGGTCCTGGAAGACCACGCTGATTTTTTTTCTGAACGCATCAGTCTTAAAATTTTTAATATTCTGCCCGTCAAGAAAAATTTGCCCTTTTGAGGGGTCATAAAGCCGTGTTAATAATTTTATAAGGGTGGATTTTCCAGACCCGTTTTCTCCGACAAGGGCAACTATTTCCCCTGGCTCTATGGAAAAGTTTACACAATTTAGCACATTATTTACACTATTATGGTAAAAAAATTCCACATTTCTAAATTCAATACCTGTTTTGATTTTTTCCGGAACCTGGCTTGGAATTTTGGGTTCAGGGATTTGAGATTTGATTTTTAGGAAATCATAGAGATGGGATAGAAAAAGGTTGTCTTCATACATCTGGGCACCGCTCTCCAGAAGGGTTTTCAAGAAACCCAGCCCTTTCTGGAAGCCCTGGAAATACATGACCATATCCCCTATTGTAATGGTGCCCTGGGCAGTTTGAAACGCAATATACACAAAAGATCCGAAAACCGCCAGGGTTGAGCTGGACTGGGCAATGAAATCGCCAAAGGCCCTTCGTTTTTCAAAATAGAGTTTTTCTTTTTTTAAGAGATCCCGGATGGCTTTGAACCGTTCTATAAAGTGTTTTCCCAGGTTGAACAGCCTAAATTCCTTGGCATGGGCATCGCTCGTGAGCATCCAGTGGAAATAATAGGCCCGGCGCTCATCTTCAGTTCTTTTCTCCTGCCAGGTATAGATTTTTTCAGAATATTTCAATCTGAGAAAAATACCCGGAAGGGCGGCTGCCACCATCACAATAGACAGGATTGGATTGAACAGGAACAAGAGCCCGAATACGGCTGCAAAGGAGGCCCCGCTCTGGCTTGCGGCAAACAGCCCGTTCACAATGCTGGTGGGGCGGTAGGGGCCTTCCCGCTGGGCCCGGAAAAGGGTATCCCGGTATTCCGGGGATTCATAATAGGCAAGATCCGTTTCCACCGCCTTTTCATGGAGCACGGAAAACATATGATCAGAGACGATCAGGGACTGGGCCTTCTTAATATAATCGGTGAGAAAATTGAAAAAAGCCGTTAACAGCCCGACCCCGCAGGCCAGTCCGATATAGATCAGGGGTTTTGAAAAGGCCGGGTCAAAGATGCCCGAATCCGGGCTGAAATCAAGCCCTGTGACCGCATCAATGATCAGTTTGATCAGGTACAGGGAAACCAGGGGAAGAAAGCCCAGAACCAGAACAACAAATCCGGACAGCACCGTATATAAAGGCGATGCCTGCCATACAAATTTCAGGGCCCGATCAATGCGGATTGCATTTTTAAGCTTGGTATGTAGAGGGTTCGGCGTCATGAGCCCGGATTATACCTCAAACAAATAAAAAAGACAGTGGGGATTCTTCCCGCACTGTCTTTTTAAATCAAATATGTTGAACTGAACTATTCTTTTCTTCTGCCCATGGCCCCTAATCCCAGCAGGCCAAAACCGAAAAGGAGGAGGGTTGCCGGCTCCGGGATGGCCTGGGCAACCAGGAGGTCCTGAATGTTTGCTGTGTCTTGTGATAACTGAGCGACGAAATACGCATAGTCGTTTGAAAATTTTAAGCTATTAAGGTTGGTTAAATATATCGCTGCAAGTCTCCATGCGTCTTCTTCATATAACCCATCAAGACTGGTATCATTTGTTGATGGTCCATCACCAGGATCTTTAGAATTGTTGTGATAGGGGTCATTATAAAAATTTACATCATAAAGAGTTTTCCAGATGGCTATCTGAAGGGCAGCATCTGCCTCATCTTTGGAATAGCCCCAACTTGCATAATTGGAAAATCCTAATCCTGTCGAATAGTTATCCATAAGCAAAGCTGTATTATATAATGACGGTGAGGATATAGGTAAAATTGAAGCTAAATAGGAACTGCCTATTTCAATAGGTATATTCAATTCAACACAAAAGGCTGCAGATTCAAATCCATCCAATGTTACATCGAATTCACCAGCAAGAATATAACCTTTGGTAGAATAGGTCCCATCAATATAAAATCCTGAGCGACTGTTTACAGTTAAAGTATCAGCATCCGCTAAGGTTGAAAAAATAGGAAATGTGATAGCAATAATTGTCAATAATATTAGCTTCTTCATCTTAATTTTTCCTTTACAAAACATATTTGGTAAGGTTCATATATATAACTTCGATTAGGACTCTTGTGAAATTCCGCTATCGTTTTTGTAAGAGTCATAAGGCACTATTGACGTTGCCACCACATTCTCATGAACATCGAACCCGGTTATTTTTTTTATTTCCGGGGTTATCCAGGTTTTTTTATTTTCTTTTTTTTCTGTTAAGTTCATTTGATACCCTCCTTAAATTTTTTTTGAAGCACTTTCCATAGAGACAATTAAAGCAACAACCATGCCATGAGTCAATATAAAATCGATTTTACTCTTTTTAAGATACGTGTTGCTACCTGTAAAACATTGAGCCGGGACATCAGCGCAATGAAGAACCGTTCCTTCCCTATTCCGAATGTTATGTTTGCCGTTCCTCTTTGAACTACTTTTATCTTGCCTGCAATATCTCCCCTTGTCAAGGGCGGATCAGGGGCCAGGCAATTGTCTCCTTTGGTCATGATATGATCATGGGTTAACCGGATCACCCTGTGTGCAATAAACCGGGAATTGAGATTATCATAAAAGGCCACAATGTCTCCGATTTTGAGGGGTGCGGTTAAGGGGAAAATTTTGATGATATCTAAATCCTTGATCCAGGGAAGCATGCTGTTGCCCTGAATATGGCCTGAAAATGGAATTTGGGAACCTGATCCGGAAAGATCTTTTAATATGGTATGGGCGGTTTGAGCAGAGATGCTTTTTTCATTTTCCTTATTCCTTTTCAAGAATCATTCCTTTTTCAAGAAGTTCCCTGATCAGTTTTTTTACATCCTTTTCAATTTTTTCCCTCGAAACGTCATATTCACTGGCCAGGTTCACAATAATAGTTTCAAGGGAAATCGAATCATTCAGTTTTTCCCAGATAATTTTTCCTGTTGAATTGATTGTGTATATGGAGCTGTTGATATCAGTGATGCCGTCGTTCATCGTAATGATGAGAAGCTCATCTTCGATTTCTTTTACAATGAGGTCATCAGCCTTCCTGAAAATAGAGAGAAGATTCACTTCCTGCATAATCGGTTTCCTTAAACGAAGTTTATAATGACTGGATTGTTTTAGCCATCAGGTTGTTTATTTCATTTGTCAGATTAAATTTCAAGGAATAAAACGGGACCCGTTTTACAAAGGCATCCATAAGTTCAAGGGTTGAGGTCCACTGGTCCGACAAAAGAAAATTTTTAACCATCGCCTTCATGGCTTTTTCATATTTCCGGGTTATCTTTGTAATCGGCGTGATTTCATTATCCTGAGACTGTTCAATAAAAAAGACGGCATCGATTTTTCCCGTGAAAACTGAGTCCGATGTGACGCCCGGATGTATCCAACTGCCTGAAGCAGTGAAATCCAGACCATTTTTTTGTATGATGATTCTGTCATCACAGAAAATTTTTCCACCGATATTTTTCATCATACCCGAGATTGTGCTCTTACCTGCACCGGATTTGCCGGTAAAAAGAACTGTTTTGTTTTCAAGGGATACACCGTTTGAATGAAACAGAAAGCCATTTCTGTCTGCCAGGAGTTTCGACATCAGAATTTGATCTGTTCCCAGCCCGGTCAGGCTTGGAAGGCTTAATCTGCCGTAATCCTGGGCATTAATTCGGCCAAAATACACATCAGCCAGGCTGTGGTCCCGGTTGAATATATTGGTGACTGAATAGGGGACAGGGGCAAACTCCTCAGACAGATATTCATAAACACAGGCAGAATCAGAAATTTTTATTTTCCATATACCATCATCCAGAACCAATTTCAAGTCGCCCTGCAGGCGGTCTTCCAATACAGGAGGATCAGTCATGAAATGCCGGATCACTACATTATCTTCACCCGGTCCTTCAACCTCGAAAAACTTGAATTTAGGCTCCAAAGTATTTTCAGTCATGGAACCCTCTGAAATCAATCGGAAGGTGATTCCGGCAGCACGGAAATACCGGAGAAAGGATCCAGGTTTTTGTTCTTGAGCCTGTATTTTTTTTAGACATCCTTCTGAAGCCGGAATATTAAAAAAAACTTTGTCTATTCTATCCATAGATTCATTCTTCTTTACCGTTTCAAGAGAGCTGATAAACACATGTGACATCATGTTTGTTTTTTATTATACGCCATAAAACATCAGGGCAAAATGCTTTGGTGCCTGGGGGCAGACATTCAAAACGGTCAGGATTTTCATTCGTGTATCAGTCTCCGGATCTGGCCGATCAGGTAAAAGGGAATTGAAAGTAGCCGATATTCAACCGTCTGCCCTCCGGTTAATTTGTTTGAATCCTGAAAAACAGATGGTTTTGCAAGATTGATTCGAACGGCCGAATGAATTCCTTTTTCATTGATAAACTGGTGCAGGGATTTCAGGCGGCCGGTTTTCCCTGCCTTGATTTCTATGGGGATGATTTTCGAACCCGAAGAAATAATATAATCCACTTCAGCCGAAGAACTTTTTGCCTCCCGGACCCAATAATACAGTTCCGGTTTTTTAAAGCAGTCATCTGAATACAGCAGGTGCTGTCCTGCAAATTGTTCACACAGGCTTCCGGAATTGCTCATGATCAAATCATCTGCAGCTTCAAGGTCAAGCATGCCCAGGCCGCAGGCCGATGCCATGAGCCCCACATCCAGAAACAAAAGCTTGAATTTTTTTTCATTTGCCTCGGCACCCAGGGGCACCCCGTTACAGGCGCTGTGCTTGACGCGAAAGGTTATTCTTGCCATTTCAAGCAGATGCAAGTCATTTTCAATGCCTTGCGCCCGTTCATTTCTGTCCACGTTGACATATTTAAATTTTTCACTCACCAACAAAGGAAGTTTTTTGAAAACATTCAGAATTCGCAGATGATTGACCCGTGAGCCATATTTATGAAAATCATCTTCATAGGTACCTAAAATAGACGCTTTGACCATTTCAGCTTCATGAAAAGACTGTGTTTCCAAATAAGCCAGAACCGCTTCGGGCATTCCCCCGATAATCAGATATGTTTTAAAAAGAGACACCAGATCCAGATGAACCGGATCAGGCAGGTCTTTTGCAGCAGAATAGGTTTGAATGAAATCATACAGCAGGTTTTTTTTGCTTGCGGCCAGAAATTCTTCAAAGGTCATGGGGCCAAGGTGCAGATACTCAATCCTGCCAACAGGCATGGAAAAGGTATGATCTTCAAGGACGAAGTCCAAAAGGGACCCGGCTGCAATAATGTGCAACTGCGGCAAATCCTCATAAAAATATCGCAGTTTAGCAAACACTTCCGGTGCGGCCTGAATTTCATCCAGGAAAACAAGGGTGTTCTCAATATCAATGGGTTTATTGTATTTAAGCTCTAAAAGCTGAATGGCTTTTTGGGGTGTTCCGGAAAATAAAGAGACAGCGCCTGGGTCTTTTTCAAAATTAAGCTCAATGAAATCTGAAAAATGCTGCCTGGCAAACATGGAAACGAGATATGATTTTCCAACCTGCCGGGCTCCCCTTATGACAAGGGGTTTACGCCTTGTTTTCTGTTTCCAGTTGATCAGATAATCTAAAGCGGATCGATGCATGCTCTGTCCGGTGCCCCTGCTTAAAATGATATTATTACAGGTTGTTTTATCAATGAATATGATTTTTTACAAGGTTAAAAAGACAGATTTTCCGACAAGTTATGATGAGAGGTTAATCGTCCCTCCCTGCAAGGATGAAAATCAAGATTATCATCCTTGCAGGGAGGGACAAATAATGAAGGAAACTTTTAAAAAAATCATTACCGACTTTCATGAAAAAAAATTACATACAACTATTCCCCGGGATGTTCAGATACCCGTTGATTCAAGTAAGATCGTTTCTCTGACAGGTGTTCGGAGAAGCGGTAAGACCTCGATCCTATACCACCTCATTGGAACACTCAGGGAAAGTATCAATCCGGCCAATATCGTCTATATCAATTTCGAGGATGATCGCCTTTTTCCGCTTGAATTAGAGAATCTCAATGATCTTATGGATGCATACTACGAACTGCATCCGGAAAAAAGAGATGAGAGAATTTTCCTGTTTTTTGATGAAATTCAAAATGTGGAAAACTGGGAAATTTTTGTCCGTAGAATTTATGATACCCTTAACGTCGCAATTTTCATTACAGGATCATCCTCAAAACTCTTGAACATTGAAATTGCCACTTCACTAAGAGGCAGGACGATTACCTATGAAATATTTCCCTTTTCATTTCCAGAATATTTACGGTTCAGGAAAATAGAGGTCAATCTGTATTCATCACAATCATTGAGTTATATTGTCAATGCTTTTGACGACTACATCCATCATGGCGGATTTGCAGAAACAATAGGTATTCTGCCGGATATCAGGTCAAGAATACTCCGTGATTACGCCGATTTGATCATCTATAAGGATATTGTTGAACGGCATGGCATCAAAAATCATTCTCTGATGAAGCATCTTGTTAAATACTGCTTTTCAAATATGGCTACGGCAGCCAGTATGACAAAGCTCTACAACGACTTCAAATCCCAGGGGTTCAAACTTGGCAAGGATACCCTGTTTGAATATTTTTCATATCTTGGCGACGCCTTTGCCGTTTTCAGTGTACCCATATTCAGAAATTCCGTTCGTGAAGAACAGCGCAATCCAAAAAAAATATATGCTGTGGACAATGGTTTTAAATCCATTTTCGATGTTTCCCTGTCACCTGATTATGGAAGGCTTTATGAAAACGCGGCGTTTTTGCATCTGAGGCGTAAATCCAGAGAGGTGTATTATTTTCTGCAGAATCAGGAGGTGTATTTTTACTGCAAAGCTGACAGTGGGCCTTTAATCGCCAACATCAGCTATGATATCAATGATCCTCATACACGCAAGAGAGAACTTGACAGCCTTCTGGCAGCTTTGACTTTTTTTGACTGCAACCTGGGATACCTTTTGACAAAAGATCATGAGGAAACAGTGGTGCATGCCGGGAAAAAAATTATGATCCTGCCGTTGTGGAAATGGCTCCTTGGGGTCTGACCAGCTTAAATGAACATGATTTTTTACAGGGTTAAAAAGACAGGTTAAAAAGACAGGTTTTCCGACAAATTATGATATTTACTGCTTATGGTAAGTCAAAGGCTTTCATCCTTTCGGAAATTATGGAGGTTGCCTTTTTTTTCATATCATCGGGCATATAACTGCAATGGACCAGATTCAGCAGAGCGGATTCTTTATTTCTGATTCTTTGAATCAAGGCTTCAACAGGTTTTTCTCTGAGACATAGTCGGGTTCCCAGGAGTTTAAAATCAGACCTTGTATAAAATCCATAGGTTTCATAGGATTTTGAGAAGGCCCCTTCTTTCTCGTCTTCCAGAAGATCCAGAGCCAGGCATCCTGGACCGGAATCTGTGTCAAAGGCTGCCGTAAAAAGACAATCATAATTGGGTGTCAGTCTGTCATAATACAGCCCGTTATTTTCGGGTAATTTCTGTAAGCTGATGTTTTTCAGGTGCATGTCGTAATTGCCGATCAGATAGGCATGCATAACGCGGCAAAAGAAATCAAAGACAACCGAAGCTTTACCGTTTGTCATGGTGCTGATGAGGTTGCCTGCTTTTTCATAACTATGGGTATATTTGTCTTCACTCTCCAGTGAAAATCCCTGAGCCAGATCTTCCTGATGGATTTTGGTATCACCTTTGCGGTCAAACCGTTTTACGAGATAAGCAAGTTCCCCATCTGAAAACGAAACCAGACCGCACAACGCGGTTTCAATCCCAAGGGCTTGGCTGGTCAGCATGGCGCAGTGCTCGTTTTCCGAAGCATTAGGAAAGGCTTCCGGGCTGGGTTTAAGAATATACTCCCCATCCGAGTCTGTTATTTCCAGTTCCTTTTCTGCATTGATTCTAAAGGAGAGTTTCTCCTGAACACCGGATATGGACATGCCCCTGGATTTGACAGGACTTTGTCTGAAAAAGTCTTTCCGTGTAAATGAGAGAACGGGATTCACCTTAAGACCGGGGAAGAGTTTTCTGAATTCAGAATCCAGATAATCAGGATGTTTTGAATTGAGCTTGACCGGCTTAAGACTGATTTTGCAGAACGTCATTATTTTCCTTAATAATGGTTACGGCGCCGGCCATGTCTTTTCCATTTTCCAGGATCAGCCCGAAGGTATCTGTCTCATCAATTTTTTGAGTTCTGGCCTGTATTCTTTTTAGCCAGCCTTCAGCGGCCAGGTTGGAAAAAAACGGGAACAGGCGGTTGCTTTTGAAAGGTTCTTTCTGTAATGGCAGATTAAAGCTCAAGGGCGTCCCCGAGGCAAAGTATGACGTGTCATAGGTAAAAATGAACCCAGTATCCGACTGTCTTAAAATCCCTGCCGGTTGTTTATTAAAAAAAACTCTGCCTTTCCTATCCACAGATTCATTCCCAAAGTGTTTACAATCTTATATAAAATAGTTTTTATCGCATAAAATATCATGATTATATTCGATAATACAATATTTTTAAATTTTTCTAAAAATTATATGCGGAAAAACAATTATTGTTTATTTATGCGTTTAGACCAGGTCAGGATAATACCGAAAAGGCCACCGGCCGCATCGATAAAAAAATCGCTGAAAAGGGGAGAGCGGCCATCAATAAAAAATTGAGCCATCTCCGTGCCGCCAGCCAGAAGAAGAAGGATGATCATCACATGAATGGCAGGCGCCTTTGTCATCATCAGGCAGAGAATCAGGCCAAAGAGGGCAAAAAAGCAAAAATGGACAACTTTTGACAACTCCCATGGATTGCCTTCACCTACGATATTGGTTTCCGAATGAATCCGGGTTTTGATTTCATTGGATACCTGTTTTTTCATTTCCCCCGGCATGGTTGTTCCGATGACGATGGCAATAAGGGCGGAAACCAGCAATACCCGGAAGAGGATTGTTTTTTGTCCCATGACAAAGCATGATCCGATCAGCAGAAGGGAAAAGGCTCCCCATGAAAAAAGAATGCCGTTCCTGACCCATGTAAAGACCTTTGCCTCGCTCACCGGATAAAGCCGGATATTTTTCAGTTCAAAAGATCCCATAGATTGGCTTAACTGGGCCACCGCCCGGATTTTATCCGTTTCAGGGTGGATGGTAAAAAAATTGACATGATTTTCCCAGTCCGTGGTTCCGGCAAGAGAGGCCACCAGATGGGGCAGATCCCACCGGTCTTTTTTACCGTCATTCTGCACCAGGAGAAGCCTTGCCCGGTTCCAGGGCTTTTTACCCGGCTGCACATCATCACATTTCATATCCGCAGAAAATTTTAAAATAATCCCCTCGCCAACCTTTAAAAGTTCCTGAAAAACATTGATTCCGGTCTTTGGATCACCGGAAAAAAGGGTTATCGTATTTTCCGAAATGTCTGCCCGGCGGGTTTGGCTTTTTTCAGTCGGGGTGACAGTCCATTGCTTTGTCAGAAGGTCGGGGCCGCATTTTTCATACCGGTCAACAACTGCATGGGAAACAACGGTTGAGACTGCCAGAACAATAAAAATGAGGATATTTGTTTTTAAACTTATGATGTGACTAATTTCCGTAGCCCTTTTTTCTTCCTCGCAGGAATTTACATAAATATAGTATAGTGGAAATTCACTGAAACAGCCCGGGCTTCATGGCTTAAATATTTTGATATGGTCGGTTATCTCATCTAATACTTGAGCAAGAGTGGGAGCGAACGTCTCAATGACATTATTTGAATGAGTGTGTTTATGATGTGGAAAGGTCTCAACCTCAGGGTGGTGAGGTGCCATATCAAATCTGAAAATCAAGATCCCTTTTCGATCTTGGTAATGATATGAGTATTTGTAGACTTCGACGGAGTCTTTAACATTTATGAATTCTATGAAATGGAGCACGGACTCATCTGTAAAGATCAATTCGCCCTCAATGATTCCAATGTGCAGCGAGCGTTTATCTTTGAGAAGTTTGGTCTCAAGAACAAAAACGTTGCCCGCTATCTCAGATTCAATCTTTTGAAAATATTCCGTTATGAGCACAATTCGAGATCCTGCAGATCATTATAATCTTTTTGCAATAGCGCTAATGTTTCATACTCGCCGGCCCAACAGATATATTTTAAATCATCACCCAGTTTCCCTTTTTGGAATTCCTCATAAAAAAAATTACTATCCATTCCACACTCTTTTTCAAATTCACTTAATTTCCTCTTTGTTTTGACAATTCCAAAACTTATGACTCTTGATTGATTTTCGACTGCCAATTTAATTAAATTTTTCAAGTTACCAGGAGCTTGTGCCTGAATAATAATTCGTGCCATAACCATTCTCCTTCTTACGGGTCATATATGCCATTCTATAAATTTTATCTCTTCTGAGGCAGAAATTTACAGCTATTAGTATAGTGGAAATTCAATCCTCCTGCAAACAGAAATAATCAGGCAGGTTATTCCTGCTTTATCTCCCTGCCCCGGTCAGCACAGCCCGGGCCGTGAGCACCAGGATTTTGAAGTCATTGAACAAGGACCAGGTATCAATATATTTCAAATCCAGTTTCATCCATGCTTCAAAGCTCAGATCATTACGTCTCGGAGCAATCTGCCACAGGCAGGTCATGCCCGGTTTCATGGACAGGCGCCGCCGCTGCCAGACCGAATATTCATCCACTTCTTTGGGAATGGGCGGCCGCGGACCCACCAGGCTCATTTCCCCTTTCAGAACATTAAACAACTGGGGCAGTTCATCCAGGCTGGTTTTTCTTAACAAAGACCCTACATGGGGAATAATT
The DNA here is from genome assembly GCA_031395015.1 of Desulfobacterales bacterium. Lineage (GTDB taxonomy): Bacteria > Desulfobacterota > Desulfobacteria > Desulfobacterales > Desulfobacteraceae > Desulfobacula. Next base: position 6,358 of record JANNUH010000102.1, on the reverse strand, counting down.
CGAGGGTCATTTTTGATTTTAAAAACCGGGCCGTCGGCTTCATTCATTTCTGCAAGTTCTTTTAGAAGTTCGTCTGCATTTTCAACCATGGTTCTGAATTTGTACACCCAGAATCGTCTGCCGTTCATTCCCAGGCGTTCCTGTTTGTAAAAAACCGGCCCCTTTGAGAATATCTTTATGGCAAGACCCATAAAAATGAAAAAGGGTGACAGGAATAGAATCAGTAAAGCGGCTGAAACAAGATCAAAGGTATTCTTCAGCAATAATTTCCCTTCGTTCTGGGGGGTGGATTGAAGGGACATATTGTAAACCCCGAGAAATTCTTCAAACTGGATGGTGGCGATATTCGGCCGGTACATCAGATAATGCAGCTCCCAGTCCGGAATGATCCTGACCTTGATGCCCATGCTTTCAGCCATGACCATGTAGCGATCCCCGTTTTTTATCTTTTTTAACGGCATGGCAAAAATCAGCTCATCCACAATATTATTTCTCAGATAGGCTTCAAGGTCCCGGATCAGGCCGATCACCTTATGGCCTTCATAAACCGCCTTGCCCAGATCTTTCTCTTCCAGCTCAAAACATCCCAGGACCCTGTAACCTGTGGCCTTGTATTTTTCAACCGCTTCAATCACCTGGCAGGCCCGGTCTTCGCTGCCCACGATCAGGATATTCCGGGTATTGAAGCCATTGGTCCGGATTTTTTCCAGGGTTTTGAAAATAATAAATTTGAACAAAGTCAGAAGGCCGATATTCAGGATCAGGAAAATCCCCATCAACAGGCGGCTGACCCCCTGGATACGCATCAGATACATGGCAATGCTGACAAGGATCATGCCCATGAAGCAGGATTTCAGGATGATCACAAAGAACTGCCAGAAAGGTGCCTGGCGGTAGGACATATACATGCCCATCCATTTTAGGGAGACGTACCAGGCAATCACGATCAAGAGCAGGATGATATAGTAGTTGGGGTCGGTGGCAAGGCCCTTGAGCGTAACACCCGGCAGATTCCGTTTGATAAAATAGGCGGCAATAAAAGAAAACCCGGTAATGCCGATATCAATTATCTTCTGCATTTCCAGGGTTAATGAGGCGCGTTCTCTAAGCATCTTGTTTTCCAATCCCTTCTTTGATAAGTCGATAGGGTCTTAAAATATAATACAAAGATAATAATGAATCCGGCAGCGGGTATTTATCCCATTCCCTGATGGTCGGCTGGAAAAAAAGGCGTAATAGATATTTTACACCATCCATACCACTGTCCCGGACATGGAAGTGAAAAGGGGAAAATCTCCAGCTAAGACCTTCGGTAAAGGCCATATTCTGATCTAGTATTTTCCCGATGATATAATCAGTCTGGTTTTTCATTTTTTTGTCTTCCTTAATGGCAGATTGAATCACGTCAGGGAGGTCGGCATTGAAAAAATATTCAGCCAGAAACAGCCCCAGCAGCACCATTCTTCTGCATTTCAATTCCTTTGCCTTTTTGAGGATGTCCTCCCAGTTGCTGATCCTGCCGGAAGTCAGGATCTTTGTCACAGAATAGATGAGTTCCAGCTTCTCCCAGCAATGACTGGTGCCGTGAATGCAAAGATAAATCAGCAGATCATCATAATTCAGGGTTCTGATGTCCTTTCCCAGAAGCGTCGCATGATGGATTGCCTGTTCCGATAAAGGATAATAGATTGGCAAAAGGTTATACCGGCCGGTAATCTCCCAGTGAAGATCAATGTTAATCCCTCTTGCCTGATCTGCCAGTTGGAAAAAATTTTCTTTTTTAAGATAATGGCTGGTCTGGGATTCCGGGATATTGACACTGGTTTTAAATCCCTGGTTGAGCAAGAGGTTTCTTGCCTGTACAGCGTTTTCCTTTTTAACAAGAATATCAAGATCGGAAAAAACCCTGGCACCTATATCATTATATATCATCTCGGCCTGGACCGGGCCTTTGAAGGCAATGGCCTTAATATTGTTCTGCTCCAGCAGGTTTAAAATTCTGATTAAACAGGCACCCAGATATGTATTTCTCGTGCTGTTCTGAAAATAGATGGCCTTGAGTTGACTTAAGACCTCTTTTGGTATCAAATCTCTGCAATTTTCCGCCAGCCGGAGATAGACAAAATTGATCAGTCCGTGTTTTTTGGCAATACTGACAACGCGCTGCCAGTCAGTGTTTTTTTCCATGACCGGGAGCCCGGCCTGCTGATTTCCGGAGACTCCCCTGCAACAGGAGAGAACGGTTGTCCATTCTTTATCGGGCATGGGTTTTTTCATAGGCCTTGATGGATGTTTATATAAGGGATTTTCTGACCCCAATTACCTTTGCAGGATAGTTGCGAGCAGTGGGGATGATGGTTCAGAAAAGGGATTAATCACGGTGATACCTCTCCATATGAAACCATTTTGCAAATCTTCACTCACAAGCAGACGGCAGCGGTTTTCTGCCGCAACCGCCATAATTAATGCATCCCAGATCTGCAACCGGTGATCAGTCGCCAGATCCATTGCGGCCTGAAAAGCCGTCCAGGATGAGTCAGCGACCTCAAAACTGTCTGCCCAGGTCATAATCGCCTTGCGTGAAAGCCCCGCCTCCCGTTTTGCCTTTCCGGTGAGAACTCGAAAAAGTTCTCCAAGAGTTTGTGCAGGAATCAGAACAAGCGCAGCCGGCAATTGTTCTATCAGCCGGATGGCAGCGGCACAGCGGGCTGCATCGCCGACCCCTTCGGCATAGGCCAATATGTTCGTATCCAGGGCTACGCGCATGATGAATCATCATATAATTCGTCACGGGTCCAATTTCGAGATCCTGTCACCTCCTGCGCTTTCAACCGTGATAAAAGAAGATTTTTCATTGTATTTTTTTGCAATGCCTCTGAATTAACAGAAGTGATTTTTGCAACAGGCGTACCTCTTGACAGAATCATAATTTCTTCACCCTTACTCACTTCCCGCAGTAGACTGGAAAAGCCACGATTTGCATTTGCAGCCGTGATGGTTTTCATAATAATTTTCTCCTATAAAAGTAGTTTTAAACACTACTTTATTTTGGTACCTGCTGTCAAGCATATTTAAGGTTTTCAGAGGGACGATTTGCCTGCATTCGTTACCCGCCATCTTTGCACGGGAGGGATAGGCATCAAACGACAGAGACAGGGAGTGTTGCTGTAAATCGGAAATTCAGTGTTTTCAAATATGGTTACCTGTTTGCCGCCTTCGGTATTGGCAAAAGCCACTATGGAAATGATCACTTCTTTCCCTGGCCAGACCCACTTCCAGATTGGCAGGGATATCGGATACCAGCACGGAAAGGCTATAGCTCATGGCTTCCAGGTTTTTTGAAGCGGGTGCATAAAGGTCAACGAGATTGACGCCGTTCAACCAATGCTATATATATCACCAGGGATGGAATTTCCGAAGGATCTCCAGGTCAAAACATTTCCATTTTTCCTCGGCTGATCCGTTTCCCCTGCGTAGACAACGGTCGGCTGAACAGCCAGGTCTTTGGACAGCTCAACGTAAAATGTCAATCCTTTGAAAAAATCCGATGAAACCGTTTTTCCGGATTTAATTTCAAGCGGAAGTAACCTGTCACCTTTTTCTACGATACAGTCGATTTCATGACCCACATTGTCTCGCCAGAAGTATATGTTTTCTTTGAGTCCACGGTTCATCCTGCCTTTTAACAGCTCGGAAATCACCCATGTCTCATAGATGTATCCCCTGTGGCTGTGGGTGTTCAGGCTTACCGGAGAGGGAATCCCAAGGAGATATGAAAGAAGGCCGGAATCATAAAAGTAAAGTTTTGGGCTTTTAATCAGCCTTTTGTTGAAGTTTTTAAAATGTGGCTTCAACAGGTACACGATATAGCCGGCCTGAAGGATGGAAAGCCATGCCTTGGCAGTATTGTGAGTGATACCGCAATCATTGCCCAACGCTGAGAGGTTCAGGATCTGACCGGACCGCGCGGCGCACATCTTCAGGAAGTGTTGAAATGCTGATAAATCCGTTACATTTTTTATTTGGCGCACATCCCTTTCAAGAACCCGTCAGAACATAAATGCCTTGTTCACCAAGATTATCCACGTGGGTCTGAATGTATGAAAAGAGATCAGGCGCCTTCTGTACTTCATCCAGGATATAATGCCTTGGATAAGCTGCTATAAATCCTCTGGGATCAATTGAAGCGAACTCGCGTATATCCGGTTCTTCCAGGGAGACATAGCCCCAGTCCGGGAAAATAGATTTGACCAGGGTCGTTTTACCGGACTGTCGGGGGCCGGTCACTGTCACAACAGGGTATTGTTCGGCCAGCAATTTCAGGTTGAGGGAGAGGTTTCTTTTTATCATGCCTGGGAAATATAATATACCTTACAAATTGTTAATAGGAATTACAATTTGTAAGGACATAACAATAAAGGCGTTCTGAAAGGATTTTTACGTCTAAAAGGCTTGTTTAAGGCGCTTTTGAAATATCTTTCCCTGGTCAGGCCCACTTCCAGTATAGAGTCATGTTAAACTCTGATTTATCGCCCCAGCCTTCTGGCCCAGAAAACAGTCACGGCCCAGGCCTGACCTCAAGTTTTTTTACCGATAGCTTTTTTTTCTGTGAAGCACGCGACCAATTTCAACAACATCTTCATAAATATCAAACAATACACGGTAATCACCAACCCTTAACCTGTATGCAGGTTCAAAGCTTGTCAATTGTTTGATGTTTGAGACATTAGGAAATTTTTCAAGTTCAATAATTTTCTTGTGTATCCTGTCTCTGTCCTCTCTATTGATATTTTTCAGGTCTTTAATCGCAGTTTTTCTGATATTCAGCTTCATTATCCAAGTACTCTGTAAAAGGAATGGATTCCTCGTTTCTGGTTGCTTTCAGCTCCTTCCAGTCTTCAAAGTCATCTCTGGAAGCTATCTCCAGGCCGTCTTTTTCAAAACGTTTCAATACCCAAAGGATTTTGTCCATCAATTCTTTGTTTTTTATATTAATCACTAATGAATGCATCTTGTTTTCTCCCATCCAAAAATAACGATATTTAAAGATCCATTAAAATTTACAAACCCTTAAAGCTATATTTATTTTATAACCTGTCAATATTCTAAGGATATCAGTCTATAAAGTCAAACGCCTTTTGAATATGGAGTCAGGCTTGGCTTACGTGTGACCTTTAGGTTATAGGTTATATTGTTCCGATCAGTTGTTCAATGTATTCGGGTTCTGAAAATTGATTTTTCATCCGGACCGATGGGATTCGCAAGGCGATGGGAAGGCCTTCATGAAATGAGGGAAGAACAAACAGGCCTGCATGGGAATAAAGCTGGGCCAATGGCTCTCCCGTAATAAATCCGCTTAAAATGATCCTGCTTTGGCAATATTACTCCATTTGCCCAGATTGTAATCCGGGCCGTGATGCGTTGCCACATAAACATCATGCCCCTTGGATACGATCAAAGGGTAAATGTTCCGGCAATTGTTTTATCAACCGGATGGCAGCGGAACAGTCAAAAGGTGCTGCTCCGGATTTTTTAAAAATCCAACTCTTGCAAAGGTCTCTCTTTGTGGAATCAAATGATTTCAGATATACTTCGAACCGGAGAATAGAATCCTTGTTTAATCTTCTTATCAAGATAAATATCAGCCTGGTTTAACTCTATTGCACCATCCCTCACGCAGGCTTTTAATATACCGATGGTTCCAGTAAACGGGATATGTGAATGATTACATTGTTGTCTTGCTGAACGATCATCGGTTACTACAATTCCGTCGGATACTTTTGCCATAGCAATGCATGAGGCCTCGCCCCTGCCTAAATGGATAATCAAATCAGAATATAATTGCCTGGCCTTATCTGATAAAGAAACAAGTGTTAATGTCTTATCACTGATTAATATTTCAAGTTTTTGCAGTGTCGGGTATTTAACAAATCCCGCACATATTTCATCATATACTTCCCATGTGATGAATCCGCGATTGTGATATCTTATTTTTAAAAGTGAATCAGCTCTGGAGAATAAAAAATTACAGAGGGAAACAGTGTCAAAATACCAGCCTTTTTCAGGCATTTTCTATGTCGCTTTCCTGAAAGGAATTATTTTGTAAAATATCGTGTTCTTCAAGCCAGGTACGGATATCCAAAACATTCATTCCCATTTCTTCGGCCAGTTTTCCAAGGCTGATATATTTGCCCTGAAATGCTGCAATCGCCTGTTGTTGTATTTGGTTGAGCCCAAGAAGCTCAAGCTGATAGCATGAAAAAACAGCTTGTCTTATAAGCTCTCCAACAGAGGTCTCTCTTTTCTTTGATAGTAGTTTCAGACCTTCGGCTATTTCGGGTTTTACTTTAATATGTAA
>JANNUH010000062.1:0-21505 GCA_031395015.1 Desulfobacterales bacterium | reverse complement strand
TTTTATTTAATTGAGCCGTAACAAAAAGGAGGTTTTTATACAAACCAAACAATGCAAAATAAATTCGGATAAAAAACTTGAAAAAGACATTGCAGAAGTGGAGATATGAATTTCCGGGCTATGGTGTTTCATATAAAATGGATCAAATAGTAATTTTCTGGGTGGTAAATGGCTTTAAAAAGTCTTTTAAACTGTTCGGGAAAGCGATGAACCATAATGAAGTAGGCAATTTGTATTTGTCCACTTGGGGGGGGGGGCGTCAAAATTTGATTTTTCTTTTTGTATTGAAATAAGTTGTTCGGTCATATTTTCCTTTGTTAATATATTGGGGTAGTGATGTGCGGTGATAGGAATTTTGATTTTTGGGTCAAGTTAATAGGACGAAAATTTTCGCAGATATACTCAGATAATTTTTTAATCCTAAAAATCTGCGTTTATCTGCGTCCAAAAAAGGAAATTCCTATACTATCGAGTTGTAAAAATTCACTTCTCATACCTCCTATGCCATTTTGAGAGGATTTCTCTCCCCCTTTTGTCCTGTCTTCAATGTCGGCCTAACGAGTAATTAACCGGTTGTCCGCATATCTTTTATTAAAAAAATTTTACAAGTTGACAATTATCGGTTTTCATTTTATTTTTTAACCGCATATCATTCATTTCAGTCTAATATTAACTCTTGGATATCATGATGGAAAAAATACCTCAACAGTTATTACGGCAATTTGATGCATGTTTAATAAAAAAAGAGGTTTTGGAACAAAATCATAATTTCTTCAGAAAATGGTTGCAGTACTATTTGGATTTTTGTTTTAAATATGGTCATGATCCAAAGAATAGTGAAAGCTTGCGCCAATTCATAAACAAACTCAGAGAAAAAAAGCAATCCAAATCACAGCAGAAGCAGGCCTATGATGCCATCCTGATGTATTATGAAATATTTGGTATTCATCCTGATGGGTCCCAACAACCAGCACCTGAGATGGCTGCTGAAAAAGAGGCTATGGCTGTCCGTGAAGAAATTGAACCCTATGATAAGAATGATGCGGTTTTGGATAACAACTGGAAATCGGTTTATACCCGGTTGAGGGATGAAATCAAGGTTCGGCATTATTCACCTAAAACCTATAAAGCATACAGCACCTGGGTGTATAAATTTCAGCGCTTTGTGAACAAAAAAGAGTTTGAGCAATTGTCTTCCGAGGATGTTAAACAGTTTTTAACATATCTGGCGGTTGAGCAGAACGTTTCTGCATCATCTCAGAATCAGGCCTTTAATGCGCTGTTGTTTTTTTTCAGAAACATTTTGAAAAAGGAATTCGGCAAAATCGATGGTGTGGTCAGGGCTAAAAGAAGACCCTATATCCCTGTTGTGCTGTCTCGGGAAGAAGTTGATCTGATTATCTTAAAACTCAGGTATCCATACGATCTTATTGTAAAATTGCTGTATGGCTGTGGTCTCAGGTTATTTGAATGCATGAGCGCCATGTCCAAAAAGCAATCAAATCCGCTGTCAACCGGGTGCAGCTTACCAAACGTGCAACCGCCCATACCTTTCGCCACAGCTTTGCAAGCCATCTGCTCCAGGCCAATTATGATATCCGGACCATCCAGGAGCTTCTTGGACACAGCGATGTCAGAACCACTATGATTTACACCCATACCATTCAATCCAGAACCTTGAAAGAGATGAAAAGCCTGCTGGATCTTTAATGAAGGAGACTTATTGATAATGCATGACTACCCCTTTGAACCGACACCTGAACCGGAAATCCTGTCCAGAATTCAGACCCTGAAAGTGCACATGTCCGATCAAGGGCTGGACGCCTTTTTTCTGACCCATAGGCCGGATATCTATTATTTTTGCGGAACAGCCCAGGATTGTTATCTGTATATTGAAAAAGATCAGGACCCGGTTCTTTTTGTAAAGCGGTATCTGCCGAGGGCCCTTCAGGAAGCGGCCTTTACCCGGATTGAATCCATTGATTCGGTTAAGGATATTCCCAAATGGATAAAAACCCATTTTAAAAAGCTACCCCAGACCTGCGGCCTGGCCTTTGATGTGGTTCCGGTGAAGGACTATCAATTTTATCAGCACCTTTTTCCCGGAACAGAGTTTAAAGACGGGTCTCCTGTGATTGAAGCCTGCCGGCAGATCAAATCCGCCTTTGAAATTGAAAAACTGGAGGCGGCTGCCCTTGTTTCCAGACAGACCTTTGATTTTATGGAAAAAAACATCAAGCCCGGAATTTCGGAAATGGCATTTTGCGGCATGTTTGAGGCCTTTTCCAGAACCCTTGGCCATTCAGGAAAGCTTTTAACCCGGCATTACCGCCTGGAAGGCTTTCCCTTTCACGTTCTGAGCGGAAAAAACGGCGGTCTTCCCGGCGGTCTTGATTCCCCCATCTGCGGCACCGGCATGTCCAAGGCCTATCCCTATGGGGCCGGGCCCAAACTGATGAAAAAGAATGAACCCATCATAGTGGATTTTGGAACCCTTTTGGACGGATATCATATTGATGAATCCAGGATGTTTGTCATGGGAAAAATGGAGGACAAGGCCAGGGACGCCTGTCTTGCATCCATTGAGATTCTTGACCGGGCCAAGGATAAGATGGCACCGGGTGTTGTCATGGGCGAGGTATTTGAAACCGCTGTCCTGACCGCCAAAAAGCTCGGGATTGGGGATCAGTTCTTAGGCCTGCCGGACCTGAAATCAAAATTCATCGGTCATGGGATCGGCCTTGAGCTGGTGGAAAATCCTGTCCTGGCTCAGGGCAGAAAAGACCCTTTAATGCCGGGAATGGTATTTGCCGTGGAGCCTAAATGCATTTTTAAGGATGAATTTGCCGCAGGAATTGAAAGCATGATCCATGTCACGGAAAAGGGGAGCCGGTTCTTAAGTCTGACGGAGAATAAAATTTTCTGCTGCTGATTTGCTTACAGAAACAGCGTTGGATCGGTCTTTAAACCAAGCCCGGCAGGGAATCCTCTACCGGGCTTGATATTCATAAAAGATCAGGATGCCAGCTCCCGTCTGTCCGACATGTCCACCAGGGTTCTTTCCCTTACCTTGTCAATGCCCAGGGCTTTTCGTTTTTTATCGATGTGGGCGATCATCATGCGGGCGATTTCATGGGGGTCCGCTGCTGTGCCCCATTTTCCATATCCCTGCTTTTCAAGGCCGTCAAACAAGAGGTTGTAAAACTTGGTATCCTTGATGGCCGGAAAACCGATTCCGAAAACCGTATACACGCCCGACATCACGAAATACTGACCAATGGCCAGGGCCTTTTCGCTCATCCATTCAGGGGCACACCCTGCGGCCGGAAGATCGGCAATGGTATTGCCAAGGCCCCCTGCCTTGACCATGGCGGATGCGGCAATCAAAATCCGGGTATTGTCCACACAGGAGCCAAGGCCCAGAACCGGCGGGATTCCCACAGTTTCACAGACCTCGGCAAGACCCGGCCCGGCCAGGGGGGCCGCTTCCGGAACCAGGAGTCCTGCCTTGGCAAGAGAAATCTGTGAACATCCGGTCTGGAGGACCAGGACATCATTTTTAATCAATTCCTTTACCAGTTCAACATGGATGGAATCCTGTTTCACTTTCGGGTTGGTGCATCCCACAACGCCTGCCACCCCGCGGATTCTGCCGTTGATAATATTGTCATTCAAAGGGGTATAACTGCCCCTGAAGGTCCCGCCCAGCATGTATTCAATATATTCATGGGTAAATCCGTGAACGCCTTTCTGGATTATTTTCGGGATCTCAATGGGCATTTTTCTTGAACCGAACCGGGCAATGGCCTTTGCCAGGATCTGGTCCGTGCATTTTCTGGGGGATACCTCGTCAAATTCAATATGGACGGCGCCTTCAATATGGGCCCGTGAATTGGTGGTGATCAGATGGGTGTCATAGCATCTGGCCACTTCAGCCAGTCCCTGTTTGATACACTGGATATCCACAACCATGGCATCCACCGCACCGGTCACCATGACGGCTTCGGTGGACCCGAAACTCCCGGCATGGGGGATACCGTGGCGGGACATCATTTCCGCACCGGAGCAGCACATGCCCACAAGATTGATCCCCTTTGCACCTGCGGCTTTTGCCTGTTCTACAAAAAAGGAATCGCTGACTGCGGCCAGCATCCCCTCAAACATGGCAGGTTCATGGCCGTGCACAATAATATTCACATGGTCTTCCTTTAATACTCCCATGTTCACTTCCGCAAGGGTTGGAGAAGGGGTTCCGAACATGATATCCGACAATTCCGTGGCCACCATGGAACCGCCCCACCCGTCGGCAAGGGCTGTTCTGCTGATCTGTTTCGTCAGGTTGTTATACTCCTGGTCACACCCGATATGGGTCCGGCTCATCATTTCCATGACTTCAAGCATGGCCCCCCGTGGCATGATGCCGTCTTTTCTCCATTGCTCACGAAGCGCTTCCGGTGCCCGTCTTGTAAAGGGCATTTCACCATCCACATTGGAAAAGGTCTTTTCAAGTTCGTCATGGAGTTCCTTTGCAACTTCCAGGACCTCCTTGCCGGCCACATCAATACCGATTGATTTGGCCACCCGTTCCAGTTTAATGGTGTCTTCAATGGCAAAATCCTTGACCTTGCCGTCAATAATGCCTTTGAACAATCCCAGGATATGTCGACCATGATCGTTGTGGGAGGCTGATCCGGCCGCCACATTTCTTCCGAAATTCCTGGCCATGATGGTGTCGATGGTGGCACCGCAGACCCCCACTTTTTTATAAGGGTCTTTGGGATTCAAACGGCAGGGTCCCATATAGCAATGCTTGCAGCAGGCTGAGACCTCACCGATGGGACAGGGTTTCATGTCATACCCCCGGTCCAGATCCAGGATGACGCCGTCTCTTCTGGCTTTTTCAAGCATCTGCCGGGTGGCTTCGCAGGTGGTGAGGTCCTTTGCGCTTACAAAACCGGTCTCTGTTTTCTCATTTCCCATGGGGTTCTCCTTATTTATAAATTGTCTTTTATCTGTATCTTTTTTTGATCAGACCCATTATTCCGCCTTGTTACAAAAAGCAGGAAATAGTCATCCCTTTTAAACACCTTCTAAAAAAAGGATGGGCGATTTATCTTTTTTATTCCAATTTTTTATGGCTTAAATTTCATGGGCCGGACTATCATCATCCAATGACTTCTATGGACGCAAATCTTGGCTCATGGAGGGGAATGAGAATATCGGCCTGTTGCTGGACCTCTTTCATGATGTCATAGGCTTTGTAAACATCAACGTGGGTGCCGGGCGGGATGACATCCATTTCCATGCCCCTGATCTCAGGCGGGGGATTGAAATTTTCATCGATCAGGCAAAAGCCTGTGATGACGGCGGTTCCTTTGGCGGTTTCAATATACACCGTCAACCCGCCTCTGGTGTGAACCGGTGTATGCCGGACCCGGATGCCGGGGACAATGTCACTGTCCTGCCGGACAATTTCAATCTGGCCGTTTTCCTCGATATCGTCGATATAATCGGAAAGATACCGGTAGTCTAACGGATGGGGATCATGGATGGATTCAAGTTCTTTTTCATGGATATAAAATCTCGCGTTTTCGCATTTATAATCGTTTTCACAATGATCCATGTGAAGATGGGTATGAATGACAATATCAATATCAGCAGGCGTCAGCCCGAATTTTTCAAGCCCCTGTTCAAAGGTATAAATTTTTCCGTGGATGGCATCTTCCCGGTCCTTTGACTGGATGGGCTTCATTTCACCGGTATCTACCAAGATGTTTTTCTCGCTGCCCTTGATGAGCCAGGCATAGATGGGAATCGTGTATGTTTCACCCTGGCCGTACTGGTAGGTCATCATGCTTTTGTCAAACACTTTTGTTCCAAGGACAATGGGATGGATGGTGTAAGTCATGATATTTCACTCCTGATTCAATCATTTTTCCATATTATCGAAATAACGTGAAGACCTTCAAATGTCAACCTTTAAGCATTGCCGTGGAAAAACGGAGTTTATTTTGTAAACAGGCTTTCCAAAATAAAGGTTTCAATTTTTTTTGAAATTCGGTATTTATTTCTTGACTTTCAGCCTGGTTTTTTAATAGTTGTCACTTTGGTAGCAACGAAGGTTTGGTTCACTGTTTTGAAAGACTTTGTGATGACGGACCGACAAGGAAATAAAAAAGGCAGGAAAGATGACCATTGAAAATCTAAAAATCGCCATAGACGATTGTTATAAAACCCATTCAAAAGAAATTGAGCGCCTGGTTCTTCACATCCATGACAACCCGGAGCTGTCCGAGGAAGAAGAGCTGGCCGCCAGGTTGCAGGCGGATTTTCTTGAAAAGCGGGGCTTTGATGTCAAAAGAAATTATAAAGGGATAAAAACCGCTTTTGCTGCAAGTGCGGGCCAAGGCCGTCCCCATATCTGTTTCATGTCTGAATATGATGCCCTGCCCGGCATGGGGCATGGATGCGGCCACAATCTCATCACCGGTGTTGCCCTGGGGGCCGGGATTCTGTTGAAACAGCTTATATCGGACCAGGGGTTGAAGTGCCGGGTGACGATCATGGGAACCCCTGCCGAAGAAAAAAGAGGCTGCAAAATCGATCTGATAGAGGCTGGCGCCCTTGAAGATGTAGATATCGTGCTCATGGCCCATCCGTCCCACCGCCCCACGTCCCAGTCTATGGAAGAGTCCGGCATCATGCAGTTTATGATCCGGTTTGCCGGGAAATCCGCCCATGCCGCAGCAGCTCCTGAAGAGGGTCTCAATGCCCTGGATGCGGTCCGGCTGCTCTTCTCCGGCGTGGATGCCTGGCGCCAGCAATTGCCGGAAACCTGTAGGATTCACGGGGTCATCACGGACGGAGGGGTGGCCCCCAATATCATCCCGGATTCGGCCAAAGCCGATTTTTACCTTCGGGCCTTTGACATGGATTTTTTGCTGTCCATGAAAAACCGGTTTGAAAATATTGCAAAAGGGGCAGCTCTCATGACCGATACAAGGGTTCAGGTCGAGGCTGTTAAAAATTCTTACAAGCCCGGTAAACCCAATGGGGAACTTAATAAGGCTTTTATGAAACTGGCGCAGGAATACGGCATGGCACCGGAATGGCTGGAGCGTTCACGGGCTTCTTCCGATTTCGGGGATGTCACCTACGAGGTTCCGGCCATCCATGCTTTTTTCAATATTACAGGGCAGAATAAAGATATTACGATTCACTCCAGGGAATTTGCCGACTGTGCCGCCTCTTCTTTTGCCCTGGACCAGATGGGGAAAACGACACGAATCCTGGCGGAAATCGGATATAATTATTTAACCTGCGAAGATTTCAGGAAAAAAGTGGGGGATGCCTTTCCTTTTAACAAGGCCGGGGCATAAAATCCTTGACTTATGACGGCGGGATTTATACTAGCAGGGCAGGTAAAAAAAATAAACCAAACTTTGCAATGGTAACGGACGCTCATGGACAATAATCAGACGGCTTTATCAGTTGAAGATCTTCACAAACGCTTTGGAGAGGTTGAGGTGCTTAAAGGAATTTCCCTTAAGGCCTTTAAGGGAGATGTCATTTCCGTCCTGGGCTCCAGCGGGTCTGGGAAAAGTACGCTGTTGCGCTGTATCAATTTTCTTGAAATGCCGGACAAAGGGAAAATCACGGTGGGCGGTGAAGAAATCCTCCTGGAAACAAACCGGAAGGGCGTGAGCAGGCCCAAAGACATCCGGCAGGTTGAAAGAATCCGGACCAAGCTGGCCATGGTGTTTCAGCAGTTCAACCTATGGAGCCACATGACTATTCTTGAAAATGTCATTGAAGCGCCCATCCATGTATTGAAAATCCCCAGGGCCAAAGCCATTGAAAGAGCGGAATATTATCTTGAAAAAGTGGGGATAAAGGAGAAACTGGCGGCATATCCGGCCCAGCTTTCCGGCGGACAGCAGCAGAGAGCCGCCATTGCAAGGGCCCTGGCCGTGGAACCCGATGTCATGCTCTTTGATGAGCCGACGTCGGCCCTGGACCCGGAGCTTGTGGGAGAAGTTCTCCAGGTCATCCGGAACCTTGCCGGGGAAGGAAGGACCATGATTGTCGTCACCCATGAAATGGGGTTTGCCAGGGATGTGTCCACTCGTGTGATCTTTCTGCACAACGGATTAATTGAAGAAGATGGAGTGCCTGCAATGGTTTTTGGAAACCCGAAATCAGACCGGTTCCGGGAATTCATTGCAGTCACGGAATAAATAAGGTGAGTTATCATTTAACAAAAGGAGCGGGAATGAAAAAATTTTTATCTGCATTAATTGTTTTATCTCTTGTTTTTGCTGCCGGAAACGGCTTTGCCAATGACTGGAAAAAAATCAGGGTCGGTGTTGAGGGTGCATATCCTCCCTTCAGCTTTGTTACACCTGATGGAAAACTCGACGGCTTTGATATTGATATGGCCAAAGCCATTGTCGCAGCCGCCGGAGGAGAAATCGAACTGGTGGTGTCAGACTGGGATGGAATTATTCCCGGACTGCTTGCCAAAAAATTCGATTGCATTGTTGCTTCCATGTCCATTACAGACGAACGGAAAAAAGCCGTGGCCTTTTCCGGTAAATACTATCAGACCCCTGCCAAATTTGTCGTGAAAAACGGCACCATGAAAGAATTTTCCAAGGCTGCCATCAAAGGAAAGTCTGTGGGTGTTCAGAGAGCCACCATCCATGATCAGTACCTGACCGATAATTACGGCAAGGATGTGGATGTCAAACGCTACGGCACCCAGGATGAAGTCTATCTTGATATTGCTGCAGGAAGAATCGATCTCTTTCTTTCCGACAGCATTGCTGCCAAAGAAGGGTTTCTCCAGAAACCCGAGGGAAAGGATTTCGCATTCATCGGCCCGGACTTAAATGACCCCAAATGGTTTGGCGAAGGCGCCGGAATTGCCTGTAGAAAAGAAGATAAAGACCTTGTAAAAAAACTGAATGCAGCCATTCAGAAAATCCGCAAGGACGGAACCTACAAAAAAATCCAGGACAAGTATTTCGACTTTGACGTATACGGAAAATAATGCTCAATCTTCACGGATACGGCCCTAGTATACTGCAAGGCACATTTCTGACCATTGAACTGTGCCTTGTTTCCCTTGTCATTTCAATGGCCCTCGGGATCATCACTGCCCTTGCCAAACTTTCCCGTGTAAGGGCAGCGAACCTGATAGCGAATGCTTATACAACCATTATCCGGGGGATACCGGATCTGGTTCTCATGCTTCTGCTTTTCTATGGGGGCCAGGTGTTTATCAATCAGGTTGGCCCCATGCTGGGATATGACGCCTATATCGACATCAACCCCTTCATGGCCGGGGTTTCCACCATCGGCTTTATTTTCGGGGCCTATATGGCCGAAACCTTCAGGGGAGCCATCCTTGCCGTTCCGGAGGGACAACTGGAGGCGGGATATGCTTACGGCATGACCCGACCCAAGGTATTTATCCGAATCCTTTTGCCCCAGATGGTCCGCCATGCCATCCCCGGATTCGGAAACAACTGGCTGGTCCTGATGAAAACCACGGCCCTGGTTTCCATTATCGGGCTCAAAGACATGGTCCGCATGGCCGGGCTTGCCGCAGGAGCCACCCGGATGCCTTTTACCTTTTATCTTGTGGTTGCCTTCAATTACCTGATGCTGACCTCGGTTTCCATCCTGATTTTAAACCGCCTCAATAAAAGATACAGTGTGGGGATTTTAAAAGACTGATCATGGATTTCTCAATCATTACCGATAATATCGGTATTTATCTTCTCGGTCTGAAAAACACCCTGATCCTGGTTTCTTCCTCCCTTATCATCGGGCTCATTTTTGCCATCCCCCTGGCAGTCCTGCGGACATCCAAAAACATCCTTATTTCAGGACCCATCAATGCCTATACCTATTTCTTCAGGGGAACCCCGCTCCTGGTTCAAATGTTTCTCATCTATTACGGCATGGGCCAGTTTGAAAGCATCAAGACTTCTTTTTTATGGACGTTTTTCAGGGAGGCGTATTTTTGTGCTCTCTTTGCCTTTACCCTGAATACCTGTGCCTATACCATTGAAATCATCCGGGGCGCCATTGAAAACACGCCCCATGGTGAGGTGGAAGCAGCCAAGGCTGCCGGCATGTCCATGATGTTAAGATTTCGCCGGATCATCCTGCCGAGTTCTTTTAGAAGAGCCCTTCCCTCCTATGGCAATGAAATCATTTTCATGCTCCACGGCAGTTCCCTTGCCAGTGTGATCACCATCATCGATATCACCGGCGCAGCCCGGATTATTAATTCCAGGTATTACAGCCCCTATGAAGCCTACCTCACGGCCGGGGCCTTTTATCTGACCATCACCTTTATCCTTGTCTGGCTGCTCAAAAAACTGGAATACAGGTGGCTTGCCCATCTCCGACGGGAATGAAAACGCATCGCAGTCTGAAAATTCTTTCCGTCTCTGATTTTATTGATCCCTCCCTGACCCGGAAGATTGAAGAAAAAACCCTGGAGCCCGTGGATCTCATCATTTCCTGCGGGGATCTGCCGCCGGAATATCTTTCGTTTTTAAGGGATCGGCTCAACAGACCTTTATTTTATGTAAAAGGCAACCATGATATCCGTTACACCGCCCATAACCCATTGGGATGCAGTAATATTCATGGCCGGATCATCCTTTTCAATTCGATTAAAATACTGGGGCTTGAAGGGTCCATGTGGTATAATGGCGGCGTGAACCAATATACGGCCGCAGAAATGAAAAAAATTATCCAGGGGCTATGGTTTTCCATCTGGAGAAAAGGCGGGGTGGATATCGTGGTCACCCATGCGCCGCCTCGGCATGTCCATGATGCCGAAGACCTTTGTCATAAGGGCTTTAAAAGTTTTAACCGGTTGATGGAAAAAAGAAAGCCCGGATTCCTGATCCACGGCCATATGCATAAACCCTTCAACACCCATGAAGAAAGAATAACAAGGGTTGGAGAAACAAAAGTCATGAACACCTGCGGCTATACCATTTTTGAGGCAGCACCATGAAAAATCCGTTTAAAAAATTTTTGGCATTTTTTTTGGCATTAATGGAAAAAAAAGCTCAAAACCATATTGACTCCTTTAATGACCAGCAGGAAAAGGAAGGCAAGGTTGAATTCGTTGAGCATGGGATCATGACGGTGGATGTTGAAAAAATCATCGGCAGCGTGGGGAAATATCATGATTTTGATTCTCAGTTCAGGCCTAAAAGACAGATCTCTTCCAAACGGTTTAATGAAATCAAACGGGCCATGCGCGAGGGAAAACCCCTGCCACCGGTAAAGCTTTACCAGATCAGAGATGATTATTATGTGCTGGACGGCAACCACAGGGTGGCTGCGTCAAAGGAACTGGGGCGGGATGATATCCAGGCAAAGGTGGTGGAGCTGATTTCCACCCGGAACACCATGGAAAACCTTCTGTATATTGAAAAAAAGAAGTTTTTTGAAAAGACCGGGCTGCCACATATCCTTCTTGTGACCGAAATCGGCAAATATATTTATCTGGAGACCCAGATCAAAGCCCACAAAAACCATTTAACCCTTATTTCCGGCACTGAAACCGATTTTAAAAAAGCAGCGGAAGACTGGTACAACACAATTTTCCTGCCGCTGACCGCCCTCATCAAAAACGGGCAGCTTGACAAGCATTTCCCCAGAAGAACCATTGCCGATCTTTATGCTTATATTTCCTATCACCACTGGGACAGACCATCCAGCCGCCATTATGGCATCGGGATCGACCGGTTGATCCCCAGAAGCATGGAAGCCTTCAGAAGTGCCATGCTGGAAAAAGCCTTACCGGATTATCCGGAGATGAAGCGAAGCATCACAGCCTTTGTCATGATCAACCTGGATACTTCAACCGAAGTCAAGGTCCTTGATAAATTATTCGCCCTGGAGGAAGTTCAGGAAGTCCACTCTGTTCACGGAACCATCGATATTCTGGCCAAAATCATCCTGAAAAGAGATTTTCTGGCCTCTGATGCGGAAATCATTGCAGAATTTGTGGATCAGAAGATACGAAAGATTCACGGGATAAATCGGACCCAGACCATTATCCCCGGCATTTCAAAGGTGAAGGACGGGTTTGCCTGCTGAAAAGATGGCAGGGAACCCGGCTTCCCATGGGTAGTGTCTGCGACGGCTGTTCTTTTCAATCAGGGCTGATCCTCGATAGCGGTTTTTTCATATTCCTCCAAAGCCTGGGAAAGCACCTGCCGGGAATCTTCAATCACCTTAGACCGCCATGCATCGGACGAGGGGTAATACCCCTGGAGGAACCTTGATTTTGCCATTGTTTCATCTTTCCGGGTTTTATAGCCCAAATGGACTCCCTGGTTTTCCACCATGACATTGTGCAGGGCCTTGATGGACCCCATGGTGGACTTTGTATCCAGGGTTCCGAACTCAAAGGTCATGGTCAGATAATGTTTCTCAGGAAGTATCTGTCCAAGATAGGATGTAAAATCCCCTGTGACCGTATAAAAATCATCTGTGTCACCCCAGTCAATCCGCAGGCCTGAAAAAATAGTTTCAATTTGTGCTTTTTTCTTTGCATCTTTTATCGGACTTGGGAACAGATGCAGGATTCCATTCTCACCATAACCCGTGTGCAGGTCAAGGCTGAATACCATCTTATAATTCCCGGCAATCTCTTGGATAAGGGGTGCCACGGCTTTTATGGATGGCTCAAGTGTCTGCCCCCCGTAATATATTCCTTTTTCATGATGGTACTGGCCCTGCAACACCGCCTGTCTCAGGGTTCCCATGGAATACCGGAGAATCTTCTGCACTGCATTCATCTGGAAGAAATAATTACTGAAACTGGTGAGACTGACCTTCTGCTTTGGATTCAAAAAGGAATTCAGTTCATTGTATCCTTTGTTTTCAGACAGATAAAGATCGTCTTTCGTTGAACAATTCCGGTTCAGATCCACATTGTTTTCCGACACCCGCCGGTAATTTTTAAAACCAAAAGGATTCACCCCATGGATGATGAGGAGACCCATGTCATTAAGGTTGATGTCTTTTACAATTTCCCTTAAAAACATCTGCTGAATTGCACTCCCGGCATAGCCTTCAATGCCGTGCACGGCCGATGTTAGTATAAACAGGCGTTTAAATGAGGTTTGAGCCGGGATATAACAATAGTCTATGCTTAAATCGGAATCAATGCGGCTTTCAACATCGATATCAGATATCTCAAGGCCTTTATGCAGGTCCTTTAGTTTCTGTGCTTCTTCAAGAAAGCTTTTTCGGCAGTCCACATAGGTTTCTTTAAAATAGCCCAGGTTCTCCGGATTTATGGTCTGTGTAATGGCCCTGGGCCGGTATGTATTAAACAGATAGGTGGTCCATCCGATGACTCCTGCCAAAGCCAGAAACAACCCGATGCAGATGATTTTAAGTGCTTTTTTCATTTAATAAATAACCTCATTGTATCTGGTGCGGAACGAAAGCCGATTTTATGATAAATAGGTTGCCCTGCATCACTCGCATTTAGAAGGACTCGTCTGATTCCATTTGACCTACAATATGTTGTCACGCTATGAATGATTCGTTGAGCATACTTTTTATTTCTGTGGGATCTTTCAGTATACATGCTGTGCAAGTATGCAACTTTGGATGACAAATCCGAAGGATTTGGAACAAGACTAACGAAAGTAATCGCGCCGCTTGAAACTATCTTTCCTTTATCCTCAATTACCCAGGCTTTGCAGGTTCCGTTCTCCATTTCTGTTTCCAATTTCTCAGTGTAAGCTTTTTCAATTTCGGCAATTTTTGTGGTTTGGAGATGCTCACATTTTTGCTCCCAAATTTCTTTGAACATTTTTCCATGATGTGCGGCCATGATTGAAATATCACCGCTTGATGCTTCCCGGATATTCATTTCAGCTATTTCAGATTCAAAGGGCATTTGTTCTGTATCCTTTTATATTTCACATCGCTTAACGCCGGGCATAAGCGGGCGCGCGCTTTTTGCGATCCGATGAATGCCTTGGTTGGCCTTTCTGTTTTTACAGTTTTGCTCTTTAGCGGAAAAATTATAACTGAAAATAATATTCCCAATAAGCTATCGTTCATCGGTAAGAACCCCGGTAGATGATTGAACCCAATGAGATCTATGAACAGTAAAAAGCCATAAGCTATTACATAAATTTTCGGGATCAAAACCAAATCTATATTCAAAGGTCCCGTTCGAAATTGATTGATACTCTAACGCCTTTATTTCAGGTAAAGACAAATCCGGTGAATTATTTAACAAATTTATTTTTACCGGTGTTTCCGGAGGTAATATTTTCCCGCTGTGATAGAAATGAAGCCCCCGGGTCACTCGTTCGAAAACTCGCTGATACAAATTGGACGGAACCCAAAAAGAAAGGCGAGTTTCATTTTTACCTTCCTCATTAACCACTTCTATTTCATTCATGGTTCCTAAAAATTCAGAACGTAGTTTGGTGCTGCGTTTCAGACTCTTATGTGCACCATTTTTCCATAGTTTTTTAGCACCTTCCGTTTGTTTCCCGATTTGAAGGCTAATGTAATTTCGTAGAGCTTCGTCATCTTCCGATCCACCATTATTGCATTCCTTACAAGCTGGAACGGTGCGAAATTGTCCGGGGGTCCCTTTAAAAAATCCTTTTGGTGGAACATGATCATGAGTAGTAGCAGAACGCACGCCGCAGATTACGCAGATCGAACTTTTTGGAGGCTGCATTATTCTCACCTATTGCATCTACATATTTTTATCTCTGATGGCCAACAAATAGCGTTGTCCGCATATCATTCATTTCAGTTTAATATTAAGTTTTGGATATCATGATGAAAAAAATACCTCAACACTTATTAAAGCAGTTTGATGCCTGTTAATAAAAAATGGGGTTCCGGCATAGGGGGCGACTTCAATAACATCGCCTATATACGCTTTACCGCCTGCGGTTGGTCCTGCAAAAAACTGATTGCCGCAAACGAGACGCCATAACGGCAATGCCTATTGCTCAACTGAATAGGGGTTTAGAAACTGCCGCCTCCAAAGAAGTTTCTTATCTACCTCATTCAGCTCGGCTTCTTCGCAGACCGCGTCCCAATTCTGTTCGATCACGGCAGTCAGGGCACCGAATGTTTCGCGGGCCTCTTCCTTGGAAAGAAGGAAATTGTGTGCTGTCTCAAGGCAGGTTCTGAGTTGGCTCAAATTATTATTGCCGGATATGAGCATGGCCTGGGAAGCCACATTGCCTGTGCAGCCTTGTGGACAAATGTCATAAGCAGGCGTCAGGGTCAGGGCTTTCCCGTCCCAGAATGCTGCATGGTTCCGGGCATGATCGTCGGTATTGCCGCAGAGGATATTAAAGACGAGCCGGGAGAAAAGCTCTTTCAGCGTATGCTTCGGATGGGTAAACCGGTGGCGGATGATTTCAGATAGGGTTTCATAGCTGGCATACCGCGCCATGATGTCATCCAGGCCAAGCAGAGTCGGAACAGAGACCATGGCCTTTCTTCGGGCCCACCTGCCGCCTTTTGGCTCACGGTCAAAGCGCTCAATCAGGAGCACGTCCTTGTTGGCTGCTTTTTTCAGTTTGACCGGGGCAACATTTAATTAACTTGTCAAATAAAATTTGCTTCGTATATGGACCTTATAGTATTATTGTGATCCATATATGCAACATTTGTTATCATTCGATTCATAAAACAGTGACTATTTTAACGGTTCAATGACCGACCGGCCGAGGGGAAAGCAATCCGGCGAAACCCTGAATTTTTCATCAGGAAAAGGATTTCTTGAATACCCGGAAGGATTCGTGCTAAGTAGTTTAATGATTTCAGACCCATATCCATAAGGCGATAAGGATGACGGACAAACTCAAACTTCCCCATGAATCAGATATCAAACGCGTGTTGAAGTTTGATGTGACAGAGATTCCCAGCTTCCCGCCGGTGATGGCCAAACTGCTGGAGCTTTCCAGGGATGAGAATGCATCCATGGAAGACCTTTCCAGGATCGTTAACACCGACCCGGGAATTTCAGCCAGGGTGCTGGGCATTGTCAATTCCGCCCTGTATGGCCTCAGACGAAAAGTAACGGATGTTTCCGAGGCTGTGGCGTATCTCGGATTTGATGAGGTGAAACGGCTTGCCCTCGGGGTCACGGTGTTTGAAAAAATGTTTAAATCCGGAAAGCAGAAACAGTTTGACCGGATTTTTTTCTGGCGCCACTGCCTCTGTGTGGCTGCACTGAGTATGGCCATTGCCGAAGAAACTCAATCGGCAAACCCTGGAGAGGCCTATATCAACGGGCTTTTGCATGATCTGGGAAAGATTTTTTTTGACCTCCAGGGGTGTGTGGATTATGGCGACTTTATCACCACACTGGCAAAATCCGCCGGTCCCATGATCGCACAGGAAAGGGAACTCATGGGCATGGGACATGACGATGTGGGGGCCTTTTACAGTTCTTTGTGGAACCTGCCGGAATCTCTCACCCTGGCCATTCAATACCACCATCAGCGATATGATCACCTCTCTCTTTCCGGAGAAGAATCACAATTGATCTCCATTGTGTCCCTGGCTGATTTTTTGTCCTGGACCCAGGGAATGGGATCTGTTGCCATTGCCCGGTTACCGATTCTTCAGCCTGAAATTGAAAAAAACATCGACTTAAATAAAATTGATTTTATCCGCATCATCACCCGCATGGACAAGGAAATGCAGAATACATCCAAATTTTATAATTTTGTTTTTCCTTCCGCTGGGCAGTTCCGGGAGAATCTGCTCAAGGCCAATTTAAGTCTCTGCCGTATCAATACACGCTATTATTATCATGAAGACCGGCAGGCGGCCCCTGCCGTTGATGCATCCCGGATAAAGGAAAGCATCTTAGCGCCCCACCGCAGCCTTGATCCGAGACAGATTATAACTGCTACGCTAAAGGCGATTTATAATGATTTCAAGTTTAACCGGCTGTATGTGATGCGTATGGTCAAAGCGAGCAGAAGCCTGAAAGTGATTGAATTTCTGGATATGACAGATACCCGGATGAATCTGAAATCCATTGAAATTCAGATGAATAGGACTTCCGGCGGTTTTGTTCATTCCTTAAGAAACCATGAGCCCGTGATCATTACCGGCAGAACCCCGGGGGAAAAAAAGACCCTGGAAAAATTTGGAATCAAGGAAATGGTCATCGTTCCTTTTTGCAGTCATAACAAGGTCATCGGCATCCTTGGCATGGACAATATCGCTTCAGGAGAACCTGTGCTGCCCGAGGTGCTTTCCTCCATTGCCATTGTGGCCAATGAACTCGGCATGGCCATGGAAAATGCAGGGACCTATAAAGAAGCAAAGGCAGTTTCGCTCAAGGATGGGCTCACCGGGCTGTTGAACCGGATTGCCATTGATGAGCTGCTGGCAAAATCCTTTAAAAAGGCTGGGGAAGGGAAAAACGATCTTGCCGTGGTGATGATCGATGTGGATTTTTTTAAAAAATTTAATGATACTTACGGACACCAGGCCGGTGACAATATCCTCAGGCTGATTGCCAATACATTAAAAAAATTGTCCAGGCCCTTTGACCATGTGGGGCGGTACGGGGGCGAGGAATTCATTGTCGTCCTGAACCATACGGATTTGCCCCAGGCCCTTGTCTATGCCGAAAGGATCAGAAAAGAAATTGAGCACCTGGGGAAACTTCTGGCCAACCGGTTTCCGGGCCTTACTCTCACGGTGAGTGCCGGTGTCAGCGGATATCAAAAAAATGTTAAAAATCGGGATAGCCTCATTGCGCAGGCAGACAAAGCGCTTTATAATGCCAAGGAAACCGGGAGAAACAAGGTGGTAAAGTTTGTTCATGAAAATCAATTGTGTTGAAATAAACCGATAACTAAAAAGGAAAACCATGAATCTGTTTCACATTGATACTGAAAAATGCGATAAAGACGGGATCTGTGCCATAGAATGTCCGGCCCATATCATTGAAATGACCGGGGAAGGTCCGGTGCCGTCACCTGTCGCACAAGAGTTCTGCATCAGTTGCGGCCATTGTGTGGCGGTCTGCCCCAAAGGAGCCTTGACCCTTTCCGTTTTATCTCCTCAAGACTGCCTTGAGATGGACAAAGGGCTCGCTCTGGGTGAACGGGAGGTTGAACATTTTTTAAGGTCCAGGCGGGCCATCCGGCGCTACAAGGACAAGCCCGTGCCCAGGGATCTTTTTGAAAAGGCCCTGAAAATTGCCTGCTGCGCCCCCACGGGCAGTAACCGGCAACCGGTGAAATGGCTGGTGGTGGACAAAAAGGAAGATGTACACAAGATCGGCAGCCATGTCATCAACTGGATGCGCTATCTGATCCAGAAAAACCCGAATATGGCAAAGACACTGAACATGGACGCCCTGGTGGACTCCTGGGACAAGGGAACTGACCGGATCTGCCGGGATGCGCCCCAACTGATCTTTGCCCATGCCTCCAATGAATTCGGCAGTGCTGCGGCCGACTGCCATACGGCCCTGGCCTATCTTGAGCTGGCCCTGACCGGTTTCGGCCTGGGCAGTTGCTGGGCCGGTTATGTCAATTACGCAGCCGGGCAGTGGCCGGATCTGAAAAAGGAGCTGGCCCTGCCGGAAACCCATACCTGTCACGGCGCCCTCATGGTCGGATTCCCAAAATTCCGTTATTTCAGGGCCCCTCGCCGCAATGCCCCGGATATCCGGTATCATGCTTGACGCCATAACCATCCGGGCCGGCTATAAAGCGATTCAGATCATCCGGGACGAAGGCCTGGATCTTTCCAGGGTCAAGGTACTGGCAGGCGCATCCGGCTCGGCCAAATTCCTGGTTCTCACAGGGATCGACCGGGTGCTCATGGGCCTTTTCAAGGGACGAACCGAGCCGCTTCACCTCATCGGAACCTCCATCGGCGCCTTCAGGATGGCGGCCTTTTGCCGGGAAGACCCCCTTGTCGCCATTGAGTCCCTGGAACGGGAGTATATTGCCCAGTATTATGCACACCGGCCCACACGGGAGGAGATCAACCGGGAAACGGTAAGGATACTGGATGCTTTCATAGACAGGGACGGGATCGAACAGATGCTGCATCATCCCTTTATGCG
Source organism: Desulfobacterales bacterium (assembly GCA_031395015.1). Taxonomy (GTDB): domain Bacteria; phylum Desulfobacterota; class Desulfobacteria; order Desulfobacterales; family Desulfobacteraceae; genus Desulfobacula. Next base: position 2,367 of record JANNUH010000062.1, on the reverse strand, counting down.
GATTTCATTTCTGGCCAACCGGTGCCGGGGCCTTCTCAGGAGCGAGTCCCTGCCTCTCCAGTGGCTGGGGCTGGGGCTTGCAGCCTCAGCCAATCGCATGAGCCGGGATTTTCTGAGGGCCTTTTTTGAACGGGCCCTTTTTTGTGCTCCTGGTGAACAGCCTCCCTATGCCGGCATGAACCAATTTCCCATGAAGGTCCACGCCCTGACAAAGGACAATTTCAAACAGGCCCTCCTTGCTTCCGGAGCCATTCCCGCAGTCATGGCCGGGATCTCTGATATTCCCGGTGCCAAAGGCATGTTCAGGGACGGCGGTATCCTGGATTATCACCTGGATATTCCGTTTCTGCCCGGACCGGTCCTGCCCGGAGAAGACCGGCTGGTTCTTTTTCCGCATTTTTATGAACACATCACCCCTGGATGGTTTGACAAGCGCCTGAACCGGTCCCCGGACCGTGAAAATATGGCAAACGTCGTGGTAATTGCCCCGTCCCGGGAGTTTGTCCAAAGCCTTCCCTTTGGCAAAATTCCGGATCGAAAGGATTTCTATGGGTTTAAAGGAAGGGATCAGGAGCGCATGGCGTACTGGAATGAAACCGTTCGCAGGAGCCGGCAGTTAGGCCTGGAATTTGCAGAATCCATTGAATCAGGACGGATTAGGCAAAAGGTCATTGCCTTGGCAGGATCTTGATAAAAAAATAGAATCAACAAGAAAGGTATGGAAATGTACACCATCAGAACAGACAAGTCAAAAAACAGGATATATATAGTATTGGGCGCCATTGAAACGGGCGAGGGAGAAACGCTTGTGGCCGGGATCAAGGCTGAAACGGCACTGCTGACACCTGGATTCGCCTGTGTGTCGGATATTACCGGTTTTTCAATTCTTGATCCCAAAGAAGCGGTGTGGGCAGATACAGCATTAAAAACCCTGGCGGATGCCGGCATGGTCAGGGCCGTCCGGGTCACCGGCCAGAAGGTGGATTACCTGGAGACAACGGAAAAATACGGGTATCAGGTCGGCATTGCAGAAACGGTAGAGGATGCAGACAGGATACTGGACAGCCTCACCATGCTGGTGAAAGCACAAGAATAACCTTGATTTTCCATTTGAAGTTTACTAAAGAAACTATTTCGTGTTTTCGAAAACTTTTTTGGAAAGGATAGAATCTATCATGGGTCATGCCTTATCGGACGCCCTGTTCACCCAGGATTATCTTGACTCGCTTTTACCATCGGAAACAAGTGACCAATTTTTTGAAGCGCTCTACGGAGATAGAGAAGAAGGTGCCTATGACATCAGACTTGAATTTATATCTGCCAATGACAAGAGAATCATCCTGGCCTTCAATCTTGTCAAAAGGCCGGGTAAATGCCTGGTCTGCAGCCTGACCTATGGCCTTCCCAACGTGTTTTCCCGGCATCCCCTGATCAATATCAAAGGGATGGTGAAAAAGATCGAGGAAGAAAGCGGTATCCGGGTAAAAAGCTGGCGCATGGGAGATACACAAGAGCAGAGCACGGCCCTTCATATCATCCCTTTTTTTCTGAACCTGGAATAATCTTAAAAAAAGCCGGAGCCTTGATTCACAGCCCCGGCTTTTTGATTGCGCCGGGTTAAGCCTTGGGCAGGTTGGGAAACTGCTTGGTGATGACTTTGTTCCAGTCATCCAACTGGGGCTTGACCTTTTTAAACAAAGAGCCCACATTCCCCTTGACCGTTATTTTCTCAATGGTATCGCCCTGGGCAATGCTGTCTACAATCTTCTGATCCTCATCGCTTGCAACAACGCCGAAAACCGTGTGCCTGCCGTCCAGGTGAGGGGTTGGGCCATGGGTAATGAAGAACTGACTTCCATTGGTGGTGGGCCCTGAATTGGCCATGGAAAGGATACCGGCCTTGTCGTGTTTCAGGTCTTTATTGAATTCATCTTTGAACTGATACCCTGGACCTCCCATTCCGGTTCCAAAGGGGCATCCGCCCTGGATCATGAAGTCTGCGATGACGCGGTGAAATTTAAGGCCGTTATAGAATTCTCTTTTGGCAAGATTGGCAAAACTCCCGCAGGTGAGAGGGGTTTGATCGGCAAATAGTTTTATGTTGATGGAACCTTTGCTTGTTTTGATGGTTGCGGTTAATTCAGGCATATTTTTCTCCTTTAAAATTAAAACAAAATATGGCTAACATTAAGGATTTGTATTGTTTTGTCAAATGAAAAAATGGGGCCTGGATATTTGCCATAGGAAATTTTGCATAACCCGTTCCAGGGTGATCACCTTACGTCCGCTGGATGGATATTGCTACAAATTCTAAGATTACCTTTGCTGACCGCCATGAACTCGCTCATTCTTCGCTCAAACAGCATG
>JANNUH010000060.1:0-16911 GCA_031395015.1 Desulfobacterales bacterium | reverse complement strand
AGAGGATTGGCAGATGCCGTTGAACTCGGCATGATTCTTAAATTCCCGGATCATGTGGGTGCCGTGATGGCGGCCGTATCAGAAATCAAGGAGCGGGAAGCTCTAAAAAAAATCAAGGAAGCCATCAAGACGGCAAAGGATATTTCAGAGATTATGCAGCTTATAAAAAGTGCTTTGGCCTGATATCGAGTGCTCTTTGATTTTACAAACATCATTGAAATTATAAAATGAGGTCGTAAAGGCCAATGTTAGAGGTGAAAGCCTAATCAAGGCCTGGAGGGAATATTTCAAGCTTACCCAGGCAGAATTGGCCACCAAAGCAGGAATGAAGCAATCAGCCCTGGCAAGGCTGGAAATTGGTAATGCCAAACCAAGAAAAACAACATTATCAAAATTATCAAAAGCAATAGGAATTAGTGTCGAGCAATTAGTAGATTGATTATTCAAAGGTATCCCGAAATCTTAGCCAGAAGCGATTTGAAGCTTTAACTCGCAATCAGCCAATTATGAATCATACAGGACCTGACTAATCTCTGTTCAGAATATCGTGGGTTCCGATTGCTCGAAAAATCAATCCATTTTCAAGAAATTGAAAAGTGAAACAATATTTCATGGTAATGGATCACCCCCACCGTTTCTTTGTCCCCTGGATTTGCCTAACTCTTTGCTTCAGGACGATCTGAATGTCAGACTCGGGCTTGGCCTGGGAGAAGAGGATTTGCTTTTGCACCATGCTGCTGGAGATCGTAAAAAAGAAGAATTTAATTGGATATATTGATTTTTTGGGATTTCGCAGTGATACAGACGTACTTTACAGCGCAGCAGACGCTTTTGTTCTTTCTATCCGGAGCGAAGGACTGCCCATGGTCATGCTGGAATCCATGATGGTAGGGCTTCCGGTGGTGGCAATGGATGTGGGGGCTGTCAGGGGTATCCTGCCATTACCAGATACAGGCCGGTGATCAGGCCGGATTGTTTTGAAGATATTTTATAAAATTATGATAGAATAAAAAAATAGTATTGGTATAATCAGGGCAGGGACAAATATAACAGGAGAAAAATTATGCTTACAACCTTAGAAAAGTGTCAACAAGAGGCTAAGCAACTCTCTTTACAGGAACGAGCGTTATTGATAAAGGTTCTCATTGATGACCTTGATGACCTTGATGAATTTGATTTGGAGCAACTCTGGATCAAGGAGGCTTCCAGGCGGTTTCAGGAATTTAAGGCAGGAAACATCAAAGCCAGGCCTGGAGCAGACGTTTTTCATGATGCCCGGACAAAGCTACAGGAAATTTGATGAAATTTCGGTTCCTTGCACCTGCTGAAGCAGAAATGATGGAAGCTGCGGCCTATTATGAGATGCAGGTTGAAAGACTTGGTACAAATTTCCTTGACATCATTGAAGCTGCAGTGGGTGAAATAAGTGAAAATCCAGGCACCTGGCCCAAAAATGAACTGGGAATACAAAGGCGATTGGTACGTCGTTTTCCTTATTCCATCCTCTATGCAGTCCATGAAAATGAGGTTATTATTATCGCTATTATGCACCAGAAACAAAAACCTCGTTACTGGATAGGTAGATTATAGATCCATTAAATGTCTTTCAAGACAAAATTTTAAATTGAAGCATGTGGGACTGATGTGTTGAAGGATTACGAACTTTATAGAAATTTAAACATCGGCGGATTCCATATTGACCAGGGAAAAGGGAAGCATGATCGAAAAAGCCTTGGGCGTGGGAAAGAATTTTCCGATGGATTCAACCCATGGGAAGCCAATCTATACCAGGTTTTTTCTATTGACAAATCAGAATTGTGATGTGATTTTATGCGTAATTATAATTATAAAAATAGGTGTTATTATGCGAATAAAACAATATTTATCATCCACAAATCTTGCCAAAAATACTGCTGCCACTCTGAATTCTTTTGAAACCGGTGAAAATGACAAATTCATTATCCTTAAAAACAATGAACCCAAAGCTGTTTTAATGTCATTTGAATCTTACGAAGCAATGGAGGATGAGATGGAAGATCTCCGTCTGACAGCCCTTGCTCTTTCACGTATTCAAAGTTTTGATCCTCGGGAAAGTATGACTCACGACGAAATGATGAAAAAGTTTGCAAAATGAAATGGGAAATTGTTTATCACAAAGAGGTGGAGGATGATCTGAAAAGCGTTGGACCTTCATCGGCAAAAAGAATTATCAACACAATTAACAAAAAGTTAACTTGTGAACCTGAAAAATTTGGGGACCCTTTGTCTCACCAACTAAAGGATTTTCGAAAACTGAGGATTGGAGATTTCAGAGTTGTTTATCAGGTGTTGCAGGAAAAAGCGATTGTGTTTGTTCCGGCAGTGGGTCCAAGACGGGATAAGGAAATATATCGATCAGCCTCAGATAGGCTTTAGTCTCTGTTGGCACCATAGATAGAGAAATATAAAAAAGGATTGCCCATGACGGAAAACAATGCGTTTCTTGAAGGTGTTCAAGAGGATTTGAAGAAGATTGTTTAGCCCTATCAGAGTAAGCTGAATCAGAAGCAAAAAGATTCTCAAATCCATTGATCCCAGGCGCATTGTTACTGCGGTGTAGCAGCTCAAACGCAGGCTCTATGACCGGCCCTATGATCCGCAGCAGTTTATTGATTCCCTTTATCAGGTTTATTGTGAAATGGTTGACAGGGGAAATCAGTGGAACATCGAAAGGATATGAGCTTCAGTTAAGCCCGGGGCGCAACAAATCCCTGTGGCTCATGGACAGCCTGGGTGAAGCAAGACAGATCACCGGCATTTCCTTTCATCGGAATCAGGGATAAGTGCCATGATATCATTGGAAGAGATTGAACAATTACAGCCGTTTGAGGCAAGGTCCATTATCGAGGAACTTCGCAAGGGAAGTGTGCCTATCGAATATGTCCCCCTTTTTACCGTGGGCAGAAGAAACTGGCTGGAGTTTATCGAAGATGACCTGGAACATTATATCAGCCAGGGCGGGACCAAGGTCCGTTTTATCAGCGGTGATTACGGCGACGGTAAAACCCATTTCATGTCTCTGGTCCGGCATCTGGCCATGGTCAAGGGCTTTGCCGTTTCTTTTGTTGTGCTGACACGGGAAGTTTCCATCCATTTTTAAATTCTCTTATCCTCTTTTTACGCCATACCGGCCATAGGGGGTTGATTCTCCTTCTGTTTTCCATTATTCCGGATATGCTGCTGTCGGAAAAAGGGTTTAAATCCTATGATGCCCTGTGGAGCCGTGTCCGGTCTGTGGGTGAGGTCGGTAAACTCAATTACCGAGGCGTTCTTGTGGATCTTCATCAGACCCCGCTGAAGACTGAAGAGCTGGTGGAACTGGGAAGGCGGCTGAGAACCATCCGCGGCATATCATTCCGATGGGATTCGAAAACCATGATTAAATATGAGCCGCTGGAAAATATATGCCTGAGTCAGAAGCGCATGGGAGTGCTCAGCGAGGTCCGCCTTTTCATCCGGCAATTGATCCGCATCTTTGACATGGCAGAGCAGGGCATTTCTCTGGAAGAAATGGATAACGATTACGAAATGGGCCGTGTGTTATCCACCTGTAACGGGGTTGAGTCCCGCCTGAAACTCAAACTGCTGGTCCATCATCTTGACCTTACGCAGCAGAAAAACAGGATGGAATAAATCCAATGTGATACATTCATCCGATTCTCCTCTTTTACTCCTTCCAAATACCTTCCATGCCTTTTACGGCGGTTTTTCCTCTTTGCACAAAGCGCAGAAAGAGGCCATTGTTCCGATTCTCAGCGGACAGGATCTGATTCTTCAATCCGCCACCGGTTCAGGTAAGAGCGAGGCTGTCCTGGCCCCTGTCATGGAACGGGTTATCTCTTCCGGAAAAAAAACAACGGTTCTTTACATCATTCCGACCAAAGCCCTGGCCCATGATCTGAAACGAAGATTCGAGCCGGTGATCTCAGACCGTCTGGGACTTAACCTGGCTGTCCGCACTGGAGATATCAAGCCCCGGGGGAAAACCCGCCCGGATATCCTGTTCACCACGCCGGAATCCCTGGATGTCATGATGGGGAGTACCAATGAAAGCATCAAGGGGTTTTTATATTGCGTGGGAACCATTATTATTGACGAAGTGCATCCCCTGGTTCACCAATACCGAGGCCGACACCTGGCCTTTCTTCTTTCCCGCCTTGAGCGCCGATCCGGCCGCACCTTACAAAAAATTGCCATGTCTGCCACCATTGCCGATGTAGACTCCATTATCGGTTTTTTTGATTTCAGCACCGACACGCTGCGCATTTCCGCCGATGTTAAACGCCGGATCAATGCAAGGTTGATGCATATCCGGCAGGAAGATACCGAACTTACCGCTCTCCTGGATGATCTGTATATCACCTGGCAATATTGGAAAATTCTTGTGTTTGCCAACAGTCGAAGTGCCTGTGATCGCCTTCTGGATATTGTAAACCGGTCCGGAAAATTTCAAGGGGTTTCGGAACTTCATTATTCCAACCTTAAACCTTTGGAGCGGAAAAGTGCGGGCAGGGGAGCAGGTGGTACGGTTTCTTGCCCTTTTGGATCTTGCCGGTCGGGGCATTGTGGAAGCTTCCCATGTCAGGGCCATGCCCAGTGTCCTGAGCCAGCAGATCATTTCCTGTCTGTATGAAAAACGGCGGATTTCCCTGCAGGCCCTTCAATCTCTTTTTCCGGAGCACCATAAAACTCTGCCTTCTATTTTTGCTTCCCTTGAAAAAAAAGGCTGGCTGAACCATTCCAATATCAAGGGCCTGTTGCAAGGAGGCCGGCAATATCACAGCCATCTGATGGAATATAAAATCTGGGGCAATTTCCCTGAATCTGAGGAAGAATATATCCTGGAAGTGTCAGGGCAGGCCATTGCCGACATCCCCAGATCCATTGTCAGTCAGATGGATCTGGGAGAAAACGTGTTTATTGCAGGCCGTCATCTGAAGATCACAGCCATTGATACCCTTCAATCCCGAAGGGTGGTTGCCGTGCCGTCCACAGGCCTGAATGAAAAACAATTGGCCTGGGTCGGAAAGGGGATTCCGGTTTCCTATGAGCTTAGCCAGGCTATGGGAAAAATTCTTAAAACCGGCCGGATCAGGCACAAAGAATGCCTGTTTCACAGAACTGAAAAACTTTTCAGGCAAGAGAAGGAAAGGGAAACAAAGCCCGTGATATTACAAAATGGGATTCAAGTGGTGCCGGGAAAAACAGCGCCTTTATGTTTTCGAACCTTTCTGGGCTCCATGGGGAATCTGATTCTGGAATGGAGTATCAGGGACGCAAACCCGGCCGAAGATTTTTTCATCACATCCGATGAGATGGGACTGGAATGCTCAGGCTGGATAAAGTTTGAACAGATCAATTTGCCGACGGACAGACAAATGTTCCAGGCCTGGGTTGAAAGGCATTTTAAGCTGCTTTCCGCTTTTATTCCTTTGAATCTGTTCTGTAAGACCCTGTCAAAAGACCTTGTCATAGAAGAAATGACGGATTTTATTTATGATGATGGGGTTGCTGCCACCTTTGCCCGTTATCTTGCTGGCACGTCAAATGTCATTTCAGGGAATCCGATTGATTCCATCATGCATCCTGATATTTCTTTAAGTTTTCTAATGGCAAAAAAAACTAAATCGTGATACTCAGGCGGAATGAAAAAAATCAGCCTGAATTTCATCAAGCGCAAAATCTATAAAGCCTTACCCGGAAAAATCCGCTTAAGGCTTTTACGATATCTTCTGCCTGAGCTGAAACTGGAATTGGATGGTATTGTTTTTAGTACCGCTATAACGCCTGAGGATTATCTTGCCTCATTCAATCTGGTCTATCGGGTTTTTGTCAGAACCGGCTTTGTCCAGCCCGGTCCAACCCCTTTCAGGCTGGCGCCCCAGCATTGCAATGAAGACTCCAGAATATTCATCGGCTTTCACACTGAAGCCGACGAAGAAAAACTGATATATTCCATCAGTTTATTCCCGGATTCCCTTGAAAATGGCCTGCCCATGGACATGGTATTCAAAAAAGAGCTGGATCTTCTGAGATCCCAGGGTCGGTTCCTGGTGGAAGCGGGTCATCTGGCGGCCGACCCCTCCTGTAAAATGAACAATATGACCATTCCCATGCTGGGCAATAAGATCATGCATCAATACGCCTCCCGGCATCTTCATGCCGATGATATTGTCATCACCATTCATCCCAAATACCGGTGGATTTATGAGGATTTTCTTTTATTTGAAAAAATCGGTGAGATTGACGCCTATGACTATGCCAACGGCAACCCGGCCCTGGCCATGCGGCTGGATTTAAGAACTGCAGAATGGAAGTATCAAAAGGCGTATAAAAAAGTGGCATCAAGAAACAATTTATATCATTTCTTTTTTACCTTCGGATCAGCCTCCATTATCCTTCCGGATAGCCCGAACAGAATTGAAAAGCGATTGCTGGAAAATCTGAAATCTCTTTACGGTTTTAATTCCTGAAAAACGGCCGATGGGGTGTACGACAAATTTATAGGTAACAATTTCAGACTGCCGCCCGATGTTCCCAAAAATCTTCCCAGCGGTTGCTCATTCTAAGTTGCATTCAAAACAATACTAATATATAATATTGCTATGATCACCACCAAGAGGAGATGACATGGCAAGAACAATAAGATATGACGAGAACGAAGTGAAGGCCGCACTCAATCTGGTAGCAGAAGCAAAAACCATTCAAGAGCTGCGTCAGGGGCAATCTATTTTGTTGCCGGTGCTTGCCGGAGCAACTATGGAGATGACAGCAGAAATTCTTGGACTCAGCCGGGATCGAGTTTGCGTAATCCGGCGTCAATTTAGTGAATTACTGCAAGCTGGTTCCTTTATAATAGGCGAACGACGCGGTGGCCGCCGCCGAGAACTGCTGAGTCTTGAAGACGAAAAAGCGTTTTTGGCACCTTGGGTGGAACAAGCAGAAGTTGGAGGGGTATTAATAGTTTCCCCGATCCATTTGGCTTTTGAGAAACGGATTGGACATAAAGTTCCGAAATCGACGGTATATCGGCTGTTGGCTCGACATGGCTGGCGTAAGGTCACACCGGATACGCGCCATCCCAAGTCCGATGTCTCCGCGCAGGAGGACTTTAAAAAAAAATCCCTGGTATTATCGCGGAAAAAATGACGGCTACCGACAAGCCACTCTTGTTGCTTTTTCAGGATGAGGCCCGTTTTGGCCGTATGAGTGATCCTGGCCGCTGCTGGGCACCTTTGCCAATTCGCCCGACTGTAGGATTGGCGCTGATACGAGAGTTTCGATATTTCTACGCTGCTATTGGACCGCAGAATGGGACGTTGCATTGGATGATAACTGAGACGATGAACACAGAAAGCATGGTCTTGTTTCTCGAACAGATTGGAAAAGCCCACCCTGATCAACATGTTGTGATGGTGCTTGACGGTGCAAGTTCTCATCGAGCCAAAGCCTTGGAGGTTCCAGCCAACGTTTCGTTAATTCATCTACCGCCTTATTCTCCAGAACTCAACCCGGTAGAGATCCTCTGGCATGAGTTGAGGGAAAAAAATTGCACCAATCATGTGTTTGAGTCTCTTGATGCAGTGTGCCATTCGGTTGAGAAGGGTTTAGAGAAACTTGCTTCTGAACCGGAGGCCGTAACTCGGTTGAGCGGTTGGCCATGGATCGTAAATAGTATTTCTTTGAACGCTACTTAGAATCAGAATACTACAGTGCAGGGCTATGATGCTATTTGCGCCCTCAACCGTCCAGTGCATACCCGACTGTTTCAGGCGTTGCCCAACCACGGTTCGACAGCCTGCTTCCAGAACGCCGGAATCCACAAAGAGCCCTCGCTTCCTAAAATGGGCATACCGCATCCTTTCCTTGTTTTTCTCAAAATAGCCGATCTCTCGTTCATAGATCAAATTATTGCATCCCGACAGTAATGAGCATGCTTTGATGGCATTTATTACATCTTCCACCCTACCATCATTCAATTCGTTCCGGCGGTCTTCCGCCCACAGATACAGCTTGTCCTTATCCTGTCCGAAAAATGCTTTGGCAACGGTCCAGTAATGTTCCCGCGCATGGAACAGGTCGACAATCTGGGTCGCTCCATAAAATTGTTCATCCGCTAGGGTGCAACACAAAAAAGTTGTATGATTTACACATTCATAAAATATATGCTTGAAATAAACATTCTTTTTCTGATAGAGTGCAATATCTGAGTCATAAATCGGGCTTGTTTTTCTCTGTTTTTTTATTCTTTTTCTCTGGTACAACCGTGTATTGCTTTTTTCGGTGTTGATACGATTTTCTGAGACATGAATGTCTCTTATTCGTTTTCATCTGTTTTTATCATTTCCACCCCTCCATCGCCGGTTCAAGAAGTGTTTCAGGAGAATGTTTTATCATCTGGTATGATGTTTGCTAAAGCAATTCTTAGAAAAAAATGAATTCAGGAGGGATGACCTATGGCCCGCTCAAAAACAGGGAAGAAAAAGAATCTGAGAAAAGATCAGGCGATCAATCCATACTTTGCCGTAAGATCTCAAGATGATATTTATTATCAGATGGCTTCTGTTTTCAAAGCCGTGACAAAGGATGAAGAGGATTTGACCCAAAGGATGCTCGGAGCTTTGATGAGTATGAAGTATCCGGATTTTTTTGTGGAAAATAAATTTTAGATGGCATATATAAGATTCACCCCCTTTAAATATAATAGTTTTGAGCTTGTCTGGGTGAATTTGTTTTTTTATCGTTTCATGGAATTATTTAACATAAAAAAAAGGAGATCGTAAATGGCTGAAAAAATGGGTATTTACAAATGCGGCAAATGCGGAAATATTGTACAGGTACTTCACGGCGAAACACCACCGGTCATGTGCTGCGGTCAGCCCATGGACCGGCTGGTGGAGAATACAGTGGACGCGGCCAAGGAAAAACATGTACCGGTAATTGAAAAAATTCAGGGCGGATATGCGGTAAAGATCGGCAGCGTTGCCCACCCCATGACCAATGAGCACTGGATTGAATGGATTGAGCTTGCTTCCGAGGATAATACCTTTGTTCAAAGACAGATGCTGACTCCGACCGGTGCCCCCAGAGCCGAGTTTAAGACCGACGCGGCAAAGGTGGTGGCCAGGGAATATTGCAATCTTCACGGCCTCTGGAAAGCGTAATTCTTCTATTCCTCTGAAAACAGAAATCCCCTGAATGTGCTTTTCACCATCAGGGGATTTCTGTTTAAATAATATCAATAAATCTCTTTTAATTTTCCTGCAAGAAGCCTGATATGGCCCATTTCTTCTTTGATGATGGCATCAATCTTTGATTTACCGGATTTTTCCGGAACCAGTTCCTTTATTCCTAGATAGAAGGCAATGGAATCTTTTTCCGTCTGGATGGCGCAGCTTAAAATGCTTTTAAAGCTGTTGTCCGGATTTTCTTTTTTGAAAAACACCTTTGAATCGGCAAAAGCCTTGAGATAAAGTATATTTTCGTCCTCAGGGTCAAAGGTTGTCGCCAGTTTCTCCTGATCCGTCAGATCTTTTTTCATATTGGCAAAAATTATTTCATGGGCGTCTTCCATCCGGCTAAGCTCAAGAAGAAAATCTTTATTTTTTTTTTCTTCCATGTGTCCGGCTGCATCCCGGTAAAATATGGCACCATTCTGCTCAATTTTTACAGCCATTTCAAATATATCATCTGCATTAAATTCGTTTGTCATGCTTTCCTCCGGGTTATCTCCGATTATTTAAGATAACCTTTCCTTTAATGTTTTTGCTATCTTTACCCCCAGATCAAAACACCTGTTCAGATCATTTTCATCCGGAACATATTGAACTTTTACGCCTTCGTCAATAATATCGAGCTTCATTTCGGCAAATTCCTTGTTCAGGATATTAACCGCTTCCCCGCTCCATCCATAGGAACCAAAGGCAACTGCAATTTTATTCTGGGGCCTAAGACCCTTGATATAGGTCATGACGTCGGCAATGACGGGGAAAATGCTGTTGTTCAGGGTGGGGGAACCCACGGCAATGGCTCCGGCATCAATGATTTCCGTCATGATATCGCTTCTGTGCCATTTTCTTGTGTTCATGAGCCTGACATTCACATCTTCGGATTCTATGCCGCTGGTGATGGCCCTTGCCATCTTTGTGGTGCTTTCCCACATGGAATCAAAAATCACCACCACCTTTTTGGCCGGTTCCTGCCTGGACCATTTGTCATAGCATTCTATGATTTTTGAGGGGTTGTCCCGCCAGATGATGCCGTGATCCGGGCATATCATGTTCAGCTTCAAGTTCATTTTAGCTACGTCTTTCAGGAGGGCCTGAACCCTGGGTGAAAAATGAAGCAGGATATTGGCATAATATTTTCTTGCATGGGGGATGATTTCATCTCCGATTTCATCATCAAAAAATTTATCCCCGGCATAATGCTGCCCGAAAGCATCGCTGGAAAACAGGATGCCGCCTTCCACAAAATAGGTGAACATGCTGTCCGGCCAGTGAAGCATTCTTGTCTCAAGAAAGGAAAAGGTTCTGTTCCCGACTTTCAGTTCATCCCCGCTTCCCACCACCTTGAAATTAAAATCCCGGTTAAAATGGCTTTTCAGGTTTTTTGCCCCCATTTTTGAACAATACAGGGGTTTGTCCTTTCCAATGGTGTGGAGTACCTTGGGGATGGCGCCGGAGTGATCCATTTCCGTATGGTTGCTGATGACGATGTCTATTTTTTTGGGATCAATTATTCTGCTGATATTGGAAAGCAGCTCATCTCCAAATTTTTCCTTTACCGTATCAATGAGAATATTTTTCTCGCCAAGAACCAGAAACGCATTGTAAGTCGTTCCCTCATAGGTGGAATAACCATGAAAATCCCTGATATCCCAGTCGCGGCATCCGACAGAATAGATCCCATCCGCTATCTCAATGGGTTTGTACATTATTTTTGGTGCCTCCTAAATTGTTGCATCAATCCATTTTTTCAAAATTTTCTTGGGTAGCACCGCAGATGGGGCATACCCAGTCTTCGGGCAGGTTTTCAAAGGAAGTTCCCGGGGCAATGCCGTTGTCAGGATCGCCCATGGCAGGGTCATACACATAGCCGCATACACATTCATATTTGCTCATATTAAATCCTCCAAAAATTAATCAGTATAAAAAGAGTTTAAACTTAAAAATTATTATTATAGTATAAGGCCTGGAAAATCAATGAATGAATTATTTTTAAGAGCTACCCATGAAGAGTGATGTGTATATAAAAAAGACTAAAATTAATGCTCCGGTTGAGGCGGTCTTTTCATGGCATGAAAGAAAGGGGGCCATTGCCCGGCTGACACCGCCCTGGGCACCTCTGAGGCTCATGTCCCGTTGTGGTGAAGGGATTCGAAAAGGTGTCCGGGTGACCTTTCAAATCCGCATTTTTAAAATCCCCATGCCCTGGGTGGCCAAGCATATCGACTATAAGGAAAATCTGGAATTCAAGGATTGCCAGATCAAAGGGCCCTTTGCCCAATGGGAGCATACCCATGGATTTCATGCCGACGGTTCTTCAGGCATGGTCATGGAAGACCGGGTGGAATTCAAACTGCCCTTTGGAATTTTGAGCAGACCCTTTTACGGATATGCAAAAAAAGAATTTGACAGGATGTTCAGCTACCGCCACAGGGTGCTGAAATATGATCTTGAAGGTCATGTTGGTAATACATCCCAAAAAAGAATCCTGGTTTCAGGGGCAAGCGGTACCATCGGCAGCGCTCTTGTCCCGTTTTTACAAACCAGCGGTCATGAAGTCATTCGCCTTGTCCGGGAAAAAGCGGGCCTGAAGGAGGGGGAACTTTTCTGGGACCCTTATACCGGACATCTTGACCTTGAAGCGGCAGGCCCCTTTGATGCCGTGATTAATTTAAACGGCCTGGATATTTCAAGGAGGAGATGGACAGGAGAGCAGAAAAAAAAGATCCTTGATTCAAGGGTCATTCCCACCCGGCTTCTTGTGGAAAAGATAAAAACCATGAAGCAAAAGCCTGAAATCTTTATTTCGTCTTCAGCCATCGGGTTCTATGGAGACGGAGAGGACACCCTCTTGACGGAATCTTCGGCTCCGGGTCATTGTTTTATATCCCGGGTTTGCAGACAATGGGAGGATGCGGCCAGGGAAGCGGAAACAGCCGGAATACGGACTGTTCCACTCAGGATCGGCATAGTCCTGACCCCTGCCGGAGGCGCCCTGGCCAGGATGGAATTGCCGTTTAAAGCCGGTTGTGGCGTAACCTTGTCCCACGGCAGGCAGTATATGAGCTGGATCAGCATGGATGATGCCGTATCCGGTATTCTGCATATACTGAATTCGGAAGATATCAGGGGCCCTGTGAACCTGACGGCGCCGAATCCTGTCACAAACCTGGAATTTTCAGAAACATTGGCAAAGGTTTTTTCTAAGAAAGTATTCTTCAGATTTCCCGCTTTCCTGGCCCGGCTCCTATGGGGGGAAATGGGAAAAGAAACCCTTTTAACCAGTGCCAGGGTCAAACCGGAAAAACTTTTAAGCAACGGCTTTGTATTCAGGCACGAGACACTTGTCCCGGCATTGAGACATGTCCTTGGAAGATAGGAAAATGCCGGAAATTTTAAGGATGAATCAACAGGTCCAACAATACCATGAACAATAAATTAAAAATTCTTTTTTCCATTTTAATGATTGCAGCGCTCATCTTCGGGTTTATTCATATTTATTTCCCGGCAGAACAATACAGTTTTGAAAGGCTCCATATTTTCCTTTTCAACCTTTGCACCGGAGGAACCATCCTGCTCTATTATACCCAGGCCAGGCCCCGGATATCCGGCACCGTTCTTCTGTTTTTTGCAGGCTCCATCATTTATGCCTGCTCCGCCTTTTTAAAAATTTATCCTTTGACCCTTGCCATATCCATCCCTCTGACCGTTCTGGTGGAGAAAATCAGGATTGAAAAATTCTCATTTCTTCCCATTTCATTTTTCAGTTCAAAGGAACCTGTGTCTGAAAAATTTCACCAGGCCTCCCTACTCTGCCTTTCCATGGGAATTGGGATGGCTTCCCTGGTGATTCTGAACAATGAATATGTCAGGCTTATCTATATGGAAAAGCTGACCCTGAATACGTTTTTCCTTGGATTTTCCTTCCCTTTGTCCCTCATCTCCCTGTCCCTTGTCTTTTCCATGCTGAAAAAGATTGAAGGCTCGTCCGTCAAAATAGTGATGGAAATCTGTTTCTGGACCATTACCCTGGGGGTGATCATCTTTTTTGTGTTTATCCTGTTTGAACGGTTTATTCCCCAGATCTTTGTGACTTCGGCCCTGTTTCTTGCCGTGGTTACGGTATTTTTCCTTTATGCAAAATTTGCCGATAATATCCAGCAGAAACTTTTTTTGACGTCGGGCATCGGATTTCTGATCTTCACGGCCGTTTCAGGCATTGCCTATATACTCATGCAGATGTCACCGGGCTATGATCCTTTGAAAACAAAATGGCTTTTGCACATGCATGTCTTTGCATCCCTTTACGGCTGGAATCTTTGCGGCCTGTCCGTGATCTGCCGGTTTGATGATTTTCCCATCCGGCTTCACTCGCCCACCGTGATCGCTATCCACTGGCTGACAGCCATTGTGCTTGCGCCTCTCGGCGTATTTTACGGCGTGTTTGCCATCCCGGCCATCCTGGGATATGCCTTCATTACCCTGACCCTGTTTTTCAGCAGCAATAAAAAGGAAGGGATAGAATGAACAATCAGGAGAAACTCAAACACTTTTTTAGTCTCTTTACCGGTAATTCAAAGGTGCTGGTGGTCATCAATGCAGATCCTGATGCCATTGCCTCTGCCATGGCAGTGAGACGGCTTTTGCGGCGGAAAGCGGCAGAGGTCGTCATTGCCCATTTCAACCGGATCACCCGTCCGGATAACCTTGCCATGATCGAACAAACGGAATCCGGGCTGGTTGAACTCAATTCAATTAATAAAGAAAATTTTGATGCCTTTGTAATCATCGACTCCCAGCCGGATCACAATGAGCATTTTTCCGGATTTACCTTTGATGTCATCATTGATCATCATCCATTGACCTTTGATAAAGCGCCCTATGTGGATATCCGATCCGATTACGGGGCCTGCTCCACCATGATGACCGAATATCTGAAGACAAGGAAAATCAAACCTTCGGCAAAGCTTGCCTCAGCCCTGATGCTGGGGATTAAAACCGATACGGCAGACTTCACCCGTGGGGCAAGTCTGAAGGATATCAGGGCCTTCCAATATCTTTACCGGTTTGCAGACAATAATATCGTCAGAAAGGTGGAAAGGGCGACCTTAACCCAGGAAGACCTTGATTTTCTAGGCAGAGCCATCAAGAAAAGAAAGGTTGTCAATAACCGGGTGTTTTTTCATGCCGGAGCTATTTCAAAACCCGACGAACTGGTGGTTGTGGCAGATTTTTTCCAGACCCTGTCAAAGATCAACTGGAGCGTCGTATCCGGCATATATGAAAGCAGGCTCATTATTGTCATTCGAAATGACGGTCTAAGAAAGGGGGCAGGCAATACAGCCAAAGAAGCCTTTTCCATGTTCGGCTCTGCCGGGGGGCATAAAACCATGGCAAGGGCTGAACTTGACTTGAAACTTGTGAAAAAACAAACCCGAAGCCTTGGCAGGAAAGCCATTGAAGCATGGATAATCGAGGGTATCGAAAAAACGGCAGGGAGAAAAATCCTTTGATTTTTGAACACCATGTCCACTGAAAATATAAAGCCTGACAGGGAACACGCATTATTTACAAGTGAGCAGCGATACCGGACCCTTGTTGAAACCATGGGGGACGGATTGAGCGAAATCGATGAAAATCAGTTAACCACCTATGCCAATGATATGCTCTGCCGGATGTGGGGAAGGTCCAGGGAAGAGATCATCGGTCAAAAAGTCGATCAGTTTCTGGATGATGAAAATAAGAAAATATTTCTGGATCAGCTTGAAAAAAGAAGAAAAGGGGAAAGCGCTCCCTATGAAATCGTATGGATTAAAAAGGATGGATCAAGTCTTCATGCCATTATGACGCCCACGCCGTATTTTGATGCCGATGGACGATTCAAGGGCAGTTTTGCCGTTATCACAGATATTTCAAAACAGAAAAAAGAGAAAAATTTACTGAAGCAAAGGGTCAGAGAAAGAACCATGGAGCTTGAAAACAAGACACAAAGTCTTGAAGAAGTAAATACAGCCTTGAGGGTCCTGTTAAAAAAAAGAGAAGAGGATAAGACCCTCCTGGAAGAAAGAATGCTGCTCAATGTCCGGGAACTTGTCATGCCCTATATTGAAAGAATGCGGGAATCAGCACTGAATGACAGGCAGAAAGGTTGTCTCGACATCATGGAATCCACTCTGAATGATATTGTTTCCCCGTTTCTGCATCGGGTGTCCCTTCAGTTTTTAAACCTTACCCCCTCGGAAATCAAGGTGGCCAATATGGTTAAATTCGGGAAAACCACCAAGGAAATTGCCGGGATTTTAAATCTGTCCGACAAAACCGTTGAATTCTACAGGAAAAGTATGCGGAAAAAAATCGGGATCACCAATCAGAGAGTTAACCTCAGAACCTTTTTGTCGTCCTCTTCAAAATAGTCCTTGCCGGCGATGCCGTATTAATGGCCCAGCAGTAAAATTAAAACCGGAATATAGATCAACCCCAAGAGAATGGAAATCGAGACGACCTTTGACGCAAAGGCCTTGTCCAATTGAGCAATGGAAGAAAAAGTTAATGCCATAAATCCGACTGGGGCGGCAGAACACAATATTACCACGGCAAAGGTCTGACCGGAGAGATTTAAGACAGTGGCCAGGGCCGCCCCAACGGCCAGCCCTAAACCCGACCGGATAAGAACCGTGACTGAAACCAATTTTAAATCGGAAAATTGGGGATGAAAATAAATCCCCAGAGACATAAGGATCAGAGGGCTTGTCATTTGGCCGACACCTTCCAGGAAAGGTCCTAAAAAAAGTGGAAGGGTCATTGAAAATACACTTAAAAAAACAGCAATGACAAAGGCCCAGAACAGAGGAGATCGAATCAATTTAGCCATCATGGCAGTGGCGTCTGAGGATTGTTCACCATATTTGAAAGCCATTAAATAGGTAATGGTGGCCGTGGTCAACCCATTTCCAAAGTCAAACAGGACAGCATCCGCAAACCCGGAATTGCCAAATCCTGCCATAATAAACGGG
Organism: Desulfobacterales bacterium; assembly: GCA_031395015.1. GTDB lineage: Bacteria > Desulfobacterota > Desulfobacteria > Desulfobacterales > Desulfobacteraceae > Desulfobacula. Next base: position 632 of record JANNUH010000060.1, on the reverse strand, counting down.
AACATGAAAACATTGTTTGCGATCATGGTGCTGACCAAGATGGTGCCCTTTGTTTTCCGGGGGGCCTGCATGACCTTGAAAAGCATTAAACTGGCCCCCATGCAGCATAGATTAATAATGATATTGATGAACGGAAGATAGATTTTATCCCATGTGATGGACATCCGGGACAGTTGAAGGAGGACCAGGGCCGGCAGAGTTACAAAAAAAACCAATCTCAATAAAAAATCAGCATGGTCCGTGGTTGCAAAACGGATTTTTTTCAGGAAAACACCCAAACCGAAAAAAAGGAAAACAGGGGACAGTTTTAATAGAAGCTCATTCATGGATCATGTCTCACTCAAGGGTCCGGTTAAAAATCTTTTTTGCCTTTTACCGATACAGGGCCTTTTTCATGCGTGCACCTCAAAACGCCGATGTTTTGAACCCAATGCATGTTCAACCACTTTAAAAATTTTGTCAATGGCCTTTATTAACACGGCCTTTATTGATATCTGGATATTTGCCATAAGAAATTTTGCATAACCCGTTCCAGGGTGATCACCTTACGTCCGCTGGATGGATATTGCTACAAATTCTAAGATTACCTTTGCTGACCGCCATGAACTCGCTCATTCTTCGCTCAAACAGCA
>JANNUH010000055.1:0-24925 GCA_031395015.1 Desulfobacterales bacterium | reverse complement strand
ATCAATTGGTGGAATTTATTCTTTGTTTAGGCTTCGGGGAATTTCCAGTGGAGGTTTGATTGCCTTTCTGAACTTTAAAAAATCGTTCAGGCACTAGGGAGTGCAAGGTGATCAGACCGGAACGGGTATTGGCGTAAATTGGTTGGAAAATATGATTCTTATGGCAAATATCCAGATAAGAATTTTGGAAATTTGACAGCTCCGGGATAATCAAATAAGATCATGTCGATTATTCTATTGATGGTTTACGAGCATCAGGCCGGAGACGCACTATGAAGATGATAAACCCGATATATATTGAAGAGCTTAAATCCGTTGTAAAAGAAAGCCCGTATCCCAGGCATATGTCCATGGAACTGGATCATATCGAACTGGATGGGGCGGATATTGTACTCAATCTGGCGGACTGCCACCTCCAGCCGTTTGGTATTGTTCATGGAGGCGTTATTGCAACCTTGATTGACACGGCAACGTTCTGGGCCGCATTTCTCAGGCTGCCTGAAGATTCAGGTCTTGTCAATGTGGATTTAAAATTGAACTATCTTCAGCCTGTTACCGGCGGAAAGCTTATTGCCAAAGGATTCTGCATCAGGCCCGGCAGTTCCATCAGTTATTCCGAGGCAAAGGTTTTTGATGAAAAGAAAATGCTTATCGCCCATGGTACATCCACCCTTATGGCGCTGCCGGGCAAAGGTTTAAAACTGGAGGTTAAAAAATTTATTGGAGAAAATGAACAATGAAGCCAATGGAAGGAATCTGGAAAAAAGAATTTAAAATAGAGGAGCTAAACCGTTTTTCTAAAGACTCTATTGTTTCCAATGTGGGGATTGAATTTCTGGAAAAAGGCCCGGATTTCATAAGCGCAACCATGCCCGTGGACAACAGGACCAAACAGCCCCTGGGCATCCTTCATGGCGGCGCGTCCGTGGTTCTGGCTGAAACCCTCGGCAGCACGGCATCCTATATGACGCTGGATGATTCATGCTACAGTGTGGGATTGGAAATCAATGCCAACCACCTGAAAAGCGTCACCAGGGGAATGGTTGTGGGTGTGGTGAAGCCGGTGCACCTGGGGAAAACCACCCAGGTATGGGATATCACTATTAAAAATGAAGAAGAGAAATTGATCTGTATTTCCCGTCTGACCATGGCAATTTTAAAAACACCGGCAGGTGATCCTGAATATCGATTATGATCAGATATGATGAGGGACTGTGAAAAAAGGGCCTGCCGGATTTCCGGACAGGTGGAAAGGGAAAAAATGAATGATGATAAGGAAAATGTTCTGGAAAAATTACTTTTCCTGCTAAAGCTGGAAAAGATAGAAAATAATATATTCAGAGGTCAAAGCCAGGATCTGGGCTTTGGCAATCTGTTCGGCGGCCAGGTCATGGGGCAGGCACTGTCGGCAGCCTCCGGAACGGTGGACCCGGAGTATCACAGCCACAGTCTCCACGGATATTTCATGCTGGCCGGGGATGCAAAAAAACCAGTGGTCTATACCGTGGACCGCATCCGTGACGGCAAAAGCTTTGTTACCCGCCGGGTGGTGGCGGTCCAGGACGGCCGGGCCATTTTTACCATGGCTGCCTCTTTTCACAGAAATGAACCAGGGTTTGAGCACCAGGATGCCATGCCGAAGATTGAGGGGCCCGACGGCATAGAGTCCGAGATTGATATGGCAAAGCGCCTCTCAGACAGGATTCCGGCGGAAATTTATGAGAAGCTGATCTGTAAAAAGCCCATTGAAATCCGGGTGGTGAACCCCATCAACCCCTTTGCCCCCAGGGCCATGCCGCCGGAAAAATATATCTGGTTCCGGGCTGTTGACAAAATTGAGGATGATATGGCCACCCATCGGTGCATGCTGGCCTATGCTTCGGATTTTCACCTGGTGGGTACGGCCCTGTATCCCCATGGTAAAACCTTCTGGTCCCGGGATATGCAGGTGGCAAGCCTGGATCATTCCATATGGTTCCACAGGGATTTTAAAATAGATGACTGGCTTCTTTATGCCATGAAAAGCCCCAATGCCGCTTTTGGAAGGGGTATAAGCCTTGGCTCCATTTTTACACGGGAGGGGATTCTGGTGGCCACTGTGGCCCAGGAAGGGTTATTGAGGTCACTGAAAAAATAAAGCAAAAACTCCCGGGGCAGTCCAAAGACAGGATGCTCCGGGAGTCAGTTGCAGGGTCAAAGGCTTTTCAGGCAATGATTTACTCTATTTTTTAGATGCCTCATCCCTGAGTACCCGTCTTAACACCTTGCCCACGTTGGATACTGGGATTTCGTTTCTGAACTCAATCTGTCTGGGTATTTTATAACCTGCCATATTTTCCTTGCAGAATTGTTTGAATTCTTCTTCTGTGGCGTTCTGTCCGCCTTTTAATTTGATGAAGGCCTTTACTTTTTCCCCACTTCTTTCATCGGGAACACCCACAACAGCCACAAGCTCCACCTTGGGATGGGTATAAAGGATATCCTCAACATCCCTTGGGTAAACATTAAATCCGCCCACGATAATCATGTCTTTTTTCCGGTCTGTGATGATGATATAGCCGTCCTTGTCTATATGTCCGATATCTCCGGTGAGGAAATAGCGGTTGCCGTCAACCTCCACAAAAACCTCTTTGTCTGCATCGGGTCTTTTCCAATAGCCTTTCATGACCTGGGGGCCGCATGCGGCGATCTCGCCGTCTTCCCCACGGGGCAGTTCTCTGGTACCTTTTTCAAGATCCATGATTTTTACCATGGTGCCTGGCAGGGGGAAACCAATGGACCCGATTTTCCTTGTTTCCCGGTTTGTCGGGTTGGAGGTGATGACGGGAGAAGTCTCGGTCAGGCCATAGCCTTCAAATATGATGGACCCTGTTTTTTCTTCAAACTGCCGGCAGACTTCAGGCGGCAGGGGCGCCCCTCCTGAAAAACATCCCATCAGGGAGGACAGATCGTATTGATTTAATTTGGAATGATTTGTAAATGCCACAAATAAGGTGGGCACGGCAGGCATGATTGTGGGTTTTTGTTCCTGGACGGTTTTAAGAACTTCTGTAAACGGCGGGGTGCCGGCCCTGGGATCGGGAATACAGATCAGCCTGTTCCCCGACATGGCGGATAAGAGCAGGGCACAGGTGATGCCGAAACTGTGATACCAGGGCAGAACCCCGAGGATGGTGTGGTATCCGCCTTTATACAGTTTTTCAGGGACCTTGCCGTTTTCATGAATAAATCTGCCGTTTTCATACAGGGCCATGACATTATAGGTGAAATTGGTATGGGTCAGTTCAGCGCCCTTGGGCACTCCGGTGGTGCCGCCGGTATAAAGCATGACGGCGGTGTCCTCTTCCGGGTTGATGGAAACGGTCGGCGGGGTCGGGCTTGAGGCGGCCACAATATCGTCAAACATGAGATGACCGGGTTCATGGTGCTGTGCCCTGGGTATTTTGCCGAGAAGTCCGCCCAGGATGGCTTTGACCTTGGGGAGATAGGATTTGATATTACAGACCACCACGGTTTCGATGGGTGTGCCTTTTATGGCCTTAACCGTGTTTGCATAAAACACGGGGTGATCCATGCAGAATACTATTTTTGATTCTGAATCCTTTAATTGATAATTGAGTTCTGTGGGGGTGTAAACCGGGTTGCAGTTGACGCAGACGGCTCCGGCCTTGAGGATGCCGAAGAGGATTTCCGGAAAATGAGGTAAATTGGGAAGAAAGATGGCAACCCGGTCGCCTTTTTTGATGCCTTTTTTGGCAAGAAAACAGGCAATTCTGTCTGCCGTGTCCTTTACCCGTGAATAGGTTTTTGAGGCCCCGTTAAAAACAGTGAAAACCTTGTCCGGATAATCCCTGGCCGAATCATCCAGGAATTTGAATAAGGGAAAGTGATACCCGGTTATGGCGTGCGGCACACCCTCAGTCCAGAAAGGGGTCTCCCAGATTGTTTCTTTCATCTTTTTTTCTCCTCTTTTTTTTAAAGGTTTCAATAAACAATGGAATGAATTCCATAAGATCCTCGACAATGCAGACATCGGCAATCTGAAACACAGGCGCGTCCGGGTCTATGTTGACGGCAACGATAAACCCGGCATTCTTCATGCCTTCGATATGCTGCGGGGCACCGGATATGCCGCAGGCAAAATACAGTTTCGGGGATACGGTGGTGCCGGTGATTCCCACCTGTTTGCCGTAAGGTATCCATTTGTAATCGCAGATGGGTCGTGACCCGCCCGTGGCAGATCTTGGAAACAACCTGGCCAGCATCTCGATGTATTTGTAATTTTGAGCATCCCGGATTCCCCGGCCGCCGGACACGACGACTTCAGCTTTGGCCAGATCAGACCCTTCCGAGGGCGAAGGCCGGGTTCCCGTGAATACCATGGTGTCGTCGGTGATTTCTATGACCGTTTTTTCAACAGATCCTTTTTTTTTGTGTTCCAGGGGAAATGGCTTTAAGGCACCGGGCTGGAGGGTAAGAACCATGGGACCGGCTTCTGCGCCAAGCCTTGCCGATATTTTTCCGCTGAACATGGACCGGGCAAAATAAAGGGCGTCGGCTTCCATGATTACATCTTCCACGCCGGTTATGCAGGAGCCTCCAAGGGAAATGGAAAGTGCCGGAGCATAATCCATTCCCGATGTTGAATGGGGTGCGCAGATATAATCAAAGGTTTCTTGGGAAAAGAGAGTTGACAGCAGTTTTTTGTATATGGCTCCATTGTACTGGAGAAGTCCTGGAATATTGATTGCGTGGACAATTTCACCTGTGTTGAGGCTAAGGGTCTGGGCCGGTTTTTCCGCATTTTCCCCAAGGATAAAAAAACAGATATCTCCGGCTTCATTCCCCTGGATTTTTTTTGCCAGGGTTAGGAGTTCATAGGTGACGGGGGAAATTTCTTCACCATGATGCTCTGCTATGATTGCTATTTTCTTTGTCATGTTTTTTTTTATACCAGCAGCGCTTTTTTATTGAGAATGTAGATTAACTGGTCAACCTTGCTTTCAATGGTTCCGTTCAAGAGAATTCCTTTATTTTTCTTTTCCGGGTATTGAAGGGCCTGAAGTGTCACACCCGGATCTCTTTTTTCAAAGAAAGCCGCAGGGATCACATGAATCTCTTTTTTTCTTGCCCTTAAAACCATTGACAGGGAAGGATATCTCGGACAATTGATCCCGGTCTGGAGGGTCAGAACGCAGGGTAGCTTTACGTCGAACAGTTCCCTTGCACCGCCTTCTATTTCCCTTTCAACGGATACATGTGTTTCATCGGGTCCTATTTTTTCATGGATGGCTGCTGTGCAGCATGGGATTGAGAGCAATTGCGCTATCATGGGTCCTGTCTGGCCGTTCATTTCATCGGCAGACATGATACCGGTTAAAATCAGGTCATAGCCTGTGTCTCTTGCATAGGCGGAAATCCATGAGGCAGTGAGGGAGGGCGGCCTGTAACCGATATGGTTGTCAAGGATGTGGATGGCCTCATCCACTCCCATTCCAAGGGCCTTTCGCAGTGTATCCCGGCTCTGTTCCGGCCCCACGGTAATGATATGGATTGTTGAACCGGAAAAAGTCTCCTTGATCAGCAAGGCTTCTTCCACGGCATAGGCATCAAAGGGGTTCATTTCAAATCGTGTGGAGGCGGAACAAGCTATCCATTTGCCGGAATCATTGATTCTTACCATTGACTCAGATTCCATGACCTGTTTGATACAGACCAGAATTTTCATTTATTAGGCCTTTTTATAAATTGGCATATCAGGGTTGTTCAAATTATTACCATATAAATCAGAAATAGCCTCAATATATCTTATTAAAACCGTTAGTTTGAAGTGTCAATAAAAAACATAACAAACGTTCGTTTTTTTCTTGACAGGGCTTTCCAGTGTCTGTAGGTTAATGCATAAATATGGAAAGAACCCCTATATTTAGAGACAGTGTCAACAATACAAAGGAGATAAAAACATGATACTTATTGCAAAAATCAGAGCAAAACAGGGCAGTGAAAAAGATCTTGAAAATGCATTGATCGGGCTTGTTAAAAAGGTAGAAGCCGAAGAAGACACTCTCCAGTATATTCTGCATAAATCCCTGAATGATCCTCAGACATTCATGTTTTACGAAGTGTATAAGGACAAGGAAGCGCTGGCAAGGCACAGCGTTACCGAATATTTTAAAGAAACCATGAAGACAGTTTTTCCTTATCTTGATGGAAAGCCGAGTATTGAAACCTATGAAGAAGTGGGCCGGGCTGACAAAGTCAAATGAGTGAGTTCTTTTTTTTCAGGCATGGTCAGGCATCATTCGGGGCGGAGAATTATGACCGGCTCTCGGAAAAAGGTGCTTTCCAGGCAGGCATCCTGGGGAAGCATCTTGCCAACCTGAATGTAAAATTTGATGCCGTATATACAGGTACGATGGATCGTCAGAAAGAAACCGCCGCTCAGGTAAAGGAGGCATATCTTGAAAAAGGAATTTTTTTTTCTGAACCTTTGATTGATGCCTCCTGGAACGAAATTGACTCAACACGGGTATGGAATGCCCAGGTCAAGATGATGATGAAAGATGAACCCGACCTTCTGGATGAAATCAGGATGGACCCCAATAATAAAAAAGCGTTTCAGACGGTTTTTTCAAAGGTCATGACCCGTTGGGTTTCAGGAGATTTCGATGCCTCCGGTGATATGACATGGATTGGCTTTAAACAAAGGGTTGCGCAAGGTTTAGGCCATCTTTGCGAAACCTTTGAAGGATCAAAAAAAATCGCTGTTTTTTCTTCCGGCGGACCCATTTCCATTGCAGTGCAGGCTGCGTTGGAGCTTTCCGACCGGAAAACCCTGGACCTGTTATGGCAGGTGATGAATGCTTCCATCACCCGGTTAAAGTATGACGGCCAAAGGATCAGCCTCTCAGGTTTCAATGATATCACACACCTTGAATTAAAGGGTGACAAAACACTTATAACCTATCGATAATTCAGGAGAGAACAATGGATTTTTTAATACCGGAAAAAACGCAGATCATCGTTGAGATGATGGATGAATTCGTCAAAAAAGAACTCTATCCCCTTGAAAAAGATCTGGATTCAAATGATTACCCGGCCTTTGAAAAAGAGCTGCATAAAAAACGCGAGATCGTAAAACAGATGGAATTGTGGGCTCCCAACCACCCAAAAGAATTCGGCGGAATGGGACTCAGCCTCATGGATCACGCTCTGGTGTCGGAAGTGTTGGGGCAATCCCCGCTTGGGCATTATGTCTTTGGCTGCCAGGCCCCGGATGCAGGTAATATTGAAATCCTGCATCTCCACGGAACGCCTGCCCAGAAGGAAAAATATCTGAAACCCCTGATTGACGGGAAAATCAGAAGCTGTTTTTCAATGACGGAAGTGGATATGCCCGGCTCCAACCCGGTCATGCTCGAAACCACGGCAATAAAGGAGGGGAATGATTATGTGGTCAACGGCCATAAATGGTATTCCTCATCTGCGGACGGTGCTGAATTCGCCATTGTCATGGCTGTCACAAATCCTGAAAATTCCATCTATCAAAAGGCCAGCATGATTATTGTGCCCTCAGACACAAAGGGATTCAACCTGGTCAGGAACATCCCGGTCATGGGCCATAGCGGGAAAGGCTATTTCAGTCACGGGGAAATTATTTACCAGAACTGCCGGGTTCCCCAGGAAAATATCCTGGGCGGAGAAGGGCAGGGGTTTGTCATGGCCCAGGACAGGCTTGGCCCAGGAAGGATTCATCACTGCATGCGGTGGATCGGGATATGCAACCGGGCCTTTGATCTCATGTGCCGTCGGGCTGCAACAAGGACCATTGCGCCGGGTAAAAAGCTTGCATCAAAGCAGATCATCCAGGCCTGGATTGCAGAACGGGCGGCAGAGATCCAGGCAGCAAGGCTGATGGTTCTCCATGCCGCCTGGAGGATTGATAACCACGGAGCCTCTGCTGCCAGAAAGGAAATTTCCATGATCAAATATGTTGTGGCCAATACCCTTCAAAAAGTGCTGGATACGGCCATCCAGATTCACGGTGGTCTTGGCATGTCTTCAGATACCATTCTGGCGCATTTTTTCTGCCATGAGAGAGGAGCAAGGATTTACGACGGTGCTGACGAAGTTCACAAGACCTCCGTGGCCAAGCAGATTTTAAAGGATTATAGGAGTTAACACCCTTTCCGGAGAACGTAGAAAATGCCCTTTGAAAAGGAATTTGAAATATTTGAAAAGAAAAAAGCAGCCGTACTTGAGCTGGGCGGAAAGGACAAGATCCTTCGTCAGCATGCCAAGGGCAGGTATACGGCAAGGGAAAGGATAGACCGTCTGCTTGACCCGGATACTTTTTTTGAGGTGGGCCGGTTTGCCCATTCCGACATAGCGGGCATGGAAGATAAAACCCCGGCAGACAGCAAAATCACCGGGTACGGGAAAATATCCGGCCGCCGTGTGGCAGTGTCGGCCAATGATTTTACAGTCCTGGCCGCCACATCCAGCAGGATAGCGGGCAGAAAAGAAGGGGAACTGAAATACTATGCCGCCCGCAAAGGCATCCCTATGGTCTACCTGGGTGAGGCAGGCGGCGCCAGGATGCCGGATATCATGGGATCAAAAGGGCTTGCATCCTTTGGCGGCGGCGGGTTTGACAGCTATTTGAAGATCATGAGCCGGGTGCGGCAATCCCCCATGGTCACCGCCATCCTGGGTGAATGTTACGGCATGCCCACCTGGATGGCCTGTCTTTCGGATTTCGTGGTCCAGGTCAAGGGATCGGCCATGGGGGTTTCAGGCCCAAGGGTTTTAGAGTTGGCCCTGGGTCAGACGATTACGGATGAAGAACTCGGCGGATTTAAAGTTCATAGCGAAATCACCGGGAATGCGGACCGGGTGGCGGAAAATGAAGACCATTGTTTTGATATCATCCGGCAATTTTTAAGCTATCTGCCTTCGCATAACAGCCAGCTTCCGCCGGTCTGTGCTGTCCCGGCCGGTTCAGGCGAATCAATGGAAAATATCCTGGATCTTTTACCGGAAAAGCGGAGCCGCACCTATGATATGCGAAATATCCTGTCCAGCATCATGGATCATGAAAGCCTTTTTGAAATCAAGCCGGATTTCGGAAAATCCGTGATCACATCCCTTGCACGGATAAACGGGTCATCCGTCGGCATTGTGGCCAATCAACCCTCATTCATGGCCGGTGCCATGGATACCAACGGCATTGATAAAGTCACAAGTTTTTTATGCCTTTGTGATTCCTATAATATCCCCTTCCTTTTTTTCCATGACACGCCCGGTTTTCTCGTGGGACAGGAAGCGGAGAGAAACAGGGTTGCAGCAAAGGTCATGAATTATATGAATGCCCTGGGCCAGATCACGGTCCCAAAGATTTCCATCATCATCCGGAAAACCTATGGTATGGCATTCTGGAATATGAGCGGGTCCGGCTGTGCCACGGATTTTCTGGTGGCCTGGCCCACGGCTGAAATGAGCTTTGTGGATCCGGCCATTGCAGCCAATGTGGTTCACGGTTCAAAGGATGCTGATCCGGACCGGAAGGAACGGCTGATACAATCCATGGTGGAGGATGCTTCACCCTTTGGGGCCGCAGGCTTGTTCCATATCCATGATGTTATCGATCCGCGGCATACCCGAAAATACATCATCGATGCCCTGGAGATTGCAAAGGATACGGCTTCAAAGGGAATCGGAGAACATAAACTGGCCAACTGGCCGACCAAATTTTAATTCATTACCTATATTGAAATGAATATTTAATCTGAAGGAGAAAAGCAGCAATGAGTCAAAGAGAAGTAGTATTTATTGATGGGGTTCGAACGGCCTTCGGCCGCATGGGCGGTGCACTCAAAGATATCTATGCATCAAAGCTTGCCAGCATCGGCATTGACGGACTTCTGGAAAAAACACAGATTATGGAGAAAACCCGGGTGGATTCATTGTTTCTCGGATCTGCAACCGGGTGTTCCTATAGTTTTAACCCGGCCCGCCACGCCCTTCTGGGCTCCAAACTGGGGTATGAAACTTCAGCTTCCTATGTGGAAATGCAGTGCGGCAGCGCCATTGATTCCATCAACCATGCAGCGTGGAAGATTCTGGCCGGACAGGCAGATGTGATTATTGCCGGAGGAATGGAATCCTACAGCCAGATCCCGGTGAAATTTTCCATGTCCACAGAGCCCTATAAGCTGATTCCCCCCATGCCCCTGCCCGTAAGAATGTCGCCTGTGGAAGAAGAATGCATCGGCATGGGATTGACTGCGGAAAACCTTCAAAAAATTTACGATATCCCGAGAGAGGCCTCTGACGAATTTGCCTTTAACAGCCAGATGCGGGCCAGTGCAGCCATTGCCGGAGGCTTTTTTAAGGATGAAATTATTCCGGTCAGATTTGCCGCAACAAAAAGAACACCTGCCTATGAATTTGACAAGGATGAGCACCCAAGATCGGATTCGACGCTTGAAAAAATGGCCAAACTGCTGCCGGTTTTTAAAAAGGACGGGACAGTCACCGCGGGAAATTCAAGCGGCCAGAATGACGGTGCCGCCTTTGTTCTCATGATGAGTGCGGAAAAAGCTAGGGAACTGGGATATCAGCCCATGGCAAAATGGCTGTCCGGAGCCGATTGCGGCTGCGACCCGAAAATCATGGGGATCGGACCTGCCTATGCCATGCCCATGGCCATCAAACGGGCGGGCTTAAAACTGTCCGACATGGATGTCATGGAATGCAACGAAGCCTTTGCCGTGCAGAATCTGGCCGTCATCAAGGAAATTGAAAACCAGTCCAATGAAACCATTGATAAGGGAAAATGGAATCCCCTGGGCGGGGCCATTGCTTTTGGCCATCCCAACGGGGCTTCCGGCGCCAGGATCTGCATGTTTGCCATGCGGCATCTGATCCGTACCAGCGGCCGGTACGGAGTTTTCGGGTCCTGCTGTGGCGGCGGGCTGGGTGTGGCCACAGTGATTGAAAATCTACACGTCTGATAATAAGAAAGAATCAAGGGAAATAAAGGAGAACAAATATGGCACAGCAGTTGATTGATAAGAGGGACATGGATTTTGTGATCTGGGAACAGATGGAATGCGAATCCTTTCTGAATCACGGGAAATATAAGGAATTCAACAAAAAGACCTGTGAGATGATCCTGACCGAGGCAAGAGCCCTTGCGATCAAGGAAATCCTGCCCACCCTGGCGGAAGGCGATGTCCAGGGGGTGCGGTTTGAAAACGGGACGGTCAAGGTTCCGGACTGTTTCCGGCCTGTGCATAAAAAAATCCTGGAAGGCGACTGGCAGAGCATGGTGGTGAGCGCTGATATGGGCGGTCAGGGGCTTCCCGGATTTTTGGCCTATGCCTGTGCCGAGCATTTCCATGCAGCCAATTATTCCCTCATGGCCTATGCCTGGATGGGAAGCGGCACGGCAAAGATGATCCACCTCTATGGCACGGATGAACAGAAAAAAACCTATATCCCTAATATTATTTCCGGTAAATGGGGCGGCACCATGCTGCTCACGGAATCCGGTGCCGGCAGTGATGTCGGCGCCCTGGAAACCACGGCGATTAAAAATGCAGACGGGTCCTATTCCCTTTCCGGGAACAAGATCTTTATCACCAATGGGGAGCACGACCTGTGTGACAATATCATCCACCCGGTCCTGGCCCGCATTGAAGGCGATCCTCCGGGCACCACCGGCATTTCCATTTTTATTGTTCCTAAATACATGGTGAACGTAGACGGAAGCCTTGGCGCCCGCAATGATATTGTCTGTACCGGTGTGGAAGAAAAACATGGCATCCACGGCAGTGCCACCTGTTCCATGGCCATGGGGACCAAGGGCCGCTGCACGGGTTTTCTCCTGGGTGAACAGCAAAAAGGCATGGCCATCATGTTCAATATGGTTAACAGCTCCCGGATGAGCACGGGACTCCAGGCCCTTGCCTATGCTTCATCAGCCTATCTTCTGGCCGTGAACTATGCAAGGCAGAGAATCCAGGGCAGACGGATTGAGGATTTTGCAGACCGCAGCGCACCTTCCGTTCCCATTATCGAGCATCCTGATGTCCGAAGAAATCTTTTGTGGATGAAATCCCATGTGGAAGGGATGCGAAGCTTTTTCCAGTTCCTGGTGTCCTGTTCCACTAGAGCAACCACGGCTGAGAGCCCCGAAGAAAGGGAATTGTATTCGGAAATGTTTGAACTTTTAACCCCCTCCATCAAAGATTACCTGGCTACCCGGGGCCATGAGGTCTGTATCCAGGCAATTCAGGTTTTCGGCGGTGCCGGATATACCAAGGATTATCTGGTGGAACAATATGCCAGGGATTGCAAGATCACTTCCATATTTGAGGGAACCAGCGGTATCCAGGCCATGGACATGCTGGCCAGAAAACTGGGCAGGAAAAACGGGCTGGTGTTTAAGGCATTTTTAAATGAAATACACCAGACCATAGCCCAGGCCAGGGAGTTTGATAAACTCGCGCCCCTTGCAGGTGATGTGGAAACCGCAGTGAAAAAGCTGGAAGAAACGGCTGCAAACATACTTCAAAAATCCAAGTCAAAGGAAATGAAGGCTGCCTATGCCCATTCTCTTCCCTTCCTGAATGTCATGGGCGACACCATCATGGCATGGATGCTTCTCTGGCGGGCGACAACCGCTTCCATAAAGCTATTGATGGGTGCAAACAAGAAAGATGAAATTTTTTACAAGGGCCAGGTGAAAACTGCGCAATTTTATATCAAAACCATCCTGCCCGAAGTCATGGGCAAAATGAATGCCATACAGACAGGGGATGCCGCTGCCATAGAAATCAGTAATGATGAATTCGGCGGCCTCTAAATTTAATGTGATAACCAATAATCTGATAAGACCAAAGGGAGAAACGAAAATGAATATAGAGGAGATTAAACAGATCAGCATCATCGGCGCCGGAAACATGGGGCACCAGATCAGTCTTCAATGCGCTCTCAAAGGATTTGATACCGTTTGCACAGATGTAAGCGAAGCCATGTTGAAAAAAGCCGACGCCTTTGTGGATTCTTATCTATCCGGCCGGGTGGGAAAAGGCAAACTGACACAGGAAGAGGCAAAGGCAACCCGGTCCAGGATCAGGTTTACACCGGATCTCAAAGATGCAGTCAAGGATGCGGATTTTGTGATTGAAGCTGTGCTGGAAGTGCTGGACATTAAACGCAAACTCTTTGCCGACCTGGACCAAATGGCGCCGCCCCATGCCATCTTAGCCACCAACAGTTCCGCCATTGTCAGCTCCAGGATTGCCGATGTGACCAACCGGCCGGACAAGGTATTGAATCTTCATTTTTTCAATCCGGCCCTGGTCATGAAGCTGGTGGAAGTGGTCCAGGGACCCCATGTGTCCGATGAAACCGCCCGGATATCCATGGAACTCTGCAAAAAGCTGGACAAAGTACCGGTACATGTTAAAAAAGAGGTCAAGGGATTTTTGCTCAACCGGATTTTCATGGCGATTTTTGAAGAAGTGGAATGGATGCTGGAAATGGGGGTGGCCTCCATGGAAGACATTGATAAAGCCTGCGTCTATGGAGCAGGTCACCCCATGGGGCCCTTCAGGCTCATGGATCTTACCGGCATTGACCTTGCCTATACCATGTGCATGGAATCCTTTAAGGAAACCGGAGATACGGCAAGGCTGCCCAAGCCCAGCCTTACGGCCCATTATATCAAGGGTGAATACGGCGAGAAGACAAAAAAAGGCTGGTATGATTACACAAAAAAATAGTCATAAATTAATGGCCATAAGTTAAGGAGATAGATGATGGAGTTGAAAACCATGTTATTTGACAAGGAAAAAGGCATTGGCTGGGCCCGGATTAACCGGCCTGAAAAATTGAACGCTCTGAACGCCGAGGTGTTTGCCGATCTCAGTACGATATTGGAAGCCTGTAGCGATGACGATGATGTCCGGGTTCTCGTGATCACGGGCAATAAACAGGTGTTTGCCGCAGGGGCAGACATTGACCGGATGGCAAACGGCAGCATAAAAGATGCCTATGCCCTGACCGACGGCTCCATGCGGATTTACGAACGCCTGGCCGATTATCCCAAACCCACCATTGCCGTTATTTCCGGGTATGCCCTGGGCGGGGGGCTGGAAACCGCCCTGTGTTGCGATTTTCGCATAGCAGATGAAACTGCCGTCATCGGCCTGCCTGAAATCAATCTCGGCATCATTCCGGGCGGTGGCGGAACCCAGCGACTGCCAAGGCTCATCAATTACAGCCTGGCCGCTGAATTGATAATGACCGGTGATATGATCAAGGCGGACAGGGCCCGTGAGATGGGTGTATTAAACCGGGTGGTGCCTGCGGCAGACCTTGAAAGCGAGGTGAAAAAATTTGCCGGCAAACTGGCGGCAAGACCGGCCATGGCTGTTCGGGCTGCAAAAACCGCCATCAGAAAAGGGCTGAACACTTCTTTGAAAGACGGTATCTGCATTGAACAGGATCTGTTCTGTATGCTCTTTGGAACTTCTGATCAAAAAGAAGGCATGGCAGCGTTCATGGAAAAAAGAAAGGCAAAATTTACAGGTAAATGACAGGAGAGTGGTATCCAGGCTTATGTGCAGTGAACATATGTTGGGATTAATAACCATCAGGAGTCGGCAATGAAAAACTCGTGCGTGTCCGTTATAAAATATGAGAAACCGGTTGAATCCGTTGCCAGGGTTGTAGAGCTGTGCAAGGGGCTGGATAACCTGAAAAAAGATACAAAGGTATTTATCAAACCCAATATCGTGTTCTGGACCAAAGAGGTGATCTTTCCCAAATGGGGAGTGATTACCACATCCAGGGTCATGGAGGATATGATCATCCTGCTCAAGGACAAAGGCATTACCGATATTACCGTTGGAGAAGGGGTGGTTACACGCAAGGCAGGAGACAGGGAAACCCCGGCCCATGCCTTTCACACCCTGGGGTATGATACGCTTAAAAAACGGTATGGGATTAAATATGTGAATGTCATGGATCGTCCGTTCCGTGAAATTGATCTATGCGACGGCTTTGTCCTGAATTTTAACCAGGATGCCCTGGACAGCGATCTTATCGTGGATCTGCCCGTGTTAAAGGCCCATAACCAGACAAGGGTCAGCCTTGGTATCAAAAATTTAAAAGGACTCATTGATATCGATTCCAGGAAGAAATGCCACAGTGCTGATCCGGAACGGAACCTTCACCAGTATGTGGCCCGTCTGGCCGACAAGCTGCCGCCGGTATTCACCCTGATCGACGGCATCTATTCCCTGGAGCGGGGCCCGGCCTTTGACGGAAAAATGCATCGACGGGATCTTTTGATTGCATCTTCCGATATTTTTGCCGTGGATAAGGCCGGGGCCAGGATACTCGGGTTTGAGCCCTCGGAAATACCCTATCTGGTCCATGCGGCCCAAAACCATAACAGGCCCATTGATTTTTCCGATGTGGAGATAAAGGGTCTGCCTCTGGACGACATCTCATGCAAACATGAATTTGATTTTCCTTTCCAGGGAGATGCGGACGGAGAATTGCCCACGCCTCTGGCCAAACAGGGAATCAAAGGCCTCTATTACCGGAAATACGATACCTCCATGTGCACCTATTGTTCAGGCGTCAATGGGGTGGTGCTGGCGGCTATCCGGTCGGCCTGGAAAGGAGATGATTTTGACAAGGTTGAAGTGCTGACCGGGAAAATCATGGCACCGACTCCGGGCATGAATAAAACCATTCTTCTGGGAAAATGCATGTTCATGGCCCACAGGAAAAATCCGGATATCAATGAAATGATCCCGGTAAAAGGCTGTCCGCCCGAACCCGAGGATATTGTCAAAGCCTTTCACAAGGCCGGTATCCCCATTGATCCTTCTCCATTCAAATATATTGATCAAGTTCCGGGATTTTTCATGGCCCGGTATAAGGATAAACCGGAATATGATGAATCTTTTTTCAGGGTTGAATAAATGATTCTATTTGAAACAAGGCGTGTATTAAATGGCTGAACCCATGAATTTTGAACAATTCCGTGAAATGATAACTGTTTCCAAGGAAGAGCGCTATATTGAGACCTTGTCTGAAAACCGGGAGAGCATCCAGATTAAAAAAGAAAAAACCATTATCAAAAATCTGGAAAAGATTTTCAAGGCCACACTCAAAATCAGCAATCAAAAGGGGTTTCAGGCCATGACCATGCGGGATCTGAGCCAGGAATCAGGGATCAGCCTGGGCGCTCTGTATGCTTATTTTAAAAGCAAGGATGACCTTCTGGGGATGCTTCAGAACCAGCGCAGGGCCTTTATCCGGAGGGTGCTGGAAAATGAGATTGAAAAGCAGAAAGAGACGGTTCAAAAGCTTCGGGCCATGATCAGGTCCCATCTTTTTTTGAGTGAAATCATGCAGTCCTGGTTTTATTTTTCATTCATGGAGGCAAAAAATCTTAACCTGGATGAACGAAAGAAAGCCATTGACAGTGATCTCTGGACTGAAAAACTCCTGGAAACATTACTGGTCAAGGGCCGGGAAGAAAAGGTCTTTGACAACAGGAATGCCGGCCTGACAGCCGAGGCCATCAAAGCCCTGCTGCAGGACTGGTATTTGAAGCGGGCGAAATTCAGAAATGTGTCGGTGGACGGGTATTCCGATTTCGTTATTGAATTTGTGGAAACCTATCTGGGCGCGACAACCAAAAAATAAAGGAAAAGACCATGAAACTGGGCGACGAGGCATCCGAGATTCGAAAAGGCGAAGAACTGCCCTTAAAAAAAATAGAGACCTATATCCGGGAAAACATCGAGGGAATTGACGGGCCTGTTAGTGTCCAACAGTTTCCGGACGGGCATTCCAATCTCACCTATCTGATTCAAGCCGGCAATACAGAGATGGTTCTCCGGTGTCCTCCCCATGGGACAAAAGCAAAAACCGCCCATGATATGGGTCGTGAATATAAGATATTAAGCGCTTTGCAACAGGTGTTTCCCTATTGCCCGAAACCCCTGGCGTATTGCGATGATGAAACTATCCTGGGCAGCCCGTTTTATTTGATGGAGCGCATCCGGGGAATCATCATCCGCAGGGATTTACCCGGGCATCTCAAGCTTACCCCGGCCGACACCACCCGGCTGTTTGAGAATATCCTTAAGGTTCAATATGAGTTACATGCCATTGATTATAAAAAAATCGGGCTGGAAAATTTCGGAAAACCAGAGGGATACGTAAAACGGCAGGTAGAAGGCTGGAGCAGGCGCTACAGGGCAGCCAGAACTCCGGATGTTCCGGATGGGGAGGCTGTAATGGCCTGGCTTTTGGAAAACATGCCCGGAGATACGAAATATCCTTCCATCATTCACAATGATTTTAAATTTGATAATGTGATCCTTCACCCTGAAAATCCCTTCATCGTCATTGGTGTGCTGGACTGGGAGATGGCCACCATTGGTGATCCGCTCATGGATCTGGGCGCCACTCTAGGATACTGGGTTCAGGCCGGGGATTCGGAAGAATTGCAGGCCATGAGAACCGGCCCCACCCTTGCTCCGGGGGCCCTGACCCGTGAGGAAATGGTCCGGCAATATGCCATGCTCTCAGGCCGAACAATGGAAAAATTTGATTTTTATTATTGTTTCGGAGTGTTTCGGCTGGCCACCATTGCTCAGCAGATCTATTACCGGTATTTTCATGGCCAGACAACTGACCAGCGGTTTAAACCCTTTGGGATCAATGTCAATATTTTAATAAACACCGCCAACCGTATTATGAAAGGAAACCTGCCGTGGAAACAGTGATGATTATCGGGGCAGGTTTCATGGGCGCAGGAATTGCCCAGGTCTGCCTTCAGAGCGGATTTCAGGTCATCTTAACCGATGCAAAAAAAGAAGTGCTTGAAAAAGCCAGGACCGGTATGGCCTGGTCTCTGGAAAAACTGCACCAGAAGGGCGGGATAAAGGAACCGGCTGAATCGGTTCTGGGTCGCCTTGAAATGGTCCGGGATATTGAGTCGGGCCTTGAAAGCAAAAGAAAAATTTCCTGGGTGATGGAAGCCGTCTACGAAGATGAAGACCTTAAAAAAAAGATCCTGGCAGAGGTGGAGCCTCAAATCGAAAATGAAACCTTGATGGCAACCAATACATCTTCCATTCCGGTTTCACGGCTGGCATCGGCTTTAAAGCACCCTGAACGGTTTGTCGGCCTGCATTTTTTCGGGCCTGTGCCGTTAATGGGCCTGGTGGAGGTGGTCCGGGGCGAAATGACCTCTGAAAAGGCCTTTTGTCAGGGAATGGCTTTTGTCAAAAAACTGGGGAAATATCCGGTGGGAGTCACAAAAGACATCCCTGGTTTTGTGATGAACCGGATTTTTGCGGCCGCGTTCCGGGAGTGCCAGGAACTGGTGGGAAAGGGAATTGCAAGCCCTGAAGATATTGATGCAGGTATGCGTCTGGGGTATGGATGGCAGATCGGGCCTTTCCGGATTGCGGATAATGCCGGGCTGGACACGGTCCTGAGAATTAAAAAATCCATGGAAGCCTCAGGGGAAATCCATCTGTATTCCAATAGCGGCATCATCGAGGAAAAAGTGGAAAACGGGCATTTAGGGAGAAAATCCGGCAGAGGATTCTATTCCTATGAAAAAAAATTTTAACCACAACAGGATATAAAAAAAATATGGCAACGCTGGAATTTGAAAATCTTGCGGCATTTCGGGAAATACAGGGAAAACCGCTTCCCAGAGGAGAATGGGTCATTGTCACCCAGGATATGATCAATGCCTTTGCCACGGCCACGCTGGACCGGCAGTGGATTCATATTGATGTTGAAAGGGCAAAAAAAGAATCCCCCTTCAAATCAACCATTGCCCATGGGTTTATGTCCGCAGCATTAATCTCTTCAATGATCGGGGATCTTATTCGCATCAAAAGCATGACCATGGGCGTCAATTATGGCCTGAATAACCTCAGATTTCCACATCCGGTGCCGGTGGACAGCCGAGTCAGACTGGTTTCCACGGTTAAGCAGATTGAAGATTTCAATGATTCCGGCATTAAGGTGTTCTGGAATTGTGAACTGGAAATTGAATCCGTTTCAAAACCGGCCTGTGTCTGTGAATTTATCGCCCTGATTTTTGAATAAAAGGGGACTTGGGATATCCCGGGCAAATGATCATTGAGCATAAAATATGGCCGGGTCAAAATTTTAAAATCCATAGGGAATAACAGGAGATGATGATGACAAATGTTAAAAAAGATGAAAAATTAAAAAGAGCGACAAATGTCGTGTGCAAACAGGGAATGATTCCCTTTCCTTTAAGCGATACGGCCATGGCCATTATCGATTCCGTTGTGGGAGATCATGAAGAGGAACTGGATCTCATCTATGCCTTCAGGGAAAAAGCATCCCAGACAACGGAACAACTATCGGCATCCAGCGGATTTTCAGAAGAAAAGGTAAAATCGCTGGCCCTTGGTCTTGCAAAAAAAGGGCTGATTTTCAATCAGGCCAATTCGTCAGGTCTCATGGTGTTCAGGCTGCTCCCCTTCATGGTGGTGGGCCTCATGGAATATATGTTCATGGGTGAGTTGAAAGGAACCGACAAGGAAAAAGAGCTGGCCCGGTTGTTTGAAAAAATGACCGTGGATCTTCGAAACCAGACCCAGCAGAATTATGACGCCCTTATCCCCTTGTTTGAAAAAATGCCGGCCATAGACCGGACCGTTCCAACAAGAAATACCCTGGATGGTAAATCCATCAAAATCATACCCGTAGGAAAAACAATGACAATTCCGGATGAGTTCATTCTTCCGAGCCAGTCTGTGGAAGAAATCATCCATAAATTCGATGATATTGCCGTGGGATATTGTTTTTGCCGCCAGCGAAGAAGCCTTCTGGGGGACCCATGCAAGATAGAGGCGCCGACCTTGAACTGTTTTACCTTTGGCAAGTCTGCAAGGTTTACTGTTGAACAGGGCTTTGCCAAGGCAATTTCAAAAGAACAGGCCCTATCCATCATGAAAGAAGCGGAAGATTCCGGCCTTGTGCATAAGGCCTTTCATCCGGGTTCCAGGGAAAACAATCCGGAAACCAGTATCTGCAACTGCTGTAAGGACTGCTGCGACACCATGAATCTCTGGAGAAACGGCACCACGCCGCTGGTCAATTCAACTTATCATCTCTCCGTCATTGATACGGACGCCTGCACCGGTTGCGGCACCTGTGAAGAACGATGTCCGACGGACGCCATCAAAATCAATGATGACGGTGTAGCAACGGTTGATGAGTCTTCCTGTTTTGGATGCGGTGTCTGTTCAAGGTTTTGTCTGGAGACGGCCATCTCTCTCAAAGAAGGCTTACGTAAAGTTTTTATTCTGCCGCCAAGACTGCGTTCATGATGAATGGGCGAGAGCTGCTCAACCGGGTTTGACGTGCGGATATGACTATTTTTGAGTCCCGATATAGCCCATTTTTTTCAATTTTTCCCTGGGATCGACAAATATAATTTTTCCATCTTTCCACTCCGGTATTTTTAAATCCATATTTGCCGCTTTTTCAAGTGCCTGTTTTGATGCCCGGTTCATCGCATTCATGGCTAATTTTGAATATGATTCTTTTGTCATGGTTTTTCCTCTACTACCACCGGACTATTTCCGGAATTATCAAAAATGACCCAGGCAAGGCTGAGATAATACAGAATTACTTCATACCCGATTTTTTTCCATTTTTTGATCTGCTCGACATAGTTCAACCCACTCAATGTCGTTTCAAACGCAAAGGATTTTCTATTGGTAACTATGGCATTCATCCTTTTCAAAAACAGTTTTCCAGCTTCCAAAGCAACGCTCTCCGGATTAAAAGGGGCGATTCCCCTGGCAATCAGATCGGCATTTATAAAATTCAGACAATCTGCTTCTACTGGCAGGAAATTTTCAGCGAATGTCGTTTTCCCTGCCCCATTTGGTCCTGCGATAATATAGCATTTCATTTTTTTTGCCAAAGCACTTTATCCTGAATCCATTACAGCACACAACAATTCTCAAACCAACATTATCATTTTTTACATTGTATTGGTATTCATTATCAACTGATGCTTGAAATTTTCGAGTTTAGGATAATAAACCTTGACTGACAAGCCGCATCAATTTTTCAAGTTTTTATATTATATCGTTTAATTTGGAAGAGTGACTATCAACATTGCGATTGGCTCATATTGTTGAATTTAAAAAAGCTCCGAAGATCATATTGGGTTTGGCGGCAAATCAGTCCAAGCACTCTGCTTGTAAGGAGAAATTTCTTTGCCATATCAATCCTTCCCGGGCCTGGCGCCCACAGGAAGGATAAATAGTCAAATAGCCGAATTATTCTGCCGATACAGCGCACCGAAAACCCGTTCGTACGTTCGTAGTTGCTCGTGTCGGCGTAGCTGTTGTAGAAGTCCAGGAGCCACGCGTTTCGGCTGGTGGCCTCCGTACTGGAGTAGTAGTAGCCGCCGTAGCCACGGCGGTCCAACGAGCCGTCGTCGTAGTCCCGGTGCCCGGCGGCCGGGAGCATCAAGTCACTGCCAAAAAACCGGGCGCTGCTATAGTTGGTGGCACTATTTGACAATGTGCTGCCCACAATTCTCTGGGTGTTATTAGTTCTGACACCATCCCACTGGCTCTTGGTGGGCACCCGGTATCCAGCGGGGCAGGGATCATTGGCGGTCTTAGATGCATCAGACCAGGCCCCGTTGAGAGGATCTGTCTGATTCCACCCGCTCATGGAACCGCTGTTGGCACTACCGGCATCCGGGCCGGTGTGGGGCCATGGGCAAAATTTGGAGTATTGGTATTGTACCACTGGCTTGAACTAGTACCCTTTCGGCCCCACTGCCAGTACCCGCCGTTTAGCCGCCAGGATGGGGTAAAGGGGTCGTCACTGGTGGTCTTGCCAATGGCCGCCAAGTTGTAGCAGTCAAATTCCTTCCACACGCCCGGAGCCACATAGGCGCCGCAGTTTTTGCTTGAACTGGCAGCTGCCTGGCTGATGATATAGGTTTTCCCAGCTATAGCGACCGAACCGCTTCTTGCAGTACCGGTATTGGCAGATACAGTTACTGTAACTGTCCCATTGCCTGTGCCGCCCGTTTTCGACAGACTCACCCAGGAAAGGCTTTCTGATGTTGTCCACGCACAGCTTGGACTTGAAGCCGTTACTGATACCGAATCGGTTCCACCACCGGCAGTAAAACTACCACTGGAGGGGGAAATACTATAGGTACATTAAGCACCGCCGTTAAAGAATCTTCTGGCAGCTGTCAATCCGCTCCAGCCTCCGCTGTTACCGGCACGGACCATCCAATAATAATTGTCTCCGTTGTTTGGCAGGCCGGTCAGAGTGTAAGAGGTTTTATTACCGATATTTTGATTGACAATGACTGCATTCTCGCTGGTCCTGCGAGCCCAGAGCCAGTATTGAGTAGCACCGGAAGAAGCACTCCAGGATAAGTTGACCGAGGTGCCTGCCACATTAGCGTTATGGGTCGGTGAGCTGAGGATTGGTGGTGCGGGGATGGTGGTGGTGCCATCGCCATTTATCCAAGTATACTGCTCGGCTTTATCCGGAAGGAATCTATTCAGGTAAGATGTCCCCGGAATGTTATCCCAGGACAATCCACCGTTTGTGTTAAATGGAGGCAGACTGCTTCTGAGATCAAGCGGATTTTTAGAAGCACTGCCAAAAATGGAATTGAAATTGTATCGGCCATCGTTACTACCTTCAGAAAATTTAGCAGGGCGATCCTCATTGAGAGAGGCTTTTGCTTCCTTATTCTGGGCCAGAGTCCTGAGATACATTTCTATATCTTCTTCATTCAGGGAGAAAAGATCATTATTCTGATTGTCTGTCTCTGCCGTGATATAGTCAAATGCCTCCTGGGTCAAGTTAATGGCGGCCAGCAATGCTGCTTTGGCTTTGGCGAGCTGGGCAGCACCACCGGAAATCAGCCTTAAAGCGGAAGGGTAATGATCTATTAGGTCGTTTTGTATCTTAAAAGTATCTGCCTGGCAAAGCCGGATTAATTCTGCAGTGTCAATACCGTCGATATTATAGGCAAAAATGGTAAGCATTAATCCTTTCAGGGTATTGACCGCGCTTTTGAATATCAGAACATCTCCATAGTCTATTTCAACAGCCGTATCACCTGTTTCAAAAGATGTCAGGGTTATGGCTATGGTATTGTTCACTTTTGTAAGGTTTGCCAATACATCATCCAGAAGCGATACAAATTGTATGATGAAAAATTGTGAGACCCGGCCGGCTTCTGGAACCGTTAAAGGTGGATGATAAACACCGTCATATTGCGATGTATTGTAATAAATATCTCCATTGATAATATCATCGTTCGCAGTTCGCGTAATACCGAAGGCTTCGAATAGATCCAGAAGGCTTGTAAAACCAGGGCCCTGACCCTTTTCGAGACCGGAAACCAGAAGCCTTGACAGTGCATAAAAAAAATTTGCTTCCGGGTTGTCAGGAGCCTCCTGAACAGCATTTCTGAAATGATTGTTGGCTGCAATAATTCCGGAGCAGGTTGGTTCTCCATGGTTAAAAAGCGCTGAACGCCCTGCAGCCAGGGAAGCGGATGCTGCCGTCACAGGGACGGAAGCAAGCAATAAAAACAAGAGGGCAATCAATACAGTTTTCTTCATAACTCTCCATTTTCATTATCACTAATTAAGGTTAAAAACATATCTGTTTGAAGGACATCTTTTGTGATTGTTCCTTCCGGTGTTTTCAATACAACCCCCCTTCGGGCAATTACCCGGCCGTCTTTTGAAATCAAATCCACGAAAGCAGCATTAAGGGTCCGTTGTCCTGCTTGGATTTCAACATTTCGGTCAAAAACAATATGTTTATTTTTCTGGTTAAAAGTTGCAGATTCTGCCGAAATCTTTGATAGAAGATCCCCTTCTTGTGATAATACTTGCAGAGTGACCGGGCTGAAAATGACTTTGTCGGTTGATTTTGGTATCAGCCCATTCATGGTTTCGGGATCTTTCCCGACTTGCATCAGGGTCTCAAGGTTAAGCTTCTGATCAGAAGGTTTGTAGATATCTATTGCTGCATTATCAACAACAATTTCTTTTTTTAAAGCGAATCTTAACAGCCCAATCTTTTTTTTCTGAACACGAAACCGATCTGCCTGGATGACGAGAATCCGTTTGGTGTTTTCGGTTTTTGTGTAGTGGAATAGATTGATATCATGAAATGGTTTTGAAAACAGCCCGGATGCCTCCGGCACCCTCGGATTGCTTTTATCATCCAGGATCAGTTGACGATGGATGATGATTGCACTTAGCGCCAGCAGAAGAATAAAAAAAACAGATGATTGAACAATTATTTTTTTTCTCAATAAAGTCAGCTTTCCCTTTTCCGAAATAAAAATCGTTTTCTTCAACGTAAAGCGATATATAGGTCTGCATCCACTCGATATTTATCAGAGTCCTGTATTATAGTTGATAGGCGGTGTCAATACTAAATATCTTTGGGAAAATATTTCCCAAAAGCCCGTCCCGACTTTATTCATTTAGCAAAAATAAAATTCAACTATACGGGAAAATTCAAAATCAAATAAATCAAAACCTCATGAAGCTATATTGGAGATACATTTGACGGGCATTTCTCAATTTTAAAACAATTCTGAACCTCAAGATTTCTTGCAACAATCTGGATTCCCAAATTGCTGATGTATTCAAATCATAATCACAAGGCTATTTAGTGCCTGACCGGAAACAACAAACGCCTTGTTTTTCGGGGTTATAGAGGGTTAAGTCCGCTCGAAATTTTTACTGAAATTTGAATTACTCGTTGTGTTTTTCTGATTACTATGTTAATGTAACTCATTTGAAATTAAGGA
>JANNUH010000027.1:0-14952 GCA_031395015.1 Desulfobacterales bacterium | reverse complement strand
TGCATACCGCAAACATAAAAGAGGCCCTAAAAAGCCTGCACCAAAGCGGGAAAGTATAAAAAAGTCCCCACATGTTTCTACAGCAAGAATTATTGCCAAGAGGAAAAGTGGAAAGTAAGTACTACCTTGAAAGGGCTGGTGTCTGTTACCCAAGGATAATCGACCCCATTTCTGCCGGATTTATCCGTTCTGGTTTTTTGAAAAAGAACCTCAGATTTTTCAGGACTCTGACTGTCTTGCGCTTCGTAACTGTGAAACGATCTCTGAAGTTTTTCTATCGCTGGGTACAAATCCCGAAACGCTTCAGCAGATTCATTCTCAGATCTGCCAAGATTGGGGGTTTTCCCCTTCCATGTTACAGGCAAAAACAAAGCATTATGTATAAACACTCTTTTATCGGGTAGACATTTAACACTTGCTAATAGACTGTTTTTTCGGCACAATATCTCTAAATTTAAACTTAATAAATATAACTTTTGTTATAATCTCTATGATACTTAAAAACAAAAAAATTTTAGTAACCGGTGCAGATGGATTTATTGGTTCGCATCTCACG
This sequence comes from Desulfobacterales bacterium, assembly GCA_031395015.1. GTDB lineage: Bacteria > Desulfobacterota > Desulfobacteria > Desulfobacterales > Desulfobacteraceae > Desulfobacula. The sequence continues at coordinate 14,396 of JANNUH010000027.1, read as the reverse complement.
GAAAAACTTGTAAGAAAGGGCTACCAGGTAAAGGCCTTTATTCTTTATAATTCTTTTAACTCCTGGGGCTGGCTCGACTACTCTCCAAATGAAATAAAAAAAAATATTGAAATCTTTGCAGGAGATGTTCGTGACCCTTTTGGTGTTCATACTGCAGTGAAGGGCTGTGATATAATTTTCCATTTAGCCGCACTCATTGCCATACCCTATTCATATCATTCCCCTGCAATGTATATTGATACAAATATCAAAGGCACATTAAATGTCATGCAGGCTGCCCGAGCCCATCATGTCGAAAAAATAATCCATACATCAACCAGCGAGGTATACGGTACTGCCCAATTTGTCCCGATTACCGAAGCACACCCGTTGCAGGGGCAATCCCCTTATTCTGCTTCCAAAATAGGAGCGGACCAGATCGCCTATTCCTATTACACTTCTTTCGATCTTCCGGTGGCCACTATCAGACCCTTTAACACGTACGGCCCCAGACAATCCCTCCGGGCAGTCATCCCCACCCTGATCACCCAGATTGAAAAGGATCCAAGCAAGATCATGCTTGGTGCTCTGACCCCAACACGGGACTTCAACTATGTTGATGATATGACAAATGCATTTATAAGAGTTGCAGAATCAGACAAGACCATTGGCACTACCGTAAATGCTGGCAGTAACTTTGAAATCTCCATTGAGGATACGGCAAAGGCCATTGCTGAAATTATGGGTGTAAAGATCACGATTCAGTCAGAAACTCAGCGTTTAAGACCGGAAAAAAGTGAAGTCAATAGACTCTGGGCCGACAATACGCGGATTAAAGACCTCACTGGATGGGAACCGATATACAGCTTCAAAAAAGGACTTATAGAGACAATCAAATGGTATCAAGAACCTGGAAACCTTCAAAGCTACAAATGTGATATGTACAATGTTTGATGAAATTATTTCGTTTATCAAAAATCTTTATCCGGGTGAAATCCCAGTGCCCCTTCATGCCCCACGCTTCAGAGGCAATGAAAAAAAATATCTTTTGGAATGTATTGACTCTACCTATGTTTCCTATGTGGGGCATTATGTCTCTGAATTTGAAGAAAAAATTCAAAAATTTACAGGTTCCGGGTATGCAGTGGCAGTCGTAAATGGAACTGAAGCGCTCCACCTTGCCTTGCTTCTCGCAGGTGTAAAGGGTGAAGATGAAGTCATTACGCAACCGCTTACCTTTGTTGCCACTGCCAATGCAATTTCCTATTGCGGGGCTCTTCCTGTCTTTGTTGATGTCGAAAAATCAACCCTGGGGCTTGATCCTGACGCCTTGGCAGATTTTTTGGAAACTCATGCTCATATTGAAGAAGACGGAAACTGTTATAATACGACAACAGGCAGAAGGATCTCTGCATGTGTCCCCATGCATACCTTCGGACATCCCTGTAAGATTGATCATATCGTGACCATCTGCAAAAAATATCACATTCCTGTTGTAGAAGACGCCGCCGAGGCCTTGGGTAGTTTTTACAAGGGCCAACATGTTGGAACCTTTGGTCATCTTGGCATTTTAAGCTTTAATGGGAATAAACCTGTCACCACCGGTGGTGGTGGAATCATTCTGACCCGCAGCCAAAACATTGCCCAAAAAGCAAGACATCTTTCAACTACCGCAAAAGTGCCGCATAACTGGGAGTTTAACCATGACCAGGTGGGATATAACTGCCGAATGCCGAATATTAACGCTGCCATTGGATGTGCTCAAATGGAAAATTTTTCCTTTTTTTTGCAGGACAAACGGGATACTGCCGGAATCTATTCTGATTTTTTTCATCATCTCGCTGTTCCCATTGTGGAAGAGCCTCCAAAAGCAAAGTCCAACTATTGGTTGAATGCAATCATTCTGAAAAACAAAACAGAGCGGAATGAATTTATTCAGTATGCCAACGAGAGCGGCGTTCAGGTCCGCCCTGTATGGACACTGATGAATCATCTTCCCATGTTCAACCATTGTCAGTGCGGCCCCCTGGATGTTGCAAACTGGCTTGAAGATCGGGTGGTCAATCTACCCAGTAGTGTAAAACAATGAAAGAATCCCTTCTTTTAATAGGCGGTGGCGGACATTGCAAATCCTGTATTGATGTAATTGAACAGGAAAATCGGTTTCAAATTGCCGGGATCATCGATCTTCCGGGAAAAATACACCAAAATGTTCTGGGATACAAAATTATCGGCAATGATGAGAATCTCCCGGAACTTATCCCCACCTATCCCAATATCCTGATAACCATCGGCCAGATCAAATCGGCACGTCAAAGAGAGCAGCTCTTTAATACCGCAAAAAGACTGGGGGCAGTATTTCCTGTCATCAAATCTCCCCTGGCTTATGTCTCAACCCACGCTAAAATTGATGAAGGAACGATCATCATGCACCATGCGCTGATAAATGCCGGAGCCAAAGTGGGTCGAAACTGCATCATCAACACAAAAGCCCTTGTAGAACATGATGCAACCATCGGGGACCATTGCCACATCGCAACCGGTGCCCTTGTCAATGGGGGCGTGGTGTTGGGCAGCGGCTCGTTCTGGGGAAGCGGTGCCGTTTCAAAAGAATACGCCTTAATCCCCCCGGATAGTTTTCTCAAAGCCAACAGCCTTATAAGGGAAACACCATGACTAAGACTTTCATCATAGCCGAAGCCGGCGTCAACCACAACGGAAGTCTGGATCTGGCTCTAAGAATGGTGGATTCGGCCCTGTCTGCTGGAGCTGATGCTGTCAAATTCCAAACCTTCAAAGCTGAAAAAATGATTACTGCCACTGCCCCTAAGGCTGGGTATCAGAAACAGACAAGCGATTCCCAGGAAACCCAGATGGAGATGGTCCGTAAACTGGAACTGGGCGTGGATGCCCACAAGACACTTTTCTCCCACTGCCAAACCTTGGAGATTGAGTTTATCTCTTCTCCCTTTGATCTCGATAGTATTGATTTTTTAAACCTTTTGGGGATGGAAATTTTTAAGATACCTTCCGGAGAAATCACCAATCTGCCCTATCTAAAAAAATTGGGGGGGCTGAATAAACGTCTATTGCTGTCAACCGGCATGGCCAATCTCGGGGAAATAGAGGCTGCTCTGGATCTCTTGACAGATTCCGGTACGCCCAGACATCATATCACGGTTCTACACTGCACCACGGGCTACCCCACGCCATTTGAAGATGTCAATCTCAAGGCAATCGAGACCATTCGACACGCTTTCCCAGGAATTTCGGTAGGTTATTCAGACCATACCCGGGGAATAGAAACAGCCATTGCTGCAGTGGCCATTGGTGCCGGAGTTATAGAAAAACATTTCACCCTTGATAGGGGACTACCGGGACCGGACCACCAGGCCTCCCTGGAGCCGGAAGAATTGACGGCTATGGTAACCGGTATCCGAAATATGGAAACATCCTTAGGGTCCGGCATTAAAAAACCGACCCCAACTGATATGGCTAACCTTCCCATCGTAAGAAAAAGCATTGTGGCGGCCTGCCCCATTGCAAAGGGCGAGGTGTTTACTGAAAAAAATATCACAACCAAAAGACCGGGTACAGGTATTTCCCCCATGCGCTGGGACGAAGTGATCGGCCGCCGGGCCAACAGGAATTACGAAAAGGATGACTTCATTGAAGCGTAACATATGTGTTTTTTCCTCAACTCGGGCCGATTACGGCCTGCTCAAGGGTCTTCTCAAAGAAATAGAAGACCGCCCGACCTTACAGTTGCAATTGCTTGCCAGCGGCATGCACCTCTCTCCGGAATTCGGTGCCACTATACAGGAAATCCAGGCCGATGGATTCCAGCCCCATGAAACCGTTGAAATTCTTCTGTCCGGGGATACACCCACTGCCATCTGCAAATCAATGGGCCTTGCCCTGATGGGGTATGGGGAGGCGCTTAACAGACTGAAACCGGATATGGTGGTAGTATTGGGTGACCGATTTGAAACCTTCTGCATGGCAGGCGCATCCCAGGTATGCCGGATACCTGTTGCCCATATTCATGGTGGGGAAACGACTGAGGGAGCCATTGATGAAGCCTTCCGGCACGCCATTACCAAATTATCCCACCTCCATTTTGCCGGCTGCGATGTTTACCGCAATCGCATCATTCAGTTGGGGGAGGCCCCGGACCGGGTATTTAATGTTGGCGCTCTGGGGGTGGAAACCCTCCACCGGACAAAACTTCTGAGCCGCAAGCGGCTCGGAGAATCTCTGGGAATCAGCCTAAAAACCCCCTACTTCCTGTTAACCTTTCATCCGGTGACTCTGGAAGAATCCACTGCCCAGGAACAATTTCAGGCGATACTGGATGCTGTTTCCGATTTTCCGGATATCAATGTAATTTTTACAAAGGCCAATGCCGATACCGATGGACGCATCATCAACCGCATGATGGAAGATTATGCCCAACAGCATCCCCGGCGATGTTTGGCGCTGTCTTCAATGGGTTCCATGAAATACCTTTCAGCCATGAAAAACGCCTCAACAGTTATCGGCAACAGCTCCAGTGGAATCATTGAAGCACCTTCTTTCAAGATTCCGACGATCAACATCGGTGACCGTCAAAAGGGACGAATCCAGGCAGACAGCATTCTAAACTGTATGCCTGAAACCCAAGCCATCCGAAATACTATAGACAGAGCCCTTTCCCCGCCTTTCCGAGAGAAACTAAAAACAATCCAAAATCCCTATGACAGACCAGGCACATGTTCGACAATCGCAGCCGTGATTGAAAAAATTGATATTACAGATATTTTGAAAAAAAAATTTCATGATATCATTGAACCAGGACGATATATTTAATATGCCCATGGATGATAAAGTTATGGAACATATTTGGGAGGTGGCACCATGAAAGAATACTGTATTAGCCCTGATGCAACAATCATTCAGTGCATGGGAAGTATGGAAAAAACCGGAGCAGGGATAGCATTGGCTGTTGATGATGACTTTAAACTCATTGGAACCTTATCAGACGGGGATATCAGAAAAGCCCTGTTAAAGGGGAGTTCCCTGGAAACAACAGTAACCCACCTTGTCAATCGAAATTGTTACAGCGTATTGCCTGAAATCCCAAGGGTCAAGGTTCTGGACATCATGCAGGCCCGACGTTTTGAACAGGTTCCCATTATCGATGAAACAGGAAAGGTTATCGGCATTCATCTTCTTCACGATATGCTGGGCATCGTTTCAAGACCCAATTGGGCCGTAATAATGGCAGGTGGCAAGGGAATGCGTCTGAGACCCCTGACGGAGAATATCCCTAAGCCCATGATCAAGGTTGCAGGCCGGCCAATCCTTGAACGAATTATCCTGCATCTTGTCAGTCACGGGATCAACCGCATCTTTCTGGCAGTTAATTATTTGTCCGACATAATCGAAGACCATTTTAAAGACGGGTCACAATTTGGTGTTACCATCGAATATCTCCGCGAGGATAAACCACTAGGCTCCGGCGGCGCTCTGTCCCTTTTACCGGGACTTCCAAGCCATCCCTTGATTGTCATGAACGGCGACTTGATCGAAGATGCGAGCTTCACTAAAATGATCGAATTTCATGACCGGCATGGATTTTACGCCACCATGGGTGTCTACCCCTATTTTCACCAGGTGCCGTTTGGTTGTGTAAACATTAAAACCAACAGATTATCGAGCATCGTGGAAAAACCGATTCTCGAAGAAACAGTCAATGCCGGTATTTACGTTTTATCGCCAAAAGCCATCGCCCAGATTCCCAAAGACACCTTCTTCCCTATTACAACCTTGTTTGAAAAAGCCATAGCCGAAAAAATCTCCTGTGGCGCTTTTGCCCTGGAAAAAGAATGGCTGGACATCGGCTCTCCACAGCAGCTCAGACAGGCAAGGGGCGATGTGTCATGAAAGCCCTGGTGGTAGGTTATGGTTCCATAGGCAGGCGACATGCGAACCTTCTGGATGAGATAGGGTGCCAGGTGGCTGTGGTCAGCCAGCAGTCCCTTATTTCAACACCATGCTTTTCAACCCTGAAAGAAGCCATGGACGCATGGCTTCCCGAATATGTGGTTGTGGCAAACCCTACCAGCGACCATGAACAAACAATACGAGACCTGATTCAATACAAATTTCAGGGGCGCCTCCTGGTCGAAAAACCATTGTTTGAAAAAGTTAATGAATTCCCGCCCCATGAGTTTTCCCACACAGCAGTGGCCTATAATCTGAGATGCCATCCCTTAATCATGAGGCTTAGGGAGATATTGACGCCTCCGGTTGGCATATCAACAGTCACCATTTGTGCAGGTTCTTATCTGCCTGACTGGCGTCCGGGTATGGATTACCGGAAAAGCTATTCAGCAAAAAAGGAAAAAGGCGGCGGAGTGCTGCGGGATCTGAGCCATGAGATAGACTATGCAAATCTTCTTTTCGGCCCCTGGCGCCGGCTGACAGCTATTGGCGGACGACTGGGCACACTCGACATCAACAGCGACGATGCCTATTCGCTTGTCATGGAGACTGAATATTCTCCCCTGGTCACCATCCATATGAACTATCTTGACCGGACACCCTGCAGGCAGATCAGGATAACCACCGATAAGGAAAGCATTCAAGCCGATTTAATCAAAAACACGCTCACCGTCAACGACAACATCACAACATTTGAAGTAGCCCGGGATGATACCTATCGCAACCAGCATATGCACATGCTCAAAGGGGAGACCCAAGAACTCTGTAGTATCCAAGAGGCCATGGAAACACTTATGACCATAGAGGCTGCTGAAAAAGCAGCCTCTTCAAACACCTGGGTAACGAGATGACTCGAATATGCACCATCTGTGTAAGGGGAGGTTCCAAGGGCGTTAAAAACAAAAACATACGCCCCCTTGCTGGAAAACCTCTGCTTGCCTACACCCTGGAACAGGCAAAGAAGTGTCATCTATTCCAGCGGATTGCTGTCAGCAGTGATTCTGAGGCTATCCTGGAGGTGGCAGCCGATTGGGGAGCACAAGAACTGGTGGTCCGTCCGCCGGAACTGGCATTGGACACATCCCCCAAGCTTCCGGCCATCAGGCATTGCGTGGAAACAGTTGAACAAAGAACGGGAAGCTCCTTTGACATCATCGTGGATCTGGATGCCACCTCCCCTCTGCGCTGGACAGAGGACATACGAGGAGCAGTGGATCTCTTAGAAACCCAAGACCTATCCAATGTCATCACAGCCGCACCAGCTAGACGCTCCCCCTATTTCAACCTGGTGGAACTATGGAATGACGGGGTTATCAGGCTCTCAAAGCCCCCAAAAAAAACAGTGGCCCGGCGCCAGGATTCTCCGCCCTGTTTTGACATGAATGCATCGATTTATGTCTGGAAACGGGCCGTACTTTTCAACAACCCCACAGTGTTTAACGCCGACACCGGCCTCTTTGTCATGCCGGAAAACCGTTCCATGGATATTGATACGGAACTGGATTTTGAAATTGTTGAAATGTTGATGAAAAAACGGAGCGCCCAATGAATGAAATTTCCTATCGAAAATTGTATGATCTGACAGGCAAAGTCGCTGTGGTAACGGGTGGCGCAGGTATCCTCGGCCGGCATTTCTGTGCCGGGCTTGCCGAGTCCGGTGCAACCGTGGTCATCGCTGATCTTCAGGATGAAAGCGCAAACACGCTTGCCAAGGAACTTGGGGATCGGTATCATATCAAAGCCATGGGGATTGGCTGCGATGTCTCCATGCCCGACTCTGTAAAAAAAATGGTGGCTCGTGTGGTCTCCGAATTCGGCGGCATTGATATCCTTCATAACAACGCCGCAGGCAAATCAGATGACCTGGACGCATTCTTTGCCCCCTTTGAGGAATACAGCCTGGACCAGTGGCGCAAAATCATGTCCGTAAATATAGACGGCATGTTCTTGACAGCCCAGGCTGTGGGTAAACAGATGGTGGCTCAGGGCCGGGGAGGCAGCATCATTCAAACAGCCTCCATCTATGGGGTCATGGCCCCGGATCACCGCATTTATGAGGGATCTTTTTATCTTGACCACAGAATCAACACCCCAGCAGTTTATACGGCGTCCAAAGCAGCCGTGGTGGGGCTGACCAAACACCTGGCCACCTATTGGGCAGACAAAGGAATCCGCGTAAATACGCTGACTCCGGGCGGCACGGAAAGCGGCCAGAATGATGAATTCAAGGGTAGATATGCCAACCGGGTTCCCATGAACCGCATGGCCCAGGCACATGAAATGGTCGGTGCGCTGCTGTACCTGGCGTCAGACGCATCAAGCTATGTAACCGGACAAAACATCATCGTGGACGGCGGTCTGAATGCATGGTAGCATCTGGTACAGCGGTTTTTCCATGAACTGAATCACAAGGTGAATATAATGACCGAAAAGTTCGAAAATAAAGTATCTTGGTGTCAAAACTGTCTTAATATGTCCACACGCCCCCGGATTAAATTTGATGATCGGGGCTGGTGCAACGCCTGCCAGTGGATGGAAGAGAAAAAAATACTTGACTGGAAATCCCGAAAACAGGAATTGATGGAAACTCTTGACAGATTCAAATCCAAGTCAGGCGGATTTGACTGCATTGTTCCCGTGAGCGGAGGAAAGGACGGTTCCTATGTTTCCTATCAGCTAAAGCATCAATTCGGAATGAACCCCCTTGCAGTTACCGTCACACCAGCACTTTCACTGGAACTTGGCGACACCAACATCAAGAACTATATTGACAGCGGATACAATCACATCCAGATCAGCCCCGATGCCTATGCCATGAAGGTACTCAACCGACAGGGATTTGTAGAGAAAGGGTTCCCCTATTTCGGATGGCTCATCGCCATCCAGGCAGCGGTTGTCCGTCTGGCCGTCAACCTTAGTATCCCTTTGCTGTTTTACGGAGAGGATGGTGAAGTCGAATACGGGGGATCAACAGAGTCAAAAAACCGTGCCATGTATGATATCGACTATATGAAAAGGATATATATGGAAGGCGGGTACGAGAAGGTATTAACGTCTTCCGGTCTTTCCAAATCCGAACTTTATTTCTTCCTCTTTCCAACTGATCAGGAAATCCAAGGCAAGGAGTTGTTCATCACCCACTGGTCCTATTATGAATCATGGGATCCCTACCGAAACTACCTGGTGGCCAAGGAGCACTGCGGACTACAGGAAGCACCGGAGTCAAACACGGGCACGTTTACCAATTTTGCGCAGAATGACCAGGCCCTTTATGCGCTCCACACCTACCTGATGTATCTTAAATTCGGATTTGGCAGGGCGACCCAGGATGCAGGAATAGAAATTCGGCGAGGCGCCATGACCCGGGATCAAGCTATAAACCTGGTACGGCTGTACGATGGACACTATCCCGAAGAGTTCATTGAAGTCTATCTCAAATACTACGAAATGGAGAGGGATGAGTTTGAGGGAGTATTGAACAAATGGGCCAACAAAGAGCTGTTCAAAAAATTGAACGGCCGGTGGACACCCACATTCAGGGTTGAATAATGGCTTCACATTGTATTACTATCGTGGACTACGGAATGGGCAATATCGGCTCAGTGGTAGGTGCATTGAAATTTCTAGGGGTTGAATCCGTGGTTACACCGGATCCTGAACAGGTGCAAATGGCTCAAAGCCTCATTCTGCCGGGAGTCGGCTCTTTCAGAAAAGCGATGGAAAAACTCCGGAGTACAGGCCTTGACCAGGCAATTTTGGAAGCCGTTGAAAAAAAAGGCGGCGCCATTCTCGGTATTTGCCTTGGGATGCAGCTATTGGGGGCCGCAAGCACCGAAGATGGTGAATCCAGTGGACTATTATTGGTACCCAACCGGGTGGACCGTTTTACAACAGATACATCCAACCCGACAAAAATCCCCCATGTTGGGTTCAATTCGGTTCAATTCTCCGATAGAGAAGGACTCTTCAGTGATTTGCCGGAAAAGGCTGATTTTTACTTTGTCCATTCGTATCGCATGCTTCAAGAAGACCTAAAGGGAAGAACGGCAATCTGTGACTACGGGGGGGAATTTCTTGCCGCATTTGAAACCGGCAGGATCTGCGGCACCCAGTTTCATCCTGAAAAAAGCCAGACCAATGGTCTGATCCTGCTGAAAAATTTTATTGAAATGGTCTCGTCATGCTGAAAAAAAGATTGATTTTCACCCTGTTCTACGATCAGGGGGCCTTCATGCTGAGCCGAAACTTTCGGCTACAGAAAGTCGGAAATATGGATTGGCTTCAAAACAACTATAATTTCTCCAAGGTTGCCTTTTCAATTGATGAGTTGATCGTTTTAGATGTGTCAAGGGCAAAAAGAGACCTCCATGAATTTTGTAGAAATCTCAAAACACTTTCACAGGGATGTTTTGTTCCCATTTCTGCAGGTGGCGGTGTTCGCAGCATAGAAGATGCCAAAACCCTGCTGCGGTCCGGAGCAGATAAAATCGTTGTCAATACCCCTCTTTTTGAAATACCTTCACTCATCACAAATTTATCCGCCGAATTCGGCCAGCAGTGTATCGTGGCATCAGTGGATGCCAAAATGGAAACCGGAATCGGATATCAGGTCTGGATAAAAAACGGCAGCCAGTGTGTGGGAGGGACCCTGAATGATTGGATTAAAAAACTATCCCAATATCCGGTGGGAGACCTTTATCTTAATTCCATGGATCGCGACGGGACAGGGCAGGGATATGACATGACTATCTTAAATGAACTGCCGGATGATTTACCAATGCCCCTAATCATGTCAGGGGGTGCCGGGCACTACAACCACCTTTCCCAGGGTCTGTCGGACAAACGGATTGATGCCGTTGCCACAGGGCATCTCTTCAATTTCCTGGGAGACGGATTGGAGCGCTCCCGCAAGGAATTAATTAATAAGGGCTTTCATCTGCCTGTCTGGGACCACCGAAGAGCCGAGAGTTTAAAAATTCTCTATTCAGGAGATTCCCATTAAAGCCGATGGAAAAAATCAAATAATCTCCCTAACAGGGAATAGACACTTTTACTCTCCAAGGAGTGCTGACAATGACTGATATAGACACCAAGTGGCCGGACCGAGGCTTGATGACCGCCTTTGAACTATTGGAACCCCTGTCATTAAAAGAACCGATCCTGCTGGATATCGGAGCCCATCGGGGTGAAACGCTGAAAATTTTTTCAGATAATTGGACTGGGCGTTTTAAATATATCGGACTGGAACCGAATCCAGAAGCCTTCAGGGATCTGGAAACGCTTGCTAAATCGATCCCAAACCAGGGTCAGACCATTTTATGCTACCCCGTGGCAGCCGGTGCCAAAGAGGGAATCCTGCGTTACCTTTTAACAAAGGAGAGTGCCGTTGCAGGGGTTCTTGAACCCATAGACGGACTTAGTGAACGGGTACCATCGGGAGACCACAAGATCACACAGGCATTTGATGTCCCAACCCATACTGTAATGAGCCTGGCCAAAAAAAATTTCTTTGAAACCATTGATATTCTCAAGGTGGATACGGAAGGGTACGACCTTGAAGTTCTGAAAGGAAGTCTTGATCTTTTAAAATCACATTCCATCCGGATTGTAATGACTGAAGTATTTTTTGTCCCCTATCGGGTAAATCAAGCATTTTTCTGGGACATTGCGGCATTCATGCACCATTTAGGGTATTACTTTGTCAATCTCTATGATACCCGCAATACAGCACAAGGCAGGTTGTATACAGGAAATGGAGTATGGGCATCTCCCCAAGTGGCACAGGCCAATAACTTTCTCTAAACCATGCTGATTTCTATTAATCAATAACTAAGGTAAAGTGAACCCATGGGATTTTTTACCACCTTGAAGCACAAATTAAGAAGACCGCTTCGTCCCCTGATTCATGGGATCAAGTATTACTTATATTACACCCCCTATATTGAAGGTGATGCAGGGAAGCTGGTTTTAGGCCACAGGGTAGGCCTGGCCAATACATTGTTTAATCTTTCAAGCGGATCCATCTATGTGGGGGACAACACCATTTTCGGATACAACGTGATGGTTCTGACCGGCCGACACCTTTTCAGGGAAGGCTGCCGGGCATCGCTATCAAATGGTCATAACAACGAATTCTGGGGAGGCGGGAAAGAAGAGGTGCCGGGAGGCGGATTTGATATCCACATCGGAAGCGGCACATGGATAGCTTCCGGAGCAGTGATATCCGGCGGGGTAACCATTGGAGATAACGTTATCATTGCCGCAAATGCAGTGGTGACCCGTGACATACCGGATTATGCCATTGCAGGAGGGGTCCCGGCCAGAGTGATTGGAAATACAAAGGATGATCATGGAAAACTTCAAAGAACAGAGACAAAGGAAATAAAATGTTAAAGAGAATGACCGGAAAATCAACCAAGCCCATGGGCGATTTTATACGGAATTGGCTGATTCCCCGACTGGTATTCCTTCCCTATTGGATCAACTGGTGTTTGCTGTTTCTTGTAGATATGGCTCGAAACCTTACCAAGGGTCTATCCAGGACGGATACATCCGGTGTGCTCTGTATTGAGGCCGGTGCCAAAGGTTGGGAAATTATAGAATACCAGGAACTCTATGCCTCTGCCTGCGAATATCTTGGCTCTGACCAGGTACATAAAGTCATCATTGCCAAGGATAAAGGTTATCTTGTGCAATTGAAACAGGTTCTGGATGAACTTTCGCCAACACACTACCTCTATAGTCCGCGTACAGGCAGCCAGAACTGGGTTGTCGGCCTGTATCAGAGTTTCAGAATATCGATTATGTTACATTGGCGCAACATCACACCCATCACAGCCCTCACCGATCTTCCCGTGCGGATCTGGCGGGCTCAATGTGCCGTTCTCACTGCCAGATCAGGTATCGTCGTAAGCCTCATGTCTCCTAAAGAAACTCACCCTATATTTCCCCACCAGAGGATAATCGGGCCGTGTCTGATGCCTTTTTCCGAAACAACCATGAATCGTCTCAATGCACTTTCGGCGGATAGACGCCAAGGAGAAAAGCCCACCGCAGTATTTATGGGATCATTATATGAACCAAGGACTTCTGTACTTCAGAAAATTTCAGATGCTCTTAAAGAGAGGGGGATTCTCCTGGAGATGAGGGGGCGCAGTCTGGAGAATAAACGGGCTCCGGATTCCGAATATTGGCAAACACTGATTAATGCCTCCCTGGTTGTAACAACCGCGGATCAGATCGCCGAGAACGGCAGAGACTGGACCTGGCTCCCGCATTTTATCTACCGATATACCGAAGTATTGGTTTGCGGCCGATTATTGGTGGCACCGAATATACCCGGAATCAGGAGATACTACACACCTGGCGTTCATTTTGTGGCCTTTTCATCTCCCGACCAGGCTGTTGAGATCATTGCAGAGCATTTGAACAATGAAGCCGAGCTCGAAAAAATCGCAGCACAGGGCAAGGCAAAGGCTCAAGCCCTGGTAACCTCCCATGCCTTCTGGAGCTGCCTGGATATGGCACTTGGAAGACGATCTATAACTTAAGCCCGAGGAAGGTTAATCCTTCAAGCCTGATCTAAAAGCAAAGGAAACAAGATGGCTTTTTTTCAACATACCATTGAGGCCCATAGTGATTTTGAGCTCAGCAGTGACATCAAAAGAACAATTGATTACTCCATTGCCACCCCTGACGACGGTAAAATTCTGGGCCTTGTGGTTTATATTGCCGGATTTGGGGATGATGCCGGATCCTACCGGAAAAATTTCCAGGAACATATCTGCAAAGATTACCAAATGGCATGTCTGTCTGTTGACTACCACTCTATTTTTTCTCGCCCGAATAATGGTGCCACAATCAAAATAGAGATGGCGACTTTGAAGTTGCTCCGGTCGATCACGGGTCTCACCCATCATGAAAACATCGATGACCTTCTCTTAAGGGCCGCTGAAATGAAAGCTGATCCGACAACACCGCTAATCGTCCCTGGAACCCTTTACCCAGGTAAAAATGAGTATCAGAATTTTGGACTCCTTCCGGCAATAGATCATATTTTCGCCATCAATGACCTATTCATCAGGCATCCCCAAATCCCGAAAACCATTTACGCCATCGGGAGTTCTTATGGCGGCTATATTGCCAACCTCATATCAAAACTTGCCCCATGTACCTTAAATGCCGTTTTTGACAACTCTTCCTGGGCCACACCCAATATGAATTATATAAAAGGCCAGGAACTCGGGTTGACAGAATTTATCGGCAATCTCTCCCCCAATGTAACGTTGGAGTTAACCCATCTTTTTGAATTTTCCCATAAAAAAGGCAGAAAACCGCAAAAAATCATGAATGCTGAAAAATTAAACATTATAATTTCAGCATATTAAAGATTTTCTCTCTGGGGCCTGGTCAATGTAGTGCCATAAAATAAT